>NZ_JBVJCE010000014.1:0-27983 GCF_055588925.1 Amycolatopsis sp. NPDC041971 | reverse complement strand
CTGGTTTTTGTGGGTTTTTTGTTTTGTTCTGGTGTCTTTTTTCTCCCCCCCCCCCCCCCCCCCCCCCCCCCCCCCCCCAACCACCCGGGCTCGCGCCTCAGCGAAGACGGCGGTAGAGACCGATGGTCTGTAGTCTGGCCGACATCATGCCCCGCATCCTTGTCCGCGTCGCCGCGTTGATCGCCGTTCTCGCCCTCCTGTTCGGTGTGCCGTGGTGGACGATCGTCGGCTCGCCCGAACTCCCGGTCGCGCTCGAAGTCCTCGGCACGATCGTGTTCGCCGTCGCGGCGATCGCCCTGCCCGCGTGCATGGTCCTCGGCCACGGCCCGTGGCAGCGCGACCTCGCGGCGAAGATCGGCGACCTCTCCCTCGGGCTGATCTGGTTGCTGTTCTCCTTGTCGGTACTCGGAACCGTGCTGCGGTTCTTGCTCGCGGTGTCCGGAGTGGACAGTGCGGCGGGAATCGTGTCCGGCGTCGTCTTGGTGGCCTTCGCGGCGCTGGCGGCGTACGGAATGGCCGAAGCCCGGCGCGTGCCGAGGCTCAAGGAGCTCGACGTCGTGATCCCCCGCCTCGGCGCGGGGCTCGACGGTCTCCGTTTCGCGATCATCACCGACACCCATTTCGGACCGCTGAACCGGACGAAATGGTCGGAGAAGGTCGTCGAGGCGGTGAACGAACTCGACGCCGACGTCGTGGCCCACGCGGGCGACCTCGCCGACGGCACCGTCGCCAAACGCGCCCAGCAGGTCGCGCCGCTCGGGAAGGTACGGGCGAAACTTGGCAAGTTCTACATCACCGGCAACCACGAGTACTTCGGCGAAGCGCAGGCCTGGCTCGACCACATGCGCGACCTCGGCTGGGACCCGCTGCACAACCGGCACGCCCAGGTCCGCCGGGGCGGGGACACGCTCGTCTTCGCCGGGATCGACGACCCGACCGGCGCCGTCTCCGGCCTGCCCGGCCACGGTCCCGATCTCCCCGCCGCGCTCGATGGCGTCGCCGCGAGCACGCCGGTCGTCCTGCTCGCCCACCAGCCGAAACAGGTCAAGCAGGCCGCCGAGGCGGGCATCGACCTCCAGATCTCCGGGCACACCCACGGCGGCCAGATCTGGCCGTTCCACCTCCTGGTCCGGCTCGATCAGCCCGTGCTGGCGGGGCTTTCACGCCACGGCGAGCGCACGCAGCTCTACACGAGCCGGGGCACCGGCTTCTGGGGACCGCCGCTGCGCGTCTTCGCGCCGAGCGAGATCACCCTCCTGACCTTGCGAAACAGCGAGTAATCACCTGCTGCGACACCCTCCGGCGTCGCATCGAGCATTACCGACAACTTTTTTTGTCTTGACAAAACAGACTTTCGGACCGAGAGTTGTGCCCAACGAACTCCCGCCCCCGAAAGGCCGAAACGATGACCATCGCCGCCACCCGGACCCACGTCGCGCTCCCCGCCCGCGCCCTGCTCGCCTGCGGCGCGGCCTCGGGCCCGCTGTACTTTTTGATCACGCTCACCCAGGCCGCCGTCCGCGACGGTTTCGACCTGACGAAGCACCCGGCCAGCATGCTGAGCAACGGTGACGCTGGCTGGATCCAGGTGACGAACTTCCTGGTCACCGGCGTCCTGATGACCGCCGGAGCGATCGGCCTGAGCCGGACGCCCGAACCGGGCGGAGGCAGCACGTGGGGTCCACGACTGCTGGGCGTCTTCGGCGTCAGCCTGCTCTTCGCCGCGGTCTTCAAAGCCGACCCCGGCAACGGCTTCCCCGCGGGCAGCGGCCCGGGAACCATCAGCACCCCGGGTGTCCTGCACATGGCCGCCGGCTCGGTCGGCTTCCTCTCGCTGATCGCCGCGACCTTCGTGTTCGCGAGCCGCTTCGTCCGTGAGGGCCGCCGCGGCTGGGCCGTCTACTCCCGCGCCACCGGCATCGCGTTCTTCGCCTCGTTCGCCGGGATCAGCTCCGGCAACGCGACCGCCGCCGTGATGCTCGCCTTCTGGGCCACCGTGATGCTGGCCTGGGGCTGGGTCACCGCCGTCATCCTCCGTTCCGCTCGCTGAACCACTCAAGGAGAATTCCCGCCATGAGCACCGTGACCTCGCAAGACGGCACCACCATCGCCTACACCCGCACCGGCTCCGGCTCCGCCGTCATCCTGGTCGACGGCGCGATGTGCCACCGCGAGTTCGGCCCGGCCAAACCGCTGGCCGCCGAACTGGCCGCGCACTTCACCGTCTACACCTACGACCGCCGCGGCCGCGGCGAAAGCGGCGACACCGAGCCGTTCTCCGTCGCCCGCGAAGTCGAGGACATCGCGGCCCTGATCAAGGAAGCGGGCGGGACCGCGCACGTCTACGGCATCTCGTCCGGCGCCGCGCTCGCCCTCGAAGCCGCGAAAGCCGGGCTCCCGATCACGAAACTGGCGGTGTACGAATTCCCCCTGGTCGTCGACGACACCCGCCCGCCGGTTCCGGCCGACTACGGCGACCGGCTGGAGAAGGCCATCGCCGCCGGGCGTCCCGGCGCCGCGATCAAGACCTTCATGCGGGAAGGCGTCCGCCTCCCGGCGCCGATGGTGTTCATGATGCGGTTCATGCCCGCCTGGCCGAAACTGAAGAAGGTCGCGCCGACCCTGCGCTACGACGCCGCACTGGTCGAGGGTCTGCACGACGGCACCCCGCTGCCCGAGGGCCGCTGGGCGAGCGTTTCGGTGCCGGCGCTGGTCATGGACGGCGGCAAGAGCCCCGCGTGGATCCGCAACGGCGTCGCCGCGCTGGCGAAGGCGGTCCCCGGCGCCGAGCACCGCACGATCGAAGGCCAGACGCATATGCTCAAGCCGAAGGCCGTGGCCCCGGTACTGATCGAGTACTTCAACGACTGACGGAGCGATCACGATGATCGAACTGGTCGAAGGCGACATCACCGAACAGCAGGTCGACGTCGTGGTCAACGCCGCGAATTCGTCACTGCTCGGCGGCGGCGGGGTGGACGGCGCGATCCACCGCCGCGGCGGACCGGAAATCCTCGCCGAATGCCGGGCGCTGCGCGCCGGGCACTACGGCAAGGGACTGAAGACCGGAGAGGCGGTCGCCACCACGGCGGGCCGCCTCCCGGCACGCTGGGTGGTGCACACCGTCGGGCCGGTGTGGTCCGGCTCCGAAGACCGGTCGGCACTGCTGGCCGCCTGCCACCGCAACTCGCTGCACGTCGCCACCGACCTCGGCGCGCACACCGTGGCCTTCCCCGCCATCTCGACCGGGATCTACCGGTGGCCGGTCGAGTCCGCGGCGGAGATCGCCCTCGAGACCGTGCTGAGCACACTTTCGGCCGGATCGTCTTCGGTGGAGCTGGTGCGGTTCGTGCTGTTCGGGAAGGCGGCGTACGACGTGTTCCGGGAGCAGGCGGAGGCGCTGGGCGTGGCCGGGTCGTGAGTGGCGATTCGGGCTAGGGCCAAGGGTGTCTTAGGTACCTACTGCGGGTGGGTCCGGAACGACATCTCGAGCCTCAGTAGCGTCACTAGCCACACCCCTCCCCAGTACATGAAGGCCCCCATCCTTGCGCCTAGGTACAAGAAGGGGTCCTTCATGTACTGCAACCCCGCAGGTCACACAGTAGGCACCTAAGAGAGGACCCGCCCGAACCCGGAACGCCACTCACGACCCACGGGACCCACTACACCCCGGCCGGCGACGCCCCCCGCTCGACCACCAGCCTGGCCGCCCCGCTCCCGTCCGCCGGAACCGCCCAGATCCCCGAGTCCAGCCCGTACGCCACGGTCCGGTCGTCGAGCCAGGCGGCCTGATCGTCCACGCTCCGCGTCTCGGCCAGCAAGGTCTCCTGCCCGGAAGCCAGATCGAGGACAGCCAGCCGCCACGGCGCCGCGAGATCGGCGGAAACCCGTTTCTTGAAGGCGATTCGCTTCCCGTCCGGCGAGAGGGACGGGCATTCGACGTTCTCCCGGATCATCCTCGCGACGAGCTTGTCGTAGTCCGCCTCGACCAGGTACGTCTTCCCCTTCGTCCCCACGGTCGCGTAGAACCGCTTGCCGTCGGGGGTGAAGGTGATCCCCCAGTAGTTCACGTCGGACGAGTAGTACGGCTTTCCGTCGAGCAGGAGCCCCATCTCCTCGATGCTTTTCATCAGCTTCCCGGTCCTCAGGTCGAAGATCCCGGCCCTGGTCGAAAACCCGGTCTCCGCATAGGAATCGCCGTTGACGAACAGCGTCCAGTAGGCGAGCTTCCCGTCCGGCGAGACCCGGCCGCGACTGGGGGTGCCGGGCAGTTCGATCCGGCGGATCTCGTTGAGGTCCTTGTCCAGCACGATGACGTCGGTCATCGGCGGCAGCACCCCCGGCTGCGCGGACAGGCACAGCGCGGTCCCCGCCGAAGCGGCGAACCGGTCGCAGCTGAGCCCGGACACCTTCCGGGGTGCACCCGGCCGATCGACCGGGACGGTGGCGAGATGGCCGAAGTCGGGACCTTCGGCGATATTGCGGAACAACAGCTGTCCCTTGGCCTGCACCGAAACCGGCTGCCCGGTCACGACGGCGACGGAGTTCACCTCCGGCCCGCGGTCCCGGGAATGCAGGCCGTAGCCGACGGCGGCCGCGATCAGGACGACGACCGCCATGGCCACACCCAGGATCCGCGCCTTCATGCGTATGTCCTCAAAGGACGGACAACGGCGGCCGCGACGACCACCACGGCCAGCGCGCCGGCGGCGACCAGAACCGCGGCGTGCAGATCCCACGTGGTCCAGGCGAGTCCGAAAAGGACGGACGCGAACATCCGCGTCGTCGCCTGTCCGGTCTGCACCAGTGCCAGGCCGCTCGCCCGCTGGTGCTCGGGCAGCAGCGGTCCGGCGACGGCCATCAGCACCCCGTCGGTGGCGGCGTAGAAGACACCGTGCAGCACCAGCGCCAGCACCGCGAGAACGCCGCCGTCCACCGGCCCCAGCAGCGAAAGCAGGGCGACGACCAGTGCGACGTGCCCACCGAGGAACACCTTCCAGCGGCCGATGCGGTCCGAAAGCCTGCCGAACGGCACGGCGAGCAGCAGGTACACACCCGCGGTTCCCAGCGGCAGCAAGGGAAAGAAGACCGCGCCGAGATCCCAGCGGCGCTGCAGTACGAGATAGAGGAACGAGTCGCTGAGGGTGACCAGGCCCAGCAACGCCGCCCACACGCAGATCCGCCGGAACGACGCCTGCCGGATCAGGCCCGCGGTCTCCCGCAAGGAGACCTTGGGCCGTGCGGCGTCCGGCTTCGGCTGGTGGTCTTTGACCAGCACCAGCAGGATGATCACGCCGATGGCGGCGATGCAGAAGCTCGTGAAGAACACCGAGTCGTAACTGCCGAGGCTGAGCCACAGCACGGCCATCGCGACCAGCGGGCCGAGGAACGCGCCGAAGGTGTCCATCGCGCGGTGCACGCCGAACGCCCGGCCGAGGTGCCGGGGGTCGCTGCTCAACGTGATCAGCGCGTCCCGCGGCGCGGTCCGGACGCCTTTGCCGGTGCGGTCGGCCGCCAGGACGGCACCGATCGCGACGGTGGACGAACCCGCCAGCATCAGGCCGATCTTGCCCAGCGCCGAAAGCCCGTAACCGAAGCAGGCGACCGCCTTGAGCCGCTGCCACCGGTCCGCGAGATGCCCGCCGACGAGCCGGACGACGGCGGTGACGCCGGAGTAGAGGCCGTCGAGCACGCCGAACTGCAGCGGACTCAGGCCGAGACCGAGGACGAGGTAGAGCGGGAGGACCGCGGTCACCATCTCCGACGAGATGTCGGTGACGAGGCTGACCAGGCCGAGCGCGACGACGTTCCCGGTGACGGCCCGTTTCACGCCGCTCTTCGGGACTTCCGCCGCGGCGTCCGCTCCCCTACTGGTGGCTATGTACATGGGAGACCTCCAACGCCGCGAAGAGGCGCCGGGCCGCGGTGCACACGAGCCGCGACCCGGCACCTGATCACGGGGATCAGTGGCAGGTGTAGGTGGGAGACGAGTCGATGGTCTTGCCGTCGAGACCGACGAACTGGGTCGAGAAGGCGTTGTCCGACATGTTCAGCTTGAGCACGCCGTAGGTCGAGATCGCCTTCGCCGTGGCCGGGTGTTCCGTCTTCACCGGGTACAGGCTGGCCCCGCCACCACCGCCGATGATCTGCACCGGACCGGCGGCGTCCTTGTCGCCGTCGGCGTTCTGCGGATGGAACCGTTCGTAGTGGTGGTCGTGCCCATTGAGCACGAGGTCGACCTTGTTTCCGACCATGGTCTCCCAGAGGGTGGCCATCTTGCCGTTGTCGCCGTGGTCACCCGAGGTGTAGCGCGGGTGGTGGTAGTACGCGGCGACGCAGGGCTTGGTGTTGTTCTTCAGGTCCTGCTTGATCCAGTTCAGCTGCTCGTCGCTGATCCCGTTCGCGGCGAGGCCGGGCGAGAACTCCGTGCTGTCGATGGCGACGAAGTGCCAGTTGCCCATTTCCCAGCTGTAGTAGGTCTTCCCGTTCGGCGTCGCTATCTTGCCGAAGTACTGCTTGTAGGCGCCCAGCGGGGTGTGGTCGTAGGTCTCGTGGTTGCCGGGGACCGGGTGCATGATGTTCTTGTACTTGCCCCAGGTCTTGTCGAAGTACTTCGTGAAGTCCTCGATGTGGGCGTCGTCGTACTGGTTGTCGCCCATGGTGATCACCGCGGCCGGGTTCATCTGCCCGACCAGCGCGGCAGTCTTCGGGTGCACGCACGAAGACGAGGAAGCGGTGCACTGTTCGGCGATGTCACCGGAGGCGGCGATGACGAACGACGAACCGCCCGCCCGCGTGGTCGCCTGGATCTGGTTACTGGCCGCCGAGGTGTTGCCGGCGGCGTCCTTCGCCCGGACGGTGTAGGTGTACGCGGTCGACGCGCTCAGCCCGCTGTCGGTGAAGGACGCGGTCTCGGTCGTGCCGACGACCTGGCCGTTGCGCAGCACCTCGTAGCCGGTGACGCCGACGTTGTCCGTCGAACCGGTCCACGTCAGGTCCACAGTGGACGCCGTGACCGAACCGGCCTTGAGGTTCGACGGCGCGGTGGGCGCCTGCGTGTCACCGGAGGAGTCCGACGTCCCGTAAACCTGCATCTCCCAAAGGGAGTAGCCATAACTCGTGGCGCGTTTGGTTCCGACGAGGCGCAGGTACCGGCCGCGGGCGGACAACCCGGTGAGGTCGTCGGTCCCGCCGTTGCCGTTGGTGACGGATTTGACCGGGGTCCACGCCGAGCCGTCGTTGGAGACTTCGAGTTTGTACGCGGTGGCGTATGCCGCTTCCCAGTTCAGCTTGACCCGGTTGATGGCCGACGGGCCGCCGAGGTCGATGCGGATGAACTGCGGGTCGACACCTTCGGCGCTCGCCCACCGGGTGCCGGTCTTCCCGTCGACGGCCAGCGGACCGCCGTAGGAGGAGGACTCCAC
This sequence comes from Amycolatopsis sp. NPDC041971, assembly GCF_055588925.1. Lineage (NCBI taxonomy): Bacteria > Bacillati > Actinomycetota > Actinomycetes > Pseudonocardiales > Pseudonocardiaceae > Amycolatopsis > Amycolatopsis sp. NPDC041971. The sequence continues at coordinate 20,559 of NZ_JBVJCE010000014.1, read as the reverse complement.
CGAGGAGACGAGAACGGGTTTACCTTGGGACAGAAGGACATCAGCGGCTTGGGCGTTACCGCTGAGCAGCGTCGGCAACAGGATGGCGGCCGCGCCTAGTGGCAGTAGTCGGGTTCGGGCCTTCACATCGATCTCCCCGGGAATCCGTGGCGGCGGGTTGAGAGGGACGGGTGCGCGGCGTCGTTCATTGAGCACTGTTCGTTTGGTAAGTTTCCTAACGAATGCGTACGGTAATCCGTCCCACTCGGTGCGTCAAGACGTAGACTCGTCCCATGACCGGCGCCTTGATCTTCGACTTCGACGGCACGCTGGTCGACACCGAGGCGGCCGTTCTCGCGGCTTGGCAGGAGACGTTCCGCGAACGCGGCGGCGCACTCCCCCTCGACGTCTGGCACACCGTGATCGGCACGCAGAACACCGCTGTCGCGATGTTCGAACTGCTCGAGAAGAACGACGAGAACCTCGACAGGATCGCGGTCCGCACCGGCGTCCGCGCCCGGGTCACCGAGCTGCTGGAATCGGTGGGGCCGCGGCCGGGCGTCCAGGAGTATCTCGACGACGCGAAGGAACAGGGTCTGCGCCTGGCCATCGCGTCCAGTTCGACCGGCGACTGGGTCACCACACAGCTGAACCGGCTGGGCCTCGCGGACGCGTTCGAGGCCGTCCTCACCGGCGACCTCCACGAGGCGAAGCCGAGCCCGGACCTCTACCTGGCGGCGCTCGCCGCGCTGGACCTGCCCGCGGCCGAGGCGATCGCGTTCGAGGATTCACCGCACGGGGTCACCGCGGCGAAGGCCGCCGGACTCGAATGCGTGGCGGTGCCGAATCCGATCACCGCGGTGCTGAACTTCGACCACGCCGATCTCGTACTGGGCTCACTGGCCGACAAACCACTCGGCGAGTTGCTCAGCCGTCGAGCAACTCGCTGAGGCGGGCGAGGAACGGACGCTGGCCTTTGAGCAGTTTCTCTTCCGCTTCGGCCAGCTCGAACCAGGCGACTCTGTCGACCTCCGGGAACTCCTGCGTCCGGCCCGACCGCGGCGGCCACTCCAGCTCGAAGGTGCCTGGCACCACCTGAGCCGGATCGAGGTCGCCCTCGACCGCCCAAACCGTCACGACCTTGCCGCCGGACTGCTTCACGACGCCGAGCGGGAGGTACTCCCCCTCCGGCGCGGGCAGCCCCAGTTCCTCGGCGAACTCGCGCCGCGCCGCGGCCTCCGGCGCCTCGTCCGGCTCGTACTCGCCCTTGGGCACCGACCAGCCGCCCGCGTCCTTCTTCGCCCAGAACGGCCCGCCCATATGCCCGAGCAGCACCTCGGTCACCTCGCCCGACCTGCGGAAGAGCAGGATCCCGGCACTCGTCTTACCCGCCATGGCGTCCAGTCTGGCCTTGCTCCGATCGGGTGAGGTGACCGGCCCGCGAAAAAACTTTCCGCCCGGATGTCGATTCGCGTCGAGCCCGTCCGACGCGTTGTCAGAAGCCGCCCGACAGACACTCCCGGAAGGACCGGAACCATGACGCAGACCAGCACCCCCGCCAAGAACACCGAGACCACCGCCACCGCCTCGCGTGCCGCCAAGGCGCAGGGCGTGATCCAGTCGGCCGTCCGGATCGTCGTCTCGTTCCTCTTCCTCTGCCACGGCTTGCAGGGATTCGGCTTCTTCGGTGGTGTCGACGGTGCCGGCGGCTCGGTCGAACTCGGCTCCTGGCCCGGTTGGTACGGCAGCGTGATCGAGGTCGTCGGCGCCGTGCTGGTACTGGTGGGCCTGTTCACCCGGCCGGTCGCGGTGCTCCTCTCCGGCGTGATGGCCTACGCCTACTTCACCGTCCACGCGCCGGAAGGCCTGCTGCCGCTGCAGAACATGGGCGAGCTGTCGACCCTCTACTGCTGGATCTTCCTGCTGATCGCCGCGATCGGCCCCGGCACCTTCGCCCTCGACACGCTGCGCCGCCGCCGCTGACGGAAAATCGCGAGGCCCTTTCCTGGAACGATTCCAGGAAAGGGCCTCAATCGCGTTTCCGCGTCGTTGAATTCGGACATGTCATCGAATTACCCCCGAAAGAAAGTTCCCCGCGGGTGGGGCATCCGGCATCCTCTATCCCATCAATGGTTTAGACCACCTTGAGCCGGAAGGATGCGTCATGACCCAGACAGCCACCGCCACGACCACCGAGATCGGCCCGACCACTCCCAAGTGGCAGGGACTGGCCCTCTCCGTGGTCCGCGTAGTGGTCTCGTTCCTGTTCCTCTGCCACGGTCTGCAGAAGATGGGACTCTTCGACAAGCCCGCCGTGCCGTTGGGCACCTGGCCGGGCTGGTACGCCGGGGTGATCGAAACGGTCGGCTCGCTGCTGATCCTCCTCGGCCTGTTCACCCGCCCGGTCGCGGTGCTGCTCTCGGGCACGATGGCGTACGCGTATTTCGTCGTGCACCAGCCCGACGCGTTGCTACCGCTGCTGAACAAGGGCGAGACGGCGGCCCTGTACTCCTGGATCTTCCTGCTGTTCGCGGTGGTCGGCCCGGGCACCTACGCGGTCGACACCCTGCTGCGGCGGCGCCGGAGGTCCTGAGCCGCTTGCCTGCACGAGTACATGAAGGACCCCTTCCTTGCGCTAGGCGCAAGGAAGGGGTCCTTCATGTACTGGGGAGGGTGTGAAGGTCGAGTTTCCTCGGCGGAGCCGAGGGAAGGGGTCCTTCACGCGCAGCTGTTGTGACTGCTGGTGCCTGTGGGGCGAACGTGGCGATCTGACTGTCCGTGAAGGCCTCCTTGAGGGACTCTGGGTCCCTCAAGGAGGCCTTCACGGACCGGGCTTGAAAGAGGAAACGTCAGCGGCCCTGTGGCAGACCCGCGGCCAGGTCCGACAGCGCCAGCACGTGCTCCATCAGCACGGTCAGCACCTGCTTCGTCGAGTCGCGTTCCCGCGCGTCGCACAGCAGCAGCGGGACGTCCATGCCGACGTCGAGCGCCTGCCGGACCTCCTCGGTTCCGTAGCGGTAGGCGTTGTCGAAACAGTTGACGGCGACGACGAACGGCAGTCCGCGGCGCTCGAAGAAGTCGACGGCCGCGAAGCAACTGTCGAGCCGCCTGGTGTCGGCCAGCACGACGGCGCCGAGCGCGCCTTCGGCCAGTTCGTCCCACATGAACCAGAACCGGTCCTGTCCCGGCGTGCCGAACAGGTACAGGATCAGCTCGGGGTTGATGGTGATGCGGCCGAAGTCGAGGGCCACCGTGGTGGTCGTCTTCTTCTCGACACCGGTGAGATCGTCGACGCCCTCGGACGCCGCGGTGATGACCTCCTCGGTGCGCAGCGGGGGAACCTCGCTGACCGAACCGACCATCGTGGTCTTACCGACCCCGAACCCGCCGGCGATGAGGACCTTGACCGCGTTCGCGGTCAGAGATCGCCGGGGCTCAGAGTTTCCGGATGCCATCAAGAACCGCCTGGAGTACGTGTTTGTTGGGGGTGTCGGTGACCGGGGTCGCGGTGCGGAACAGCACGAGGTTCTGTTCGATGAGGTCGCTCAGCAGCACCTTCACCACCGGCAGCGGCAGGTCTATGCGCGCGGCGACCTCCGCGACAGAGGTCGGTCTCTGGCACAGGTTGAGGATCCGCCCGTACTCCGGTTCGAAGCCTGCCACTTCGTGCGCGCTGCGCATGGCGACCACCAGGGTGATCAGGTCGAGGCCGAGGGTGTCCGAGCGGGTGCGCCCGCCCGTGACGGCGTACGACCGGACCAGCGGCCCGGCCTCGTCCTCGAACCACGACTCGTGCCGCCCGCTCATGGCGAAGTGGGAGTCGCGGCGCGGGGCGCCGAAGTGAGCACCGCGCCGACCCGCTTGACCATCAGGTTCATTTCGTAGGCGACGAGACCCATGTCCGCGTCTTCCTTCGCGAGCAGCGCGAGGCACGCTCCGCGCCCGGCCGCGGTGACGAACAGGAAGGCGTGGTCCATCTCGACCATGGTCTGGCGGACGTTGCCGCCGCCGAAGTGCCGTCCCGTTCCCCGCGCGAGGCTCTGGAACGCCGACGCGACCGCGGACAGGTGCTCGCCGTCCTGTTCCGACAGGTTCCCGGACCGTCCGATGAGCAGGCCGTCGGCGGACAGGACCACCGCCCTGTCCGCACCGCTGACCCGCTTGACCAGGTCGTCCAGCAACCAGTCGAGTTCACTGACTCCCGCGTTGGCCATCTAGTCACGATCTCCGTACATGTCGAGGTCGGTGTAGTCGTCGGTGGGTTCGGTGTCCCGCGCGCGGCGCGTGCCCTGCTGGAACGCGGCGAGCCGGTTCCTGGCCAGCTCGGGGGTGTCCTCGCGGACCTCCTCGTGCTGGGCGGCGGGCCGGTCCTCCATCAGCTGGGGGACCAGGTTCGCCTGACGGCGGCGCTGCGGCAGCGGTGGCCTGCCGGGCGCCTCGGGGCCGGGCCGCCGGGTCTGCGGCGGGCGGCCGTCCTGAGGCCGGGTGTCCTGCGGACGGGTATCGGCGGGCGGCCACACCGGCGGTTGCACCGGTTGCGGACGGCCGTCGGCACGCGCGGGCTCCGAGCGGATCGGCTCGGGCCGCGGTGTCTCCGGCCGGGGCACCCGCGGCGGGCGCGGGGGCAGCGGCGGCAACGTGCCGCCAGACTGCTCCGGGCCCTGCTGAGCGTGCGACTGGGGTGCCACCGGCATCGGCACGGGCAGTTCCGGCCGTTCCGCGGGGAACTCGGTGCGGTGGCGGGCACGACGGCCCGGGAGCAGCGGCGCGGATTCCGGCACGTCGGTGCTGTCGGGATCCACCTCGTCCTCCGGCTGATCAGACGGGACCGGCGCGAGCAGGTCGGTGCGGACGAGCACGATGGCCCTGGTGCCGCCGTACGCCGACTCGCGCAGGTGCACGGAGATCCCGTGACGCGCGGCGAGGCGGGCGACCACGAACAGGCCCAGCCGTGGCTCTGTCGACAAGGCCATGATGCCGAAATCCGGTGGATCGGCCAACATCGCGTTCAGCTCGGCGGCCTGTTCGGGCTCGATACCGAGGCCCTGGTCCTCGACTTCGATCACGACACCCTTGCCGACCACGTTGCCCCGAAGCTCGACGCGCGACTGCGGCGGCGAGAAGGCGGTCGCGTTGTCGATCAGCTCCGCGAGCAGGTGCACGAGGTCGCCGACGACCGGGCCCTGCACCGCCATCGCGGGCATCTTCGCCGTCTTCACCCTGGCGAAGTCCTCGGTTTCGGCCGAGGCACCACGGGTCAGCTCGGCCAGCGTCACCGGCTTGCGCCACTGACGACCGGGCTGACCGCCACCGAGGATGATCAGGTTCTCCGCGTTGCGGCGGGCGCGCGTGGAGAGGTGGTCCAGCTGGAAGAGCGTCTCCAGCTGCTCCGGGTCCTCCTGTTTGCGCTCGGCCTGGTCGAGCACCTTGAGCTGGCGGTGCACGATGACCTGGCTGCGGTGCGCGATGTTGAGGAACACCGTCTTGGTGCCCTCACGGGTCCTGGCCTCTTCCACCGCGGCCGCGATGGCGGTCTGCTGCGCTTTGTTGAAGGCCTCGGCGACCTGGCCGATCTCGTCGTCGCCGTGGTCGAGGAAGTGACCCTTGTCGTCGAGGTCGACGGGTTCACCCGCCCGCACCCGGTCCACCAGCTCCGGCAGCCGGGTCTCGGCGACGTCGAGGGTGTCCTCGCGCAGCCGCGCCAGCCTTCCGATGAGCCGGTTGGACAACCGCAGGGCGATGACGAACACGCCGATCGCCACCAGCAGCGCGATGGCGGCGGCGATGGCCGAAGTGATCAGCGTCCGGTCGGCGTCGTCGACCGCCTGCGTCGTGGCCGTACCACTCTGCTCGACGAAGCCGCGCATCATCGCGTCGCTGACGCCGCGCGCGGCCTGAAGCCACGTCTGCTCGGGGATGGGGAGGGTGGCCTTGCTGTTCTGCAGGAAGGTGTTCTCGACCGTGTTGACGGCCTTCCACGGATCGCTCGCGACGAGCTGGTCGAACTTCGCCTTGACGTCCGGCAGCATCCGCGAGACCGACGACTCCAGCTGCGAGCGGTAGGAACCGACCTCGGTGACGTAGGCGCGGTAGGTCTCGTCGGTGAAGCCGCCACCCGCGACGGCCGCGGCGGCGAGGGCGTTCGCGCGCTGCATCTGGTCGATGGCGGTGAACAGCGGCACCGCGGTGATCCGCTGGTAGGCGTTCTCGGCGTTCGGCGCGTCCTGGGCCAGCCCGGTCAGACCTTCGACGAACTGGTCGAGGATCTGGTTGTAGAAGGTGAAGGCGTCCAGCAGCGGGAGCTGACCGGAGTCGGCCGACTGCCGGATCTGCGGCATCTTCTGGAAGAGCCCGTTCACCGTGGCGATGGTGCGCTGCACGCTGTCGGGCGAGTCGCCGATGAACTTCTGCAGGTGCGCGACGACGCCCTGGGTGGCGACGTCGGTCTTCGCGCGCTGTTCGACGAGCATGGCGTGCTGCGACCGGTCTCCGGCGAGTTCGCGCAGCGTCAGACGGCGCTCTTCCTGCACCTGGACGAAGAAGGGAAGAGAGGGGGCTTCCGAGTCACGGATCCGCTGCGCGTAGTCACGGCCGTTGACCGCGTCGGAGATCAAGTATCCGCCGATCGCGAGACCGACCAGCATCAGCGCGATGCTCGGAATGAGCGCGATCGTCAGAACGCGCGAACGAATCGAAGAGCCGCGGCCTCGTCGAAGGGGAATTTGCTTCACCGTGGTCCGTTTTCCTTCCGGCAGTTTTCAGGTGTCGGGTCGCCGGGGATCTCATACCCGCGGGATCCGATAGCCGGATCAACACAGCGTGGTCCGCTCCGCCCGCGAAGACGCTAGGAGACCCAAACGGGTGAGTCAAGTCCAGACGCGAAGGGTAGTCACGTATGGCCGTGACCAGCTCACGAGAGGCCGTTGGACCTCGAAAGTCCACCACGTGGACCAGGGCGCCCCGACAAAGTGACTCACCAGTAGGTCACCTGGCGATTTACCGTCGGCAGCGGCTTGACCGACACTCTTCGGACTCGATCAAGTCACCGCTCGCCACGTTCACCTCGCCAGGAGAAAAGCGGGGAAAATTACTCGCCGTGATGTCGCTCACGCTTTAGGGCCGGTGCTCTACATACCGTTCGGTTTGCGAACGACATCACCGCGCAGGAGCGCCGCCGTAACGCCGTTCGCGCCGCGGAATCGAGAATTACGGACATTTATCGCCGCCGGTTCGGCGAAACGATCTTCGCCGGCGCGGCCGGGGCTCGTCGTCGAGGAGCGCGTCGACCTTCCTCGAGGCGTCCCGGAGCGTCCGGACGCCCGCCCAGCACAGCGTCGCCACCCCGCAGAGCAGAAGCGCGACGAGTACCGTCTCGACCGGGTATCGGGAGCCGAATTCGCTGAGCAGAAACCCGGAGGCGACACCGGACACGGCGACGGCGATATAGGTGAACGACACGACCCCCTCCTTCTCCAGACGCCGGGCCCGCGCCTCACCGGTAAGCCGGGCGACGCGGGTTTCCCTTACGCCACAAGGCAAGGATCTACGTCACACGCGCGGCGAGCGCGAATTTCGAGGCTGACGGCGAATCCCCGAAAGATCGGCCGTTCTCCCCCGAGGGGGCGAGGTGATCACCTATTTGCCACCGATTTCCGAAGGAAGTTCGTCGTTTCGGTGCCGGAGCTCCCGAAGCGTCGTGACGGCGCGGAGCACCTCGCCGTAGGTGGTGTAGAGCGGTGCCAGCCCGAACCTCAGCACGTCGGGCGGGCGGAAGTCACCGATCACCCCGCGTTCGATCAAGGCCGCCATCGTCTTGGCCGCGTCTTCGTCGACGACCGAGATCTGATGCCCGCGGTCTTCGCCGCGCGGGGTCACGATCGTCACGCCATCGAGGAGTTCGTCCGCGCACCGGAAGAAGAACTCGCCGAGCGCGAGCCCCTTCGCCCGCAGCAACCCACGATCCACTCCGTCCCAGACGTCGAGGGCCGCGTCCAGCGCGAGCAGCGAAAGGATGTCCGGCGTGCCCGCCCGGCCACGCGCGATGCCGTCGTTCGCCTCGTACGCGCCCCGCATCGCGAACGGGTCGCGGTCGCCGGCCCAGCCCGCCAGCGGCTGCTCGAAACTGTCCAACCATTTGCTTGCCACGTAAAGGAAAGCGGGCGCCCCGGGGCCGCCGTTGAGGAACTTGTAGGTGCAGCCGACGGCGAGGTCCACGCCCGTCGCGTCCAGTTCGACCGGGAGCGCGCCGACGCTGTGGCAGAGATCCCAGAGCACCAGCGCTCCCTCGCGGTGCAGCGCCCCGGTCAGCGTGGCCATGTCGTGAGCGCGGCCGGTGACGTAGTCGACGTGGTTGATCAGCGCGACGGCCGTCCGCTCGCTCACCTCGCGCGGCATGTCCTCGGCGACGACGCGGCGCACCGTGCGCCCGGTCAGCCGGGCGACCTCACCGGCGATGTAGCCGTCGGTCGGGAACGTGTCCGCGTCGACGAGGATCTCGTCGCGGCCCGGCAGGAGGCGGGTCGCGGCGACCAGCGCCTTGAACAGGTTCACGCTGGTCGAATCCGCCACCACGAGCTGCCCCGGCGCGGCGCCCACCAGCGGCGCGATCCGCTCGCCGACCCGCATCGGCGCCTCCCACCAGCCCTCCGACCAGGACCGGATGAGCCGTCCGCCCCATTGCTCGCGGACGACCGCGGCGACCCGGTCCGCCACGTGTTTCGGCGGGGCGCCCAGCGAGTTGCCGTCGAAATAAGCGACGTCGGTGTCGAGGTCGAATTCGTTTCGCTTGTGCGCCAAGGGATCGGCCGCGTCCAGTGCCGCGGCCGCCGCTACGAGATCAGTCACGGTGGTCATCGTCGGCGAGAGTGTTCCAGAAGTCCAGCTCGTACGCCTGGAACAACCGCGCGTGGGCCCGAGCGTCCTTTTCGGACAGTTCCCCGGCGGCTCAGGTGATCGTGGACGCGGCGGCGATCGCGGCGAAACGGGACGAGCTCCTCCTTGTTCGGGACTGTTCGGGACTGTTCGGGACTGTTCGGGACTGACGCGGTGAAAACGGAAAAGGTGGACATTTCGCGAGCCGCGACCGTGGCCGCGATTCTCTATCCAGCACTGCCGACAGCCCTTACAGTGTGCCTGATCAGGCAGCATCGAGGAGGCCAGCGTTGACCAACCAGCCGACCGTCGCCGAGCAGATCGAAGGCCAGACCATCCCCGCCCTGCTTCACCGCAACGCTCAGGAGTTCGGTGAGCTGCCGGCGGTCACGTCACTCGACATCGAGGGCAAGCCGACCCTGAACTGGGCCGAATTCCGCACCGCCATCGCGGAGGTGTCGCGCGGGCTCGCGGGCCTCGGGGTCGGCGTCCGCGACCGGATGCTGATCATGGCGCCGAGCAGTCCCGAACACCTGATCGCCGACCTCGCCGCGGCCCATCTCGGCGCGATCCCCTGCACCGCGTACGCGACGCTCAGCCCGGAGCAGATCGGGTTCGTCGCCCGGCACAGCGCCGCCGGCGTCGTCGTCCTCGCCGGTGCCGACGAACTCGGCCGCTGGTCGCAGGTCCTCGACGACCTGCCCGCGCTGCGGCACATCATCCTGCTCGACGCGTCCGTGATCCCTCCGGACGACAAGCGATTCCTGTCGTTCGCCGATCTTCGCGCGGCGGGCGCGGAAGCGCACGCGGCCGACCCTCAGGCGTTCGAGACGACGTGGTCCGCGATCACTCCGGACGACCCGCTGTCGATGATCTACACCTCCGGCACCACCGGCGACCCTAAGGGTGTCGTGCTGTCGCACCGCAACGCGATCTACCAGGCCGTCGCCGTCCAGAAGCTGCACGACTCCCCGATGCACACCACGAACATCGCGTACCTGCCGCTCGCGCACATCGCCGAACGCGAACTGTCGATCTACATGCCGATCGTGTGGGCCGGGCACGTGCACACCGTCGGCGATCCGACAGGCGTAGCCGGCGCGCTGGGCCAAGTGCACCCGAAGAGCTTCTTCGGCGTCCCGAGGGTGTGGGAAAAGATGGTGGCGGGCCTGAAGAATTTGCTCGGCTCACTGCCGGAGGAGAAGCGGAGCGGCCTCCTCGGCGCGAACGAACTGCTGCAGCAGGGTTACAAACTGCGCAGCGACGGCAAGGAGGTCCCGCCGGAGCTCGCGGAGAAGATCGCGCAGACCGACGCCGCCGTGCTCGCGCCGGTGCGCGCGATGCTGGGCCTCGACCAGATCGAGGTCGCCTCCGGCGGTGCCGCCGCGCTGCCGGTGGAGATCCTGTACTTCATCGCCGGGCTCGGCGTCGAGATCCAGGAGGTCTGGGGACTGTCCGAGACCACCGGCGCGGTCACCTCGAACACGCCGACGGCGTTCAAGGCCGGTTCGGTCGGCCGTCCGCTGGAAGGCATCGAGGTGAAGGTCGCCGAAGACGGCGAACTCCTCGTCCGCGGCGCGATCGTGTTCCTCGGCTACCTGCAGGAGGACGGCACGATCAAGCCGGACGTCGACGCCGACGGCTGGCTCGCCACCGGCGACATCGGGACGATCGACGAACGCGGCTTCGTCACGATCACCGACCGCAAGAAGGAACTGATCATCACCTCGAGCGGCAAGAACATCGCGCCGACGAAGATCGAAGGACTGCTCAAGGAACACCCGCTGATCGGGCAGGCCGTCGCGATCGGCGAGAAACGGCCGTACGTCACGGCGCTGATCGTCATCGACGACGAGATCGCGCCGGGCTGGGCGACCGCGAACGGCATCCAGTTCACCGAAGGCGAATCGCTCGCCGACAACGCGGAGGTCCGCGCGGAGGTCGAGAAGGCCGTCGAGGCGGCGAACGCGCGACTGGCCAGGATCGAGCAGATCAAGCGGTACCACGTCATCCCCAAGGCGTGGACACCCGAAAGCGGCGAGGTGACCCCGACCTTGAAGCTGAAGCGGCGGGTCATCAACGACCGCTACGCACCCACGATCGCGGACCTGTACCCGGAACCCGCCCCCACCGCCGGCTCCTGAAGTACATGAAGGCCCCCTTCCTTGCGCCTAGGTACAGGAAGGGGGCCTTCATGTACTTAGGATCACGCGAGTTGCGTGCGCGACTGCTAACTTGCCGCCGTGGATCTCTTCTCCCGCTCCTGGGCGGCGCTCCTCACCGCCGTCGCCGAAACCCCCGACGAAGACTTCGCCAAACCGTCCGGCTGTGCCGGCTGGCTGGTGCAGGACCTGGTGTGTCATCTCGTGATCGACGCGCAGGACGTCCTGATCACCCTCGCCACTCCCGCCGAAACCGAGCCCACGCGCGACGCGGTCACCTATTGGGAGCTCGCCGAGAAGCCGCCGACCGGCGAGGACGACCTCGACGCGCTGATCGTGCGTCTCGCCGCCGCCTACCGGGAACCCCGGCTGCTCAAGTTCCATCTCGACGACGTCGGTTCCGCCGCGGGCCGGGCCGCCGACCTCGCCGACCCGGGGACGCGGGTCGCCACCCGCGACATCGTCCTGTCCGCGGGTGACTTCCTGTCCGCGTACGTCCTGGAATGGACGCTGCACCACCTCGATCTGGTCGCGCATCTGCCGCATGTCGGCGGGCCCGCCGTCGACGGTCTCGCCAAGACGCGGCAGATTCTGGAGCAGCGCACCGGCGAGAAGTTCCCGGCGTCGTTCTCCGACACCGACGCGCTGCTGGTCGGCACCGGCCGCCGCGAGCCGACCGGCGCCGAGAAGGCCGAACTCGGCGACCTGGCCGCGAAGCTGCCGTTCGTGGTCGGCTAGGCCGTGTCCGGTAAGTCTGTTCGATGGGCTTCGTGCTCCAGGTGGTTCCTGGCGGTGCGGGCGGTTCTGCCTCGTACCGGGTTGTACTCGGCTGGACCGCCCGTGCCGTCAGGGACCGCCTGGGCGTGAAGACCGCGGACAGACTTACCGGACACGGCCTAAGCCGTCCGGGTCGACTCCGTCCACTTGCGCAGCCGGGGTGGGACACGCTTTTCGAGGCCGTAGTTCTCCAAGTGCGCGCTGAAGACCTCGTCGAAGGCGCGCTGCACGGTCTCGGTGTCCCACACCGGCCGCTCGAGAATGGGTTGCTTCAAATACGGCTGCCCCATGATGTGCAGTTGCGGCCCGTTGCAGCGGATCATCTGCCCGGTGATCCCCTCGGATCCGGCGCCGAGCAGGAAGAGCACGATCGGCGCGATCCGCGACGGCGTCCGGTCCGGCGGGCAGGCCCGCAGCGACCGTTCGGACTTCCACACCAACCGGGTGTGCGCGAGCGGGCAGACCGCGTTCACCCGGATGCCGCTCTCCTCCAGGTCGAGGGCCCAGGAGTAGGTCAGCGAAGCGACGGCGCCCTTGCTGGCGGCGTACACGCCCAGCTTGCGCTGCCCGAGCGACGCCCCGGACGAGATGTTGACGATCGACCCCGGCCTGCCGCTTTCGACCATCGCCCTGATCGCGGCGAGCCCGGTGTACATGACACCGAGGACGTTCACCTCGACGAGTTCGCGTGCCTGCTCGACGTCGTCCTCCCACGGCAGCGCCTCGTAGTTCAAACCCGCGTTGTTGACCAGCCCGTCGATCGCGCCGAACTCGGCGAGGCACAGGTCGACGATCTCCTGCGCCTGCTTCGGATCAGCGACGCTGTGCCCACTGGCGACCGCTCTGCCACCGAACCGGCGGATGTTCTCCGTCGTCCGTTCGGCCAGCTCGGCGTCGATGTCGTTGACCACGACGGCCCCGCCCGCCCTCGCCACGTGCACCGCGAACGCCTCACCGAGCCCCCGCCCCGCCCCGGTCACGACGACGGCCTTGTCGTCGAGTAAACCGTTCATCGCCTTCACCCCTTTGAACCAGCCGGCCTCCACCTCCAGGCCGGTCTCTGCTCAGTGTTGGACCATTCGGCCCAGTCGAGACCGGGGCGGCGGCGAACGGCGTCCCGGCTGCGCCGAGCGAGGGCGCGGCGATCGGCGCGCGGATACCCGCGGACAAGTCACTCCGACGTCACCCACCGTTCAGACGGCGTAGCCCGATCAGCCCAACAGGGGAAGGATTCCCCGGTCTTCTGTTCGTCTCCCTGTAGCCGGAGGCATACTGAACGTTGTCCGGCGGGACATCGACTGTGGCTCCCTCGTCGACCAAAGAAGCACGGCAGGCAAGAATGCGAGGGAAGTAAGTTCACCCGATCGGGGGGAGGTGGTCACGCAGTGAAGACGAACGCGGCGCCGCGGATGACCGCCGCCCTGGCGAACCGCGAGTTCCGCGCACTCTGGCTCGCCGAGGTGCAGTCCCTCATCGGGGATCAGCTCACCATCGTCGCGCTGGCGATCCTCGTCTACGACCGGACAGGCTCCGCGTTGCTCTCGGCGGTGGTCTACTCCCTGACCTTCCTGCCCGCGCTGGCCGGCGGTCTCGGCCTCTCCCAGCTGGCCGACCGCTACCCGCGGCGCACCGTCCTCGTCGTCTCGTCCCTGATCCAGGGGATGCTGATCGCGATCATGGCGATTCCCGGTACCCCGCTCGCCCTGTTGTGCGGGCTGGTGGTGCTGGCGCGGCTCGTGAACGCTCCCGGCAACGCGGCGCAGAACGCGCTGACGCGCGAGGTGTTCACCGACGACGACCTCTATCTCAAGAGCCAGGACCTCCGGGGCATCTCGACCAACACCGCCATGCTGCTCGGGCTGGCGGGCGGCGGTCTGCTGGTGTCGCAGGTCGGGGTGAGCTGGGCACTGGCGCTGGACGCCGCGACGTTCCTGTTGAGCGCGGCCGTGGTCCGCTTCTCCGTGACCCGGCGCGCGGCGGCGTCCGACGGCAGCGGCAGCTGGTTCGGCGCGGTGAAGCAGGTCTTCGGCAACCGTCACCTTCGGGTGCTGATCTGGTTTTCGTGGCTGGTGGGCCTGGCCGTCGTCCCCGAGGGACTCGCGGCACCGCTCGCCGCGGAGATGGGCGTGGGGAAACAGGCCGTCGGCTGGCTGCTGGCCGCCGATCCGCTGGGTTTCGTCGTCGGGGCGTTCCTGTTGTCCCGGTTCGTCTCCGCGGAACAACGGCGGAGGCTGCTCGGCGTTCTGGCGGCGCTGCCGATGGTCGCCCTGATCGCCTTCGCGCTCAAACCGGGGCTGATCCCGGCGTTGCTGCTGCTGGCGGCGGCGGGTGCCGCGGGGGCGTACCTGATCACGGTGAGCGCCACGTTCATCACCTGGGTCCCGAACGAACTCCGGGGCGGTGCGGGTGGGGTGTACCGCACGGGGTTGCGGGTTGCTCAAGGAATAGGGGCGGGACTCGGCGGGCTCGCCGCCGATCGGCTCGGGGCGGCGACCTCGGCCATCGCGCTGGCAGGCGTGGTCGGCCTGCTGCTGGCCGTAATGGTCGCGCTCAGCTGGGGGCACCTCAACGGATCCAGCCCGGAACCGTCGCTGTCATGACGAATCCACACGGGACGGCCACTGGGGCGGCTCGGCCGCCCGGCGGGTTCGTACTCGGAAATCTCGACGATGGAACACTGTCACCGGCCCTTGGTCTTCGGCACGGGGGTGAAAAGAAACGACTCTCGATCAGAAGTCACGGCTCGACATGGTCGGACACCTCCTGGGAACCTCGCAGCGAACTAATACCTCGTCCGGGCTCAGAAGTCACGACTGGACACTATCCGTCACCCCTTCCATGTCACGTCCTGAAAAACATTCAGCCACCAAGATCAGAAATCACGGGACACGATTGTCACCTCCGGTCCGTGTTCGCGGGCACCCTTGCCGCTGTCGGACTACTGATGCGATGGGATGATACCGGCCGTGGAATACGAACGGTGTATCAGTCGGTACCGGTGAGATTACTCAGCCGTGCCGTCCGCGCGGAAAAGAGGTAGCAATTGCCAGCCGAGACCGGTGATCGCCGCCAGCACGGTGACGGCACCGGCGACCTCGACGATGCGACGGCGACGGCCGCCGCGCGGAGCGGTGTACCGGTGACCGAACGCGGGCAGGCGGGTCCGGAAGGTGACCAGGCCGAACCGCCGTGGCGCCATCCCTACGATCCCAGGACGTGGGCGCTGTGGCAGCGGCCGAAACGGTTCATCGCGTTCCTTTTCGCCATGGAGGCGATCGGAATCGCGATCATGGTCGTCGCGACGATGGATTCCACGAATCCGGGAAGAACGGACTGGGTTCGTTTCGCGATTCTCGCCGTCGGCGCCACCGCGCATATTCAGCTGACCCAGCGGCAAGAGGAAAGACGGCGTGATCGCAGCCGTACCGTCCTCATCGACCTCACCGCGGTATGGACATTTCCGGCCGCGGTCATCCTGCCGCTTTCACTGACGCTTTCCATCATCGCGATCATCCGGATCCAGCATTGGTTCATCGCCCGGCGGCCCGCGCACAACTTCGTGTTCTCGTCGGTCACCCACGGTGTTTCGGTGACACTCGCGTCGCTTGCCTTCGCCGCGTTCGGACCGCATGAATGGGGACGGATTTCCGGCTGGGACACCCTCGGTGAATTCGGTGTCCTGATCATCACCGGGCTGGTCTTCGAAGCGGTGCAGATCGCCTACATCGGCGGCATCCTCGCGATCGGCTCGCCGAAGCGGCCGTCGATGTCGACAGTGCTCGGCAATACGGCCGACAACCTGCTGGAGGCCATCACGATCGGCCTCGGCGCGGTCACCGCGGTGCTGCTGTTGATCATGCCACCGATGGTGATCGTGATGGCCGTGGTGACGGTGGTGTTCAATCGCCTCGCCGAGATCGACCAACTGCAAAACGACGCGCGGACGGACCCGAAAACCGGCGTTCTGAACATGCGCGGATGGTCGGAGTCGGCCGATCGGGCGCTCGGAAGGACTGCCCGATCGGACGATGGCCTGGCACTTCTGATGATTGATCTCGACCACTTCAAGTGGATTAACGACACTTATGGACACCCGGCGGGTGACGACGTCCTGCGCGATGTGGCACGGAAATTGGACGAGGTCACCAGGCCCGCCGACGTCATCGGCCGCTTCGGCGGCGAGGAATTCCTCGTACTCCTGCCGGATATCGACGAAACGGCGGCGAAACTCGCCGCCGAGCGAGTGCGCAGCGCTATCGCGGAACTGCATATAGTGACTACCGACAAAAGGGGCAGCCGGGTGACCATCTCGGGCCGCACCACCTCGATCGGGGCGGCGTTGTATCCCCGTCACGGCGAATCCCTGGAAGAACTCCTGCACGCCTCCGACGCCGCCGTCTACGTGGCCAAGGAGAACGGCCGGAACCAGGTCCGGTTCGCCCAGGATGTGGATCGGCCCGCTCCCCCGCCCACCGTCGAGGGCTGAAGTGCCCTTCGCCGCATGCGCAGCGGCAAAAGGCCCCTTCACCACGTCGCATGCGGGGACGTCGTCCTTCAGCCCCCGTCACCCACCTGGGCGAAACTAGGGGGTTATCCGGATGTCGGCCCTGATCGGCGGATGGCACCCTGGACGCCATGCCAGCGACAGCCGAAGCCGCCGCTCGTCCTGCCAGGGTCCGGCGACCCTGGTCGACTTCGGGCTGGTTGTTGCTGGTCACGGTGCTGGTTTTCGGTTTCGGCCTGATCGCGTCGCGGTCCGCGTCGCCGCCGGACCAGGGGCCACCGACGGGTGACCTCCTCGCCGCGCAGAACGCGGTCGACGCGCTGGTGCGGCCGGGTCCGGTCGAGAACGTGCTCGCCGAACTGCCCGCAGACTTCACCACGGTCAGCGGGATCACCCCGGGGGTGATGACCGCACGCGACGGCACCGTGCGGGCCGTTCACACCGACGGGGGTTGCTCGGCGCCCTGGGGCGACGACAACACCAAGTGGGACTACGCAGTCCCCTGCAAGGCCCACGACCTGGGCTACGACATCCTCCGCTACGCCGAACGCAAGGGCCACCCGCTCGGCCAGGAGGCCAGGGCCTCGCTCGACGACCGGCTCTCGGCCGACATGCACAACGCGTGCGTCGTCAACCCGATGGACTCGCGCGGCACCTGCGACGTCGTCGCCTCCCTCTATACCGCCGGTCTGGTGCTCAACTCCTGGCATCAGCGCTGGGGGCCGCCGGTCGGTGACCCGCTCGGCCCGATGATCGTCGGCGTACTGGTGATCGGCGCGCTGCTGGTGTTCCGCCTCCGCGGCTGGGTCCGCACCCGCCGGACCGCCGTCACGCTTCCTCGCGAGCCGCGGCCGGTGGTCCCGGTCGGCCGGTGGGCGCTGCTCGGGGTCGCCGGGGTGGTGCTGATGCTGCTCGGCGAATCCGCCGTCGCCCTCGCGCACTGGGCGGGGGCGCCCGAGCGGTCGTTGTGGCCGTTCACCTGGCTCGCCCAGCTCTGCCCGGTCATCTTCTTCGCGGTGGGCCGGCTCAACGAGGCGGGCTGGCGGTCGATCCGCGCGACCGGCGGCCGCTACCCGCAGTACCTCGCCGACCGCGCGAGCCCGCTGCTGCGCCCGGCGCTGCTCTTCGCCGTCGTCGCACTGGTCGTCCCGCTCGCGCTGGAGGTACTGGGCATCCCGACCGGGACGAACGCCACCGTCATGCGGATCGCGCTGCATCCGCTCTGGTTGCTCGGCGTCTTCCTGCTGACCGTCGTGCTCGCGCCGGCGTTGCTGACGCTGTACCGCCGGACACGGACCGCCTCCGTCGCCGGGCTGCTGGCCATGACCCTGGCGAGCGAGGCCGTGGCGCAGTGGTCCGGCTCGGCCGTCCCGCGTTACGCGGAGACGTTGTTCCTCGCCCTGTTCGTCCAGCAGCTGGCGTTCGCCCACGCCGACGGTGTCCGCCTGCCGCGCGGTGCACTCCTGGCGACGGCGTTCACCGGCGCCGCCGGGCTCGGCGTCGCGGTCGCCGTCCTCGGCGAGGGACCGATGCTGCTCGGCGGCCCCGGCGCCCCGGCCGCGTTGTCGGGCCCGCCGTGGGGAGTGCTCCTGCTCGGCCTGGTCCAGCTCGCGCTCCTCGGTCTGCTCGCTCGGCCGCTGGCCCGGCTCGGCGAACGTCCAGCGATCGCCGGCACCGCCCGCCTCGTCCTCCGCGCCCCGATGAGCCTCTACCTCGGCTTCCTGTCCGCGATGCTGCTGCTGGTCGCGGTCGTCTACCTGCCGGGCCCGTTCGTGGACGGGCTCAGCTGGCTGGCCCGCCCGCGGATCTTGCTCGCGATGGCCCTGCTGGCCGTGCCCGCCGTGCTCGTCTTCTGGTGGTTCGAACGTCATTCGGGACCGCGACAACGGGCGGTCGACGAGCCGGGCCTGCGCGCCGCGGTGTTCTGCCGGGCGGCCGCCACGGTCGGGATGGCGTACGCGATGCTCGGTGTGTTCGGTTTCGCGCTGACCCGCTTCGGCGGCGCGTCCGCCGACGCCGACCTCCTCGGGCTCCGGTTCGGCCCGGTCCAGAGCCTGGCCAACCTGTTGCTCGGGGTGTACCTCCTGCACACCGTGCGGAACGGCACCAGCCGGATGACCGGCACCTGGCTGGTGTGCGCGGTCGCGTGCGCGCCGCCCCTGATGAGCGCCCTCGACGGTGAGCGGGTGAGCGCCGCCTCGGTCGCGCTGCCGGTCGCGACGATCGTCGTCGCGATGCTCGCCGCGGCCGCCACGCTGGTGCCGGCCCGCGCCGCCCGGCGTGTCCTGCCCTGAGCCAGACAGCGCTGACCAGGCGTTCTTCGTACCATGGTGAGGAAACCGGTGGTGCGTGCCACATCTTCGGGGGGATGTGTAATCCTGCGACAACCCTCAACGGGCACCATGCGTCCCTTGAGAAGACCGTCGACCGGTCACGAACAGAAGGAGCAGACCGCGTGGAGTACCCGCCTCGGAATGGGCATGGGGATCGACGTCCCGCCCGGCCTAGGCAGGACGCGCCCGGACGCGTTCCTTCCCGCCCGGCCCCGCCTCGTGGAGACCGGCAGGCACCTGTCCGCCATGCCGCCGCCGCGCCGTCCCGGCGCCTGGAACCACGACGTGCCCCGCGACGGTCATTCCGCGGCCCCAAGATCGCCCTGGGCCTGGTCTCCCTGCTGGTGATGGGCCTGACCGGCTACGCGTGGGCCGCGATGGACGGCCTGACGTTCGCGAACGTCGGCATCGGCGCCGACGAGAGCGACAAACCCGCCGACGGCGCCCGCGACATCCTGCTCGTCGGCCTCGACAGCCGCACGGACGCGCAGGGCAACCCGCTGTCGAAGGAAGTCCTGGCCCAGCTGCGCGCCGGGCAGGCCGACGGCGAGCTGAACACCGACTCGCTGATCTTCGTGCACATCCCCAACGACGGGTCCAAGGCCGTCGCGATCTCGCTGCCGCGCGACTCCTACGTCGACATACCCGGCGGCCACGGAAGGCACAAGATCAACTCCGCCTACGCCCGCGCGATGCTCGAAGAGCGCAGGAAGCAGCAGGAGAACGGCGTCTCCGACCCGAAGGAAATCGACCAGAAGGCCAACGAGGCCGGAGCGAAGACCCTGATCAAGACCGTCGAGCAGCTGACCGGCTCGACCATCGACAACTACGCGGCCATCAACCTGCTGGGCTTCAGCGAGATCACGCAGGCCATCGGCGGGGTCGACGTCTGCCTCAACCAAAACGTCAACGACCAGTTCTCCGGCGCGAAGTTCACCAAGGGCCCGCACACCATCTCCGGCGTGGAGGCGCTCGGCTTCGTCCGACAGCGCCACGGGCTGCCGCGTGGCGACCTCGACCGGGTCGTCCGGCAGCAGGTGTTCATGGCCGGGATGGCGCGGAAAGTGCTCTCGGCGGGCACGCTCGCCAACCCGGGCAAGCTGAACGACTTGATCGCGGCCATCAAGAAGTCGGTCGTGCTCAACCAGAACTGGGACGTCTTCGGCTTCGCGCAGCAGATGAAGAGCCTGACCGGCGGTCAGCTCGAGTTCCGGACGATCCCGATCGTCAACATCGAGTACAAGACCCCGAACGACGGCGTCGCCATCCAGGTCGACCCGAAACAGGTCAAGAACTTCGTCCAGGGGCTCGCGGGACCGCGGCCCGGCGAGCAGCAGCAGGCACCGCCGGCCGAGTCGCCCAACAAGGCGACCACGGTCGACGTCCGCAACTCCACGAACCGGGACGGCCTGGCCTCGACGGTGCTGAAGCAGCTCGTCGACAAGGGCTTCACCGCGGGCGACACGGCCACCGCGAGCGCACGCAAGAAGACGGTGGTCTGGGTCGCCAAGGGCCAGAAGGCGGCGGGACAGGCCGTCGCCGACGAACTCGGCGGCAACCCGACAGTCCAAGAGGACAAGAGCGTCGAAGCCGGGCACGTGATGGTCTTCCTCGGCTCGGACTTCAAGTCGCCGAGCGGCGCCGAGAACTACGGCTCCTCGCGGAACGCCGCCGGTTCGTCGACCGCGGCGCCCCCGCCCGAGCAGTCCGACGAGAAGCCGATCACGGCCGAAGGTGTGCCCTGCGTCAACTGACGCGCCCTTCGAGCGGCTGTCGATCCTTTCTGGCGAGCAGGCTGAATTTCGCGAATGCCACTTTCGCGACGTCTAGCGTCCCGGAAGATGCTCCTATAGATGTCAAGGGGTGTTGGTGAGGTTGTTGATGTCTGTGATGAGTGTTCGGTGGATTTCGCGGGCGACGTAGCGTTTGAGGC
>NZ_JBVJCE010000013.1:214211-263908 GCF_055588925.1 Amycolatopsis sp. NPDC041971 | reverse complement strand
CCCCCGCCCACCCCCCCCCCCCCCCCCCCCCCCCCCCCCCCCCCCCCCCCCCCCCCCCCCCCCCCCCCCCCCCCCACGGCCGCCGAGGAGGCCTCCTTGCCTACCCTGCAGGTAGGCAAGGAGGCCTTCACGGCATCCCGCAGTGGGGCGCAGGTATGGCGGCAGAGCGCGTTTAGCGGGCTAAACGCGCCGCGCGCTCACTGGGGGACGGGGTCGCGATAGTCCGTGAAGGCCTCCTTGAGGGACCCAGAGTCCCTCAAGGAGGCCTTCACGGACTGTCGGCCGATGCGAAACGTGCCGCCGGGCCCAGCCGACCCGGCGCAGCGCAGCTAGCCCAGCGCAGCCGGGTCGGGTCGCGTTTAGCGGGCTAAACGCGCCGCGCAGCCGGCGCAGCGCCCGGCGGGTCGCGTTTAGTCCGCTAAACGCGGGTCACCGGCGCAGCCAGCCGGAGGCGTTCGCCCGCAGCGCGGTTTCGTAAGCCGTGCTCACGGTGAACTTCTCCGGCAGGTTCCCGTTCAGCTCCAGCGACACGAGTCCGTGCACGAATCCCCAGCACGCCACGGTGACGACCTCGGGCGGCAGGTCGAGGAAGACGCCGTCGGAGATGGCCTTGCGGATCGTCTCCTCCAGCGGCGCCATGGTGGCGCGAGCCTGCTCGGAGGTCTCTTCCGCCGGTTCGAAACCCGGCACCGACTTCGTGAACATGATCACGTAGAGATGTGGATCGGCCAGCGCGCTTTCCCGGTACGCGACGCCGAGCCGCACGAGGTCCTCGATCGGATCGCCGCTCAGGGTGACCCGGGACATCCGGAGGCCGAAGCGTCGGAAGCCCTCGGCGAAGAGGGCGCTCACGAGGTCGGTTTTCCCGCCGAAGAGTGAATAGACCGCGGTGGTGGACGTGCCGACGTCGGCGGCCAGTTTGCGGAGGCTCAATGCCTTCGGGCCGTCGGCCGAGATGAGCTCACCGGCGCGGTCCAGTAGCTTCAGCCGGAGATTCTCGTCGTGCGTCCTGGGGCGGGGCATGTGCCCAGAGTAACGGAACGCTGTTATCAATCGCTCGGATTCGGAGTTGACCTGGAGCGCACTCCAGGTCGTAGTGTCGTTCGCATGAGCTACTCGATAGCGGAAGCCGCGCGACGTAGCGGACTGTCCATCGACACTCTCCGGTACTACGAGCGCATCAAACTCGTCGAGCCCCCGGCGCGGGACGCCGCGGGGCGCCGCGCCTACACCGACGACGATCTCGGGTGGCTGGGGTTCCTGACCAAGCTGCGCCTGACCGGCATGCCCATCAAGCGGATGCGGGAGTACGCCTCCCTCCGCCACCACGGGGCGGCCAGCGCGGGGCGGCGCAAGGCGATTCTCGTCGACCAGCGCAAATCGGTCGCCGACCGGATCGCCGAGCTACAGACCTGTCTCGACATCCTCGATTACAAGATCGACCACTACGACCAGGTGGAGCGCAAGGTGCTCGGCACCGGAGCCACCGTGGAGGGAATTTCAGCGTGATCAGTACCAGGAGGCTCGGCGGCCTGGAGGTCGGGGCGCAGGGGCTCGGCTGCATGGGGATGAGCCAGGCCTACGGCGTCCGCGACGACGACACGGAGTCGATCGCCACCGTCCACCGTGCTCTCGAACTGGGCGTGACCCTGCTCGACACCGCGAACGTCTACGGCGCCGGCGCGAACGAGGAGCTGGTCGGCCGGGCGATCGCGGGCAAACGCGACCAGGTCGTGCTGGCGACCAAGTTCGGCATCCTCTGGGACAAGGACGGCGGAATGTACGCGCGCGGCGACGCGGCGTACGTCAAGCAGAACTGCGACGAGTCCCTGCGCCGGTTGAACGTCGACCACATCGACCTCTTCTACCAGCACCGGGTCGACCCGAACACGCCGATCGAGGAGACCTGGGGCGCGCTCGCGGAGCTCGTCCAGGAGGGGAAGATCCGCTACGCCGGGATCTCCGAGGCCAGCGCCGAGACGATCCGCCGCGCCCACGCCGTCCACCCGGTGACGGCGCTGCAGAGCGAGTGGTCCCTGTGGACTCGCGGCATCGAAGGCGAGATCCTCTCGACCGTTCGCGAGCTGGGGATCGGCATCGTGCCGTTCTCGCCGCTGGGCCGCGGTTTCCTCACCGGCAACGTGACGTCGGTGAAGGACCTTCCGGCGGATGACATGCGCCGTGGTTTGCCCCGGTTCGCCGAGGGCAACTTCGAGCGCAACATGGCGATCGTCGAAGCGTTGCGCACGCTGGCCGAGCAGAAAGGCGTCACCGCGGGTCAGCTGGCATTGGCCTGGGTGCAGGCCCAGGGGGACGACGTCGTGCCGATCCCGGGCACCAAACGGCGTAAGTATCTCGAAGAGAACGCCGCCGCGGCGGAGCTGGAACTGTCCGAAGTGGACATCGAGGCCATCGAAAAGGCCGCGCCCGCCGAGGCGATCGCCGGTGAACGTTATCCCGAGCGGCTCGCCCGCGCCGCCGGTAAGTAGAACCGAAAGAAGTGCGAGAGAGATCATGACGGGTTCCATCCTGCCCACCCGCAGGCTCGGCACGCTGGAAGTCGGCGCGCAGGGGCTCGGCTGCATGGGCATGAGCGAGTTCTACGGCCAAGGCGACGACGCCGAATCGATCGCGACGATCCACCGCGCGATCGAACTGGGTGTCACCCTGATCGACACCGCCGACATGTACGGCTTCGGCCGCAACGAGGAACTGGTCGGCCGTGCGCTGGCGGGCAAACGGGATCAGGTCGTGCTGGCGACCAAGTTCGGCATCGTGCGTGACGAGGAGGATCCCTCGAAGCGTGGGATCCGGGGCGACGAATTCTATGTGCGCCAACAGGTCGAGGCGTCGCTTCGCCGGTTGAACGTCGATCACATCGACCTCTACTACCAGCACCGCGTCGACCCGGACGTGCCGATCGAGGAGACCGCGGGCGCGCTGTCGTCGCTGGTCGAACAGGGCAAGATCCGGCACATCGGGTTGTCCGAGGCCGGTCCGGAGACGATCCGGCTGGCGCACGCCGTGCATCCGGTGACGGCCGTGCAGACGGAGTGGTCGCTGTGGTCGCGGGACATCGAGAACGAGGTCGTCCCGGTCTGCCGTGAGCTCGGCATCGGGCTGGTGCCGTATTCCCCGCTGGGCCGCGGTTTCCTCACCGGCCGCTTCAAGTCCAAAGAGGACTTCGCGGAAGGTGACTTCCGGCAGACGACGCAGCCGCGCTTCGCCGAAGGCAACCTGGAGCGGAATTTGGCGATCGTCGAGGCGCTGCGCGCACTGGCCGAGCAGAAGGGCGTCACCGCGGGACAGCTCGCGCTGGCTTGGGTGCAGGCCCAGGGCGAGGACGTCGTGCCGATCCCGGGGACGAAGCGGCGCAAGTACCTCGAAGAGAACGTCGCGTCCGTCGGTCTGAAGCTGACCGCCGAAGACGTGGCGGCGATCGAAGAGGCGGTACCGGCCGACGCGGTCGCGGGGGAGCGTTACCCCGAAGCGGCCATGCGCCTGCTGTCACGCTGAACACGACAAAGCCGGCGCCCCGGTCAGGGCGCCGGCTTTGCGTTGTCAGAGCAGGGGATTGACCGCGGAGACCACGCCGTCGACGGCCACGGTCTGCTGTTCGCGCGTCGCGAGACCGCGGACGGTCACGTTCCCGGCGTCCCAGTCCTCCTGGCCGACGATCACCACGGTCCGCGCCCCGGCCTTGTCGGCCCGGGTGAGTTCCTTGCCCAGCTTGCGGAGTTCGACGGGTGTGGACGTGCGCAGACCGGCCTTCCGCAGCCGTCCAGCGACCTCGCGCGCGGCGTCCGTGAGCTCCTCGACGACCGGGATCACCACGACGTCGACCTCACTGCGCGGCTTCGGGGTGAGGCCGTGGGTGTCGAGGAAGTCGATCAGCGTGACGTCACCCATGCCGAAGCCGATCCCGGGGATCTGCTGCGACGTGAACATCGACGCCAGGTCGCTGTACCGGCCGCCGCCGAAGAGGGCCCGGCGGTTCTCCGGCGAGGTGTCGAAGACCTCGAACACGGTCGACGTGTAGTACGCGAGCCCGCGCACG
Source organism: Amycolatopsis sp. NPDC041971 (assembly GCF_055588925.1). NCBI lineage: Bacteria > Bacillati > Actinomycetota > Actinomycetes > Pseudonocardiales > Pseudonocardiaceae > Amycolatopsis > Amycolatopsis sp. NPDC041971. The sequence continues at coordinate 259,851 of NZ_JBVJCE010000013.1, read as the reverse complement.
ATCATCGGATCGAACTTGATCAGGTCCGCGGCGCCGCTGTTCAGCACCTTGACCAGGTTCGAGTTCTCTTTGACCTGCTCGGGCAGTTCGTCGAGCAGAGCCGTGCCGGACGAGAGGATTTCGGTCAGCTTCTCGAACTGCTTCTCGGACAGGCCCGCCTCGGCCGCGATGTCGCTCAGCTTCGTGCGATCCGACTTCTCCCAGCGGTCCACCAGGGTGAACACCTGCGGGAGCTGCTCCGCGGTCACGCCGACGATGTCGGTGAGCGCCGAGGAGAGCAGATTCCGGTCGTTGGCCCGCACCTGGAACATGTCCGGGGCCGCCCCGAGCGCGCTCATCATGTCGTGGATGAGCTCGAAGATCTCGATCTCGCAGTTCGCGCTGTCCGAACCGAAGATGTCCGCGTTGATCTGCCAGTGCTCACGGACCCGGCCACGCTGCGGCCGCTCGTAGCGGTGGCAGTTCGGGTGGCTGTACCAGCGCACCGGGAACTGCAGCGACTTGGCGTTGCCCGCGATCATCCTGGCGACCGACGGGGTCATCTCCGGGCGCAGCGCCAGCCGTTCGCCGCCCTTGGTGGTCAGCGTGTACAGCTGCTGGTCCGCGATCTCCTGCCCGGACTTCCGCTCGTAGATCTCGGCGGGTTCGAGGATCGGCCCGTCGTAGCGGAGGAAGCCGCGCAGTTCCAGCACGTCGTAGAGATGACCGAACACCTGCGTCCGGACGGACATCTCGGCGGGCAGGAAGTCACGGGTCCCCTTGGCGGGGGCTGTCGGCAGGTATTCAGGCACGTCAGCAAGCTTAACGAGCGAAGGCGAGGCCGCACGCGGTGGTCAGGATCGCCGCCCCGAGCAGGACCGCTCCGACGCCGGTGACCCGTCCGCCGAGCTTGTCCCTGCCCAGCGCCAGGTGCAGGAAGAAGCCGCCGGACTGGGCGTGAGTTGGTCGTGAGTGGCGATTCGGGTTCTAACCCGAATCCCCACTCACGACCACCTTGACGCCACGCGAAAGGACCAGGCGGACGTTCCGGAGTGCGGAAAGATCGGCGAGCGGATCGCCGTCGACCACCAGGACGTCGGCGCTCAGTTCCGGCGCGAGCCGCCCGGTCACGTCGCCGAGGCCGACGCCGGCGGCGCTGTCCTCGGTCGCGATCTCGAGAATCCGGCGCCGCCCGAAACCGAGCCATTCGTAGAGTTCGAGAGCGCCGACGGGGTCGTCGAAGACCGAACCGGGCAGCCCGGCGTCCGTCCCCGACAGGAGCGGGACGCCCAGCTCCCCCAGCCAGGACAGCCGGCCGTAGACGGTCTTCGCGAGGTCCTCGCCCATGCGCTCGGCCAGCATCCGCCAGTTGCGGCTGCTCGTCGAACACGCCGCGATACCCTCGGCCGCCATCCGCTTGGCGACGTCTTCGCGCCTGTCCTGCCGCTGCGGCCCGGTCATCCAGGTGCAGTGTTCGATCGTGCGGACGCCCGCCTCGACCGACGCCTCGATCGCGTCGGCGCCATGGGCGTGCGCAGCGACCGGAAGCCCGTGGCGCGCCGCGTGCTCGACGATCACGCGCAGCGCCCGGACGTCGAACTGCGACTCCCACATGTCCGCGCCGCCCTCGGTGATCTGGCCGCCGCTGGCCATCACCTTGATCACGTCCGCCCCGGCGGCCGCGTTGGCGTCGATCAGGGCCCGGATCGCGTCGTCTTCGGCGACCTCGCCGCCGAAGAAATGACAATGTCCATTAGGGACGGTCAGAGGAGTGCCCGCCGTCAGCAGACGGGGAGCGGCGATCCTTTCGGTTGCCAGCTCCGCGCGGACCCGCGCGCCCAGCGCGTCGCGATCCCCGAGGTCCCGCACCGTCGTGACACCGCTGCGCAACAGCTGCCCCAAACGGTCCTTGGCGCCTGCGCGCAGCGCTTCGTCTTCGCTCGCCAGGAAGTTCGGCAGCATCTCGCGGGTGGCGTCGAACACCAGATGCACGTGAGCGTTGAACAGGCCGGGCAGCAAGGTAGCGCCGGGGAAGTCGAGCCTTTCGGCGTCCGGTGCCGCCTGAGGGGCGACTTCGCCGCGAAGGCCCGCCGCGAGGATCCGGTCACCCTCGACGAGAACGGCGCCGTCTTCGAGAGGCGCGCTCGGACGGGGCAGGATTCGGCTCGCCGTCATCAGCAACTGCGCTGTCATGTTTCACTCCCGGAGACGGCGGCGGAGAGGGCGAGCAGCGGCCGCACGTCGGATTCGATGTCGGCGGCACCACCGGGGAGCACGAGTTTGGCCCGCCCGTCGGTCTCCTCGCCCGCGGTCTGCCTGGCGATCGCCGCCTTCAGCGCCTCCGCGGCCGCGCGGGGATCGTCGGCGGCGAGCGCGGTCAGATCGGTTTCCAGATAGGGACTCAGCTGTACGAGCCCGTCCCGGATCTCGATCACGCGGCGGTAGTACCGGCGGTGGACCGTGCGCGGGCGCCACCGCTCCCACCGTCCCTGCGGCGTGGTCCGGAGCACGATGTTCGGGTAGAGCCCGGCCAGCGCGGTCCACAACGGGGTGAGTTCCTCATGGTGGCGCCGGTGCTGGCGACGGCGTCGCAACGCGGCGAACCGCGCGCGGACGCCGGGATAGGTGATCCCGGCGAGGAAGAGCACGATCCCGAGGAGCACCAGCGGGACGGCGACGGTGAGCAGAAGCGGGATGGACGGCCCGAACGCCCACGCGATCACGATGTACAACGCGCGGAAGACACTGCCCACCGAGAGGCAGATCAGCCCGGCCGCACTGAGTTTCAGCCCGGTCTTCAGATGGCGGTCCGCGGTGCGGATGTAGCGGAAGATCCACCAGGCGCAGGCGGCGAGGCCGTAGATCAGGTAGCTCCCGGCCCCGAGGTAGAACAGCGCCACGCCGGGCACGTGCACGAGCTTCGGGCTCAGCGCGAGTCCTCGCACCTCCGGCGGGGTGAGGGCCATCGCGACCAGCATCAGCGCGATCGCGCCGGACAGCGGGATCAGCTCGAAGAGCACCCGCCCCGGCCTGCGCGGTCCCAGCGCGGAGCCGAGGAACACGATCAGCAGCGCGCAGACCCCGATGGCGAGCAGGATGTTGTTGACCAGGCGTCCGGTGCCTTTGCCGGTCAGCCCGTCCAGCCAGCCGGAGAGCACTTTCTGCTGGGCCAGGAAGGAACCGGCGACACAGCCGATCGTGATCGTGATCGCCCAGTTCGGCAGCAACCGGGGCGCCCGGTACGTCTGGTAGATCCGCCAGGCGAGCGCGGTCGCGAACAGCAGCATCGCCACGACGTTGAGAGGGGAGAACAGCGAGTTCACAGCCACCCTTGATGGTCGCCCAGCGCGCCTTGGACACGGCGGACGTCATCGTCGTCGGCGCGACGGGGAATCGTGTAGTTCAAGACCGACGCCCATTCGAGGATGATGGTCGCCACGGTCTCGGCTTCCCATTCGTGCGCCTCATCGTAGGAGGTGCGGCGTAAAGCGCGGTGTACCGCGTCGCTGTCCAGCCCGGTGGCCGGGCCGCGCAGGAAATCGGCGGGTTCGGCGTCGCCACCGGGATGGTGGTCGGCGAGCATATGCCCGAGTTCGTGCAGGATGATGTGGTCCTGATGGGACTTCGTGGTCTCCTGCTGGAAGAAGATGTAATCCGCCGAACCGGTGGCGATCCAGCAGCCGAAGGGGCCCGGCACCTCCAGCGGATACGGCATCAGCCGGATCGGCCTGCCCCGCTGCTCGCCGAGCCGCTCGCACAGCACGCCGACGTCGAGCGGTGGTTCGATGTCGAGCTTGTTCAGCATCTTGCGGCAGCGTTTGCGGAGCTCCCGTTCCTTCATCGGCTTTCGCCCGGCTGGTCGCGTTCGGCCCGTTCGTACCGTTCGACGAGTTCCAGCAGGTCCATGACCTGACGCCGGCCTTGCGGGGAGAGCCCCTGCGCGCGCATGGCCATGAGCTTCGCCTCTCCGACGGGTTGCGGTTCCTGATCATCGAAGAAATAGGTGATCGGAACGCCGAACAGTCTCGCCAGCGCCTCGACGTAGTGGATCTTCGGATTGACGCGTTTGCCCGTGGCGAGCTGCTGGAGGTATGCGGGCGACATGGTGGGTCCGCCGGCGCGATCGATCGCCGCGGACAGCTCGCGATAGCTGTGCGGGGCGCCCTCGTTCGCGCGCGCCGAATCGATCAGCGCGCTCAGTTTCTGGGCGAAGGTCTGGTACGGCGACATGACCCCCCATCCGTTCCAAGGTCCCGTTCCGTAATGGGAGTGTAACGCGATTCGGCCTGTCGGCAGCTGTTGACAGCCTATGTATGCAGTGGTTTACAGTTGTCAAGCGGTTTCGTACCGCTTTCCGGCCTCTTACTCCGGAATCCGTGCCCTGGGGGTGCACGGACACCGGAGTGAGAGGCGTTTTTCCGGGCGGGTGCACAAGATCGCGGCCGATGTAGTACGCTGAGGCAGCCAAGGTTGATCGCCATCACGGCGAACCCTTGGCCCAGGCCTGTTGCCGGAGGTCGACCCCCAGGGCTTCCGGTGACAGGCCCCTTACTTTTTCCTCACCTTCCGCATTCAGAGGACTAAATGCGGTCGTTCGTGGCGCCAACTACCGCATTCAGAGGACTAAACGCGGCGAAGCGTCAGGGTGGCGGCCAGGGTGCCGCCGAGTTCGAAACAGGCTTCCAAATCCGCTTTGCCCGGTTTTCCGGTGACGAGCACCGGGGAAGCCGCGCTCTCCCAGCCGAGTCCGGTGGTGATGCTCTCCATTCCGCGTACGGTGCCCGAGGTGTCGTTGTCGCCGTGCACGAAGAAGCCGAACGGCCGTCCCCGGGTGGAATCCAGGCACGGGTAATAGACGGTGTCGAAGAAATGCTTCAGCGCGCCGGACATGTAACCCAGATTCGCCGGGGTGCCGAGCAGGTAACCGTCGGCTTCGAGGACGTCGGGCACGGTCGCGCCCAACGCCGCGCGGCGCACCACGTCGACGCCCTCGAGGTCCGGATGGTTCGCGCCGGAGAGCACGGCTTCGAACATCGCCTGCGTCGAGGGCGACGGCGTGTGGTGGACGATCAGCAACCTCGGCATGTCAGGCCAGCCGGGACTCGATGTCGGCCCGGAGCGCGGCCAGTCGCGCGTGCGCCGCGGTGCGTGCCTCGGCGAGATCGCCGGACACCGGTTCCTTCACTTGGAGATACGCCTTCAGCTTCGGCTCGGTTCCGGACGGCCTGATGACGACGCGCAGGCCTTCACCGGTCAAGCGGAGGACGTCGGCGTCGGGCAGCAGGTCCTCCATCGTGACGTCGGTGCCGCCCAGTGACGCCGGGGGAGCGGCGCGCAGACCGGCCATCAACCTCTCCCGCACCGACAGATCGGTGACCCGCAGCGAGACCTGATCCGTCACGTGCACCCCGTGCTTCACGGCCAGTTCGTCGAGGACGTCCAGCGGCCCGCGGCCCGCCGCGCGCAGGGAAGCGGCCAGTCCCGCGGCGAACACGGCGGCGGAGATGCCGTCCTTGTCGCGCACGAAACCTGGGTTCACGCAGAGGCCGAGCGCCTCTTCGTAGGCGAACACGAGGCCCTCGCCCGCGCGGACCAGCCATTTGAACCCGGTCAACGTCTCCGCGTAGCGCGCTCCGAACTCCTTCGCGACCTCGCCGAGCATCGACGACGACACGATCGTCGTGGCCACCAGCGGATCGGCATCCTCTGTCCTGTCTACAGTGGACAGAATATGTCGGCCGAGCAACACGCCGGTTTCGTCACCGCGCAGCATCCGCCACGAACCTTCCCGCTCGCGCACTCCCAGCGCGCAGCGGTCGGCGTCGGGGTCGAGCGCGATCGCCAGGTCCGCGTCCACTTCGGACGCCAGCGCCAGCAAAAGGTCCGTCGCGCCCGGTTCCTCCGGATTCGGGAAGGCGACCGTCGGGAAGTCGGGATCCGGCGTGGCCTGCTCGGCGACCACGTGGAGATCGCCGAAACCGGCGCGCTCGAACGCCGCGCGCAGGGTGTCCGCGCCGACACCGTGCAACGCCGTCGCGGCGACCCTGACCTCGCGCTCCGGGCCGCGCGGCAGAAGCGCGACCTTCGTGAGGTACGCGTCGCGGAGTTCGTCGCCCAGCACCTCGGCGCCCGGCTCTCGCGGCACGCTGATCGCCGGGAGAGCGGCTTCGATGGCCCGCTCGATCCGACCGTCCGAGGGCGGCACGATTTGGCCACCCGACGCGTCGTAAAGTTTGTAACCGTTGTCGGCGGGAGGATTGTGCGACGCGGTGATCTGGATTCCGGCGACCGCGCCGAGTTCCAGTACGGCGAACGCGAGCACCGGGGTCGGCAGCGGGCCGGGCAGCACCTTCACCGCGAATCCGGCGGCCGTCAGTACCTCGGCTGCGGCCTTGGCGAAGGCCTCCGAACCGTGCCGCGCGTCGCGGCCGACCACCACGACCCCGCCCGGATGTCCCTGCGCGGTCAGCCAGGCCGCGACCCCGGCCGTCGTCCGCGTGACGACCGCGACGTTCATCCCGTTGGGGCCCGCGCGCACCGGACCGCGCAGGCCGGCGGTGCCGAATTCGAGCGGACCGGCCATCCGGTCCGCGAGTTCGTCCGCCGCACCGGCTTCGCCGCCCATCGCGCGGGCGAGGATGTTCTGCAGTTCGACGCGGGAATCGTCGTCCGGATCGTCGGCGATCCAGCGGAATGCCCGATCCCGGAGATCCGAGGTCAAGGAAGTCGTCACCGAGTCAGCCTACGGGTACGTTGGAGAGGCTGCGATCGATCTTCGCTTCCCTGGTTCTTCCGGATGTCTCAGGCGCGGGCGACGAGTTCCTTGAGCAGGGTGCCCATGCGGGTGGCCGACTGGCGGCCCGCTTCGAGGACCTCTTCGTGGTTCAGCGGCTCCCCGGTCATCCCGGCCGCCAGGTTGGTCACCAGCGAAAGCCCGAACACCTCGACCCCGGCGGCGCGGGCGGCGATGGCCTCCAGCACCGTCGACATGCCGACGAGGTCGGCGCCGAGTGCCCGCAGCATGTGGATTTCCGCCGGAGTCTCGAAATGCGGTCCGGTCAGTCCCGCGTAGACACCCTCTTCCAGCGAAGCGTCGATCTCGCGCGCGATGTCGCGCAGCCGCTTCGAGTAGAGATCCGTCAGGTCGACGAAGTTCGCGCCGACGATCGGCGAACGCGCGGTCAGGTTCAGGTGGTCCGAGATCAGCACCGGCTGTCCGACACGGAATCCCTCGCGCAGCCCGCCCGCGGCGTTGGTCAGCAGCACCGTCCTGGCGCCCGCCGCCGCGGCGGTGCGCACGTTGTGCACGACCGGGTCGATCCCCTTGCCCTCGTAGAAATGCGTGCGGCCCAGCAGGATCAGCGCGCGCTTCTCGCCGACGCGGACCGACCGGACGGTTCCCCCGTGCCCGACCGCGCCCGGCGCGACGAATCCGGGCAGCTCGCCCAGCGGGATCTCCGCCTCGGGCTCCCCGATGACGTCCGCCGCCGGGCGCCAGCCCGAACCGAGCACGACGGCGATGTCGTGCTTCTCGACGCCGGTGCGTTCGGCGATGGCGGCGGCCGCCGCGACCTCGTTCTCACTCATGCGACGAGCGTATCCGGACGGTTCGCACGAGCAGGAACGCCACCAGTCCGAACGGGGACAGGAAGATCGTGAGCGCCAGGATCGGGCCGGTCACCAGTGGATGGATCCGGTGCTCGCGGGATTCGAGGTACATCCAGCGGGCGATGAACAGGTCGAAGGCGATCAACTGCGCCCAGATCGTGGCCGCCCCGTACGGCGTGCCGGTGAACGCGCTGAGCACGTCGAGATCCGGTCTGCCGACCGCCGTCCAGAGTTCGCCGAGATGCGTGACGGCGAGCACGGAGTACGGGATCAGCGGCAGCAGCGGCGTCCAGGGCGAGGACATGATCCGGCGGGTCCACGACCAGCCCGGCAGGAAGATCATCAGCAGCCAGAACGGCGTCGCCAGCGGGAAGGTCCAGGTGAACAGCGTCTCGGCGCTCATCGCGGCGAGGCCTCCGGCTCCCGGTCCCTCGACGGCCGCCCGATCGCGATCAGCCCGCTGACGGCGACGCCGGCCACGAGCAGGGCGAAGGCGGTCAGCGTCTGGGAGTCGGGGGCGACGATCGACTGGCCGCGCAGCGCCTGCCAGGTGAGCAGGGCGAGAAGTCCCGCGTAACCGACGCCGGCGATCACCACGAGCCGCAGCCGGAGGACGTCGTCCCGAAGCCGCGGGTGGCGTGCGGCCAGGACGCCGAGGGCGAGCGCGAGCAGCGGAAGCGCCTGGAGTCCGTGCAGACCGAGGAAATGCGGGATCCGCAGGTCGCCGCCGACCGTGCTCCAGCCGAGGATCGGCAGGCCGGGGCCACCGTCGGGGAGGCCGACGGTATGCGCGCCGATCATCGCGGACTGGCCGGTCGCGTCGAGCAGGGCCTGCTGGTCCGGGGTGGGACTGCTCATCAGTGTCGCCAACGAGATCCCGATCACGCCGAGGATCGCGCCGATCCTGGCCGCCCACGCCGTCGTGCGGTCGGGGAGCCGGGTGAACAGGACGGCGATCGTCAGCACGAGGTTGACCACCCACAGCACGGCGATCATCCCGCCCATGAGCTGGAAGATCGTGTTGTCCAGCGGGGTCGCGTTGTTGAAGTGGCTCACCCGGACGCGAACGGCCTGGAAGATCACCAACACGTATTCGGCCGCGAAGATCACGACGAGCGCGTTCGCCAACCAGTTCGCGGTCCGCCGGAACTTGGGCAGCAGCGAGATGAGCCAGCTCCAGGTGAAGAAGTAGAGGGCGGCGGAGACGGCGAATTTGAACGGCTTCGCCCAGAGTGGAGCGCCGTTCAGCGTCCGTTGGTCGACCAGCATGGCGAGCACGCACAGCACGGTGATCACGGCGAACACCTGGGCCAAGCGATACGAACCCCGGTGCCAGGTGCGGGTTCTCTCGCGAAGATCGGTCAAGATGGTCATGGGTCCCTCCAGAGAATGGATAGTCAAGCTCTCCGTTATGGGAAGTTAAACTATCCATCCTGAGGAATCTTCAGGGATGACCCTGGAACCGTCCCCGAGATCGGAGTCACCACGCGTGCGGATGGCCGAACTGAGCGAAAAAGCCGGGGTCCCGGTCGCCACGATCAAGTACTACCTGCGGGAAGGGCTGGTCCCGCCGGGTGAGCGGACCAGCCCCAACCAGGCCAAGTACGACGACGGGCACGTCCAGCGGATCAAGCTGATCAGGGCGCTGATGGACGTCGGCGGCCTTTCGCTCGCGACGGTCGGTGAGGTGCTCGCCGCGGTCGACGCCGGGAAGGCCGGTCCGCACCGCATCCTCGGCATCGCGCAGGACGGCATCACCACCTCCCGGCAAGTCGTCGACGACGAAAGCCGGGAATGGGCGCTCACCACGGTCCGGGACCTCGCCGAGCGGCGGGGCTGGCCCTTCAAGGACGGCGACGACCCGATCATCCAGGCCCTGGTCGGCGTCCTGTGCGCGATCCGCGACGTCGGGCACGGCTGGTACCTCGGCAAACTCGACGACTACGCCGAGATCGCCGACCGGACCGCCGACCTGGACCTCGAAGGGATCGCCGGGATCGATTCGCTGGAGCGGATCATCGAGATCGCCGTCGTGGAGACCGTCCTCGGCGACAGGCTGCTTTCGGTGTTGCGCAGGCTGGCGCAGCAGCGTGCCTCGAAGGCGTACTTCGCCCGGCTGGCCGACGAAGGCAAAACCCGCGACACGCGTGATTGAAGAGCGAACTCGCGTGATTGGAGCCCGATCACGCGTGATTGAAGAGCGAACTCGCGTGATTGGAGCCCGATCACGCGTGATCGGCTAGCCGTCGATGATGAGTGAAAGCGCCACGGGCTCGAAGATGCCCGTCTTCGCGGAGTTCTCCTGCTCGATCGTCGAGGTCACCGAGAGGATCCAGAGGTCCGTACCCCCGCTGAACAGGTCCATGTAGGTCGTGCGCGTGATGCTCTCGTTCACGGCTTCCCTGCTTCCGACGGCGCGTTCGGTCGTCCGATAGGTGTACCGCTGGCTGTCGTCACCCCGGCCGGGAACGGTGCTCGGTCCGCCGAGGGGGGCGATCTCCGGATGCTGGCTCTTCAACCAGCTGAAGTAGGCCGGCGGCGGGCTCTCGGCCAGGAAACCGCTCAACCGTTCGACCCGGATGACCTGACGGCCGTCCGGCGAGACGTACTGGACCACCGTGCTCGGCACACCCCTGGTGACGTGCGGGGCGACGAACTTCTGCCAGCCTTCCGGGACACCGATGCTGAACCGGCCGCCCTTGAGGCCGTTCACCGTGCTGGCGTCGCCCTGCTGTCTGATCAGTTTCGGCGGCGGCTGAGTGACGATCGTGTCGCCCTGCTGCACCTTCTCCGGCGGCCGCAGGTCCTGCCCGCCGGCGGTCCTGGCCAGCACGAACCCGCCTCCCGCGGCCAGCAGGAAGAGCACGATCGACGCGAGTGCCAGCATCGCGGTGGCCACCGCGGACCGGCCCGGCGGCCGAAGCGGCGGCGGGGTGACGGTCGGCATCGGCGCGAGTTCGGCCGCCGGTGCCGCTGCGGGCTGGTTCAGGAACGGCAGCGGTCCGGGGTCGGCGGCGAGTTCCGAACTCGTGCCCTCAGCCGGTTTTTCCGGCTTGACCGGCTTGATCACCTGCGTGTCGGTCGCGTCCAGATGCGCGGTGGTCTTCTTGCCGTCGGGGGTGTGGAACAGCTCGGCCGGGAAGAGGTCGATGAGCGTCTTGGCCTGCAACGGGTACAGGCGGCGCCGCACCTCGCGCAGCGTGATCCGCTTCGACGGCTCCTTCTTCATGAGCGCGCCGATCACGTCGGCCAGCGGACCGGGGCCGGGCTTCGGCACCTTCCCGTTGACGACCTTCCCGACCGTTTCGAGCGGGTCGCCGTCGGCGTCGTAGGGCGGCGAGCCCTCGATGGCCGCGAACAGCGTCGTGCCGAGTCCCCACAGGTCGGCGGCGGGAACGACGGCGCCGCCGGAGGCGACCTCGGGCGCGATGTAGGCGGGGGAACCCAGCATCATCCCGGTGCGGGTCATGGTGGCTTCGGAGACGTTGCGCGCGATGCCGAAGTCGGTGAGCTTGATGCGGCCGTCGCCCGCGACCAGGACGTTCCCCGGTTTGACGTCACGGTGGGTGATCCCGGCGGCGTGCGCGGCTTCGAGCGCCGACGCCACCGCGATGCCGACCGCCGCCGCCTGCTCGACCGTCAGCGCCCCGTGGTCGCGCAGGATGTGCGCGAGGCTGCGCGAGGGCAGCAGCTCCATGACCACGAACGGTTCGTCGTTCTCGCGCGCGACGTCGTGCAGGATGATCACGTTCGGGTGACTCAGGACGGCGATCGCGCGGGCTTCGCGCAGGGTCCGTTCGCGCAGTTCGTCGGCCTGCGAGGCCGGGACGCCGGGCGGGAGACGGACCTCTTTGACCGCGACCGGACGGTGCAGGAACTCGTCGTAGGCCGACCAGACCGTGCCCATCGACCCTGATCCGATGACCGAGCGCAACCGATATCGCCCGGCGACTACACGCTTCTCGTCGCCGGGGCTCTCGCTGGGCTCGGTGGTGTCGGACGGCACGGCCCAATTGTGGCGTATGCCCGTGTACCGGACCTATGCGCCGTGCCCTGCCGGACTGGAACGGGCCACCCTTCGGGCGCGACTAGCGTCACAGGTAGGTCCAGTTGAGGGCCGTTAGCATCGATGGTTATGACGGAAGTGGCCGAGACGGAGTCAGTGCCGACCCGCGGCGAGCCCGACGCACCCGAGGAGCTGAAGCTCGCGGCGGAGTTCCCGGAAGCGAGCCGGGAACAGTGGCGGGAACTCGTCGCCGGCGTGCTGCGCAAGAGCGGCGTCATCGACGAGGCCTTCGACGGCCACCCCGAAGGCAAGCTGGTCACCCGGACGTATGACGGTCTGGAGATCCAGCCGCTCTACACCGCCGAGGACACCGTCGAGGGAACAGGCTTCCCCGGTCTTCCGCCGTTCGTGAGGAGTGCGCGGCCCGAGGGCGCGGTGGCGACCGGCTGGGACGTCCGTGCCCGGTACGCGCGCCGCGACGCGAAGGCCACGAACGCCGCGATCCTCGCCGATCTCGAAGGCGGCGTCAGCTCGATATGGTTGCGCGCCGGTGCCACCGGCGTCCCCGTCGCGGATCTGGGCGATGCGCTCAACGAGGTCTACGTCGACCTCGCGCCCGTCACCCTCGACGCGGGCGAAGAGTACGAAGCCGCCGCGAACGAGTTGTTCACGCTCTTCGCCGAGCGTGAGATCCCGGCGAGTGCGGTCACCGCGACCCTCGGCGCCGACCCGATCGGGTCGACCGCGCGCACCGGTTCGGCGCATCCGCTCGCTCCCGTCGCGGCATTGGCGGCGCGCGTGGCCACCAGTCACCCGAAGGTGCGGACGATCGTCGCCGACGGCCTGCCGTTCCACGAGGCGGGCGGCTCCGACGCGCAGGAGCTCGGCGCGACCATCGCCGCGGGCGTCGCGTATCTGCGGGCGCTGACCGAAGCGGGATTGGACGTCGACACCGCGGCCGGGCAGCTCGAGTTCCGGCTCGCCGCCACGGCCGACCAGTTCCTCACGATCGCCAAGTTCCGCGCCGCGCGGCGCCTGTGGGCCCGGGTCACCGAGGTCTCCGGTGGCAAGGCTTCCGGTATGCGGCAGCACGCGGTCACCTCGCCCGCGATGCTGACCCAGCGCGACCCGTGGGTGAACATGCTGCGCACCACGCTCGCCTGTTTCGGCGCCGGGGTCGGCGGCGCGGACGCGATCACCGTGCTCCCGTTCGACGCCGCGATCGGCCAGCCGGACGCGTTCTCCGCGCGGATCGCGCGCAACACGCACGCCGTGTTGCTGGAGGAGTCCAAACTGGCCGGTGTCATCGACCCGGCGGGCGGCTCCTGGTATGTCGAGAACCTCACCGAAGACCTGGCCAAGGCCGCGTGGCGCGAGTTCACCGCCATCGAGGCGGCGGGTGGTATCGAAGCCGAACTTGCCTCCGGCGCGCTCGCCGCGCGGCTCGCGGAAACCTGGGAAAAGCGGTCGAAGCGGCTCGCGACCCGACGCGACCCGATCACCGGTGTCAGCGAATTCCCCAACCTGACCGAAAAAACGGTTGTCCGCGACGCCGTCGAAGACCTGCCGGACGGCGGTCTGCCCAGGCACCGGTACGCCGAGGCGTTCGAGGCCCTGCGGGACAGGGCGGACGCGCATCCGAGCCGTCCCCGCGTCTTCCTCGCCACACTCGGCCCGGTGGCGGCGCACACCGCGCGGGCGAGTTTCGCGGCGAACCTGTTCCAAGCGGGCGGGATCGAGGCCGTGAACCCCGGTGCCCCCAAGGGCATCGACGGCCTCATCGCGGAATTCCGGGCCAGCGGAACGAAGATCGCCTGTCTCTGCGGAAGCAACACTTCCTACGCGGAGGAAGCCGACAGCGTCGCGAAGGCCCTGAAGGAAGCGGGCGCCACGTCGGTGCTACTCGCCGGGAAGCCCGGTGACCACCCGGACGTCTCGGGCTACCTCTTCACCGGCTGCGACGCCCTGGAAATCCTGACCGGCACGTTGAACGAGCTCGGAGTGCAGTGATGACCATCCCGAACTTCGCCGGTATCGACCTCGGCGCCCCCGACCCGGCCGACCGTCCTCACTGGACCGAAGCGTTGCACGCCGCCACCGGCAAGGGGCCGGACGCGCTCGCCTGGGAGACGCCCGAAGGCATCGGCGTCAAGCCGGTCTACACCGCCGACGATCTGTCCGGAGTGGACTTCCTCGGCACGTATCCGGGCATCGCGCCCTATCTGCGCGGCCCGTACCCGACGATGTACGTCAACCAGCCGTGGACCATCCGCCAGTACGCGGGTTTCTCCACCGCCGAAGAGTCGAACGCCTTCTACCGCCGCAACCTCGCCGCCGGGCAGAAGGGCCTCTCGGTCGCCTTCGACCTCGCGACGCACCGCGGTTACGACTCCGACCACCCGCGCGTCGCCGGTGACGTCGGCATGGCGGGTGTCGCGATCGACTCGATCTACGACATGCGCCAGCTCTTCGACGGCATCCCGCTCGACAAGATGAGCGTCTCGATGACCATGAACGGCGCCGTCCTGCCGGTGCTCGCGCTGTACGTGGTCGCGGCCGAGGAACAGGGTGTCACGCCGGACAAACTGGCCGGGACCATCCAGAACGACATCCTCAAGGAGTTCATGGTCCGCAACACCTACATCTACCCGCCGCAGCCGTCGATGCGGATCATTTCGGACATCTTCTCGTTCACCTCGCGGAACATGCCGAAGTACAACTCGATCTCCATCTCCGGCTACCACATGCAGGAGGCCGGGGCGACCGCCGATCTGGAGCTGGCGTACACGCTCGCGGACGGCGTCGAGTACCTCCGCTCCGGCGTCGAGGCCGGGTTGGACGTCGACAAGTTCGCGCCGCGCCTGTCCTTCTTCTGGGCGATCGGGATGAACTTTTTCATGGAGGTCGCGAAGCTTCGCGCGGCGCGGCTCCTGTGGGCGAAGCTGGTGAAGGGCTTCGAACCCAAAAGCGCCAAGTCGTTGAGCCTGCGGACGCATTCGCAGACCTCCGGCTGGTCGCTGACCGCGCAGGACGTCTACAACAACGTCGTCCGCACCTGTGTCGAGGCGATGGCGGCGACCCAGGGCCACACGCAGTCGTTGCACACCAACGCCCTCGACGAGGCACTCGCATTGCCGACCGACTTCTCCGCCCGCATCGCGCGGAACACGCAACTGCTGCTGCAGCAGGAATCCGGCACCACCCGCGTCATCGACCCGTGGGGCGGCAGCGCGTTCGTCGAGAAGCTGACCTACGACCTCGCTCGCAAGGCGTGGGCCCACATCACCGAGGTCGAACAGGCGGGCGGGATGGCGAAGGCGATCGACGCCGGCATCCCCAAGCTGCGCATCGAGGAGGCCGCCGCGCGGACTCAAGCGCGGATCGACTCCGGCCGTCAACCGGTGATCGGCGTCAACAAGTACCAGGTCACCGACGATGAACAGATCGACGTGCTCAAGGTCGACAACGCCGGGGTGCGCGCGCAGCAGCTGGAGAAACTGCGGCGGCTGCGCGAAGAGCGGGACGAGGACGCCACGCAGGACGCGCTGCGGCGGCTCACCGCCGGTGCCCAGGCCGACGGCAACCTGCTCGCGCTCGCCATCGACGCCGCCAGGGCGAAGGCCACGGTCGGTGAGATCTCCGACTCGCTGGAGAAGATCTGGGGGCGCCACTCCGGCCAGATTCGTACCATCTCCGGTGTGTACCGCGAGGAGGTCGGCAAGACCGAGAACGTCGAGCAGGCGCGTGAACTGGTCGAGAGTTTCGCCCAGGAAGAAGGCCGCCGTCCTCGCATTCTGGTCGCGAAGATGGGCCAGGACGGCCACGACCGCGGTCAGAAGGTGATCGCGACCGGCTTCGCCGACATCGGTTTCGACGTCGACGTCGGCCCGCTGTTCTCCACCCCCGGCGAGGTCGCGCGGCAGGCGATCGAGGCGGACGTGCACGTGATCGGCGTTTCGTCGCTGGCGGCGGGGCACCTTTCGCTGGTCCCCGCGCTGCGCGCCGAACTCGCCGAACAGGGTCGTGAGGACATCATCGTCGTGGTCGGCGGTGTCATCCCGCCGCAGGACTACGAGGAGTTGCGCGCGGCGGGCGCGGCGGCGATCTTCGGCCCCGGCACGGTGATCGCCGAAGCGGCGATCGACCTCATCGGACAGCTGACCGCCCAGGAGTCCTGAACCTTGCCGCGCAAGATCGACGTCGGGGCGCTGGCCAAGGGCGTCCTCGCGGGTGACCGCGGCCTGCTGTCGCGGGCGATCACGCTCGTCGAGTCCCACCGCGAGGACCACCGGGCGCAGGCGCAGGAACTGCTGGTCGAGCTGCTCCCGCACGCGGGCGGCGCGCGGCGGGTCGGCATCACCGGTGTGCCCGGTGTCGGCAAGTCGACTTTCATCGACCAGCTCGGCACAGACCTCACCGAGGCCGGGCACAAGGTCGCAGTGCTGGCCGTCGACCCGTCGTCGACGCGGACCGGCGGCTCGATCCTGGGCGACAAGACCCGGATGGCGCGGCTCGCGGTGGACCCGAAGGCGTTCATCCGTCCTTCGCCGACTTCGGGCACGCTCGGCGGTGTCGCGCGGGCGACCCGCGAAACGATCGTGCTGATGGAAGCGGCCGGGTACGACATCGTGCTGGTCGAGACCGTCGGCGTCGGGCAGTCCGAGGTGACCGTGGCGAACATGGTCGACCATTTCCTGTTCCTGACCCTGGCCCGCACCGGGGACCAGCTGCAGGGCATCAAGAAGGGCGTCCTCGAACTGGCCGACGTCATCGCGGTCAACAAGGCCGACGGCGACCACGAACGCGACGCGAAACGCGCGGCCCGCGAACTGGCCGGTGCCCTGCGGATGATCTACGGGCGGGACGCCGAGTGGACCCCGCCGGTGCTGACGTGCAGCGCGCTCACCGACGTCGGTCTGGCCGAGGTGTGGGCCGAAATCGGCCGTCACCGTGACGTTTTGACCGCGTCGGGGGAACTGGACGCCCGGCGACGGCGGCAGCAGGTGGAGTGGACCTGGTCGATGGTCCGCGAACAGCTGCTCGGCAGGCTCGCCGGGCATCCGGACGTGCGAGCGGTCGTCCCGGACGTCGAACGGGCGGTCCGGGACGGTGAACTGACCCCGACGCTGGCCGCGCGACGGATTCTGGAGGCGTTCTCCGGTCCTCCGCGTGGCGGCTGACGCGGGAACCCGGCAGAGTGCAGAATCGGATCCGCACTCTGTCGACGAACCGAGTGCCGACGAAAGGGAGTCATGCCGAAAAGGTCTCGTCTCGGGCAGCTTGCCGGACTCGTCGCCGCCGGGCTGGTCGTCTGCGCGCCTGTCGCGCAGGCCGTGGAGATCCAGGCGCCGGCGCCGGTGATCGCGCAGGCGGCGGCGCACGAGGTGCCGCGACAGGCGCCCCCGGGACCGGTGCTGGACCCCGCCGAGACCGACAAGGCCAACAGCCAGGAGACCAAGAACAAGATCATCGCGGGCGTCGTCGCGGTCATCCTGCTCGGTCTGGTGATCCTCGGTCGTCGCGCCCGTTCCAAGAAGAAGAAGTCCTGAACCGCGACCGGTAAGTAGAAGGACTCTCCGCTTAGCCCGGGCCGAATTTCCCGAAGCCGTTCAACGCAGATCCACTACCGGCCATCTCCGGCTCGATCACTCGACGAGCGGCTTGTCATCTGCATGGTGCACGATCTATCGCAAATGCGTATCACAGATCGAATGGCACCCAGCGTGCCTTCAGCGACCACTCGTACGGTGGTAGACGAAGGTGACTGTGTTGCGGGAGGAGGTGCGGCGTGACGGTGCTCGATTCACGTCCGGACATTCCAGGCGACCCCGAGGGTCGCGTCGTTGCCCCTAAAGAGGCGTCCACCGCGCTGATCTCCGAGGCCCACGTCAGCATGGCACCTGTGCATGACCTTGGCGCCGGACGCGGCCCTTTCTGGCTTGACGACTGGCTTCGCGCGAACGCCACCGACCTCCTCGCGTGGCGACGGCACATCCACGCGCACCCGGAACTCTCCCGCCACGAGTTCGCCACGACCGAAATGGTCGTGTCCCTGCTCCGCGCGGTCGGGCTCAAGCCGTGGGTGCTTCCCACGGGCACCGGCGTGGTCTGCGACATCGGCAGCGGAGACCGCTGCGTCGCACTGCGCGCCGACATGGACGCCCTGCCGCTGACCGAGGCCACCGGCCTCCCGTACGCCTCCAAGACCGAAGGCGCCGCGCATATGTGCGGGCACGACGCGCACACCGCGATCCTGCTGGGCGCCGCGCGGGCACTGGCGGGCGCGCCGGAGCTGCCGGGACGCGTGCGGCTGATCTTCCAGCCCGCCGAGGAGGTCATGCCCGGCGGCGCGCTGGACATGATCGCCGACGGCGCGATGGAAGGCGTCGAGCGGATCTACGGGCTGCACTGCGACCCGCGGCTCGAGGTCGGCAAGGTCGGTCTGCGCGAAGGCGCCCTGACCTCCGCCGCCGACCTCATCGAGCTGCGGCTCACCTCGCCGGGCGGGCACACCTCGCGGCCGCATCTGACCGCGGACCTGGTGCACGCGCTGGGCACCGTGATCACGTCGCTGCCCGCGGTCCTTTCGCGGCGCGTCGATCCGCGATCCGGGACCGTGCTGGTCTGGGGCGCGGTGCACGCCGGGCAGGCCGCGAACGCGGTCCCGCAGGACGGTGTGCTGCGCGGCACGCTCCGCACGGCGGACCACGATGTCTGGACGATGCTCGAGCCGCTCATCGCGTCTTCGGTGGAGTCGCTGCTCGCGCCGACCGGCGTCGGGTTCTCCCTCGACTACCGCCGCGGCGTCCCGCCGGTCGTCTCCGACCCGGAGTCGCACGCGCTGATGCGGGCCGGTGTCGAAGCCGCGCTGGGCGAGACCGCCGTGGCCGGGACCGAACAGTCGTCCGGTGGCGAGGACTTCGGGTGGTACCTGGAGCACGTCCAGGGCGCCTTCGCGCGGCTGGGTGTTTGGTCCGGTGAAGGCCCGATGGCCGACATCCACCGCCCGACCTTCGTCCTCGACGAGCGTTCGCTCCTGTGCGGTGTCCGCACGCTGGTCCACACGGCCCTGGCCACCCTGGCCTGAGTTCCGCCTCCAATCACGCGAGTTACGGCTTCAATCACGCCAGTTCCGTCCCTGTGCACGGATGTTCGCCCTAACGGTTCCGAACATCCGTGCACAGAGTTATCCACAGATTGAGCAAGTTATCCACAGTGCTGAAAACGGCCCTTCCCAAAGCCGATCCGGTCTCCGATTCTCGAAGATGTGATCAATTGGGGAGGACGTCATGGGGCGGTCTTGCGTAGTGAGGCCGACAAGGTCTTGGGGCGGCGTGCCGTCACCGAAGGGCTGGCGCGTGGCGTGCTGGCTCAGCCGTGGCGAGGCGTGGTCGTCCACGCGGCGGATCTGCTCAAGTTGCCGAGCCTGGCACAGGCGGCACTGCTCGCGGTCGGCCGGCCCGCGGTGCTTTCCGGGGCCACTTCTCTTGCCCTACATGGGATTTCGGCTGCCGACAGCACGGTCGTCCACCTGACCGTTCCCTACTCGAGACGGGTCGAATCGAGGCCGGGGCTGGTGGTGCACAGGGCGGAATTCGACCCGGCCGATGTGCTCGAATTGGACGGACTGCCGGTGTTCTCGTTGGACCGCGCGCTGGCCGACCACCTCTGCGACGGCGACAAGCGAACCGCGTTCGCCGCCCTCGAAGAGGCGCTGCACAACCTCGAGCCGGACCACCGGGGGATCCTCCACGACAACGTCCGGGATCGCATCATCGACCGCCGCGACCGACGAGGTATCCACAGGGCGCAGATGCTGCTCGCGCTCGCTACGGGCGAGGCCGAATCGCCGGCGGAGAGCATAATTCGCTTGATCGTGGTGGAGGCCGGGCTGCCGGTCCCGGTCGCCCAGTACGAGATCGGCACCGTCGACGGACGGAAGCTGTACGTGCTCGACCTCGCGTGGCCTGAGCTGCGCATCGCCCTGGAATACGACGGTTACGCCGCTCATGAGGGCAGGCAGGACCACGACGCGGAGCGAGATGCGCGAATGGCGGCGCGCGGATGGATCACTATCCGCGCGACGGCGGCTGACCTGCGGGATCCACGACGTTTGCTGGCAGAGTTGCGCGGAGCGTTCGAGCGTCGTACGGCGCGACTCGCGTGATCGGCGCCGGGACTGGCGTGATTGAAGCCGGAACTCGTGTGATTGAAGGCGGGACTGGCGTGATCAGCCGCTGATGCCCTGGCAGGGGCGGGTGCGGAGCGCGTCGACGTAGTCGGCGGGGGCGCCCGCGGCTTCGGCGGCATCGGCCAGCACGCCGAGGTAGCGCGCGGACGGGAGGCCGCCCTCGTAGGCGTCCAGGACGTACAACCAGGCCAGGACGGACCCTTCCATGGTCTGCACGCGCAACCGGATCTTGTTGTGGATGCCGAGCTCGCCGCCTTCCCAGCGGTCGAGGCCGTCCTCGTCCAGGGGCGTGACGTCGTACAGCACCACGAAGACCCGGGAACCCGGCTCTTCGACGATGGTCGCCAGCGCGCCTTCCCAGCCGATGTCCTCGCCGCCGAAGGTCAGCCTCCAGCCCTCCAGCCAGCCGGTGCCGGCCGTGGGCGAGTGAGGAGCGCGCTCGAACATCTGGGCGGGCTCCATATTGGATCCATACGCGGCATACAACGGCACGGACACAGCCTAGCGACCCGACGGTCACCCGGCTGGACGCACATGCCGTGTCCGGCCACTCAATCCGCCCAGCGGTCGCCCGCGTACGGTAAACGCAGTCACGGACACCGCAGCGAGGAGGACACCAGTGACCAAGATCGTGATCATGGGCGGAGGCCCCGCCGGTTACGAAGCGGCACTGGTCGCGGCCCAGCACGGAGCCGACGTCACCATCGTCGAACGTGACGGTCTCGGCGGCGCGTGCGTGCTCTACGACTGCGTTCCGTCGAAGACGTTCATCGCCTCCTCCGGCGCGCTCGCGAACATGCACGACCTCCGTGAGCTCGGCATCAACACCGACATGGCCGACACCAGCGTCGACCTGCCGACCGTCCACGGCCGGGTGAAGGGCCTCGCGCTCGCGCAGTCCGCCGACATCCGCGCCCGCGTCCAGCGTGAGGGCGTCCGCGTCGTCATCGGGCAGGCCCGCTTCGACGACGAAGAGGCCGGGCTCGCCGCGCACAAGGTCGCCGTCACCGCCCCCGACGGCTCGACCGAGGTGCTCGACGCCGACGTCGTCCTCATCTCGACCGGCGCCACCCCGCGCGTGCTGCCCGGCGCGGTGCCGGACGGCGAGCGCATCCTCGACTGGCGTCAGCTCTACGACCTGCGCGAGCTGCCCGAGCACCTGGCCGTCATCGGCTCGGGTGTCACCGGCGCCGAGTTCGCCTCGGCCTACACCGAGATGGGTGTCAAGGTCACCGTCGTGTCGAGCCGCGACCGCGTGCTCCCGCACGAGGACGCCGACGCCGCCGCCGTGCTCGAAGAGGTCTTCTCGCAGCGCGGCACCACGGTCGTCAAGCAGGCCCGTGCCGACAAGGTCGTGCGCACCGAAAAGGGCGTCGAGATCCACCTCTCCGACGGCCGCGTGATCGAAGCCAGCCACGCGCTGATGACCGTCGGTTCGGTGCCCAACACCGCCGACATCGGTCTGGAGAAGGTCGGCATCGAGCCCGGCCCCGGCGGCTTCATCGGTGTCGACCGCGTTTCCCGCACCAGCGCGCCCGGGATCTACGCGGCCGGCGACTGCACCGGGGTGCTCATGCTCGCTTCCGTGGCCAGCATGCAGGGCCGCATCGCGATGTGGCACGCGCTCGGCGAGGGGGTCGCGCCGATCAAGCTCAAGACCGTCGCCGCGAACGTGTTCACCCACCCCGAGATCGCGACGGTCGGCATCAGCCAGCAGGCGATCGACTCGGGTGAGGTGCCCGCCCGCACCATCATGCTCCCGCTCGCGACGAACGCCCGCGCGAAGATGGAAGGCCTGCGACGCGGTTTCGTGAAGCTGTTCTGCCGCCCCGCCACCGGTGTCGTCGTCGGTGGGGTGGTCGTGGCGCCGAACGCGAGCGAACTCGTCCTTCCCATCGCGCTCGCCGTCCAGAACCAGCTCACAGTGGAACACCTGGCACTGACATTTTCGGTGTACCCGTCGCTGTCGGGGTCGATCACCGAGGCGGGCCGCCAGCTCATGCGCCACGACGACTTGGACTGATCTCCGCCGTCGAAGCAACCCTCGCGGGGATGTCCGCGTCTAGCGCGTGTCGGTGTTTCGTTGACAGCTAGGGGTTTTCGTGGTTCGCAGGGTGCTCGCCGGAATGGTGGCGATCGGCGCGGCGTTGCTGGCGGGGCCGTCGACCGGTCTCGCTCAGCAACCCCAGCAACCCGATCCCGGCGGTGTCACGGTGCAGCTCAACGACGACACGGCCTACGATCTCGGACTCGTCAACAAGTACGTGCACGGCGACTTCAACGTCGCCCTGGCCCAATGCCCCGGCGACGGATTGAAGGCGCCGAGGTCGACGACGTTCTCTTCGCCGGTGCTGAGCATCGGGAAGTACGACTACGGTCCGCTCATCGGGGTCCCGGCGAATATCAGTGCCGAGGTCACCCTCGAGGAGGGCACCGCCCCCGGCAACTACCCGCTGACCGTCAACTGCAACGGAAAGTCTTACACGGCAACGTTTTCCGTTCCTCCGCGGCAGGTGAGCACGGTGCCCGCCGGTGCCGCCCACGCCGGTGACGGCAGCATGGCGTCCTGATTCTCCTCATCGCGATGATTTCGTGACCTGAGCGGGCAACCGTCCGGCCGCGCCCGGCGTCTGGCAGTCGTGGGGATGAACGACGAGCCGGTCCCGGTCTGGGGGCCGGGACCGGCGCCGTGAGGGGTGAACATGAAGCCGACGTGGTGGCGAGGACGACAGGCGCCGTTGGTGCTCGCGGCCGTCCTGCTGGTCGTCCTGGCGACGCTGGCGATCGTCCTGTCCGGCCCGGCGGAGACCCGGCAGGCCGCTCCGCCGCAGGTCACGGAACAGGCCGAGACCTCGACGGTGCCGCCGAGCGCCGCGCCGGAGCCAAGGCCGGAGCCGGAGGGCGAGGCCGTCGCCGAGGGGCTGCCGAAGGCCGATCCGGTCTCGATCGACGTGCCGAAGATCGAGGCGAAGTCGAGCCTGGTCCCGCTGGGGCTCAACGCCGACAACACCGTCGAGGTCCCACCGATCACTCAGCCGATGCAGGCGGGCTGGTACGTACACGGGCCGACCCCGGGGGAGGTCGGGCCTTCGGTGATCCTCGGGCACGTGGACGGGAACAAGCAGAAGGGCATCTTCTTCCGGCTGAAGGAACTGGCGCCCGGCGACAAGGTCTCGATCGCCCGGAAGGACGGCACGACGGCCGAGTTCGCGGTCACGAAGGTCGAGCGGGTGGCGAAGGAAAAGTTCCCCACCGACGCGGTCTACGGCGACACCACCGAGCCGGAGCTGCGGCTCATCACCTGTGGCGGGGTCTTCGACAAGGCGTCGCACAACTATCTCGACAACATCATCGTTTTCGCCCGGTTGATCGCGAGGTGAGTTCCATGATCAGGTCCGCCTTGGTGGTGGCGTGCGGCGTGGCCTTGGCCGCCCCGGCCGTCGCGTACGCGCAGGACGTCCCGTCCTTCACCCCGCCGCCCATGCAGTACCCGTTCGTCGCCGTCTCCCCGTCGAAGTCGACGGCGGGAGAGGACGTCCTGGTCTCGGTCGGCTGTGCGAAGGACGACTTCGGCGAGGTGAAGTCGATGGTGCTGGACCGGATCGGGACCTTCGAGGTGACTTCGGAGGACCCGGTGATCCTCGGTGCTGTCGCGCATATCAGCGACAAGGCGAAGCCGGGCTTCTACGCGGTCAAGGCGACCTGCAAGACGGCGACGGTGACGATCAATCTCGAAGTCGCGCCGGACAAGACCCCGGGCCCGAGTGTGCCGCCGTCTCCCTCGGCCGAGCCGACGAAGGTGACGCCTCCGAAAGCGGTTCCCGCGGCAGGGCGTCAGGTTGCGAAGATTCCGGTGGGCGCGCCGCAAACCGGTGGCGCTTCCGGGTGAGCCCGGATCGCCACCTTCCCCAGTACATGAAGGCCCCCTTCCTTGCGCCAGGCGCAAGGAAGGGGGCCTTCATGTACTTCACGCGAGCGAAAGGGGCAACTGGACCTACACGCCGCCGGGATCAGTCTTCGTCGTCGACCCAGTCGAAGGTCTTCGTGACGGCCTTCTTCCAGTTGCGGTACTCGGATTCGCGGCGGGCCTCGTCCATCGACGGGTCCCACTGCTTGTCCTGCGCCCAGTTGTTGCGGATGTCGTCTTCGCCCTCCCAGAAGCCCACCGCGAGACCGGCCGCGTAGGCCGCGCCGAGCGCGGTGGTCTCGTTGACCACCGGGCGGATCACCGGCACGCCGAGGATGTCGGCCTGGAACTGCATGAGCAGTTCGTTGACGACCATGCCGCCGTCGACCTTCAGCGACTTCAGCGGGACACCGGAGTCGGCGTTCATCGCGTCGATGACCTCGCGCGACTGGAACGCGGTCGCCTCCAGAACCGCCCGCGAAATGTGTCCCTTGTTGACGAACCGGGTGAGGCCGACGATCGCGCCGCGGGCGTCGGAGCGCCAGTACGGCGCGAAGAGACCCGAGAACGCCGGCACGAAGTACGCGCCACCGTTGTCCTCGACGGTGCGGGCGTGCTGCTCGACTTCGGCCGCGGAGCCGATCAGGCCGAGGTTGTCGCGCAGCCACTGCACGAGCGAACCGGTGACCGCGATCGATCCTTCGAGCGCGTACACCGTGTCGTTCGAGCCGATCTTGTAGCAGACCGTGGTGAGCAGCCCGTTGTCCGACATGACCTTCTCGGTGCCCGTGTTGAGCAGCATGAAGTTGCCGGTGCCGTAGGTGTTCTTCGCTTCACCCGGCGATAGGCAGGCCTGTCCGAAGGTCGCCGCCTGCTGGTCGCCCAGGATGCCCGAGATCGGGACCCCGGCCAGCGCGCCCTTCTCACGGACCTTGCCGTAGGTCTCCGAGGACGACCGGATCTCCGGCAGCATCGACAGCGGGATCGTCATCTCTTCGGCGATCTCGGTGTCCCAGGTCAGCGTGTCGAGGTCCATCAGCATGGTCCGCGACGCGTTGGTCGGGTCGGTGAAGTGCACGCCGCCGTCGACCCCGCCGGTCATGTTCCACAGCACCCAGGTGTCCATGTTGCCGAAGACGAGGTCACCGGCCTCGGCCTTCGCGCGGGCGCCGTCGACGTTGTCGAGGATCCACTTGATCTTCGGCCCGGAGAAGTAGGTCGCCAGCGGCAGGCCTACCTTCGCGCGGTAACGCTCCTGTCCGCCGCCCAGCGCCCCCAGGTCGCTGACGATCTTGTCCGTACGGGTGTCCTGCCACACGATCGCGTTGTACACCGGCTTGCCGGTGGTGCGGTCCCAGACCAGCGTGGTCTCACGCTGGTTGGTGATGCCGACCGCGACGATGTCGCGCGCGACCAGGTCCCCCTTGGCCAGCGCGCCCGCGGCGACGGCCCGGGTGTTCTCCCAGATCTCTTCGGCGTTGTGCTCGACCCAGCCCGCCTTCGGGAAGATCTGCTCGTGTTCCCGCTGGTCGACGGCGACCACCCGGCCGGAGTGGTCGAAGATCATGCAGCGGGTCGACGTGGTGCCCTGGTCGATCGCGGCTACGTACGAAGTCATCGAAGCTCCAGTCTCAGGTCAGGTTGTGCACGGCGAGGAACAGCAAGGCGGCCAGGGCACCGCCGACCAGCGGGCCGACGACGGGGACCCAGGAGTAACCCCAGTTCGGATTGGCCTTGTTCTTGATGGGCAGCAGGAACGCGTATGCGATGCGGGGGCCGAGGTCTCGGGCCGGGTTGATGGCGTAACCGGTCGGGCCACCGAGGGACTGGCCGATGACCAGCACGACGAACGCTACACCGGCGTAGCCGAGCGCGGAGTTGCCGAAACTCGGCGTTCCGTTCTCGCCCGCGGCGTTGGCGTAGACCGGGCTGAGCAGGATCCACGCCACCAGCACGAAGGTGCCGATGACCTCGGTGACGAGGTTCCAGGCCTTGTTCGGGATCTGCGGCGCGGTCGAGAAGATGCCGAGTGTCTCTTCACGTTGCGGGTGGTCGTCGAACTGCAGTTTGTAGGTGGCCCAGCAGAGCACGGCGCCGAGGATCGCGCCGATCAGCTGGCCCGCGACGTAGATCGGGACGTCCGCCCATTCCGTCTTGTCCGCGATGGCGAGCCCCAGTGTCACCGCCGGGTTGAGGTGCGCGCCGCTCGGCGCGGCGATGCTGGCACCGGTGAAGACCGCGAACGCCCACCCGAGGGTGATCATGACGACGCCGCCGTTGTGGCCGTTGTTCTTCCGCAACACGTGGTTGGCGACCACGCCGTTACCCAGCAGGATCAGGACCGCCGTTCCCAGCAGCTCCCAGACGAATATGGCTCCCACACTCACCGCTTGACCTCCACTTTGGACATTCCGCGCAGGGTCGAACACGGTGTGCTACGGCGCCCTTGCCGACCCACGTCCGTGGCACGTTACCGTCGCGTATTTGTTCCTTCCAGGCGTCGTGGGAAGCAATCCTTCCAAGATCGGCGAGGGTTACGCCACACGTGTCACCCGCACAACGGACCGGTCGCGGCCGATCGTGCGATGCTGGAGTCACAGCGGCACAAGGAGGAATGTCACGTGGCAAGCTCTCAGCGCGAAGCCGAAAACAGCCCCGCCAGGCTGGGACCGCTCAAGCGGGAAGAGTCTTGGCAGCGGCTGGGTGCGGACAAGTTCGACCTCGTCGTCATCGGCGGCGGAGTGGTCGGGGCGGGCACGGCGCTCGACGCCGCCACTCGCGGCTTGCGGGTCGCCCTCGTCGAAGCGCGCGACCTCGCGTCGGGGACGTCGAGCCGGTCCAGCAAGCTTTTCCACGGCGGGCTCCGCTACCTCGAACAGCTGGAATTCGGTCTGGTTCGGGAAGCGCTGCGCGAACGCGAGCTGATGCTGACGACGATCGCCCCGCATCTGGTGAAGCCGGTCAGCTTCCTGTACCCGCTGACCCGCCGGATCTGGGAGCGGCCGTACACCGCGGCCGGTCTGCTGATGTACGACACGATGGGCGGCGCGCGGTCGGTCCCCGGCCAGAAACACCTGAGCCGCGCGGGCGCGCTGCGGATGGTGCCGGCCCTGAAGCGGTCCGCGTTGATCGGCGGGATCCGTTACTACGACGCGCAATCCGACGACGCGCGGCATACGATGACCGTCGCCCGCACCGCCGCGCACTACGGCGCCGTGGTGCGCACCTCCACCCAGGTGGTCGGTTTCCTCCGCGAGGCCGACCGTATCTCCGGTGTCCGCGTGCGCGACGTCGAGGACGGCCGCGAGACCGAGATCCACGCCTCCGCGGTGGTCAACTGCACCGGCGTCTGGACCGACGAACTGCAGCGCCTTTCCGGCGGCCGCGGCCGGTTCCGCGTGCGGTCGAGCAAGGGTGTGCACATCGTCGTCCCGCGCGACCGGATCGTCTCGGAATCCGGCATGATCCTGCGTACCGAGAAGTCCGTGCTGTTCGTCATCCCGTGGCGCAACCACTGGATCGTCGGCACCACCGACACCGACTGGAACCTCGACCTCGCGCATCCCGCCGCGACGAAGCACGACATCGACTACCTCCTCGAACACGTCAACACCGTGCTCGCGACCCCGCTGACGCACGACGACATCGAAGGGGTCTACGCGGGACTCCGGCCCTTGCTGGCAGGGGAAAGCGAAGAGACGTCGAAGCTTTCGCGTGAGCACGCGGTCGCCCGGGTCGCTCCGGGACTGGTCGCGATCGCGGGCGGCAAGTACACGACGTACCGGGTGATGGCGGCCGACGCCGTCGACGCCGCGGCCGTCGACCTTCCCGGCAGGCCGCAGTCGTCCATCACGGACAAGGTGCCGCTGCTGGGCGCCGACGGGTACCACGCACTGGTGAACCAGGCCGACCATCTGGCGAGCGAGCACGGGCTGCACCCGTACCGCGTCCGGCATCTGCTCGACCGGTACGGCTCGATGGTGCACGAGGTCCTCGCGATCGGCGAAGGACGGCCGGAGCTGCTGAAACCGCTGGAGCATGCTCCGGACTACCTCGGCGTCGAGGTCGTCTACGCGGCCAGCCACGAGGGCGCGCTTCACCTGGAAGACGTGCTCGCGCGCCGGACGCGGATCTCGATCGAGTACGCGCACCGCGGTGTCGACTGCGCCGCGCAGGTCGCCACGCTGGTGGGCGAGGTGCTCGGCTGGTCGAAGGACGAGGAGAAGCGTGAGGTCGAGGTGTACAAGGCGCGGGTCGACGCGGAACGGGAGTCCCAGTCGCAGCCGAGCGACGAGGCCGCCGACGCGTTGCGTTCGGCCGCGCCGGAAGCGCGGTCCGGGATCATCGAACCGGTGAGTTGATCCGTGCTGCCGAGTGGTGTGCCACGCGCGCAGAGATCGTTGCCTGATCGGGTGAATCTGGCATAGCGTCGGCCGCTCCAGAGACGGAAGGGCGGCCTTGTGGTGTTTCTCGACTCGTCGACGTGGACGGACCGGATCTTCGCCGGAGGTTCCTGGGTGCCCGGGTCCGGTGGTACCCGTGACGTCACAGAGCCCGCGACCGGTGCGGTGCTGGGAAGCGTGGGGATCGCCTCGGCCGAGGACGCCGCGAAAGCGGCTGAAACCGCGGCCGAGGCGCAGCGGGCTTGGGCGGCGACACCGCACGTCCAGCGCGCCGCCGTCCTGCGTGAAGCCGCTCGGTTGTGGTCGGAGTACGCCGACGAGATCCAGTGGTGGAACGTCCGCGAGGTCGGTGCTGTGCCGGGAGTCGCGGGCTTCTCACTGCACGTCGCGGAGCAGGAGTGCTATGAGGCGGCGGCCCTGCCCGGCCGTCCGTACGGCGAACTCCTGCCGAGTGAGGAACCGCGGCTTTCGATGGCGCGCCGGGTCCCGGCCGGTGTCGTCGCGGTGATCTCGCCGTTCAACATGCCGATCATCCTGGGCATCCGTTCGGTCGCCCCGGCGCTCGCGCTGGGAAACGCGGTCATCCTGAAGCCGGATCCGCGCACCGCCGTCACCGGTGGCGTGGTCCTCGCGCGGATCTTCGAGGAAGCGGGCCTGCCGCCGGGTGTGCTGCAGATGCTGCCGGGTGGCGCGGACGTCGGCGAGACGCTGGTGACGCATCCGGCGGTCCGGGTCATCTCTTTCACCGGGTCGACCGGCGCCGGGCGCAAGGTCGGCGAACTCGCCGGAAAACACCTGAAGCGGGCGCATCTGGAACTGGGCGGGAACTCCGCGCTCATCGTGCTCGACGACGCGGATGTCGACGAAGCGGCCGGAGTCGCCGCGTTCGGCTCCTTCTTCCACCAGGGCCAGATCTGCATGACCACCGGGCGGCACCTGGTGCACGAGCGGCTCTACGACGACTTCGTCGAGCGGCTGGCGGCTAAGGCCGCCGCGTTGCGGGTGGGCGACCCGGCGCGGGACGAGGTCGCGCTCGGGCCGATCATCGACGCCGGGCAGCGGGACAAGATCCACGAGCTGGTCACGTCCAGTGTCGCGGCGGGCGCGCGGGTCGCCGCCGGCGCCGAATACGACCGGTTGTTCTACTCCGCGACGGTGCTCGCCGACGTGCCGCCGACGGCGCCCGCGGTCGCCGAGGAGATCTTCGGCCCGGTCGCGCCGGTCGTGCGGTTCTCCGACGCGGAGGAGGCCATCCGCCTCGCCACGGCGAGCGAATACGGGCTCTCGCTGGGGATCGTCACCCGCGATGTCCTCAAAGGACTGGAGCTGGCCGACCGCGTCCCGACCGGGATCGTGCACATCAACGACCAGACCGTCAGCGATGAGGCGAACAGTCCCTTCGGTGGCGTCGCCGCTTCGGGCACCGGAAGCCGTTTCGGCGGCGCGGCGGCGAACATCGAGGCCTTCACCGAGACACGGTGGGTCACCGTCCGGAACCCGCCACCCACCTACCCCTTCTGACCCCCGCATTTCGTCCTCTGGATGCGGTAGTTCGTATTACCAACCACCGCGTTCAGTCCTCTGGATGCGGTAGTTCGTGTTGCGTACTGGCGCATTCAGAGGAC
Organism: Amycolatopsis sp. NPDC041971; assembly: GCF_055588925.1. NCBI lineage: Bacteria > Bacillati > Actinomycetota > Actinomycetes > Pseudonocardiales > Pseudonocardiaceae > Amycolatopsis > Amycolatopsis sp. NPDC041971. The sequence continues at coordinate 230,132 of NZ_JBVJCE010000013.1, read as the reverse complement.
GAAATGCGAGTCAGGCGGTGCGGCGCCAGCGGATGAGGCGTTCCCCGGTCGGGGCCGGTTCCAATTCGGGCCCGACCAGGGTGAACCCGCATTTGCGGGCGACCGAGGCGGACACCTCGTTCGTCTCCTCGTAGCGGTAGCTGACCTCACGCAGGCCGAGACCGCCGAAACCGAAGCGCAGAGCCGCGTTGAGCGCGGTGCTCGCGACGCCCTTGCCCCGGGACGCCGCGCGCACCCAGACCGACGCCTCCGCGTACCCGGCGTCGAAGTCGAGATCCCTCAGCCCGACCTCGCCCAGCAGCTCCCCGGTCGTCGGCTCGGCCACCGCCCAGGAACAGCGTTCGTCACCGGCCCACTGGGCCGCGCGCAGCGCGACGTACTCGGTCGCCTCGTCCAGATCCCGCAAACGGTAGTTCAGGACGTACTTGCGATGCGTCGGGTCGGCGAAGGCCGCGACCAGCGCCGGACGGTCGTCGAGTGCCTTGTCCGCCCGTAGCTGCCGCAGGTAGTACTCGCCCGCGTTGATCTCCACCGGTTCCACTCTTCGAGGGTAACCAGACCGGGGCGGCCCGCTCGTGAACCACCCGACCGTGGATCACCGCACGTGGTGCCAGACCACCGGCGTGCCGCCCTTGTCCAGCGGGTTGTCCGACGTGATGCCCGCGATCGTCCCGTCATTCGAGACGACCCGGCTTTTGCGCCCACGTGAAACCCGGGCAACGCTCCGGCCCGCTCATGATCGGCGCGCGGCCTCCAGCCCGGTCGTGAGCCCGTGTGCGTTGAGGTCGACGCCGTGGACACCGCCGGGCAACTCCTGGACCGCCGGGTCGTAGGCGGTGCCGACGATCCGGCCGCTGTTGATGGCGTTCACGATCCTCGCCGGGACGATCAGCGACGGCGGCTCATGATCAGCGCGACCGCCAGCGGCAGCAGGAAGACCAGGAACGTCCCCCGGGTGAAGAAGAACAGCGCGATCGCGACCGCCGCCGCGATCGGCACGGCGCTGGCCGTCAGCCATTTCGACGGCGGAGCGTCGTTCTTCGCGGACGCCTGCGCGACACCGGGCATCGGCGGCAGGGGGAGCAGCGCGCCGGGCCGGGGCGAGGGCAGGTCCGTGAACAGCGGCTCGAGGTCGCTCACCATCCTCGCGGCGCTGATCTTCGCCGACCGCGTACCGAACTCGTCGAGGTCGAGTCTGCCGGTGCGGACATGCTCTTCCAGCGCTTCGAGCGCGTCTTGGCGTTCGGCGTCGCTCAGCCGCATGTCCGGTCTCTCGGCACTCACGTCCCGAGTCTACGGGCGGATCAGCCGTCCAGTTCCCGCCGACGTTGTTTCCCGAGCTTCTTGTGCGCGTTCTCCCAGCCCTTGCCCCAGATGCCTTCGCCGACGGCGCTGATCCCGATCGGGACGAGGATGAACCACCAGGTGACACCGGTGGTGATGATGAGCGCGATGCTGGCGATGAAGAGGATCGGCAGGAGGGCGCCCATGATCCGTTGCATCGGCGGGATGTCCGCCCACGCCGACGCCGGTTTCCCCGGCTCACTCAAGGTCGCCTTGGGCACGTCGAAGAGCGGATGTGGTTCGGGCAGGTCCGCGAAGATCCCGGACAGTTCACCGCGTGTCTTGGCGGCGGTGACCTGAGCGGACCGTTCGCCGAACTCGTCGATGTCGATCCGGCCCACGCTCAGGTGCTCGCCGAGTGCGGTCAGCGCGGACTCACGATCCTGATCACTGATCCGCAGCCGCGATGACGGAACTTTGCTCACCCTTGCGATGGTAGGCCTGGCGAAGCTCCGTCAACCACGACAATCGTCAGTCTTTCAGCTCGAACAGCTGGGTTCCCTGGGTGACCGCCGCGCCGACCTCGACCGAAAGACCGGTCACGGTGCCCGCTTTGTGCGCGGTGACCGGGTTCTCCATCTTCATCGCCTCGAGCACGACGACCAGCTCGCCCGCTTCGACCCGCTGGCCCTCTTCGACGGCGACCTTGACGATCGTGCCCTGCATCGGCGCGGTGACCGCGTCGCCGCTCACCGCGGCCTTGGTACCGCCCGCGCGCTTGCGCGGCTTGGCCTTCACGGCCGTCCCGCCGCCGCCGGCGTCGAGCGAGAAACCGCCGGGGAGCGACACTTCGAGTCGGCGGCCGCCGACCTCGACGACGACGTTCTGGCGGGGCTGCTCTTCCTCGGCCTCGGCGGCTTCCGGTGCCACGAACGGCTCGATCCGGTTGTCGAACTCGGTCTCGATCCAGCGGGTGTGCACGCTGAAACCGTTCTCGTCGCCGACGAAGGCCGGGTCGTTCACGATCACCCGGTGGAACGGCAGGACCGTCGCCATCCCGTCGGCGACCATCTCGGCCAGCGCGCGGCGGCTGCGCTCGAGCGCGTTCTGCCGGTCCGAGCCGGTGACGATCAGCTTCGCGAGCATCGAGTCGAACTGGCCGCCGATGACGCTGCCGGATTCGACCCCCGAGTCGACCCGCACCCCGGGACCGCTCGGCGCGACGAACTTCGTCACGGTGCCGGGCGCGGGCAGAAAGCCGCGGCCGGCGTCCTCGCCGTTGATGCGGAATTCGATCGAGTGGCCCCGCGGTTCCGGGTCCTCGGTGATGCGCAGCTTCTCGCCGCGCGCGATGCGGAACATCTCGCGCACGAGGTCGAGACCCGTGGTCTCCTCGGACACCGGGTGCTCGACCTGCAGCCGCGTGTTGACCTCGAGGAACGAGATCGTGCCGTCGACCGCGACGAGATACTCGACGGTCCCGGCGCCGTAGTAACCGGCTTCCTTGCAGATCGCCTTCGCGGAGTCGTGGATGCGCTTGCGCTGATCGTCGGTCAGGTACGGCGCGGGCGCCTCCTCGACCAGCTTCTGGTGGCGGCGCTGCAGCGAGCAGTCGCGGGTGCCGACGACGATGGCGTTGCCGTGCTGGTCGGCGAGGACCTGGGCTTCGACGTGGCGCGGCTTGTCCAGGTAACGCTCGACGAAGCATTCGCCGCGGCCGAAGGCGGAGATCGCCTCACGCGTCGCGGATTCGAAGAGCTCCGGGATCTCCTCGCGGGTGCGGGCGACCTTCAGCCCGCGGCCGCCGCCGCCGAACGCCGCCTTGATCGCGACCGGCAGGCCGTGCTCCTCGGCGAAGGCGATGATCTCGTCGGCGTTCGCGACGGGGTCCTTCGTACCGGGCACGAGCGGGGCGCCGGCGCGCAGCGCGATGTGGCGCGCGGTGACCTTGTCGCCGAGGTCGCGGATGGCCTGCGGGCTCGGGCCGATCCAGGTCAGGCCCGCGTCGATCACCGCCTGGGCGAAGTCCGCGTTCTCGGAGAGGAACCCGTAGCCGGGGTGGACGGAGTCCGCGCCCGACCGCTTGGCGGCGTCGAGCAGCTTGTCAAAGACGAGGTAGCTCTCGGCGGCGGTGGTGCCGCCGAGGGCGAAGGCCTCGTCGGCGAGACGGACATGGGGTGCGTCACGATCCGGATCGGCGTAGACGGCCACGCTGGTCAGCCCGGCGTCCTTCGCCGCCCTGATCACCCGTACCGCGATTTCCCCGCGGTTCGCGATCAGGATCTTGGTCACCGGACCACCTGTGCCGGCCTGCTCGGTCACGCCGTACCTCCTGCGTTCGCACGTCGGGCCGCCCCGATGCGGCTCCGCAGCAGTTTAGAAGAAATTCCCGCCCCGATTAGTGAGAGCAAGGCCACCCAGTGACCTTTGTTTATACCAGCGGCCCGGTGCCTCAGTTCTTCTATCAGGCCCTACACCAACGCCTCGCGGTGCCGCAGTTCTTCCGGCAGGTCTGAATCGAGCACGATCAGGTCGTACGGCTGGGCCTGGTGGACCCGCCCGAGGTGCTCGGACTTGACCAGCGCCCACGGCTGATGCGGGCCGCAGCATTCGACCAGACGCTGCACGGTGCTGAAGGCGATCAACGCCATCCGGCCGTCCTTGGTCGCGCGAAGTTCGATCTCCGCCCTCGTGAAGTCCTTCGGCTTTTTCGCCGTGGGAAGGAACAGGGCGTTGGGCAGTCCGGGATTCGTCACGGGAACAACATAGCCGTGCACTCCGCGCTAGATCACTTACGCTCTCGGACATGCGCACTCAGGAAGCGCGGGCGCCGCGATCCGTGCTGTTCACCGCGCTGCTGGCGGTGATGGTGACGGCCGGCGTGATCGTGGCCGTGATCCTGCTCCGCCCTGCCGCACCGACGCCCGCCGGAGATCCCGGCGTGCCTCCCGTTTCCGACGCTGCACCGAGTGCGTCCGGGGTCAACTGCGGCGACTCGGCCTGCCGGGAGATCGGCGCGATGACCGTCGGCGGGCTGCCCGTCGTGCTGCTGGCCGACAACGCGGGGAAGCAGGGTGTGGTCCGGATCGGGGTGGACACGGTGTACCCGCTGATCCTCAACGACATGGGGGTCACCCTCACGGGCGATTCTTTGCGCTGCGTCGACGGCGCGACGCCGGTCTGTCTGGTGCGCGGCGAAGTGGGCGGCGGCTCGGCGGGCGAACTGTTCGTCGCGCGCGGCGGGATCTGGCGGGACACCGGCAAGCCGTACGTCTCCGACGCCGGGACGATCGCCCTCCACGACGTGACCGCCGACGGGATCGCGGACGTCATCGTGGTGCGGCACGAATGCCCCGACGCGCAGTCCGGCTCGGCCCGATGCGAGGCGGCGCCGGTACTCGCCGAGGTCTACGACGTCGCCCGCGGCTCGGTGGGCTGCACGCGGCGGTACACCGCTCCTTCGGAGCTGCGGGGGTGGCCGGACGTCCGGCTCGTGAAGGCGGACCTGCGGGAGTGCCCCTGAGAGGGAGCAAGGGACCTTTGCTGTCACTTCTCTCAATGTCGAGAGAAGTGATAGCAAAGGTCCCTTGCCAGCGTTGCTGAGCGTGCCTAAGTAACTGGCCGTCACGGACCTCGGAAGTCCGTGAAGGCCTCCTTCTCCACCCTCAAGGTCAGGGGCCCGGCAAAGTCGCATAGCCGCTGGCGGGTGGCGCTTTTGGTGATTCGAAGTGGACTTCCAACGAGGGTGGATGACAGGGCGTCTTGAGCGTCAAGCGTCCACAAAGGACACCATTCGGCCGCTGAATGTCCATTTGATGCGTTTATGTACGTTTTTCGTCTGGGGTCGTGAGTGAATTTTAGGGCTAGAACCCTCTTTTTTACTCACGACCCGTCGAAAAACGCCCAAATCGGGCACTGTAGCCGCGGGGGAGTCCTATGTGGATAGTCGAGAAAGATGTTGGGCGACTGTGGCGAACCCGCCCCTGTCACCGTAACACCCACTTGACCAGTGGTTATGCGACTTTGCCGAGACCTTGACCCTCAAGGTAGCGAAGGAGGCCTTCACGGCCCCCTGGTCCAGGGTTTCGGCAAAGTCGCATAGCCGCTGGTCGGTGGCGCCCTTGGTGATTCGAACTGGACTTCCGAAGAGGGCGGACAGCAGGGTGTCTTGAGCGTCGAGTGTCCACAAAGGACCCTGTGTCCGAATCGGGTATTGTCGCCCCGGCGGCGTCCTTTGTGGACGGCGAGAAGTGACGAGCCCGCCTCTGTCACCACAACATCCACTTGACCAGCGGTTATGCGACGTTACCTGAGCTCCTCTGGTCCCTCGCGACAGCTTAGGTACATGAAGGCCCCCTTCCTGTACCTAGGCGCAAGGAAGGGGGCCTTCATGTACTAAAGCAATCTCAAGCACCCGCAGTAGCAGGCTCCTTCGCGGACGTAGTGGACGCTTCACCGTTGTCAGTGGGCGAAGGGTCCGTCGGCGAGTTGAGCACGTCGTCGTCCAGCAGGCCTTCGCCGCGGGCGACGACGACGGGCACGACGATCTGGCCCGCGACGTTGGTCGCGGTCCGCATCATGTCCATGATCGGGTTCACCGAGTAGATCAGCGCGATCCCGAGCGCCACCTGCTGCGCGTCGAGCCCGATGAACGCGGTGGTCAGGGTCAGCGCGGTCAGCCAGCCGGTGGTGCCCGCGGTGGCCAGCGCACCGAGTACGGCGACCACGACGATGCCGACGTATTGCCAGATGTTCAGCGAAACGCCGGACAGGTTCGCGATGAAGATCGCGCCGATCGCCGGGAACACCGCGGCACAGCCGTCCATCTTCGTGGCGCTGCCGAGCGGAGTCGCGAAGGCGGCGTACGCGGGCTGGACGCCCAGGTTCACAGCGGACTGCCGGGTCAGGGGAAGCGTCGCGCCCGAAGACTGCGAAGCGAACGCGAACTGGATCGCCGTGCCCGCCTTCGAGAAGAACTTCAGCGGGCTGACCTTCGCTACGAACTGCAACAGGATCGGGTAGACCACCAGCAGCACCAGCAAGCAGCCGACGTACACCGCGAGAGTGGTGGTCAACAGGGGCCGGAACAGGGCGTCACCGTAGTTCGAGACCGCGGCGCCGATCAGGCCGATGATGCCGATCGGGGCGAGCCGGACGATCCAGCCGAGGTAGCGCTGGATGATTTCGAAGACGCTTGTGGTGAAGTCGACGAACGGCTTGGCCTTGTCACCGAGGCTGTAGGCCGCGGCGCCGATCAGCACGGCGAGGAACAGCACCTGAAGCGTCTCGCCCTCGGTGAAGGCGGTGAAGAAGTTCTTCGGCAGGAAGCCTTCGACGAAGGCGCTCCAGGAGCCCCAGTTGTCGACGCTCTTGGTGGCCTTGTCCGCGTTCTTCGCGGTCGCGGCGACACCTTCGCCGAGGCCACCGCTGCCCGGGTTGAACAGCTTCGCGACCGCGATGCCGATCAGCGACGCGATGAACGAGGTGATCGCGAACCACAGGACGGTCTTGCCGCCCAGCCGCGCGGCCTTCTTGCCGCCGCCGAGGTTGCGCAGACTGTTGATGCCGACCACGATCGCCGTGAAGACCAGCGGGATCACCGCGATCTGCAGCAGCGTCGTGAAGATCGTGCCGATCTGGTCGAGCAGGTCGGTCAGCCAGCTCGCCTCGGTCGTCCTGGCGAGCACGCCGAGCAGGGCGCCCACGACGAGCGAGCCGAGGACCGCCGCCGCGAAGATCTTTGGCCTTGTGTAGGTCCGAATGAAAGACACGGGGCGACTCCGGTGCGTGAAGGTTTCCTGATTCCCGGACGTAAAGAACGTTCGACGAAGCCAGACTCTTCCGGATCACCCGATCGTGTGGGAGTGGTCTCAGGATGTGGGACGAGACCATAGGTCGATGACGCTGACGCCGACCCCGGTCAGCAAGCGCCGGGTCAGCGGCAGGCTGATCCCGATGACGCTCGAGAAATCGCCGTCGATTCCCTCGATGAACCAGCCGCCGAGCCCGTCCAAGGTGAAGCCGCCCGCCACCTGAAGCGGTTCGCCGGACGCGATGTAGGCCTCGATCTCTTCTTGCGACGGCGTGCCGAAGCGGACAGTGGTGCCTTCGGTCCCGGAGGCTTCCTTCGTCCTCACGCCGTTCTCGACGCGGATGATCGCGTGGCCGGTGAGAAGTTCACCGGTTTTTCCCGCCATCGACGCCCAGCGCTCGCGCGCGACCTCCGGCGTGATCGGCTTCCCGACCATCTCGCCGTTGATCGACAGCATCGAATCGCAGCCCACGATCACCAAGTCGGTGTGGCCGCTGAGTGCCTTGAAAACCGCTTCGGCCTTCGCGACGGCGAGCGCGCGGACCAGCTCCTCCGGCGCCGGATCGGTCAGGGACGCGGCGACGGCGTCCTCGTCGACGCCGGAGACGACGACGCTCGGATCGAAGCCGGCGGAACGCAGGACGCCGAGTCGGGCGGGGGACTGGGACGCGAGGACGAAACGCACTTGAGGAAGGTACTCGACCGCCTTCCGTTGCTTGATTGTGACCTGGGACACTCGGACGTGGCGTTAGTTTGTTGTGGCGCGCAACATATGGATCGTTCGAGCTACGGAGGAACCAATGCCGTCCCGCCTCCGCGTCAGAAGATCGCTTCGCACGACGCAAACCACAATGCTCGCAGGACTGCTCCTGGCAGGCTCGGCCCTGGCGCCGATGGCATCCGCCGCCCCTGGGCCGGTTTACAAGAATCCCCACGCTTCGACCACCGCACGGGTGAACGACCTGCTCAAGCGGATGAGCCTGGACGACAAGATCGGCCAGATGACGCAGGCCGAACGCGGCGCGGTCACCCCCGATCAGGCCGCCGCGCTCAAACTGGGGTCCTTGCTCTCCGGTGGCGGCTCGGTGCCCGCCGGCAACACGCCGAACGGGTGGGCCGACATGGTCGACTCGTACCAGAAGGCGGCGATCTCGACGCCGCTCGGAATTCCCACTCTTTACGGCGTCGACGCCGTGCACGGCCACAACAACGTCTACGGCGCGACGATCTTCCCGCACAACATCGGCCTCGGCGCCGCGAACAATCCACGCCTGGTCGAGAAGATCGGCAGGGCGACTGCGCTGGAAGTCGCCGGAACCGGTCCGCAGTGGGACTTCTCGCCGTGCCTGTGCGTCGCCCGTGACGACCGCTGGGGCCGGACCTACGAATCCTTCGGCGAATCCCCGCGCGACGCCATCGCCAACGCGTCGGCCATCACTGGCCTTCAAGGGCGCAGACTCGGCGAGAAACCGGGATCGGTGCTCGCGACGGCGAAGCACTACGTCGGCGACGGCGGCACGACGAACGGCGTCGACCAGGGCGACACCGAGATCAGCGAACGCGAACTGCGCCGGATCCACCTGCCGCCGTTCCGCGAGGCGATCGACCGCGGCGTCGGCTCGGTGATGATCTCGTTCTCCAGTTTCCAGGGGGTGCGCATGCACGCCCAGAAGTACCTCGTCACCGACGTCCTCAAGAAGGAACTGCGGTTCTCCGGACTGGTGATCTCGGACTACAACGCGATCGACCAGATCGACGGCAAGGAAGGTTTCACCCCCGAAGAGGTGCGCCTCTCGGTCAACGCGGGCATCGACATGTTCATGGTCCCGTGGGACGCGCCGCGGTTCCTCGCCTACCTCAAGGCCGAAGTCGAGGCGGGCCGCGTCTCACGCGACCGGATCGACGACGCGAACCGCCGCATCCTGGCGGAGAAGTTCAAGCTCGGCCTGTTCGAGCGCCCGTACACCGACCGTTCGCTCCAGAAGACGTTCGGCAGTGAGGAACATCGGGAGCTGGCCCGGCAGGCCGTCCGCGAATCCCAGGTGCTGCTGAAGAACGACGGTGTGCTGCCACTGGCGAAGAAGAACAACAAGATCTTCGTCGCGGGCAAGAACGCGAACGACATCGGCAACCAGGCGGGCGGCTGGACACTCACCTGGCAAGGCCAGAGCGGCCCGGTCATCCCGGGCACGACCATCCTCGACGGCATCAAGTCGGGGGCGGGGAGAGGAACCACGGTGACCTATGACCGTGCGGGTAATGGAATCGACGGCAGTTACCAGGTCGCCGTCGCCGTGGTGGGCGAAACGCCGTACGCCGAAGGGCAGGGAGACCGTCCGAACGGCTTCGGACTCGACGCGGAAGACCTCGCCACGATCGCCAAACTGAAGAGCTCCGGCGCTCCGGTCGTCGTCGTGACCGTGTCCGGGCGCCCGCTCGACATCGCTCCGCAACTGCCGCGGTTCGACGGACTCCTCGCGGCCTGGCTCCCGGGCAGCGAAGGCGCCGGTGTCGCCGATGTCCTTTACGGCGACTACAACCCGACAGGGAGGCTGACGTTCAGCTGGCCGACCAGTGCGGCGCAGGAACCGGTGAACGTCGGCGACGGCAAGAAGGCGCTGTACCCGTACGGCTACGGCCTGCGGTACCGCCGGTAGGTGACTTCCGCCCTCCCGCGGATGAGAGGAACGGTCCGTTCCTTGCGAAATTCGCAAGGAACGGACCGTTCCTTGCACCGGCGGGTGGCTCACGTGCCGCATTCAGAGGACTAAACGCGGCGAGGGATCAGGCGGTGCTGGCGGCGGCGGGTTCGAGGGCGGTGGAGCGAGGCGCCCGCGGAGCCGGGCGGCGCATGGTGAGCGCGGCGAGCACGCCCAGCACCAGCACCGCGGCCGGGAGAAGCAGCGTCACCCGGGCCGCGTCGGTGAGTCCATTGTGGACGGCTTCGAGCGCGAGCCGTTGAGCCTGCTCGGCGACACCGGGCGGCAGGCCGGGGAAAGCCGTCGGCCCGGACGAACCGAACTCGCCGGTGGATTCCGCGGCCTTCGCGATGCCGTCCGCGAACGGCGTCCGGTACTGCTCCGGCAACGCGCTCGCGGCCGACGCCGCCTCGTCGGCGACCGAGACGCTGATCCGCGCCTGCAGCAGCACGCCGATGGCGGCGCTGCCGAGTACACCACCGACCTGGCGAGCGGTGTTGAAGATGCCCGACGCGGTCCCGACGAGCCGCGGTTCGACCGAACTCATCGCCAGGTTGCCCATCGGCGGGAAGATGAACCCGATCCCGAAGCCCGCCACCAGCAGCGCCGGGGTGAGCGCCCAGGCGTTCGCGCCCGCCCGTGCGATCAGCGCCACCAGGCCCAACCCCAAGGCCAGCGCCGCCAGTCCGATGATCAGCAGGACCTTGCCGTTGACCTTGTCCGAAGCGCGGCCGACGAACGGGCCGATCATGCCGGCCAGCAACGACATCGGCGCGAACAGCAGCCCGGACATCGTCGGTGATTCGCCGAGCACGGCTTGGATGTAGATCACCAGCGGCAGGAACATGCCGGTCATCGCGAAGCCGACGGCGACCGCGGTCAGTGCCCCGGCGGAGAAGTTGCGGTTCGCGAAAACACCCAGCGGAAGCAGCGGTTCCTTGCGGTTGAACCGTTGCCACAACACGAAAGCGACCAGTAGGGCGAGTCCGGCGCCGATGATCTCGAACACGGTGATCGGCCCGAACACGCGGCCCCAGTCGTATTGCTGTCCATTTTGGACGCCGTAGACGACGCAGAACAAGCCGGCGCCGGACAGCAGGATCCCGGGAACGTCGAAGGAACGTGAGTGCTTCGGCTGCCAGTCCGGCACCTTGAGCAGTGCCAGTGCGAACGCGACCACGCCGACCGGCAGGTTGACGAAGAAGATCCATTCCCAGCCGAGGTGGTCGACGAGTACACCGCCGAGCAGCGGCCCGGCGATGGCCGCGATACCGGCGACACCGCTCCAGAGCCCCATCGCGGGACCGCGTTTCGACGGCGGGAACAGATGGCTGATGAACGCCAGGGTCTGCGGCGTCATCAAAGCGGCCCCGAGTCCCTGCACGGCGCGGGCCGCGATCAGCATTTCCACCGAACCGGACAGGCCGCACCACAGGGAGGCCAGCGTGAACACGACGAGCCCGGCCAGGTAGACGCGTTTCGGGCCGAAGCGGTCGCCGAGGCGGCTGGCGAACAGCATCGGCACCGCGTAGGCGAGCAGGTAGACGCTGATCACCCAGACGATGGCGTTCAGCCCGGCGTCGAGTTCGCGCAGCATCGCGGGAATCGCGGTCGAAACGATCGTGGTGTCCAGCAGGATCATGAAGAAACCCAGGCACAGCGCGGAAAGCGCGGCCCAGGGGTTAGCTGGTCTTGCGTTCATCGGTGTCGTCCTCGGTGACCAGGTTCAGATGCGGCGTGCAGTGCTCTTGGAATCCGATGCGACCGGATTCCAGATCCTCGATCAGTTTTCGGGTCCACTCGAGCTCGAAGGCGCGTCGCGCGGTGGCGTAGGACCAGTCGAGCCAGTAGATCTCGGGGAGCTTGTGCTCCTTGTCGAGGTTTTCGAGCACGACCTGGTCGGAAGCGATGGCGGCCTGTAGCCGCAGCACGCGGTGTTTGAGCTGGGTGAGCGTCATTTCCAGGCCGAGTTCGTCGATGACGGCGAGCGCGCTGAGGTACTCGGGGTATTCCTCGGCGGGCGTGGCCAGCATGTCCTGCGCCCGGTCGACGAACTCGTCGCGACCGGCCTCCGTCATCGCGTACAAGGTGCGTTCGGGGCGCTTCCCGTCCCGCTGTGTCTCGACGATCTCGATGAAACCGTTCTCCGCCAGGCGATCGACCGTGTGGTAGAGCGAGCCGGCCTTCACCTTGACGCGCGTGCTGACGTAACGCTCCTTCATCAGCTGCGCCATCTCGTACGGATGCATGGGTCGCTCGTGAAGGAGTTCGAGCACCGCCATGGCGAGTGGGGTGAGCTTCGCGGCCACGATGACCCTCTCGGAAGATTCCGTACTGATTATTCCGAGAGGACTATATGGCAGGGCGCGGCCGGGCTCAAGTGCGGGGTTCGCGTGCTTGAAGGCGTGACTCGCGTGCTTGAAGGCGGAACTCGGGTGCTTGGAGGCGGAACTCGCGTGTCAGTTCAGCGGTCTCGGGCCGATTTCGCGTTCGAGGAAGCGGTGGTACTCGATGGCCGCGATCGAGTTCTCCAGCTGTTCGAACGTCGGCGCGGGGAGCGCGCCGTTGAAGACGATCGTCAGGCTCTTCCGCGGGATGTTGATGACGTACGGATCGACGTCGAGTTCCTCGCAGTACTCGCGGAGGACGGCCGTCCAGCGGTCCAGGTCCTCGTCCTCACCGAGGTGTTCCCAGCGCGCGACGATCCAGTTGCCGTTGATCAGCTGGCCCGCCATCTCCCGTGGATGGTGGACCATGTACGGCTCGGCGACGTCGTTCATCGGCCAAGGTGCTCGAGGAGCGCGGCGAAGGACTCGGACGGCAGCACCAGGATGGGCCGGGTCTCGTCCGGCATCGCCCACTGTTTGGTGTCCCGGATGCCGACCAGGCCGGGCGCGGCGCCGACCTCGACGCAGGCGTTCTCTTCCCAGTGCGTGTAGGTCGACTTGTGCCAGCCGGTCATGTTCTCGTGCCAGGTGGTCATCGGAGGCCCTTTCCCCAGTGACTGTTTCGGCAAGTAGACGGGTTGCGCGGCAGCAAGGTTGGCGAGATCGGGTGATCTGTGCCCGCTGGTCGGTGAACGGCTTCGGTGATCGCGTTCGGCGCACGAAAGGGGACCTTCACCGACAGCTGCTTTACTCACGATGCACTCTCGTAGTGCATAGCGCAAAGGGTCTTAGGTCACCGAAGTGGTTCGACCGCGAGCTGTCGGTAGTCGGCGGCGATCCGCGTCAGATGCGAGCAGGCGATGTCGCCGTAGGTGGCGTAGCGCTCGACTTCGGCGAAGTTCTCCTCGTAGTCGGCGACTTCGCGTTCGTCCGTGACGAGCGCGGTGGCTGTCTGAGTCCCGAGAAGTACCGCGCGCGAGTCGTAGATGTCGAAACCGTGGAGTATGGGGACCGACACCGGCTTGGTCCATGGGATGACACCGAGCCGCACCCGGCCGCGGCGGGACACCTCGATGAGATGGTCGAGCTGGGCCAGCATGGTCGCCGCCCCGCCCATGTTCCAGCGCAGGGCGCCTTCGGTGAGCACGAACTGGAACTCACGGTTCGAGTCGAGGATCCGCTGGCGCTCCAGCCGGGCCTCGACGGTCTGGTCTCGTTCGTCCGACGGGAGAGAATCGCCGAACAGGGCGGTGATGTAGTCGCGCGTCTGGAGCAGGCCGAACACGATGGTCGGCTGGAAACTGCGGATGCGGGCGGACGCCGTCTCGATCTTGCCGATGCGCTGCTGCATCCGCCAGGCACCGCGCTGGAGGACGACGCGGGCGGACGACGCCTCTTCGCGGAGGTCCCGCGTGATCGCGACCAGCGCCCGCCGGACTTTCGCGGGTGCGCCGTACGCCCGGCACAGCGCGACGACCTGGTCCTCGGTCGGCATGAACGCGCCGGTTTCGACCCGCGAGACCTTCGACTGACTGAGGCCGGTGAGCCTGGCCGCTTCGGTACCGGACAACCCGGCGGCTTTGCGCAGACGGCGCAACTCGGTGGAGAGCTGATCCTGGTTCGTCACGCACGGCTTTCTGAGGGCGGATCCGGTCGGCAGGACTGTCACACTAGTCCGCGAAACCGGATCCGCGCCGCCCGACGGGCCGCGTCAGCGAGGAAGCGCCGAAGCCCGCCAAGCACCCTCGCCGGGGGCGAGCGGGGCCCGCACGAGCGAAGCCTTGTCCGCCCACCACGACTCCCGTTTCGGCGCCGGTTCCGGCGCCGGCGCACTGGCCGCAGCCGCGACGACGGCGGTCAGCGCGGCGAGTTCGGCGTCGTCCGGATTGCCCCGGACGACCCTCAGCAGCGGGGTCTCGGACGCGCTCACAGCGGGATGTTCCCGTGCTTCTTGGGCGGCAGGCTCTCTCGCTTGCCTTGGAGCAGTGACAGCGCCTTCGCGATGTGGCCACGGGTGTGCGCGGGCACGATCACCGAGTCGACGTAACCGCGCTCGGCCGCCGCGTACGGGTTCAGGAGCGTGTCCTCGTACTCCTGGATCAGCTCGGCGCGCAGCGCGTCGACGTCCTTGCCGTCGGCGGCGGCCGCGGCGAGGGTCTTGCGATGCACGATGTTCGCCGCGCCCTGCGCGCCCATGACCGCGACCTGCGCGGTCGGCCACGCCAGGTTGATGTCCGCGCCGAGGTGCTTCGACCCCATGACGTCGTACGCGCCGCCGTACGCCTTGCGGGTGATGACGGTGACGAGCGGAACGGTCGCTTCGGCGTAGGCGTAGATCAGCTTCGCGCCGCGCCGGATGATGCCGTTCCATTCCTGGTCGGTGCCGGGCAGGAAGCCGGGGACGTCGACGAAGGTCAGCACCGGGATGTTGAACGCGTCGCAGGTGCGCACGAACCGCGCGGCCTTTTCGGACGCGTCGATGTCGAGACAGCCGGCGAACTGGGTCGGCTGGTTCGCCACGATGCCGACGCTGCGCCCGTTCACCCGGCCGAAGCCGACCAGGATGTTCGGCGCGAACAGCTCGTGGACCTCGAGGAAGTCGCCGTCGTCGACGATGCGGGTGATGACCTCGTGCATGTCGTACGGCTGGTTCGGCGAGTCCGGGATGAGCGTGTCGAGTTCGCGATCGGACTCGGTCACGTCGTCGAAGAAGCCACCCGCGGAGACGTCCGTTTCGACCAACGGCGCTTCGGAGAGGTTGTTCGCCGGGAGGAACGAGAGCAGTTCCTTGACGTAGGCGATCGCGTCCTCGTCGTCGGAACCGAGGTAGTGCGCGTTACCCGAACGGGTGTTGTGCGTGCGCCCGCCGCCGAGTTCCTCGAAGGAGACCTCTTCGCCGGTCACGGTCTTCACGACGTCGGGGCCGGTGATGAACATATGGGAGGTCTTGTCGACCATCACCACGAAGTCCGTCAGCGCGGGGGAATAGACGTGCCCGCCCGCGTTGGCGCCCATGATCAGCGAGATCTGCGGGATGACGCCGGACGCCTTGACGTTGCGGTTGAAGATCTCGCCGTAAAGCCCGAGCGAGACCACACCTTCCTGGATCCGCGCGCCGCCGCCCTCGTTGATGCCGACGATCGGACGGCCGGTCTTGATCGCCAGGTCCATCACCTTGACGATCTTCTCGCCGTACACCTCACCGAGTGAACCGCCGAAGACGGTGACGTCCTGGCTGAACACGCACACCGGGCGGCCGTCGACGGTGCCGTAGCCGGTGACGACGCCGTCGCCGTAGGGCCGGTTCTTCTCCTGGCCGAAGTTCACCGAACGGTGCTTCGCCAGCTCGTCGAGTTCGACGAACGAGCCTTCGTCCAGCAGCAGGTCGATCCGCTCGCGAGCGGTCTTCTTGCCCTTGGCGTGCTGTTTCTCCACCGCCCTCGCGGAACCCGCGTGCACCGCCTCGTCATACCGGCGGTACAGGTCGGCAAGCTTGCCGGCCGTCGTGTGGATGTCCGGTTCGTCCTCGGGCGGCGTCCCGAGCGGCTCCGTCGCACTGCTCATGAAACCGCAGCCTAGCTACTCGACGGTCACTTCGCGTGTGGCGTAGGCAACGTCCGCCGCCCGAGGGAAGCGCGGTCCCGGGGGGGGGGGGGGGGGGGGGGGGGGGGGGGGGGGGGGGGGAGGGGAAGGGGGGGGAGGGGAGGGGGGGGGGAGGAGGGGGGGGGGGGGGGGAGGG
>NZ_JBVJCE010000013.1:133026-214202 GCF_055588925.1 Amycolatopsis sp. NPDC041971 | reverse complement strand
TCACCCCCCCCCCCCCCCCCCCCCCCCCCCCCCCCTCCCTCCCCTCCTCTCCCCCCCCCCCCCCCCCCCCCCCCCCCCCCCCCCCCCCCCCCCCCCCCCCCCGGGACCGACCGCTAGACGGAGGCGTGCACCAGACCGGACTCGTAGGCCGCGATGACGAGCTGCGCCCGGTCCCGTGCCGCGAGTTTGTGCAGGAGGTGGCCGATATGCGTCTTCACCGTCGCCAGCCCGAGGTGCAGGGACCCGGCGATCTCGTCGTTCGACAGGCCACGCGCGATCAGGCTCAGGACCTCGCGTTCGCGCGTGGTGATGCTGTCCAGCGAGGCCGCGACGCGCTGGCCCGGTTCGGGCAGCCGGGCGAATTCGGCGATGAGCCTTCGCGTGATCGAAGGGGCGAGCAGTCCTTCACCCGCCGCGACGACCCGGATCGCGGTCAGCAGTTCGGCGGGCGGGGTGTCCTTCAGCAGGAATCCGCTGGCGCCCGCGCGCAGGGCCGAATAGACGTAGGCGTCGAGGTCGAAGGTCGTCAGCATCAGCACGTGGACGCCTTCGGTGGCGGCCGACGCGCAGATCCGCCGGGTCGCTTCGATCCCGTCCAGTTCCGGCATGCGGACATCCATCAGCACGACGTCGGGACGTTCCTTCTCGGCCAGTTCCGCCGCCTCCGCGCCGTCGCTCGCCTCGCCGACGACTTCGAGGTCCGGCGCGCTGTCGACGAGTACGCGGAAGCTGCCGCGCAGCAACGCCTGGTCGTCGGCGATCAGTACGCGGATCATCGTGTCCCCACTTCCTTGGCGGCGTACGGCAGCCGCGCGAACACCCGGAATCCCCCGGCGGGCAACGGGCCCGCTTCGAAATCACCACCGTAGACGGCGACGCGTTCGCGCATGCCGATCAAGCCGTGTCCGCCACCGGTCGACGGCGAGCCTTCTCCGCGCCCGTCGTCG
The DNA here is from genome assembly GCF_055588925.1 of Amycolatopsis sp. NPDC041971. NCBI lineage: Bacteria > Bacillati > Actinomycetota > Actinomycetes > Pseudonocardiales > Pseudonocardiaceae > Amycolatopsis > Amycolatopsis sp. NPDC041971. The sequence goes on along the minus strand of NZ_JBVJCE010000013.1, from coordinate 213,255 downwards.
ACGATCTCGACGCTGACCTCGCCGGGACCTTCGCTGATCGCGACCCGGCAGACCGACGGACCCGCGTGCTTCACGACGTTGGTCACCGCCTCCTGAGTGATGCGGTAGACCGAAAGCGCGACGCCTTCGGGGAGGTCGTCCACCGCCTCGCCGGTCAGCTCGACGCGCACTCCGGCCTGTCCGGCGCGTTCGGCGAGGGTCCGTAGGTCGGCGAGTTTCGGCGCGGGACCGAGTGCCGCTTCGGGTGTCCCGTCGCCCGAGCGGAGGACGCCGAGCATCCGCCGGAGTTCGACGAGGGTTTCGCGGCTGGTGAGTTCGATGACCCGCAGCGCTTCGCGGGCTTCTTCGGGCTGTTCCTTCGCGACGTGATTGCCGACGGCCGCCTTGACCGCGATCAGGCTCATGCTGTGCGCGACGACGTCGTGCATTTCGCGCGCGATGCGCAGCCGTTCGTCGGAGACCGCCTGATCTGCCTGGGTTTCGGCGAGCTGGGCCAGGTTCGCGCGCCGTTGCCGCGTCATCCAGCCCAGTGCCCACGAGCCCGCCACCCCGCCGCCCGCGAAGGCCGTCGACGCGATCGTGTTCGGCCCGAGCCGCAGGAACTCGAAGATCATGACGACGACCAGGCCGAGACCCATCGCGATCAGCGAGCGGGCCCGTGGGTGTTCCAGCGCCACGGTGTACAGGGCGCAAGCGGTGGCCAGGAGCGCGGCCGGGCCCAGCCCGTTGCCGGCGAGCAAGGCCGGAATCAGGCTGCCGAGGCCGAGGCCGTAGGCGACCAGGGGCCGGTGGCGCCGCAGCGCGATCGCGATCCCGCTGGCGGCGACCGTCGCCCAGGCGAGCCACATCGGCATGGCGACGAGGAACGTCCAGGTCCTCGCGGCGAGGTTCCCGCCGACGGCCACGACGAGCACCAGCGCGAGGAGCGCGTCGATCGCGTACGCCACCCGCTGGGGGAGCGCCGACGGCTGTTTCATACGGCGAACTTAGCCGGACGGGTGGCGTGTGCGCGTCCGTCCGGTGGAGGTCATCCCCAAGGTGGAGATCACCTTCCGTGCGCTGCCGCGAAGAACTCCTTCAGCTTCTCGCGCCAGCTTCGCAGCGCCTCGGGCACGGCGTCGTCCTGTCCGGCCGGGACGGTCTGCGTCACCTCGACCATGGTGCCGTCGAGGTCGGAGTGGCTGAACTCCCAACGGACGACGCCGTGTGGCAGGGAGAGTTCCAGCAGCCGCGGCGGTTCTTCGCGGATGACCGTGCCCGACGCCTTTTCGCGCGTGAGAAGCGCCCAGACCTCGTCGAGCGGTTTCCAGATGAGGTCGCGGCGGAAGCGGATCACCTTGCCGTCGCCGGTTTCCAGGACTTCACCGTCGGCGAGCCCGAATTCCTCGGTGTAGGCCTCGATAGGGCCGACCCAGTCCTGCGGCGGCTCGTGGTCCTCGCCGTCGAGCAGGGCGGTGAGCGCGAGGAGGCAGCTGTCCCAGCCGGCGGCCGTGCGGCCCGCCGCGATCCTGGCGATGGCGGGTTCACCCCGGCCGAAGGTATGCGTGAACAGCAGACGGCTGCCGTCGCCCTCCGGAGTGATCTCCCAGCGCAGCACGTCGTCGTTCCAGCTGAACGCGAACACGTGAGGCGCGTCGGCTTCGAGGACCTCGCCCGCTGTCGGGGTCTCTTCGCCTTCGAAGGTGAACTCGATGGTCCCGCCCGGTCGCAGATCGACCGAGACCGCCGCGGGGAACCACTTCGCGAGCTCCGACGGTTCGGTGATCGCCCGCCAGACGCGCTCCGGCCGGTGCGCGAGACGGCGTTCGATCCGCAGCGCGGGACGGTCTCCGACGGTTTTCAATTGGGCGCGTGGGTGCACGGTTACCTCCTAATGTGCCTCACGGGGAATATAACCGCGACGTAATACTAGGTCAACCGGGCCGAACACGCGTGCTCGAAGCCGTAACACGCGTGCTTGAAGCCGTAACACGGAGTTCGCCGCTCAATCACGCGAGTTCCGCCTCCAATCACGCGAGTTCCGCCTCCAATCACGCGAGTTCCGTCTTCAATCACGCGTGTCCCGGGCTGGAGACGTGGACACCGATCCCGCTTCGGTCGGGAGCGAGGTCTTCGCGCAGGACCAGATCCTCGTCGTAGTCGCCGCCGTTCTGGTGACGGAACGGGATCGGGTCGCGAGTGGACAGCGTCCGCAGCCGTTCGCGCAGCGCCTCGGCGGCGGCCTCGTACTGCTCGGGAGACACGCGGTCGGCGCCGCAGATCGTCAGGGGCGGGAGGACGGACATCCCCGCGTACCACAGGGTTCCGTGCTGCAACGGGAACAGCAGGTCGCCGATCTCGCCGTTCACGCCGCGCGGTCCGATCGTGGCCTCCGGCGCTCCCGCGGTCAGCACGACCATGGCGCGTTTTCCGGCCAACGCCCCCTCGCCGTAGCGCGCCGTCCTGCCGTCGGGACGTCGGACACCGTAGGCGAATCCCTTGACGAAGACGCGGTCGAACCAGCCCTTGAGGATGGCGGGCATTCCGTACCACCACAGCGGGAACTGGATGATCACGGCGTCCGCCCAGGTGAGTTTCTCGTGTTCGGCGCGGATGTCCTCGCCGAGTTCGCCGGTCTCGAAGGCGGTCTTCGACGTCGAGCCGACGACGAGCCGGTCCGTGGAAGCGGCCCGGCCGAAGTCGTCGGCGTCGACGACGGGCTTCCACTTCATCGCGTACAGGTCTGATTCCCGGACTTCGGCGCCCTGAGCGCGAAGAGTGCGCACGCCTTCGTCGCGCAGCGAGCCGCCGAGGGAACGGGGTTCCGGGTGAGCGAAGATCCACAACACGTTCATGTACCCCACCGTCGCGCGATCCGGCGCCCGACGCGAGTGGCCCGATGGCCAACATGTGCAAGAATCAAGCCATGAGCTTTTTCGGGCATCCCGGTCGCCATCGGGTCGCCGTGCTGGTCCGGCACGGAATGCTGGTGATGGAGCTGGGCATCGTCATCCGGCTCTTCGGCACGGCCAAATCGGCCGACGGCGAGCCGCTCTACGACGTCGTCACCTGCACGCCGGAACCCGGCCGGATCCGGACCGACGCCGACGTCACCATCTCGGTCCCGCTCGGCCCGGAGGTGCTGGCCGAGGCCGACACCGTCGTCATCCCGGCCTCGTCCACCGAATACGAACCCTCGGGCCACGACCTCACCGGACCGCTCGCGCGGGCGCTGGAGCTGATCCGGCCGGAGGCCAGGATCGCGTCGATCTGCACGGGTGCCTTCGTACTCGCCGCCGCCGGACTGCTCGACGGCCGGAAGGCGACCACGCACTGGCGTTCGGCGCTGGACTTCCAGGCGAAGTTCCCGAAGGTCGACCTCGACGCAGGCGTGCTCTACACCGACGACGGGAACGTCCTGACCGCGGCGGGTGTCGCGTCCGGGATCGACCTCTGCCTGCACATGATCCGGTGTGACCACGGTGCCGCGATCGCGAACGAGGTCGCGCGTGGCACGGTCGTCTCGCCGCATCGCGAAGGTGGGCAGGCGCAGTTCATCCGGCGTCCGGTGCCGGAGCCGCAGTCCTCGTCGACGGCGGCGGCGCGGGCCTGGGCGCTGGAGAATCTCGATCGTCCGCTGACGCTGCGCGAGCTGGCGGCGAAAGAGGCGATGAGCACGAGGACGTTCACGCGGCGGTTCCGTGACGAAGTCGGGATTTCGGCGCTGCAGTGGCTGACCCAGCAACGGATCGAACGGGCCCGTCAGCTGCTCGAAGAGACCGACCTGCCGGTGGACAAGGTCGCCGCCGAGGCGGGTTTCGGCACGGCCGCGTCGCTGCGCCAGCACTTGCAGGCGGCGTTGGGGGTCTCGCCGAGCGCGTATCGGAACACCTTCCGCGAAGCCGCCTGAAACAGCTGACCTCCTGGTAACTTACCCAAGGATAAGTTCCGGAGGTGGGCAGTGCCGACAGTGCCGACAGTGCCGACAGTGAAGGCCTTCAAACTCGCCGAAAGGGTCCTGTTCGGCGCAGCCGCGATCGGCACGGTGTACTCCGCCAGGACGGGCAATCGGAAGCTGCGACTCGCGACCAAACCGGCCGCGGTCCCGGTGCTCGCCGCCAGGGTCGCGCGGGCGCGCGGGCTCGCGCCGGGGGAGAAGGGCCTGCTCGTCGCCGCGCTGGTCGCGGCGGGGGCGGGCGACCACTTCATGGGCAGGTCCGACGAGGACGGCCAGCTGATCCGGGGCGCGACGTCGTTCGGCGTGATGCAGGTGCTGTACTCCGCGCTGCTGTGGCGTCGCGGTGCTCGTCCACGCGCGGCGACCGCGCCGCCCCGGCTGGCGACGTGGGCCGCGGCCGCGGTCGCGATGGCCTTGCCGAAGCCGTCTCCGGTGTCTTCGGTGCTTTCGGTCTACGGGGCTTTGCTGAGCACGACGTCGACCCTCGCGGCCGACCCGGCCTTGGCGCCGAAGGCCAAGGTCTCGGGCGGGATGGTGGTCCCGTCGGGTGACCGCCGGACCTGGATCGCCGCCGGCGCGCTGCTGTTCTCCGCGTCGGATCTGGCGATCCTGATCCGCCGGAACTTCGTCACCAGTGAGCGGGTGCGGGCCGATCTGGAGACCTTCGTGCTGACGTCGTACCTCGCCTCGCAGTGGCTGCTCGTCGAAGGCATGACCGCGGAGGACTAGAAAGTTAAGCGTTTACTTGACTAACGCCCGTCGCGGGTGGATAGTTAAGCATGTGCCTAACCAACGCATGGATCAGGTGTTCAAGGCGCTTTCCGATGGGACGCGCCGCGAACTGATCGAGCGCCTCACCCGTGGACCGGCCTCGGTGGGGGAGCTCGCGCAGCCGTTGTCGATGTCGCTGCCCGCCGTGATGCAGCACCTCCAGATGCTGGAGGCCGCCGGCCTCGTCCGCTCCGAAAAGGCGGGCCGCGTGCGGACCTGCCGGCTCGAACCGGAGGGGCTGAGGATGGCCGAGGACTGGCTCGGCGGGCAGCGCACCGGCTGGGAAAACCGGCTCGATCGCCTTGGTGGCTTTCTGGACTCCGATGAAGGGAACCGGTCATGACCGTCAAACACGCCACGTTCACCCTCGAGCGCGTCTACCCCGTGCCGCCGGAACGCGTTTTCGCGGCTTGGGCGGATCCCGACGAGAAAGCCGGCTGGATCACCGTGCCCGGCGGCGGGTATTCCCTGGACTTCCGCGTCGGCGGCCGCGAGACCATCAGCGGCCCCGCCGGCGACAAGCGGATGGTCTTCGAAGCGCGCTACGAGGACATCGCGGAAAACGAGCGGATCGTCTACGCGGGGACGCTCTCCGCGGACGACGTCCTGGCGACCGTGTCGGTCACGACGATTCTGTTGGAGGCCGAGGAAGCCGGCACCCGGCTGACGTTGATCGAGCAGGCGACCTACCTCGACGGCCACGAAGAACCGAGCTGGCGGGAACAGGGCACCGGCAACTGGCTCGACGACCTGGGGAAGAAATTATCGGCAGGATGAACACATGCTGACCGCTGAGCTGATCGTCGACAGTCGTGTCCCGTCGCAACCCGTGCTCTCCCCGGATGGGCGGTGGATCGCCTACCAGGTCGCGACCATCGCGAAGGGCGTCCCCGAGATCTGGCTCGCCGCCGTGGACGGCGGTGAAAAGCCGCGAAAGCTGGCCGAGGGGTCCTCGCCCCGGTGGTCGCCGGATTCTCTCTACTTTCTGAACGACGGCCGGATTCACTCGGTGGACGGGCCGCTGTTCGCTTGGCGAAGTGAGATCACCGGATTCCTCCCGCTGCGCGACCGGATCGTGTTCATCGCCGAAGACGAGACGCTCGCTCCGGCCGTCCGGGTCTGGAGTGAGAGTCTTCGCCCGGCGCGGCTGCGGAGCTACGACCCTCGAACCGGCGAGATCACGACGCTGCTCGAAGAGCACGTCGTCGACGTGGCCCGCCGCCCGGACGACGGGGCGCTCGCGGTGGTGACGTGGCCGACCCCGGAACTCGACCCAGGCGGGCTCGAACCCCGGCTTTCCCTGTTGGACCTGGAAACCGGAGAACGGCGTGATCTAGGCCGGGTCGCTTTCGAAACCACCAGCCCCGTTTGGTGGCGGGACGAGGACGGCTGGCACATCGCGTATCTCGGGACTCCGGAACCGGTGGGCGGCTGGGCGGTCTTCGACGTGCCCGTGGAAACGGGGGAGCACCGGAACCTGACACCGGAATCGGCCTGCCCGATCAGGCTCGCGCAGGTCGATTCCGGAACTCCTCTGGTGCTCGTGGCCGACGGGCTCGACACGGCCCTCCATCGGCTCGGCGACGGCGAAGTGTCATTCTGGCACGGGCAAGCCGACGCGCTGGCCTCGAACGGCGAGATCGTGGTCACCGTCCTGAGCACCGCATATCGGCCGAAAGATGTCCACTGTGGACCTTTGGGTGGAGCGTTGACGCGAGTCAGCGATACGGCGCCGGAGTTCACCGGAATTTCGTGGGGCTCGCAGGAACGATTGTCCTACAAGGCGTCCGACGGCCTCGCCTTGGACGGCCTGCTCGTCCTGCCGCCGGGGAAGACCCGGGCCGACGGGCCTTTCTCGCTGGTCACCGTGGTTCACGGCGGACCGTACGATCGGTACGCGGACCGCTTCATGCTCGGCTGGTTCCCGTCGGCGCAGTGGCTGGCCCTGGCAGGGCACGCCGTCTTCCTGCCGAATCCCCGTGGGGGACAAGGCCATGGGCATGAATTCGCCGCTTCCGTCGCGGGACGGGTAGGCCTGGAGGAATGGAGCGATCTCGAGACCGGGATCGATCTCCTCATCGCCGAAGGAGTGGCCGATCCGGAGCGGCTCGGGATCGCGGGCGGGAGTCACGGCGGATATATGACGGCCTGGGCCGTCGGGCAGACCCGGCGGTTCAAGGCGGCGCTGATGGTCGCCGGGATCTGTGACTGGGGAATGCTCGCCGCGACCGGCGAACTCGGTCCGCTGGTGGAATCCGCGCATGGGGGGAGTATCGGCTGGGAAGGGACTGGCCCGCACCGGCACGATCAGCTCAGCCCGATCTCCTTCGCGTCGAAGATCGAGACCCCCGTGCTGATCGTGCACGGTGCGGAAGACACGAACGTCCCCTTGTCGCAGGCGGAATTCTTCCACCGCGCGCTACGCCACTTCGGCGTCGAACACGACCTCGTCGTCTATCCCGGCGAAGGGCATAAGATCTCCGAACGGCAACACCAGTTGGACCTGCTCCGCCGCACCCGCGAGTGGTTCGCGCGGTTGCTTTAGCTCCAATCGGTCTGCGGTTCTCCGGGGATGTACGTGCCGAAAGTCCATTCGTAGCCTTCGAGATCGTCGACGCGGCAGCGGTAGTTACCCCATTCGGTGTTCTCCGGTTTCCAGACCGTCGCCGCGCCGGCTTCGACGGCGGAGGTGAAAACGGCGTCCACGGCCTCCTGCGTCGGAAGGCTCACATAGAGGCCGTGGCCGACCGTTTCGCCCTTGCGGGCCGGGCGGTCGTAATCCTCTTCCGCGCTGAACACGATGATCCCGACTCCGCCGAGCCGCAGTTCCGAATGCAGGATCAACCCCTTGTCATCGGGGAACTCCGTGACGGTCTCGAACCCGAAGGCGCGTTCAAGCCAGCGAAGCGCCTTCGGGGCATCTTGGTAGGCGAGGTAGGAGTGGAGGGAGGCGGGGCGTTCCTTCGTTTCGGTCATGGGCACAGCCTCGCAACAGATGCGGACAACCACGGTCCTCGATCCCCGGCCGTCACCAGAACAGGCGGAGGCCGAGCACGGTGATGAGCGCGCTGGACGCCAGCGCGGTCACCAGCCGTCCACGGCGTCCGGTCAACGCCTTGCCGAGCACGGCGCCGCCGCCCGCCAGGAACAGTTGCCAGCTGGCCGAAGCGGCGAACGCCGCGAGCACGAAGACCACGTGCTCCGCCCCGCTCGCCGCGGCCATGTCCTCACTGGCGAGTACCAGCGCCGCGAAGTAGACCACCGTCGTCGGGTTCAGCAGCGTGATCCCGAGCAAGCTCACGTACGCCTTCACCGGGCCGATCGCGACCGGCTGGGTCACCTCGGCTTTCGCGGAGGCACGGAAGTTCCGGACCCCGGTGATTCCGATGTGGACGGCCAGCCCGAGCAGCACCGCCACCGAAACCCAGCGCAACGGTTCGGCGATCGGCTCGATGATCGGGATCAGCCTGCCGCCGCCGAGGACCGCGAGCAGGGCGTACAGCCCGTCGGCCGTGGCGACTCCCAACGCGGCGTACACGCCGATCTTGAGCCCCGCCCGCGCTGTCAGCACCACCAGATAGGTCGCGACCGCGCCCACCGGGATGGCGATGCCATATCCGGCGAGCAGGCCCGCGACGAGCGCGGCGCTCACGGCAGGACCGGTGCCGGCCTCCGCCAGGACCCGGCCTGCTGCTGAACCCGCACCCGTCGGACGACGGAGGACGAGGACAGGAAGGTGAGGGTCGAAGTCATGTGGTGAAGGATGCGAACGGACGCCCCCGCACGCAACACAATTAACGGCGCCTCTGGACCGTCACGTTCGCCTTGCCCTCACTAGACGACGGCCTGCTCCAGAACGGCGTCCAGGTCGGCCAGCAACTTGGCCTTCGGCCGCGCGCCGACAGTCGTCCACACCGGACTCCCGTCGCGGAAAAGGATCAGCGTCGGCAAGGACATGACCTGATAATTCCTTGCCGTGAGCGGGTTTTCGTCGGAGTTGAGCTTGCGGATGAGCAGCGCGTCGGCGCGTTCCCCGGCGATCTCCGCGAGGACGGGTGCGATCATGTGGCAGGGCGGGCACCATTGCGCCCAGAAGTCCACCAGGACGGGCTTGTCCTGGTCGAGGACGAGCTCTTGAAAGGTTTCGTCGGTGACGACGGAAAGGGACATTCAGGCCTCCTCGGTTCGCGGCACGACGACGCACGGCCCCGGCGGCGTTTTCAACGCGCCCGCCAGTTTGGTCAGCAGACTGTCCCGCACGTCGTTGAGCCTGGCCAGACAGGCGTCCACCTCGGCGAGTTTGCGTTGGTAGACCTCGATCGAATCGGCGCACGAGTCGCCGGTCTCGTGCCCGGCGCGCAGACACTCGACGAACGGCCTGGTGTCCTCGAGGCTGAGCCCGACCGCTTGCAGGGTCAGGATCTCGTGCACCAGGCGGTAGTCGTCCTCGTCGTACTCCCGGTAGCCGTTCGACGCGCGCCGTGCGTCGAGAAGCCCTTGTGACTCATAGAAACGCAGCGCGCGGGTGGTGGTTCCGGTGCGCGCGGCGAGTTCGCCGATCCGCATGATCCGAGCGTAAACCTTGCCCTCGGCGTCAAGGCAAACGTTCACTCGTCGAGATCGACCCGGATGGTGAGGAGGTTCGTGCCGATCGCCCGCACGGCGGCGCTGTTGAGTTTCGGCAGCGCCCTGAGGCGGGCGCGGGGGTCATCGTCGGGGAGCAGGTGCGCCGTGCCGGTGCGCCACCGGCCCTTGAGCCGGACCCGGACGCGCGGATCGGCCTGGATGTTGCGGACGTAGTGCGATTTCTCGCCGAACTCCGAGACGATCCAGAACTCGCGGCCCACCCTGCGGCCACCGATCGACGTCTGCCGGGGCACCCCGGACTTGCGGCCGGTGGTCTCCAGGACCGGCTGGTTCGGCAGGCGGACGAGGAGCGGGTTGCCGACGTGGCGCTGGAAGGTCGTGGCCACCCGGTGCTTGATCTCGTGAAAGCGCGACATGTCGTCCAGAGTGCCTGACGGCTCTACGCTTGGCCCATGGTGAACGAGTCCGACTTGGACCTGGGGGACGGGACCACCCTCCACACGTACGACACGGGCGGCACCGGTCCGGTGGTCTTCTGGCACCACGGCACCCCGAACATCGGCGCCCCACCTGCCCCGCTGTTCCCGGCCGCCGCGCGGCTCGGACTGAGGTGGGTCTCCTACGACCGGCCCGGTTACGGCGGTTCGTCGCCGCGGCCCGGCCGAGACGTCGCGTCGGCGGCGTCGGACGTCGAGAAGATCGCCGACGTCTTGGGGATCGAGCGGTTCGCGGTCTTCGGGCATTCCGGTGGCGGACCGCACGCGTTCGCCTGCGCGGCTCTGCTGCCGGAACGGGTCTCGGCCATGGCCGCTGTCGCGAGCGTGGCCCCGTACGACGCCGACGGGCTGGACTACTTCGACGGCATGAGCGCGGCGGGAGTCGGCTCGCTGACGGCCGCCTTGGCGGGCCGGGAGGCAAAGGAGGACTACGAGGCATCGGCCGGATACGACGCCGAGATGTTCACGGCCTCGGATCACGCGGCCCTCGCCGGTGACTGGAAATGGCTCCTCGAGGTCGTCGGCCCCGCGATCGAGGGCGGCCCCGGCGCACTGATCGACGACGATCTCGCGTACGTCGCGCCGTGGGGATTTCACCCGTCCGACGTCAAGGCCCCGGTCCTGCTCCTGCACGGTGGCGCGGACCGGATCGCGCCGCTCGCACACGGCGAATGGCTGGCCGGGCAGTGTGCCGCGGCCGAGTCGCGCACTTTTCTCGAGGACGGGCACATTTCGGTGCTTCGCCATGGGGAGGCCGCGCTCGAGTGGCTGGCCGAGCACTCGTGAGTTGCGATTTCGTGCTCGTCCGGCACACCTGATCCGGCGACGCCAGTACATGAAGGCCCCCTTCCTTGCGCCTAGGTACAGGAAGGGGGCCTTCATGTACTTCACGCGAGCGCGAGGGGACCCGAGACACTCACGACACCACGGCGCCGAAGGCCACGTGCAGCGACTCTTCGTACTGCTGCCGCGAGAACGTCAGAGTCCCGATGGTGTCGTAATTCCATTCCCGGTACGTATTGCGAAGACCCGACCAGGTCACCGTCTCATCGTCGGTCGCTATCTTCGCCACCAATGCCCAGCATTCGACGATGCCGCACGAGCATCCCAGCAGCATGTGCTCGTCGTCGTCGGCGCCGTGCGGAACCTCATCCGGCGCGTCCCCGAGGAGATGCTCTGCGGAGAGCCGGGTCACGGGACCGTAATCCCCGGCAAGCAAGGGCGCCGGTTCCGGCGCGAACTCCTCGGCGCGCTCCTTCTGTTCCGCGAGCGCGTCGGGAAGCTCGGCTTGGCGCACCAGTTCCAGGAAGGAGACGCCATCGATCAGCAGCTCAAGCGCGGCTGTCGTTCTCCCCTTGGCCGATCGCCTTGTCGCGTCGGAGACCTTGCGGAACTCGATCGAATGCATGAGCACCACGGTAGCCACGCGCCCAGCACCCGAAGGTCAGGCCGCGGGCCGTCCGGCGCCGGTGTAGTCGTCGCCCTTCGAGTGGTACGTGTGGATCTGGATCGCCTGGCCCTGGGTGGGCGCGTTGATCATCAGGCCGTTCCCGAGGTACAGCCCGACGTGATGGATCCGCGTCGCCGGGTTTCCGTAGAACACGAGGTCGCCGAGTTTCGGTTCTTGACCGCCGGGCACCTGCGGCAGTGCCCGGAACTGGCTGTCCGCGGTCCGCGGGAGCGCGACTCCGGCCTCGTCGTAGGACGCCTTGGTCAGTCCGGAGCAGTCGAAGCCCGCCGCGCCGGCTTCCGGTCCGTTGCCGCCCCACACGTACGGGAGGCCCAGCTGGCCGAGGGCGAACCGCGTCGCCCTCACGGCGGGGCTGCCGGATCGCGCCGGGTCGAGGGACAGGGTCGCGTACAGCTGCGCGTTGCCCAGTACGCGCTGGCGGAACAGCTCGGCTTCGTTGCCCTTGCCGCCCTGGTAGCCGGCGATCGCCTTCCACCAGCCGTTGCCGCCGCCGAGGTCGGCTCCGGAAGCGCACAGTGCGCGGCCGGCGGCGACCGACGCGGAGTCGGGGTCGGTGAGTGCGGGTTTCGCGATCCCGGGGATCGACGCGCCGTGCTTCTTCCACTGCTGTGCCGACAGGCCGAGGGGGTTGTCGCCGCCGCGTCCGTGGTTCGAGCTCGCCGCGCCGACCCCGGCCAGGGTGACCCAGGACAGGTGGCAGTTCGGCTGCTCGCCGCGCAGCGCCAGTTCGCCGTTCGCGTAGCCGATGAGCGACTTCACCGGGATGTCGAGTGGCCCGGCGAGCTTGGTGGCCCACTCTTCGAGCGGACGGGCGCCCTTCGGTGTCTCTTGGGCCTTGACCGGCGCGCTGACTTCGAGGACCGACGGACCCGCGCCGCCGCCGACGGTGGCCGGATCCTGTTTGGCGGCCGGGACCGGGACCGGCTGGTTCCCGTCGGCCGGTGCCGGATCGTTGCCGCCGGCGAGCAGCCAGCCCGCCGTCGCGAGTCCCGCGACCAGCGGGAGAGCGACCAGGCCGCGCATCGCCACGCCGTGCGCCCACGACTTCTTCTTGCTGGTTTCGGGCGCGCTCGGGGCGGAATCGGGCTTGGTCACGCCGTCCAGGTTATTGGAGACCACCTCTGCGTAACGAGCGAACGCCTTGCACGTTAGGGGGACTCTCATATTCTGGACGAATGAGTGAGACGGGAGCGCTCGACGCCGAGCGTCTGAGTGCCGTGCTGTCCGGCCGATACGCCGCGATCCAGGTTGTGGCGAGCACCGGGTCCACCAATGCCGACCTGCGGGAAGCCGCCGCGAAGGGGGCCGAGGACCGCACCGTGCTGATCGCCGAGGAGCAGACGGCCGGCGTCGGCCGCCGCGCCAGGCAGTGGTCCTCACCGAAGGGATCCGGCCTCTACGTCAGTGTGCTGCTGCGTCCGGAAGGGGTTCCGTTCAGCAATTTGGGTTCACTTTCCGTGGTCGCGGGGCTCGCGGTCCGGGAGGTCGCCGCGAGCGTGGGCGTCGACGCCGTCCTCAAGTGGCCGAACGACGTTTTGGCCGGTCCGGGGCGCGCGAAGTGCGCGGGCATTCTGGCGGAGGCCGCCGCCGGTGACGAGACCACCGTGGTCCTCGGCATCGGCCTGAACGTGCTGCCGCTCGGCGAGAACGTCCCGGCCGGGCCCGGTGGCCTGCCCGCGACCTCGCTGGCCGAGCAGGGGGCGACGGAGACCGGCCGCGCCGAGATCGCCACGCGGCTGCTCACCGGTTTCGACGAGCTCGAACGCCGCTGGCGGCTCGCCGGCGGCTCGCTGGCCGAGGCCGGTCTGCTCGGGGACTACCGGCGGCATTGCGCCACGCTCGGCCAGGATGTCGAGGTCCAGCTGCCCGACGGCTCGGCGCTGACCGGCCGTGCCGCCGACATCGATCCCGCCGGCCAGCTCCAGGTCGACGTTCCCGGTGGTGAGCGGTACACGGTGTTCGCCGGAGACGTCGTCCACGTCCGGCAGGCCAAGCCCTGATCCGTGCGTTTCGTTTTCCGGCGTCTCCTCTTCCGCCGGGACCGTTCGCCGGTACGGTGAGCTCACCAGCGCCGAACATACCTTGGGAGCGACCGTCGTGGCCTATCCGGACGATTTGCTCAGCGAAAACGAGCACGTCGTGGTGCACAGTCACCCGCATTTCAAGATGCTGATCTTCCCCTTCCTCGCGCTGATCGTCACGCTCGGCGTGGGCATCTGGCTGGCCGTGATCGCGAAGGACGCGCCGGCCCCGTGGGACCTGATCTCGGAGATCGCGATCGCCGCGGTCGGGCTCGGCCTCGTCGTGTGGCTCTTCCTCGCCCCGTTCGTCCGCTGGCGCACGACACATTTCATCGTGACCACGGACCGGCTGATCGCCCGCGAGGGCGTGGTCAAGCGGACCGGGATCGACATCCCGTTGTCGCGGATCAACAGCGTCCAGTTCGAGCACGGCCTGCTGGACCGCGTCTTCGGCTGCGGCACGCTGGTGATCGAGTCCGCTTCGGACGAACCGTTGAAGTTCGACGACATCCCCAAGGTCGAGCGCGTGCACACGGTGATCTACCGCGAAGTCAACGACAACCCGTACGACGATTTCGCACCTCCTGCCGCGGGCGCGCCGCAGCAGACCGAACCCCTGCCGCCGCAAGGGCCCCCGCCGCGTGGAAACCGGCGGCGTTGATGGGCACGCGAGAGCTGGACCTGCCCGACCGCGTCCCGTCGGCCGCCGCGTTGCCGGAGCGGGTGACGATCTGGGAGGTCGGTCCGCGTGACGGCCTCCAGAACGAGAAGTCGATCGTCCCGGTCGAGGTCAAACTCGAATTCCTGGACAAGCTCGCCGGTGCCGGGCTGACCACGCTCGAGGCGACCAGTTTCGTGAGCCCGAAATGGGTGCCGCAGCTGGCCGACGCCGAGCAGCTCCTGGCCGGGCTCGAAAAGCGCGAGGGCGTCCGGTACCCGGTGCTCGTCCCGAACGAGCGCGGGCTGGACAGGGCGCTGGAAGCCGGGGTTTCGCATATCGCGATCTTCGCCAGCGCCACCGAAACCTTCGCCAAGAAGAACCTCAACTCGACGGTGGACGACCAGTTCGCGATGTTCGAGCCGGTCGTCACCCGGGCGCGCGCCGAAGGCCTCGACGTCCGCGGGTACGTGTCGATGTGCTTCGGCGACCCGTGGGAGGGCGCCGTCCCGGCCACGCAGGTCGCCGGAGTGGGTAAACGGCTCCTGGACCTGGGTTGCTCGCAGCTCTCGCTCGGGGACACCATCGGCGTCGCCACCGCGGGCCAGGTCGAAGCACTGATCGGGCAGTTCGCCGACGTCGACGGCCTGGCCGTCCATTTCCACGACACCTACGGTCAGGCGCTGGCGAACACGTTGGCGGCACTGCGGTGCGGTGTGTCCACTGTGGACTCCTCCGCCGGCGGGCTCGGTGGCTGCCCGTACGCCGAATCGGCCACCGGGAACCTCGCCACCGAAGACCTGGTGTGGATGCTCGACGGTCTCGGCGTCGAAACCGGTGTCGACCTCGACGCGCTGGTGGCGGCGAGCAAGTGGATGGCCGGGAAGCTGGGCAGGCCGAGCCCGTCCCGGGTGGTCAACGCGCTCGCCGGATGAGGTCCACCCGCCGACGCGCTTTCGGGTATCCACCGACGAGAACGCCGGTCGGCGCTAAGGTCGTAACGCGTCCTGTCCGCTGCCTCCCCCCGTTTCACCGGTGGGGTCCGAATTCCGTGGGGGAGGTGCGGTGACCGATCCGAGCGAGGCCGGAACGGGCCCGATCCGGCTGCCCGTCCTGTACGACGACGCCCCGACACCACCGCACGGGGCGCGCGCTCCGTACGCGCCTTCGCCTTGGCCGCCCGCGGTGGGGCCGTTGCGGGTGCCGTTCCCTCCTCAGCCCGCCGCCCCGCCGCCCATGGGGGCTTTGCGGACCGAGCGGGAGAGCGTGATCGCACTGTTCCTCGTGCACATGTTCCCGATCGGGCATTTGCCGGTCGCGATGGGGAAACCCGCGCGCCAGTTGCCGCTGCCCGACGGCGGTTCCGGTCCGCAGGATCACCCCGAAGCGCAAGTGCTGGACGATCTGGACGCGTTGTCGCACGTCAGCAGCGGCTTCCGGCGATCGCCGACGACTCCGGCCGTCGTTCCCCCGCCGGCGTTGATCAGGGGACACCACCCGTGGGGCGGAACGTCCCAAGAGGACTGGACAGCGCGCTTCGTCGGCGAAACGGGCTATCTGTGGCCTCCGGCCGAACTCTTCCCCGAGGGCGGTATCGACCCGGCGACGCCGATGATGCTCGAAGCCGCCACCCATCTCGATCGCTTCGGGGATCAGCACGGCCGGGTGTTCGCCGAGGACGGGACCCTGTTCCCGATGCGCTCGCTGCCGCCGGGCCAGGTCACCGCGTACCGGCGTTATCGCGTCGTCCGGCCGCTGCCGGTCTGGCGATCGGTGACCGCCGAATGGTTCGGCCAGCCGGGCGGCGGGGTGCGCTTTCGCACGGTGCTGGGCGCCGATGAACTCGTCACGCTGGGTTTCCTGGCGGACGTCACGGGGGAGGTTCGGTGAACACGGGGACGATCCTGCGGTGGCTGGCCGCGCTGGGGGTGCCCGCCGAGGTGGTCTCGGTCGGCGCGGAGGCGGACAACGCCTGGTGTCTCATGCGCACTGAGGAAGAAGACGCCGAGCCCGCCTGGGAGGTCTTCTGGCGTGAGCAGGGCAACCGGTACGACTGGGCCCGGTTCACCAGCGAACAGGTCGCCTGCCACTACCTCTTCGGCCGCCTCGCCTGGTCTCAGGTCGCGCGCGGCGCCGTCGGTCTTCTTCCCGGTGCGCAGTGACCCGCCTTGGCCAAGGAGTTGTGAAAGCCACTTTCGCGACGTCTGGTGTCCCGAAAGTGGCTTTCGCGACATGCCCGGCCCGCGCGTGACTCAGCGCTTCAGGATCGCCAAGACCTCAACGTGGAGCAGGCCGTTCGTCGAAAGCGCCGAGCCGTTGTCGTAGCGCGCTTCGCCGTCGAGGTCGCTGAACCGGCCACCGGCTTCGGTGATCAGTACCTGGGCGGCCGCGACGTCCCACGGGTTCACGATGCATTCCGCGGTGACGTCGAGCGCGCCTTCGGCGACCAGGCAGTGTTGCCAGAAATCGCCGAAGGCGCGGCTTTCCCAGCACGCGTCGACGAGGTCGAGGTACTTCTCTCGTGAGTGGTACTCCACCCATGAGTTCAGGTCCGTTGTGGACAGATACGCGTCTTCGAGCGAAGCGACCTTCGACACCGAGATGCGGCGCTCACCGGCGGAGTCGCTCATCCAGGCGCCGTCACCGGCGGCGGCCCACCAGCGGCGGCCGAGCAACGGCGCGCTGATCATCCCCACCACGGGCGCGCCGTCTTCGACCAGCGCGATCAACGTCGCCCAGACCGGGACGCCGCGCAGGAAGTTCTTGGTCCCGTCGATCGGGTCGAGCACCCAGGCGCGGCCGGTCGCCGCGGTGCCGCCGCGTTCCTCGCCGAGCACCGCGTCTTCCGGCCGGTCCGCGGCGAGGATCGCGCGGATGGCGTCTTCGACGGCGGTGTCCGCGTCGGTCACCGGCGTCCGGTCGGGTTTGCGCGCCACGGCCAGGTCGAGCGCGCGGAACCGGGCGGTGGTGATGGCGTCGGCGGCGTCGGCCAGCCGGGTGGCGAGTTCCAGATCATTCTCGTAGCCAGGCACGGTCACGATGCTTTCACGCCCGGCAGTCGTAGAGTTGGCCAGGTGAGCATGGTGCTACTCGCCGAGGACGACCCGGCCATCGCCGATCCGCTTTCCCGCGCACTTCAGCGGGAGGGGTATGAGGTGCGTGTCGTCGGCGACGGTCCCGCCGCTCTCGACGCGACCGAGAGCGACCGGGTGGATCTGCTGGTCCTCGATCTCGGGTTGCCCGGCATGGACGGGCTCGAGGTGTGCCGCCGCCTGCGCGCCAGCGGCACCGAGGTACCGGTGCTGATGCTCACCGCGCGCACGGACGAGGTCGATTTCGTGGTCGGGCTCGACGCCGGCGCGGACGACTACGTCGCCAAGCCGTTCCGGCTCGCCGAACTGCTGGCCCGCATCCGGGCGCTGCTCCGCCGCCGGGCACCCGATGTGCTCGAAGCCGGGGGAGTGCGGATGGACCTCGGCGCCCGGATGGTCACCGTGGACCTGCACGAGGTGCAGCTGGCGAACAAGGAGTTCGAGCTGCTCCGGGTGCTGATGAGCCGCGCGGGTCAGGTGGTCAGCCGCGACGAGATCCTCGCCGAGGTGTGGAACGACCTCGAATCGAAGACCTCGAAGACCCTCGACATGCACATGTCTTGGCTTCGCAGGAAGCTCGCCATCGCGGCCGACGAAGCCGCCGGTCGAGCGGGTAAACCCGGCGGGAACGGCGACGGCGAACGGCGGATCGCCACGGTCCGCGGCGTCGGCTTCCGCTTCAACGCGGAATAGCATGCGCCGTCGCATCCTGTTGGCGATCCTGCTCGCCGTCGCGGTCACCGCGGCGGTGCTGGGCATCCCGCTGGGGATCACCGCCTGGCAGCTGGTCGAGAACCTCAACCGCGAGAACCTCGCTTCCTCGGCCCGCGGGATCGCGGCGACGCTGGACAACGAGATCGCCGTCGGCCAGCCGATCAACCTCGACCTGGTCCGGGTCGCCGTGCCGCAGGGCGGTTTGCTGACCGTCCGCGCGCAGGGACAGATCGAGAAGCGGTACGGCTCCGATCCTGGCTCGGACGTGGTGTCCGAGCGGGCGCCGATCGCGTTGCACGGCGAGGTCGAACTGGCCGTGCCCGCCGGGCCGATGCGCACCCGACAGACCCAGGTGACGCTGCTCGTAGTCCTGCTGGTCGTGCTGTCGGTGGGCACCGGAACGGTGGTCGCGACGGTGACCGCGCGAAGGCTCGCGAAACCGCTGAGACACGTCGCGGATCGCGCGGTCAAACTCGGCGGCGGTGATTTCCGGCCGGATCCCAAGCGTTACGGCGTCGGCGAACTCGACATGGTCGCCGAAGCGCTCGACGCGTCCGGCTCGGCGCTCGCGCAGCTGGTCCAGCGGGAACGCCAGCTCGTCGGCGATGTCTCCCACCAGCTGCGGAGCCGGTTGACCGCCTTGCAGCTGCGGCTCGAACCGCTCACCGTCCACCCCGATCAGGACGTCGTCGACGAGGCGAAGGCCGCGCAGGAACAGGCGGACCGGCTCGCCGAAGCCCTCGACGAGCTGCTGGCCGCCGCGCGGGCGGCGCGTGAGGTCGGGGCGGAGCCGGTGAACCTGCCGGAAGTGCTCCCCGAGGTTTCCGAAGAGTGGCGACAGCTGCTTCGCGCCGAAGGCAGGCATCTGCGGATCCGGGTCACCGAAGGGCTGCGGGCGAGGGCGACGCCGGGCCGCTTGCGCGAGGTCATCGGCGTCCTGCTCGACAACGCGCTCCGCCACGGCGCGGGAACGGTCACGCTCGCCGCCCGGCGCGGCGACACGGAGGGCACCGTCGTCATCGAGGTCGCCGACACCGGCTCGGGCGTGCCCGACGAGCTGGCGCCGCACATCTTCGAACGCGGTTTCTCCGGCGGCGGCTCGACCGGCGTCGGGCTCGCGCTCGCCCGCGCGCTCACCGAGGCAGACGGCGGACGGCTGGAGCTGTCGAGCAAGCAGCCCGCGGTGTTCAGTCTCTTCCTGAAGGTGCCCCGGCCGGGTGATGTGGCCGAAGTGCGCTGGCCTGCCGAGCGGGTCCCGCGCTAGGACCTCCCTAGGGTCCCGACAAAGTCGCATAGCCGCTGGTCGGTGGCGCTCTCGGTGATTCGGACTGGCCATCCGAAGGGGCCGGATGACGACACTGTTCGACCGCCGAATCGGGCACGGTCGCCCCAGAGGCGTCCCTGTGGACAGCGAGAAAGTGTCAGCCCGCCTCTGCCCCGCAACGCCTATTTGACCAACGGTTTTATCCGCCTCTCGGCTGCCAGGCAGGTTTCGGCGGATCCAACCGGACCACCGTCCCCTCCGGCAGCTGAGGCGCGATGAGCAGGCACAACGCCTCGTCGACCTCGGTGATCACGGGTCAGATCAATCCCTCACGCAGTGCGTAGGCCACGGCGTGCGAACGGTTTCGGAGCTGGAACCGGTTGGTCACGTCGTGCAGGATGCTCTTCACCGTGCGCTGTGAGTAGCAGAGCTGATCGGCGATCTCCTGCGTCGAGAACCCCGACGCGACCAGTTTCAGCACCGCGGTCTCCCGGCTGCTAATACCACCGACTTGCAGGTCGCGCGGCTGCAGCACCTGACGTTGCAGCCGTGAAACCCGGTGCAACAGCCTGCCGAGCAGGTCGGGCGGCAGTGCGCCTTCTCCGGCCGCGGCCGCCTTGATCAGCCGGACCAGGACATCTGCGCCCGCCTCGGACCGGCGGGCGACCGCGCAGACGCCGTGCTCGATGGCGCCGAGGATCTCGTTGTCGTCGACTTCACCCGCGACGAGCACGATGCGGGTGAACCCCTGGTGATGCAGTGCGGACAGCAGTTGCGTCATCGCCTCGTCGAGGCGGTCGGTGACCAGGAGGGCCACCATCGCCGGGTCGGCGGTCTCCCCGTCCACCAGCCGGACATCGTCACGGGAGCGGAGCGTCATGCAGACGCCGTTGTGCAAAATCGGATCGGTGGCGCGGACGACCACGGGCGTCCGGTTCGGTTCGAACATGTGATTCCCATTCCCCTCGAACGGTGCGAGGGCCCCACCCCTCGCACTGCTCACCCTGCCGGGTGAGGTGTCCCGGGCGCATGGGACTCCGGTCCTGACATTGCCCGAAAAGCCGCCCTTATTGGGGTTTTCAGATACCCAGCCCGGCCTTGCGGGCGCGCACGATGGCTTCGGCGCGATCGGCGACGTGAAGTTTGCTGAAGACGTTGGAAATGTGGTTCCGTACCGTCTTCGGACTGAGACACAGGGTGCTGGCGATGGCGGTGTTGCTGTGCCCGCCCGCGATGAGCGAGAGGACCTCTCGTTCGCGGACGGTCAGTTCCGGGAAAATCGTGTCCGTACTCGGTTGAGTGCGGTTGAAGAAGCCGAGAACCCGCGTCGCGATGTCGGGCCCGAAGATCGCTTCGCGCCTCGCGACGGCGTGCACGGCACGAATGATTTCGTCGGGTTCGGCGTCCTTCAGCAGATATCCGCGGGCCCCGGCACGCATCGCGGAGAACACGGATTCGCTTTCGTCCGCCATGGTCAGCATGAGTACGCCGACACCGGGCTGTTCGGCGACGATGTGCCCGGTCGCTTGGGCGCCGCTGATGTCGGGCAAATGCAGGTCCATGACCACGACGTCGGGTGCGAGGGCGCTCGCCGCGCTGATCGCGTGCGCGCCGTTCGCGGCCTCGCCGACCACGTCGATCCGCGGCTCGTCGGCGAGCAGCGTGCAGACCCCGAACCGGAACAACGGATGGTCGTCGACCACGAGCACGCGAAGGCGTTCGTTCATTTGGTTCCCCCTGTCTCCCCGGCGCGGCACGTTAGCGAGAGGGCCGGACATGGACAACGCGTGGTCCGGACGGCGGACCGGCGAGAATTAAACGCCTGATGAGTGTCGCGTATCAACGGGGCGTGCCCAACCCTTTAACTCTTTCGGCGCAACGTTGAGTCACAAGTACGCGAAGGAGTTGCGGGTGGGTGGTAGCAAAGGTCCCTTGCTCTCCCTGCCCGTATCTCCTTGGACGTGTGTCCGTGAAGGCCTCCTTCACTACCCTCAAAGTCAGGGTCCCGGCAAAGTCGCATAGCCGCTGGTCGGTGGCGCTTGGGGCTCGAACTGGACTTTTGACGGGGGCGGATGACAGAGTGTCTTGAGCGTCAACTGTCCACAAAGGACATCATTCGGCCGCTGGATGTCCATTTGATGCGGTTATGTACGTTTTTCGACTGGGGTCGTGAGTGAAATTTAGGGCTAGAACCCTCTTTTTCACTCACGACCCGGTCGGAAAACGCCCAAATCTGGCACTATCGACCCGGTTGCGTCCTATGTGGACAGTCGAGAAAGATGTCAGGCGACTGTGGCGAACCCGCCCCTTTCACCGCAGCACCCACTTGACCAGTGGTTATGCGACTTTGCCGAGATCCTGACCCTCAAAGTAGGGAAGGAGGCCTTCACGGACTCTGGGTCCCTCAAGGGGGCCTTCATGCACTCAAAGGACCCAGGCGACAGCAAAGGTCCCTTGCTCCCTTTCCGCAGGTCAGGCGAAGGCGGCGGCGTGCTCGCGGGCCCAGTCGGCGAACGTCAGCGGCGCCCGGCCGAGGAGTTCGCGCACGGTGCCGAACACGATCTCCTCGTTCCCGGCGGACTGCCGTTTGAGCTCGAACATCCCGTCGACCGCGGAAGCGGGCCAGCCGTACCCGAGCATCCGGGCTCGAGAGTCGGCCTCGGGCTCTTCGACGTACGTCAGCCACCGCCCGAGCGCGTCGCCGAGGATCTCGACCTGCCGCCGCGCCGTGAGTGCTTCGCCACCGGTGATCGGGTAGGTCCTGCCCGCGTGCCCTTCGGTGGTCAGCACGGTCGCGGCGACTTCGGCGATGTCGCGGACGTGCACCAGCGCGGACGCCGGATCGCCTTCGGGAACGCGGACGACCCCGTCGCCGCGCACGGCGTGCAGCCAGGCGAACCGGTTGTCCATGAAGGTGCCGGGACGCAGGATCGTCCAGTCCGGCCCGGCCTCGCGCACGGCCCGTTCGGCCTCGGCGTGCACGAGGGAGATCGGATCGGTCTGTCCGAAATGGACTCCGGTGGTGGAGAGTTTGACGATGTGCGCGACACCAGTGGCGGCCTTGAGCACGGTTCGTTCCTGGGCGAGCGGGTCCGAGCCGTGCCCGGAGGTCAGGACGAACACGCGGTCGACACCGTCGAGCAGCGCGGGATCGAAGGCGTCGAGATCACCGACGGCGACCTCGGCACGCGGATCGATCCGGGCGCGGGCCGGGTCGCGTGTCAGAGCACGCACCCGGGCGCCTTTGTCCAGCAGGGCGGGAACGAGTTCGCGGCCGATTTTGCCGGTGGAACCGAGAACGAGAATCATCGAAAGACTCCTTAGCGGTCGCGCCGCAGGGAAACGCGGGGCAGGAAGAGGGAAGCGGCGAGGCCGATCACCAGTGCGGGGACCATCACCCAGAACACTCCATCGAGCGCGGAGGCGTACCCGGCGGGACTGTCGTAGGTGAAGGCGTTCGTGAACACCGCGCCGAAAACGGTCAGTCCGGCCGTGGTGCCGAGGGAACGCAGGAAGCCGACGGTCGCCGAAACGGCGCCGAGGTCGGTCCGGGCGACGCCTTGCTGAGCCGCCATGGAAAGCACCTGCATGTTGAGCCCGGCCGCCGCGCCGAACACGACGAGATAGGCGACGACGAGCGGCAGCGGCGTCGTTTCGTCCATTGTGGACATGGCGAGCGCGGCGGCGAGGCCGAGGGTCATGCTGAGGATCGGTGCCCAGCGGTAGGCCCCGGTCTTGGCGATGATCCGGCCCGCGACCATCGACGACGCGGCGACCGCGAGGGTCATGGGCAGCAGCAGGAGTCCGGCCTCCGAAGGTCCGGCGCCGCCCGCGGTCTGCAGGAAGAGCGCCAGGTAGTTGACCGAGCCCAGGAAGACGAACCCGGCCGCGGCGCCGGCCAAGACGCTCAGGCCGAACATCCTGGCGCGGAACAGCCGAAGCGGGATGACCGGTTCGGCCGCCCGGCGTTCGATGACCAGGAAGGCGACGAGCAGTACCGCGCCGATGGACGCCGAAAGCGGCGTCGCGAGGGTCAGGCCGACGATCGCGCCGGACAGCACGACGATGCCCGCGAAGTCGAACGGTGCGGTCTTGCGGCGTCGTTCGAGCCGCAGGAATCGCGCGACGACGCCGAACGCGAGCAGCCCGATCGGCACGTTGACGCCGAAGATCGACCGCCAGCCGGCGAGGTCGGTCAGGACGCCGCCGACGACCGGGCCCGCCAGCGAGGAGCCGGCGAAGCAGATCGAGAACCAGGCGAAGTAGCGGGCGCTTTCGCGACCCGGGAACAGTTCGCCGATGATCGCGGCGACCGCGACGAACAGGCCGCCGGAGCCGATGCCCTGCAGGGCGCGGGCGGCGATCAGCAGCGGCATCGTCGGCGCGAGCGCGCAGGCGAGGGAGCCTAGGACGAACAACGCGATCGCGACGAGCACGACGCGCTTACGGCCGAAGAGGTCACCGAGTTTTCCGTAGACGGGCGCGCTGACGCTGCCGGCCAGCAGGTAGGCGGTGGTGACCCAGGCGAACGAGGTCGCGCCGCCGAGTTCGCCGACCATGCGCGGCAGGGCGGTCGCGACGACCTGGGCGTCGAGCATCGCCAGGAACACGGCGGCGAAGAGCCCGACGAGGGCAAGGGTGTTTCGGGCGCGCGGAGGCGCGCCGAGAGCGGTGCTCAAGAAAAGATCCGTTCACTGGAAGAAACGAGGGAACGCGAGGGACGCGGAGCAGTGCTCGAAAGCAGCCCCGGATCCCCGCCAAGACGGGAAAAGGCTCAACCGTCATCCGAACCGGATGCGGTCCTCTTCGCGCTTGGCGATCACCTCGAATTCGTCCCGCTCGACCGTACGAACCCGGCCGGCGTCATCAGTGAAGGAACGTTGACATGAATGACTCTAGACAATCATATGTCGTTTGACAAGTACTTAGCGGAGAGGAACGACGTCGTCCGGCTCGTCGCTGTCCCGGCGGCGTTTGCCCAGCTCATCCGGGAAGACCCACTTCTTGAAGCCCCAGAAGCGGAAGAACATCGCCAGGAGCATGCCGATGATCGACCCGCTCGTGAAGTCGGCGAATTCCTGGACGAACCGCGTCACATGCGGCACTTCCAGGTCGAAGATGTAGCGCGACGTGTAGAGCGGGATGAGGTTGACCACCACGGCGATCCCGCTGATCACGAAGAAGAGCGCCGCCTCGTGATGCCGCTCGCGGCCGCCGCGGGTCCGGAAGGACCACTCGCTGTTCAGGATGTACGACACGATCGTCGCGACGATGATCGCGATCGCCTTCGCCGTGGTCGGCTTCGACTCCAGCACGCTGAGTTTCAGCAGGTACCAGACGCCGTTGTCGACGAGGAACGTCGTGCCGCCCACGATCGCGAACTTCAACAGCTCACGGTGCTTGATCAGCACGGATCGGAACGGCTCGGGCGTCCTCGAAAGGACGGATTCGACCACGGTCACCGGATCAGTCTAATTCGCTCGGCCCGTGGAATGGGCCGGGAGGGGATGGACAGTGCGTTATATGACGCTTTGGGCGGTTGAGAGAACGGCCGATCCGTCCTTCTCGCTCACGCGGTCTGAGCTGCGAAAAGGGAGCAAGGGACCTTTGCTGTCGCGTGCCGTTCAGGCGGCCGGGTCGTCGGGGATGTCGGCAATCTCCGGTCCGCCGCCCCGCAGCAGTCGCGGCCGCGCGTCGGCCTCCGGGAAGACCCACTTCTTGAACGACCACCAGCGGAACACCGTGCCGAGCAGGGTCCCGATGAGCACACCGCTGACGAAGTCGGCGATTTCCTGGGTCAGCAGCCCGACGTGTGGCTGCTCCAGGTCGAACACGTACCGCGAAACCAGCTGAGGAAGCGCGTTGAGGCCGAGCGCGATCGCGCTGAGCAGGAAGAAAAGGGCCGCTTCGTGGGCTCGCTCACGGCCGCCACGGGTGCGAAAGGACCATTCACGGTTCGCGACGTACGAAAAAACGGTCGCCACCAGCGCCCCGATGATCAGCGCGGTCACCGGTTTGTCGGTCAGCACGGTGAACTTCAGCCCGTAGGTGATCGTCATCGTGATGACGAAACTCGCGCCCCCGACCAGGACGAACCGCAGCAGTTCGCGATGCTTCCCCCGCATGCGGGCGACGCTACTGGAAAATACGGTCGGCCACCCCGTTGGGTCGCGTGGACGGCTTCGTCTTGCCGGGCCGCGGTGGCGCGCTCGTGGTCGTGGTCGGCTCCGCGGGGGCGGGCTGGTGCCTCGCGGGCTCCGAAGGCGTCGCTGACGGCGAAGGCTTCTTCGACGGCGAAGGCCGCCCTGGCCGCTCCGGCTTCGTCGTCTCCGGTGTGCCCGAGGGCTTCGAAATGACCGAAGGCAGCGAAGGCACCGTGGTCGGCGGAAGCAGCGCGTTGTCGTCACACCAGTGGTGCCAGCAGCCGAAGTGGACCGCGACCGGCTCCGCTTTGGCAACGCCGAGGGTGGCGTTCACCGTCACCGGGACGTTTTCCGCCGGGCGGCCCTTCAACCGGACCAGCAGGCTCACCTGACGTCCAGGGGTCAGCGAGCCGCGCGAAGTGCACGACGCGCCTTCGCCGGTCGGGGTGCACCGGATGCCGTACACGCTCCAGGCGCTGAGCACGCGGTGGTCGAGAGTGACCGTGACCGGCTTCGTCGTCTTGCCCGTGTTCGTCACACGGATCCTCATCAGTGGATGGGGGTTCCACGGGAACGCCGACAGCCCGTCGCTCTCGGCACTCAGGTCGACGCCGTCCGGCGGCGCGGGCACCTTGACCTTCACCAAGACCGACACCTTGATCCGCGCGCCCGCCGTCACCGAACCGGTCACCACGCTGTCGTCCAGGGCGGTTTCGTCGGCGAGCAGCCGGAACGTCAGTACCGCGGACTGTCCCGGTTCGAGGCCGATGCCGGTCCGGCAGGTCACCGTGCCGGTGCCGCCGGGGCAGTTCACCGCGATCGGAGCGGGCGCCTGCTGCCGGAAGCCGTCGACACCCATCGCGCCACCGCCGGCGGCGGGAACGGCCCGCACGCCCTTCGGCAGGTTCAGCGAGACCGCCACGGGCTCGGACTTCGATCCACCGTCGTTGCGCACGGTGATCGGCAGGTTGGTCTCCTCGTCGGGTCGGAGCTCGACACCACCGGCCGGGGACGACGCCGTCATCACCGGAGGCGCCGGGATCACCGGTGAAGGCGGGGGCGGCTCGGCGGGCGTCGGAGTCGGGGCCGGAGCGGGCGCCGGGGGTGTGGCCGAAGGCGCCGGAGGCGGCACCTGCTGCGCGGGCGGCACGGGCTGCTGAGCCGGCGGCACGGGCTGCTGCGCGGGCGGGACGGCCGGAGGCGCCGCGGGCGGGACCGCGGGGGCGGGAGCGGGTGCGACGACGGCGGGCGGCGGGACGGCCGCGGCGGCCGGTATCTCCTGCGTCCCGCCACCGTTGGCGAGCGCCACGGTGACCGCGGCGACGATGGCCGCGCCCGATCCGGCCACTCCGGCGAACTGGCGCGGTCCGGACGCGGCGGCACCGGCGGCGCCGCCCGAACTCGAACCCGCGGCGGCGGCCGTCGCGGCCGCGGTGACCGCGCCCGCCTTGCCGGCACCGGTCGACGCCAAGTAACCGAGGGCCGCGCCACCGAGCACGATCGGCGCGATGATCCCGCGCAGACCGGTGTTGACGTCGGCCAGTTCCGCGGCCAGCGCGCGGCAGTTCTCACATTCGTCCAGATGGCTCTCCACCTGGGCACGTTCGCGTTTGGACAACCCGTCGCGGGTCCACGCGCCGAGTTTGTCCGCACTCGCCCGGCAGCGTTCGGCGGAGTTCTCGGCCAGGTGGACCTGAAGATAAGCCTGACGCAGACCTTCACGCGCGCGGTAAGCGAGCGCGGAGACACCGTTCGCGGTCAGCCCCAGCAGCGGCGCGACCTCGGCGGGTGTCTGCCCTTCGATCTCGGTGTGCCACAGCACCGCCTGCCACCGCTCGGGCAGCCGGGCGAACGCCTTCGCGGCGAGCGTGCGCTCGAGCCCGGCGACGGCGGTGTCGGAGAAGGGGACCGTCAGCGCTTCGCCGACGGCACCGCCGACGTCGGACATGTCCTCGTTCAGGTCGACGCGCTTGTCCTTACGCGTCTTGTCGTAGGCGGTGTGCCGGAGCGCGGTCAGCAGGTACGCGCGGAACGCGGCGTCGGGGCCTTTGCCGACGCGCAGCGTGTCCAGCACCTTCGCGAAGGCTTCCGAAACGAGGTCGTCGGCTTCGGAACTCGAACGGGCGAGCTGGCGGGCGAGGTTGTGCGCCGCGCCGGAGTGGCGCTCGTAAAGGGTTCCGTAGGACGCGATCTTCCCGTCACGCACCTCGGCGATCAGCTCGGCGTCACTCTTACCGGAGAGATCGGCGGGAACGGTGGACACGGGGCTCCTTCATCTGCTGGTTCGGCGGGTCTACTGTCTTAAACGCCCGAACCCGCTCAGTGTGACGGACTGGGCGACGCACGTCACCTCGCGGTCCCTCCGATGACCCGGAGAGCGCAACAGCTTCACCCGGCCTGGGTCGGATTTGATCCTCGCGCGCAGCGCGTCCTTTGAGGGCGGCGGCGGGGGCATGGATGGAGAGTTTGGAAAGATCCTTGGAAAACGCCGTCACGCCCGGCGTGGACCGGCGTCCCCACCGTGAAGCGATCGCAAGATCGAAAAGATCGGAACGGAAAGGGGCGGTGGGCAGTGGACGTACCGGCCACCGGTGCGCCGTCCGGGGGATCCGACGGGCCACCCGCCTGGAACCGGTTCGAACGAGATCGCACGCTCCGCGCACTGCGGGCCCGCTGGCGGACGGCCAGCCTGGCCGCGGGCTGGCGTTTCCCCAGTGACTGGGGCCTCCCCGAGGTCGACGCCGTCTGCGCCGCGGTGATCAAGAACGGCCGCGTCGCTCCCACCGAGGTGGCGGAGACCGCCCTCGCCGGGCTGGGCCGGGCACGGGCCGCCGCGGGTGCCGGGCTGGCCGAAACCCTCGCGGATCTCGCGGCGTTGCACGCCGTGCTCGCCGATCCGGACGCGGTCGACGGCTTCCTCGAACCGGATGTCGACTCCACCCCCTCCCGGTTACTACGGGTGACGGCGCTGGCGTGGGCGGACGTCGCGACCGATCAGCTGGTGAACACCGAGGTCACCGAACCGCTCACCGGACTGCCCACGGCCGCGTACCTGAGGACCCGGTTGGGTGAGCTGTACCGCCAGGCCCGGCGTGACGAGCGGTCGGTCGCGGAGGCGCACACGCTGCTCGTGGTCTCGATGGACTTCAGCTCGGTCGCGGGCTGGCCCCGGTTGACCGGGATGATCCTGGTCGCGGACGCCTTGAGGCAGGTGTTCGACGGCGGGGAGAGCGTCGCCTCGATCGGGCCGTCCGTCGCGGGCGTGCTCGTACCGAAGGACGTGCGGCTCGCTTCGTCCGGCGTCGCGCTGCGAAGGGCGCTCAACGAGCGGCTTTCGGTGGACGCGCAGCTGCGGGACACCGGCCGCCCGCAGATCTCGGCCGTCCGGCTCCCGGCGACCTACGATCTGGCGTGTGACCTCCTCGGTGGCCTCGCGCGCTCCTGAAGCGGGGTAGCGTAAGACGTTCTCCAGGTCACGGCCGACCCAGTCGAGGTGGCACGACCCGGTTCATGATTTCCTGTTTGCGTGACCCGGACTGTTTCCGCCGACGCCAACGGCGACGTTTCGGCGAGCCGCCCGCAGCATCGTCTCTCGCTGCGGAAGTCGCTCGCCCGCTTGTCCGTCCGGCCGAGATCGATCCTCATCCTGTCGGTGATCCCGCTGGTCGCGATCGGTTTCGGGATCTGGGGCTGGCAGCACGAATGGGTGCTGGGCGTGGACAGCGCGGTCTACCGCGCCGGCGCCGAGACGCTGTTGAACGGCGATCCGCTGTACGACGCGAACACGCTTCCGGTGGAGCCGTGGTGGGCGCTGTTGCCGTTCACCTACCCGCCGACGGCCGCGCTGCTGTTCATCCCGCTCGCGCTGGTCCCGACTCAGGTCGCCTGGGGGCTCCTGACCGCGGTTTCGCTGCTCGCGCTGGCGCTGTGCGTCCGCATCGCCATCGGCGCGCTGCCGAAGCCCACGACCGACGGCCCCCGCTGGTGGGCCTCGCCCGCCCGGTCGACGATCGCGTTCTTCCTGGTCTTCCTCGGCCTCGAGCCGGTGTGGCGCACGGTCTTCCTCGGCCAGATCAACATCATCCTGATGGCGCTGGTGATGCTCGACATCCTGGTCATCGGGGCGAGGGGCAGCCGCTGGGGCGGCGTGCTCGTCGGCGTCGCGGCCGCGGTCAAGCTCACCCCGATCGTGTTCCTGGGGCATCTCTTCATCACCGGCCGCCGGATGGACGCCATCCGCGGGCTCGTCACCTTCGTCGTGATGCAGGGCCTGATGTTCTTGATCATCCCGCACGACGCGGCCCGGTACTGGACCTACACGCTGCCCGACACCGGCCGCATCGGCCCGGTGCACTGGGCGGGCAACCAGTCGCTGAACGCGCTGATGAACCGCTTCACCGAACTCGCGCCCTGGGCGTCGAAAGCGGCGATGGGGATCGGCGCGCTGCTCGCGATCCCGGCGATCTGGCTGGTGCTGCGCTTCCACCGCAAGGGCCAAGCGCTCGCGGCGATGCTCGTGACGGCGTTCTGGATCCTGCTGATCTCGCCGATTTCCTGGACGCATCACTGGGTGTGGGTGGCCCCGCTGGTCGTCCTGCTGGTTTCGCGGCTGCCGAAGACCACGCCCGCCACCGCGTGGAAACGCTGGCTGGGCACCTTCGCGGTGTTCTTCGTCTTCATCAGCTGTGTCCTGCTGATCCTGCCGAACGGCCGGAATGTCGAGCTGCACTGGCAGGTGTGGCAGAACATCCTCGGCAGCGCGTACATCTTCATGCCGCTCGTGCTGGCGCTCGCACTCGCCGGGCGCTGGTGGTACTTGCGGCGGAAGCGGAGCGACGACGACAAGCATGTTGAAGTCACGGCCGGCGGCTGAACCCCGGATCGTCGGGGTCACGCTGGCGGGTGCGCTCGCACTGGCGATGCTCGCGCTGGGCGTCGTCGCCTGGCTCGGGGAATGGCACCTCGGCGCGGACAGCGCCGTCTACCGCGCCGGTGCCCTCACCCTGCTGAAGGGTGAACCGCTCTACACCCGCGAGGCGCTGACGACGCTGCCGCCGTGGGTGTTGCTGCCGTTCACCTACACCCCGGCCGCCGCGCCGCTGTTCCTGCCGCTCGCGATCGTCCCCGCCGGGCTGACCTGGGGTGTCGTCGGCGCGCTCTCCCTGGTCTGTCTGAGCGTCGTGATCTCCGTGGTCGCCCGCGCCTGCGGCGCCCCCATCACCCGGTGGTGGGTGCTGCCGCTGGCCACGGCGGGCGCGCTGGCGCTGGAACCGGTCTGGAAGACGCTTTTCCTCGGGCAGATCAACCTCATCCTGATGGCGTTGATCGTCCTCGACGTCCTGGTGCTCTCGGCCCGTGGTTCGCGCTGGGCCGGGGTGCTGATCGGGATCTCGGCCGCGATCAAGCTGACGCCGCTGATCTTCGTGCCGCATCTGCTGTTCACCGGCCGCTGGAAGGACGCGCTGCGGGCGCTCGGCACGTTCGTCGCACTCGAAGCCGTGATGTTCGCGGTGATTCCCGGTGACGCCGTCCGGTTCTGGACGAAGTCCGCGACCGACCCCAGCCGGGTCGGCTCCGTACACTGGATCTTCAACCAGTCACTCAACGGACTGGTGAACCGCGCTTCGGAACTCGCGCCGTGGTCGCTGACCGTGGCCATCGCGATCGCCGCCGTCCTCGCCGTCCCCGCCGTCTGGCTGGTCGTGCGCCTGCATCGCCGCGGCGATCCCGTCGGCGCGCTGCTGGTGACCGCGTTCTACGGGCTGTTGCTCTCGCCGGTGTCCTGGTCACACCACTGGGTGTGGACGGTGCCGCTGCTCGTCCTGCTCGTCGTCCGCCGAGCGTGGGTTCCGGCCGCGGGTGTCGCGGTGCTGTTCGCGAGCGGCGTGATCATGTTCGTGCCCAACGGCGGGGACACCGAGTTCGGCTGGGGAATGGGCTGGTCGCTGCTCGGCAACGGCTACGTCCTCACCGCTGCGATCGCCATCACAGGCCTGGCCGTCCGGGAGCTGCGACGCGGGTCCGCCCAGGTCGTGGCCGTGGCGGCCAAGTAATCTCATCCGCGGAATCGGCTTTTGAGCGGGAGTGTGCGGCAGTAGTGGACAAACGAACCGGTCTTCCGATCGTGGGCATGGTGGGCGGCGGACAGCTGGCCAGGATGACCCACCAGGCGGCGATCTCCCTCGGCCAGTCCCTGCGCGTGCTGGCCGCCGGGGAGAACGAATCCGCCGGCCTCGTCGCGGGTGAGGTCGTGCACGGCCACCACACCGACCTCGAAGCGCTGCGCTCGTTCGCCGCCGAGGTCGACGTGCTGACCTTCGACCACGAGCACGTTCCCGGCGAGCACCTGCTGACGCTCGCGATGGAAGGCGTCACCATCCGGCCCGATCCGGCCGCGTTGTCGATGGCGCAGAACAAGCTCGTCATGCGCGAGATGATGGCCGGACTGGGGATCCCCGGCCCCGCGTTCGCCGAAGTGTCCTTTGTGGACGACGTGATCACCTTCGGCGACAAGCACTCCTGGCCGGTCGTGCTCAAGGCTTCGCAGGGCGGCTACGACGGCCGCGGCGTCTGGATGCTCGACACCGCACAGCACGCCCGCGAGACCGTCCCCGAACTGCTCGACGCCGGAACTCCGCTGCTGGTCGAGGAAAAGGTCGTCATGCGGCGCGAACTGTCCGCGCTCGTGGCCCGGTCCCCGTTCGGGCAGGGCGCGGCGTGGCCGGTGGTGGAAACCGTGCAGTCCGGCGGGATCAACACCGAGGTGCTCGCCCCGGCGCCGGGGCTGAGCCTCCAGCGCACGCAGGAGGCGCAGGACCTGGCGCTGCGGATCGCCGCGACGCTGAACGTGACCGGCCTGCTCGCCGTCGAGCTGTTCGAGACCGACGAAGGCCTGCTGGTCAACGAACTCGCCATGCGCCCGCACAACTCCGGACACTGGACCCAGGACGGTTCGAAGACGTCGCAGTTCGAGCAGCACCTGCGTGCCGTGCTCGACTACCCGCTCGGCGTGACCGACCTGATCGCCCCGGCCTGTGTGATGGCGAACGTCCTCGGTGCCCCCGAGGCGCCAGGGATGGGACCGGACGAACGGCTGCACCACCTGTTCGCGCGGTACCCGGACATCCGCGTCCACCTGTACGGGAAGGGTGAGCGTCCCGGCCGCAAACTCGGCCACGTCAACCTCGTCGGCGAACGCATGGAGGAGCTGCGCGACCGCGCGCTGCTCGCCGCGCACTGGCTTTCCCACGCCGTCTGGCTCGACGGCCACGAAATTCACTAGGAGAATCAGTATGGCGCCGCAGGTTGGCCTGATCATGGGCAGCGACTCGGACTGGCCGACGATGGAAGCGGCCGGGCAGGCGCTGGCCGAGTTCGGCGTCGAATACGAGGTCGGTGTCTACTCGGCGCACCGCACTCCGCAGCGGATGCTCGACTACGCGACGTCGGCCGCTTCGCGCGGTGTGCGCGTGATCATCGCGGGCGCCGGCGGGGCCGCGCATCTGCCGGGCATGGTCGCGTCGGCGACGGTGCTGCCGGTGATCGGGGTGCCGGTGCCGCTGAAGTACCTCGACGGTATGGACTCGCTGCTCTCGATCGTCCAGATGCCCGCCGGTGTCCCCGTCGCGACGGTCTCCGTCGGCGGCGCACGCAACGCGGGCCTGCTCGCGGTGCGCATCCTCGCCGCGTCCGACGAGGGCTTGCAGACGAAGATGGCCCGCTTCCAGGCGGATCTGGAACAGCTGGTGCTCGACAAGGACGCCGCACTGCGCAAACGCGTCGAAGGCTGACCGCGTTTCGTCCTCTGAATGCGGTAGTTCGACGACGAACCACCGCATTCAGAGGACGAAACGCGTGGCGTCAGTCGGCGAGTCGCTTCCGCAGCTCTCGTTTGAGCACCTTCCCGGCGGCCGAGACCGGGATCTGGTCGACGAAGTGGATCGCGCGCAGCCGCTTGTACGGCAGGACACGAGCGCCGACGGCCTCCAGGAGTTGCTCGGCGGTGACGTTCTCGTCGCTGCGCACCACGAACGCGACCGGCAGCTCGCCGACCTCGGTGTCCGGTTCGCCGACGACGGCCGCCGCGGACACGCCGGGCAGGGTGATCAGCAGCTCTTCGAGTTCACGCGGAAAGACGTTGTACCCCTTGTACAGCAGCATGTCCTTTTTGCGATCCACAATGGACAGATAACCGTCCTCGTCGAGGATGCCGATGTCGCCGGTGTGCAGCCAGCCGTCGACGAGCGCGGCCGCCGTCTCCTCGGGGCGGTTGCGATAGCCGGTCATCACCTGCGGGCCGCGCAGGCAGACCTCGCCGCTTTTCCCGGCGGGTAACGGATCCTCGCCGCCCTCGGCCGCGACGATCTTGATCTCGGTGTCCGGGAGCGGAAGGCCGACCGAGCCGACCTTCCGGGTGGCGGAGCGATACGACGGCGCGATGACGGCGCCCATGGTGACCTCGGTGAGGCCGTAGCCCTCGGTGATGATCACGCCGGGGAAGCGGTTCTGCAGGGCGCGGATCATCTCGTGGTTCATCGGCGCCGCACCGGAACCGATGGTCAGTACCGAAGACAGGTCGGCCGTGTGAAAATCGGGGCAGGCGAGCAAGGCGGCGAACAGCGCGGGCGCCCCGCCGATGGTGGTGACCCGCAGCAGTTCGGCGTCGGCCACGTACGCGGCCGGGTCGAAGCGGTCGTGCAGGACGACCGTGCCGCCGTCGAGCAGCGGGACGTTGAGCGCGGCGATAGTGCCCATGGCGTGGAACCACGGCGTCAGATTGAGGGCGATCCCGGTGCCGATCCTGGACGGCCATTCGTCCGGGCCGCCGAGCTGGTCGACGATCACCTCTCCCGAGTCGTCGAGGGCGGGGATCGCGCCCAGCCGCCGGCAGGAACTCTGCAAACTGTTGACCACGACGTTCCGATGCGGCAGACAGACGCCCTTCGATCGTCCGGTGGTGCCGCCGGTGTACGCCAGGTGGGCGAGGTCGCGGTAGATGTCGATCTCGACGTCCGGCCGCTCGTCGGAGTGACCGGCGTGGAACACCGTGAACTCGACTTCGTTCTCGCTCACTTCCTCGGGCGGGTGAACGACGATGCTCAGCCGGACCGCTGTCCGGTCACGGACCGCGGCGAGCACGCGCGCGACCGGGCCGACGGTGACGGCGGCGACCGCTCCGGCGTCGGCCAGCTGGAAGGCGAGGTCCTCGGGCGGCAGCAGGGGGTTCGCCGGGCTGAAGGTGGCACCCGCGAGCAGCGTGCCGTAGTAGGCGATCGGGTACGCCAGGCAGTTCGGCAGGTGAAGGGCCACGACGTCGCCCCGGCCGACGCCTTCCGCGCGCAGGGCGTTCGCGAACCGGCAGGCCGCGCTGTACGTCTCGGCGAAGGTGAGGCTCTGGTCTCCGTAGGCGAAGGCGGTTCTGGCGCCCCAGCGAGCAGCGGCGCCGACCAGCACCGAGCCGGCCGGGACCTGGGGATAGTCCAGCGACCGGGGGAACGGGGTGAGCTGCATCACTCGAACGTACGGACTTTGCGGTCAAAGACACAAGCGCTCTCGATGTCGCACGATGTGAACGAGCGCTAACATCGGTCGAACTCCCAAACGCGCTTAGAAGAGGTGACGAAGGTGTCTGAGGGCCCGGGTCTGTACCAGCTTGCCGAAGAGCACGAGGAGCTGCGGGCCGCGGTGCGTGCCCTCGCGGAGAAGGAGATCGAGCCCTACGCGGCCGAGGTCGACGAGGACGAGCGCTACCCGATCGAGGCGTACAACGCGCTGGTCAAGTCGGGTTTCAACGCCGTCCACATCAGCGAAGCCTACGACGGCCAGGGCGCGGACGCCATCGGTGCCTGCATCGTGATCGAAGAGGTCGCGCGCGTCGACGCGTCGGCGTCGCTGATCCCGGCCGTCAACAAGCTGGGCACCCAGCCGATCATCATTTCGGCGTCGGAAGACCTCAAGAAGCTCGTGCTGCCGTCGATCGCCTCCGGCGAGACGTCGGCGTCGTACGCCCTCTCGGAGCGCGAAGCCGGCTCGGACACCGCCTCGATGCGCACCCGCGCGAAGCTCGACGGCGACCACTGGGTGCTCAACGGCACCAAGTGCTGGATCACCAACGCGGGTGAATCGTCCTGGTACACCGTGATGGCGGTGACCGACCCCAACGCCGAGAAGAAGGCCAACGGCATTTCCGCGTTCGTCGTGCACAAGGACGACCCCGGCTTCACCGTCGGCTCGAAGGAGCGGAAGCTCGGCATCAAGGGCTCGCCGACCCGCGAGATCCACTTCGAGAACTGCACCATTCCGGCCGACCGCATCATCGGCGAACCCGGCACCGGCCTGAAGACCGCGCTGCGCACCCTCGACCACACCCGCCCGACCATCGGCGCGCAGGCACTGGGCATCGCACAGGGCGCACTCGACGCGTCGATCGCGTACGTCAAGGAGCGCAAGCAGTTCGGCAAGTCGATCTCGGAGTTCCAGGGCGTCCAGTTCATGCTGGCCGACATGGGCATCAAGATCGAAGCCGCCCGGAACCTCGTCTACGCCTCCGCCGCGGCGACCGAACGCGGCGACAAGCGCGGCGGCTACATGGCCGCGGCCGCGAAGGCGTACGCGTCGGACATCGCGATGTCGGTGACGACCGACGCCGTGCAGCTCTTCGGCGGCGCGGGCTACACGCGCGACTTCCCGGTGGAGCGCATGATGCGCGACGCGAAGATCACCCAGATCTACGAAGGCACCAACCAGATCCAGCGCATGGTCATGGCGCGCGCCCTGCTCAAGGGCTGACGTCTCGAGTACATGAAGGCCCCCTTCCTTGCGCCTGACGCAAGGAAGGGGGCCTTCATGTACTTCCGGGTTCGCGATCGGGTGACGAAATGCGCAGGTGAGATCGCCTCTCGGTGAAATGCTTCACGGAAGTACGGCGATCATGGCCGCACGCTGTCACTCTCGAAGGATGTTCTGGTTCGCTCCGGTGTCGTGGACACCGCACGACGAGGCCGAGCTGGTCGCCGGTTGGCGGTTGTGGCTCGAACTCGGGGATCGGATGTGGCCGTCGGCCGCGTGGGACGGGACGGCGGCCGACGTCGTCAAGCCGCTGCGCGAGCTGGTCGCGGCGTGCGATGACATCGAGACGGGGTACCGCGAGGTTGTCGACGAACCGTCGGAGGAGTTCATCCGGATCATCCAGTTCCTCGTGTGGACCGTGAGCACGGTGATCGAACTGTGGGCAGACGACGAGGTCCCGCTCGACGCCGAGCGGACAGCGTTGCTGCACAGCGATCTGGCCGGGTTCGCCGAGCAGGCCGAGCGGGTGCTTGAGGTGTTGGCCGTCAGCGGGGGCTGGAGGGGGCTGGCCGCGGAACATCGGCGGACGGGTCGCTGAGCGATTCCAGTCTTTCGACACACGCGAACCGCGAGCCCGCCAGGTGTTTGGTCGGCAGGTGGTCCAGCGAGAGCAGGGGTGCCGTACGTGCCCTTGAGGGCGCGATGGAAGTTCAAAGCCCGGATGAAGCGCGACCCCGTGAACTCGGTGCTCCAGCTCACCCAGTAGAGCCGTCCGGGTCCGAGCACAGGCCGGTCAGCCGTTCCTCCGTCACCGAAGAGATTCTGTCGTGCGGGGGATAACGTTCGCGGCCTTCCGCAGAGGACATGCCGCCGACCGGGGTCCGCTTCCTGTCGGGTACCTGTCGATCACGCTCCGGAGGTGCCATCGGAAGCGCCCGGTGCCTTACCGTGATCCGGGTAAGTTGAATTTTCACCGACCAGAAAGCTGATACCCGATGTTCGCTCGTTTCAAGGATGTCGCCCTCCTCCTCGGCCGGATCGGTGTCGGTGTGGTCTTCCTCGCACACGGCCTGCAGAAGTGGGAAAACGGAATCGACGGGACCGCGAAGTTCTTCGAACAGACCGGAATCCCGCTGCCGACGCTCGCGGCGATCTTCGCGATCGCGGTGGAGATCGTGGGCGCGATCTTGTTCATCGTCGGTTTCCTGACGCCGCTGGTGGGCCTCGGCTTCGTCGTGGTCTCCGTCGGTGCGCTGCTCTCGGTGCACCTCGACAACGGCCTCACCGGCCAGGGCGGTTACGAACTCGTCCTCGTCCTGGCGGTCGCCGGGCTCGCGCTCGGCTTCAACGCCGGCAAGCTGTCGATCGACCACGTGCTCTTCGGGCGCAAGCGTGAGGCGAAGCAGCTCCAGGACGCCTGACTCCGGTTGCCATGAAGGGACCTTTCCTCGCGAATTCGCCAGGAAGGTCCCTTCATGGCACGTCAGGAGGGGAGATCCGCGGTCGTCCGCTCGGCTTCGCGCCGGGAAGCGAGTTTGGCCGGATCCGCGTCGGTGACCTGGACCAGATGTGCGCCGGCCGCGAGCGGCGTCAGGAATCCCGAGAGAATCCCTTCCTCGCCAGTCCATTCCACAGTGGACAGAACGCGGTCCGCCGCGGACAAGCCCGCCGAGGAAGCGCGGGAACGAGCTTCGGCGAGGGCTTCATCCACAGTGGACGAACCCAGCGCGGGAGTGTCACCGGGCACGGGGAACAGCGAGCTGAACCGGTCACCCGCGAGCCTGGCTTCGGTCAGGTAGTCCAAAGCCCCGTCGGGTACGGAACCGGCGGGCAGCCCGAGACCCATCGGGTGCAGCGAGACGACGGCCGTCGCGGACGCGTCGGAACCGCCACCCGGCGCGACGAACGCCACGCGCGCGCCGGCGGTCTCCGTCACCACCCTGGCGCCGCACCACCAGGCGCCCAGCAGGACGCCGGCGGTCTGCCAATGCGACGGCAGCACGACGGCGACCTGGTCTCCCGGTTCGACGTCGAACTCGTCGACCAGCCAGTTCGCCGTCTTGGCGGCCCAGTTCACCGTGGTCGCCACGGACAGTTCGACCCGGCTGCCCTGCTTGTCGTCGTAGTGCGTGATCAGCGGTTTCGCGGGCGACCCGAGCAGGGGTCGCAGCAGCAGTTCGGTGAGGCTCACGTCCCCAACGCTAGTTCACGCAGGGAACACTCGACGCGGCGAGCAGTGGAGCCGCACCGGGGGCCCCGCCCCCACCGCTCCGGCCCACCAGGCCGGACACGAAGGTCCGCACGGCGGCGGGGTCGATCTCGACGATGCTCTGGCTGTCCGCGCTGCGGCCGTTGATGTTCACCACCGGGATGGTCGTGAAGGTCAGGTCGCCGGACGCGATCCCCTTCGCCTGCTGCGCGAACTCCAGCAGGTCCAGCCCTTCGTCCAGGACGATCGACCGGCGCACGACGTCCATCAGGCCCGCCATCGTCGACGGACTGGTCAGCGTGCCCGCCGAGAGCACCTGGTTCAGCGCCGAGGACAGGAACGTCTGCTGCCGCACGATGCGGTCGAGATCGCCACGCGGCAGGTTCTTCCGCTGCCGCACGAACGAAAGTGCCTCGCCACCCGACACGGTCTGTTCGCCGCGCCGGAAGTTCGCGCCGGAGTCCTTGTCCTCGGTGGAGTGGTTCAGGCAGACCTTGACGCCGCCCAGCGCCTCGGTCAGCAGGTAGAACCCGAGCAGGTTGACCTCGGCGTAGTGGTCGATGCGGATCTTCGTCAGGTCCTGAACGGTCTGGACCAGTGCCTTGCGGCCTTCCTGATCGGAATCGCGTTCGAGTTTCGCCTGATCGGCTTCGCCGCGGTGCGCGTTCGCGTAGTCGGCCTTCGCGGCGCCGTATGCCGAGTTGATCTTGCCTGGACCGCGGCCGGGGATCTCGGTCCAGGTGTCACGCGGGATCGAGACACCGGACGGCTTCCCGCCGTTCTTCGGGATGCGCAGGATGATGATGGTGTCGGTGTTGACGCCCGGCTTCTCCTCGGTGCGGAGTTGTTTGAGCACCTTGAGCGGCAGCGGATTGCCCTGCGCGTCGGTCCGCGCGTCGCTGCCGACGAGGAGGATGTCGTTCGCGCCGTCGTCGGCGGGCGGTGCGGCGGGATCGTCGGACTTGCTGAGGGCGTTCGTCGTGGGGACGTTGTTCTGCAACTGGTCCTTGGTGACGTACGCGTAGCCAGTCGTGCCGAGGGCGAGCAGCGACACGAGGCCGAGCGCGATCCGGCGGGTGATCCGGCCGGCGCGGCGCAGCGGCCGCTCGGGCACGGCGAGCACACCCGAGACGGATTCGTCTTCGTCGTCGGCCGGGGCGGTCGGCTGGGGGAGCGTCGGATTCCGCGGATACGGCGTCGGGACGAACCGGGGCTCTTCGTCACTCTCGGTGTCCGATTTGGTGTCCTCTTCGGACTTCGGCTCTTCGTCGTCCAACTGCTCAGAACGTTCGTTGACGCCCTTGTCCTCGTCGCCCATCCCTGGTCACCTCCCCTGGCGCTGCCACTCGTCCGATCGTAGGAGAAGGCTAGGCCACCGTGAGGTCGGCCACGCTCAGTACCCGGGCATTAATTGACGCAGGGCACATTGCCCGCGACGATCGGCGTCGTGGTGGGAGCAGGCGGAGCGCTGGAGGGCGGCTGAGCCGGCTTCGAGGGGGGCGACGGCTTCGACGGGGCCGTGGTCGGGGTCGCGCCCTTGAAGTCCTTACCGAGCAGCACTCGCATTTTGCCGGGTGCGACGTCGCGGTCCGCCTCGGCCTGCACCGTGGTGCCGAAGACCTGCTTGATCAGGGCCAGCGCGGCTTCGTCGCCCGGCGCGTGCCGGATGGCCGTCGAGTTGCGGATGCTGAGCTTCGTGTCGGGCGCGAGTTTGAAACCCTTGCTCTGCAAGAAATTCCGGGCCTCGGTGGCCAGCGTGGGGGCGCCGGATCCGTCGAAGAGCTCGACTGTCACCGCCTCCGCGCCCGGCAGGGTGGCCGGGGTCGAGGTGGGTGCGGTTTCGCCGTCGGCGGTGAGGCGGCTGACTTCGGCCTGCACCTGCGCCGGGTCCACCCGGAGCACGGCGGCACCGCCGATGATCGCGTCGCCCTGGGTCGGGATCGTGTGGAACTCGACGTTCCCGCTGCTCAGCCCGCGCATCTGCGCGGCGAACTCCGGCAGATCCCAGCCCGCCGACAGCACGACCGACTTCTTCACCGCGTCGATCAGGCCCGCGATCTTCGCCGGGTTGATCAGGACGTCCGACGAGAGCACCTTGTTCGCCAGCCCCGACAGGAAGGCCTGCTGTCGCGCGATCCGGTCGAGGTCGCCGTTCTGCAGGTCGTAGCGCTGCCGGACGAACGCGAGCGCCTGGACGCCCTCGACGGTCGATCTCCCGGCGGGCAGGTCCACGCCGGATTTCTTCTCCTTGACCGCGTTGTTGAGGCAGACCTCGACGCCGCCGATCGCCTTGGTGATCTCGTAGAAGCTCGACAGATTCACCTCGGCGTACCGGTCGATCATCTTCGGTTTGCCGATGAACTTCTCCAGCGTCGCGATCAGGTTCTTGCGGCCGGCGTCCTTGGCCTTGGCGTCGACGTCCTTGAGGTCGGAGTTGCCCTGCTGCTGCAGCGTCTTCGACGTGTCGTTGTAGGCGTACACGTACGCGCTGTTGAGCTTGTGCTTGCCGAAACCGCCGGTGATCTCGACCCAGGAGTCGCGGGGGAAGGAGATCGCGACCGCCTTCTTACCGTTCTGGGGGATGTGCACCAGGATCATCGTGTCGGTCTGGCGCTCGCCGTCCGAAATTCCGGCGTGCAGCATGTCGAGGACCTCGCGCGGGAGCGGGTTTCCCTGCGCGTCGGTGCGGCTGTCCTGCCCGACGAGCAGGATGTCGATCGCGCCGTCCAGCGGTTTCGCCGGCGGGTGACCGTTGTCCTCGAAGATGTTCGTGGTCGCGAAACCCCGCGAAGGGTCGCCGATGAACTGCCAGCCCCACCAGCTCAGCGCCAGGATCGTGATCGAGACCAGGCTGAACACGACCTTCACCCCACGGCGGGCGACCATGAAGACACCGCCGTCACGGCGCGCCGGAATGGGTGGCCCGGGCCACTCGGTCACGTGCGGTCCTCCACGAATCTCCCCAGGGCACCCGCGTGCCTCGCCGACAACTCTACTGACCTCCGTGTTAGACGTCCGTAGGCTGGTGAAAGGTTGTCCCGGTCGTGACACACTCGGCCGGTCAGGGAAGTCGTAAAGGGAGGATCGCGGCATGCGAGTGCTGGTCACCGGGGGTGCCGGGTTCATCGGTTCGCATTACGTCCGGCAGGTGCTGACAGGGGCGTACCCGAGCCTGGCCGACGCCGAACTGATCGTGCTCGACAAGCTGACCTACGCGGGCAACGAAGCGAACCTGGAGCCGGTGCACGAGAACCCTCGATACCGCTTCGAGAAGGGCGACATCTGCGACGCCGCCCTGGTCAGCCAGCTGATGCGGGGCATCGACCTGGTCGTCCACTTCGCCGCCGAGTCCCATGTGGACCGTTCGATCACCGGGGCGGCCGACTTCGTGCTGACCAACGTGCTCGGCACGCAGACCCTGTTGCAGGCCGCGCTCGAGGCCGAGGTCGGAAAGTTCGTCCACGTGTCCACCGACGAGGTGTACGGCTCGATCGACGAGGGATCCTGGGCCGAAGACCACGCCCTGGAGCCGAATTCGCCGTACTCGGCGTCGAAGGCGTCCTCCGATCTGCTGGCACGTTCCTTCTTCCGTACGCACGGGTTACCTGTCTGTGTCACGAGGTGCTCGAACAACTACGGTCCGTACCAATTCCCGGAGAAGGTCATCCCGCTCTTCGTGACCAACCTGCTCGACGGCAAGAAGGTCCCGCTCTACGGCGACGGGCTCAACGTGCGTGACTGGCTGCACGTGGATGATCACTGCCGCGGCATCCAGCTCGTCGCCGACGGCGGAAGGCCGGGCGAGGTCTACAACATCGGCGGTGGCACGGAACTGACGAATCG
Organism: Amycolatopsis sp. NPDC041971; assembly: GCF_055588925.1. Lineage (NCBI taxonomy): Bacteria > Bacillati > Actinomycetota > Actinomycetes > Pseudonocardiales > Pseudonocardiaceae > Amycolatopsis > Amycolatopsis sp. NPDC041971. The sequence goes on along the minus strand of NZ_JBVJCE010000013.1, from coordinate 171,260 downwards.
CGAGCTGACCGAGCGGCTGCTGACCGCGGTCGGCGCCGGCTGGGAGAGTGTCGAGCCCGTCGAGGACCGCAAGGGACACGATCGCCGGTACTCGGTCGACATCACCAAGATCTCGCGGGAACTCGGTTACACGCCGCGGAAGTCCTTTGAGGACGGTCTGGCCGACACGGTCGCCTGGTACGGCGGAAACCGAGCGTGGTGGGAGCCGCTGAAGAACCGTGTGGGAGCCTGACGAAGTGCTGAGCATTCTCGTACCGGGCGGATCCGGTCAGCTGGGGCAGGACATCGCGGCACTGGCGGCGGACGCTTCGGCGCCGCCGTCGTCGGAGCTGGACGTGTGCGACGCCGGCCAGGTCGTCGCCGCGGTGGCCGACCTGGCCGACCGGGCGCGGGCGGCGGGCAAGTCACCGGTGGTGATCAACGCGGCCGCCTACACCGCGGTGGACGCGGCGGAAACCGATGAGGCGCGGGCGTTCGCGGTGAACGCCGACGGCCCCCGCGTGCTCGCCGCGGCGTGCTCGTCGCGCGGGGTTCCGCTCATCCACGTGTCCACGGACTACGTTTTCGCCGGTGACGCGACTTCACCGTACGAGACCGGTGATCTGCTGGGACCGCTCAACGCCTACGGCCGGACGAAAGCGGCGGGCGAGGACGCGCTTCTCGGGTCGGGCGCCCGGTCTTGGATCGTGCGGACGTCCTGGGTGTACGGCAAGACCGGGTCGAACTTCGTGAAGACCATGGCGCGCCTGGAAAAGGAACGCGACGAACTGTCCGTAGTGGACGATCAGACCGGTTCACCGACCTGGTCCCGCGATCTCGCCGCCGGACTGCTGGAACTGGCCGGTCGCGTTGCCGTCGGCGAAGGACCCTCGCAACGGGTTCTGCACTGCACGGGCGGCGGATCGACGACGTGGTGCGGTTTCGCGCGCGCGATCTTCACGGAACTCGGCGCGGACCCCGCGCGGGTGAAGCCCTGTACGACGGCGGAATTCCCGCGTCCCGCGGCGCGTCCGGCGTACGGGGTGCTGTCGAACGCGTCGTGGCGCGAGGCCGGTCTCACGCCGCTTCGGGACTGGTCTGACGCGCTCAAGGCTTACTTCGCCTCCTGAGCTGCTTCGCCCTTTGACGCTGCTTCATTTCTGGACACGTTGAGTTCGCCGCCCAATCACTCGAGTTCCGTCTCTGATCACGCGAGTTCGCCATCTGATCACGCGAGTCGCGCGGCCAGGCACGCGAGTTCGCCGCCCAGTCGCGTGAGCCCGCCCTGCCGAGCGCGGGTAGGTCGGGCATGGATGGCGATCACGCGTGATTGGGGCGCGAACTCGCGTGATCAGGGAGCGATCTCGCGTGATTGGGGGCGGAACACGGTCCCGACGTCGCTAGCGGCGCTAGGAAAGCTAGCGATACTAAAGGTCCCTTGCTTCGCTCTGGAGTGGCGCGTGGGACTGCTGTGGTCAGTGTTTCGTACTGGCCCGGCGGTACGCGGCGACGGTGAGGTCGGCGCAAGCGCGCCAGGTGAAATTCGCGACGTGGGCGCGGCGCGCGGCCGAGGTGGCGACGGCGTGCGGGTCGCTGACGGCGATCCGCAGCGCCTCCGCTAGTCCGTCGACGTCTTCGTAGGGGACCAGGCTCGCGCAGTTCCCCGCGACCTCGCGCAGCGCCGGGATGTCCGTGCACACCACGGGCACGTCCGACGCCATCGCTTCCAGCACCGGGAGCCCGAAGCCCTCGTCGCGCGACGGCAGCACCAGGGCGCTGGCCCCGGCGACGACCCGCCGAAGGTTCACGTCCGACAGGTAACCCACGTGTCGCGAACGAGGGCCCACGGCGAACGAACCGGGACCGACGAACACCAGCTCCGGCAGATCCGGCGCCGCCTCGTGCGCCTGCTGGAGCCAGTGCAGGCCCTTGCGGGGCCCGGGAGCGCCGGCGAAGAGCAGATACTTGTCCGGAAGACCGAGTTCGTCGCGGCGTTCCTTGTCCGGCGGGCGCGCGGTGAACCAAGCCGGGTTCACGCCGAGCGGGGTGACGATGATCTTGCCGCGGTCCACGTCGAGCCGTTCGGCGACCTGGTCCGCGACGGCGTTGGTGGGGGTGCAGATCGCGTCGGCGAGCCGGGCGCCGCGCCGGACCAGGCGCGGTAGTTCGTGATCGCTCGGCGCGAGTTCCCCAGGAGCGTCCAAAAAGGCCAGATCGTGGATGGTCACCACGCCCGCCGCGCGGAACCGGCCGGGCAGCACGAAGTTGGTGCCGTGCACGACATCCGTCGGCCCGGCGAACAGTTCCACCGGCGGCAGTTGCGAACGCAGCCACGCCTTCCGCAGCAACCGCGCCGCCACCGGCATGCCGCGAGCGCGGACGCCGTGCGGGAGCACGTGCCGCAGCCGTCGCCAGCCGCGCAACGTGAACGCGACCGCGCGAGTGTCCACTTCGGACATCGACGCGAGCTCTTCGGACAGCGCGACCGTGTACCGGCCGATACCCGTCCTGGCACCGAGAAGCGGGGTCCCGTCGAGCAGGACGCGCAAGGGGCGGTCAGCCACGGCCGAGCCTCTGCTTGGCGACCTTGACCACGCGGCCGCCGACGCGCCGCACGAGTTCCTTCGGGCCGCCGTCGGCGAGGTACTCGCGGATCAGGTCGACGTCGCGGCGCACCATTTCCTTGCCCCGCACCGGCGCCGTGACCACGAGGTCCGCCGAGCCCGGCAGCCGGTCCGCGGCGGGCCGTGGGTTCCGGCAGAACTCCACCAACGGTTTCAGCGCCTCCGGCCAGGCGTAACGCCGGGCGACGGCGGCCATCCGCTCGACGCAGCCCGCGGCGAATTCCTCGTCGTACAACGCCTTTTCCAGGGCGTCGGCCAGCGCGTCCACGTCCTCGGCGGGGACGACGACGCCGAGCCGTTCCTCGCGGACCAGGTCGGCGAACGAGTCGCCGTCCGTGGTGACGATCGGCAGCCCGGCCCACAGGTAGTCCAGCACCCGGGTGCGGAAGGCGAACGTCGTCTCGACATGCTCGTAATGCGTGGTGACGCCGCAATTCGCGTCGAGCAGCCAGTTCTGGCGCTCCTCGTACGGCACCCACTGCTGGTTGAAGAACACGTGCTTGCCGGTGAGCCCGAGCGTGTCGGAAAGCAGCATCGTGCGCGCGCCGATGTCCATCTCGGTGACCTCGGGGTTGGGATGCTTCATCCCGAGGAACACCAGGCGGACGTCGCCGCGACGCTGCCGCAACCGCTCGATCGCCCGGACCAGCGTGAGCGGGTCGAACCAGCTGTAGACCCCGCCCGCCCACAGTACGACGTGATCGGTCTCGCCGATTCCGTCCAAAGTGGACCGAAGGCCGGGACCGGTGCGGACCGGCGCGCTGGGGGAGAGGCCGAACGGGACGATGGAGAGCAGCGATTGGGTGGTCGGGTCCGCGTCGTACAGCCGAGGTGAGAGCCTGCCCATCGCCGCGAGGTGGCCCAGCCAGAAGTGGCGCTGACGCTCCGAGGCGCACAGGAAGAAGTCTCCGCGTTCCATCTGCGCGTCGAGAACCTTCGTGACCCCGATGAGGTCGAGAGCGCGTTTGTCGTCGGGGACGCCCTTGCCCTGTTCGAGCAGTTCCAGGTGCATCGGATCGTACAGGTCCGCGACCACGATCTTGTGCGCGTACTGCTTCTTGAGCGAAGGCGCGAGTTCCAGCACGTGACCCTGCAGAACGATGATGTCGGCCCAGGCGATCGGGGCCTCCAGCTCGCGCCGGGTCGCCGCGCTGACCCGGAACGGCGCGGGCGGCGGATCGGCGAGGGGGTTGACCGTCACCAGGTGGACGTCGTGTTCGGCGGCCAGGGTCGCGGAGATGTTCCACGCGCGGATCGCCGGGCCCGCCATCCGTTCGGTGATCGCGTCGCCGGTGATCACCACGATCTTGCGGCGCTGCCCGAAGAGCGCGTCGATGCCGAACGTCTCGACCAGGATGTCGTGCGCGGCGAGATAGCGCGGCAGCGGATACGCGGGCTCCAACGCCTTGCGCAGCAAGGGAAGCAGGTCGGCGTCGGTGCGGACGCGAGCGGCCTGCTCGGCGGCACGCGACTCGGCCAGCGACGGCAGCAGCTCGACGAACTGGTCGATCGCCAGCACACCGGCCAACGTCGTCCTCGGCACTTCGACCGGACCGGTTTCGGCCGGGCCGGCGCCCTGGGCGAGATCGAACCGGGTGGCGTCGAGGTCTCCGCGAGCGGTCGCCCGGCGGACGGCCAGTGCCAACGCGGCGGGCAGGGCACGCGAAAGTGTCTCGTCGGAGAGGTTCTTGTACAGCGCGGCCAAGGCATTGCGTTCCAGCAGGAACGTCTCGCGGCCGGAGTCGGGGGCGTCCACTGTGGACATGGTGGCGTGGTGCTTGTGGTAGGTCAGCGACTCCGGCACGTAGCGCACGCGCCAGCCGCGCAGGTTGAGCCGCCAGCCGAGGTCGACGTCCTCGTAGAACATGAAGAACCGCTCGTCGAACCCGCCGAGTTCGGCGAACACCCCGGCGCGGACGAACATCGCCGAACCGGTCGCGAACAGGACGTCCTTGGCGACCTCGTGTTCGGCGGCGGGAACGTCGGACAGGGGGCTGCCCGCGTGGCGTTTGTAACCCATGCCGAACCAGGTCAGGCCCGCGTCGACGAAGTCGGTGCCGGTGCCGTCCCAGTCGAGGACCTTGCTGGCCACCGCGGCGACCGTCGGCTGTGCGCGCAGTTCGGCGACGGCCGCGCCCACCCAGCCGGGAGCCGGGCGGGCATCGTTGTTGAGGAAGGCGAGCACAGTGCCTGTCGCGTGCTTCGCGCCGAGGTTGCAGCCGCCCGCGAAACCGGAGTTCACCGGGGACTCGACGAGCTTGACGCCCGGCGCGGCGGCCTTGATCTCGGCGACGTCGGAGCCGCCGGAGGCGTTGTCGACGCAGATGACCTCGAGGTTCGGGTAATCGTGTTCGGCGAGTGCGTGCAGGCAGGTGACGGTGTCGGCGGCTCCCCGGTAGTTCACCACGATGACCGAGACGACCGGTTGCGTTTCCCCCTGCGCCAAAGCCGTACTCCCTGCTCTCGATTGAGCCCGCGACCGCATCGCCACCACGAAGCGGGGCCTTCGGCCGGGGCGGGCTCCCGCGAGGGCCCTTTTCGGACTCAACCTACAACTCCGTCTTTTGTCAGAGCTTAAATGCCCGCCCACGCGTCCCAGACCGCGCCTCGGCCGAGTGTCGCGCGTCGCCCGATGGCCCGCCGCTCGAGCAGCGTGCGCGGCAGGCGGGCGGCGACGGCACCCAGCACCCGGCACCGCAGGCCCGGACGGAAGTTCGGCGCCGCCGGTTTCCCTCGAAGGGGGAGTATCGCGGTCAGGGCGGCGAACTTCAGCAGCTGCCGGATGGCCACCTGCCTCGGCGCACACCGGAGGAGGGTCAGCAGACGGTTGCGTTCATTCCACAGGTGGAACCGGACCGAACCCGGTCGAGTGCTCGCGCCATGCCGATGGGTGACCTCGGCTTCGGCACCGACGACGTCCCAGCCCGCCAGCCGGAGCCGCCACGCGGTGTCGGTGTCCTCGTAGTAGCAGAAATAGGACGCCGGGACGCCGCCGACGGAGCGGAGCGCCTCGACGTTCAGCACGGCCGCGCCCCCGCAGAAACCGAAGACCTCGTCGGCGGGTTCCGGCAGGTCGGCACCGTGACCGTCGGCGGTCAGGCGGACGCCGGTGGACTGGACGGTCCCGTCGGCCAGCGTCAGCCGGGCGCTCACGGCGGCGGCGAGCGGAGCTTTGGCGAGGGTGTCTTCGCAGGTCGCGAGCCAGTCAGGGGTCGGCGCGGCGTCGTCGTTCAGCCACGCCATCAGCGGGGTGTCCAGTTTGTCCAGTGCGGCGGCCATGGCACCCGCGTAACCGGTGTTGCGCCGCAGCCGGAGCACCTCGGGCTTCGACGGATGGGCGGCGAGCAGGGCGGCCGTCCCGTCGTCGGAGGCGTTGTCGACGACCAGGGTGCGATGCGGGCGGGACTGCGCGGCGAGGGCGTCGAGGCAGGCGGTGATGTGCGCGGCGCCGCGCCAGGTGACCACGACGACGGTGGTGCTGGTCATGCCAGAGAGAATAGAGACCATGCCCGAACTGGTCGTGCTCGCCGAGCAGCTGCTGGCGCCGGTCCCCGGCGGGACCGGCCGCTACACCGGTGAGTTGCTGAGGGCGCTCGCCGAGACCGCGCCGACAGGCTGGACGGTGTCGAGCGTGGTGGCACGGCATGCCGACATCGAGGCGGCGGTCGTCGAGGGTGTCGAAGGTCCGCGCGTGCTGCCGATCCCGCCCCGCGCGCTGATCGCCGCTTGGCAGCTGGGCCTGCCGTGGTGGCCGGGCGGCGACGCGATCCACGCGCCGACGCCGCTCGCGCCCGCCCGCGTGCCGAAGGGGCGGACGCTGTCGGTCGCGGTGCACGACACCGTGCCGTGGACGCATCCCGAGACGTTGACCCCGCGTGGCGTGGCGTGGCACAAGGCGATGATCGCGCGGGCCGCGGGGCGGGCGACGGCGCTGACCGTGCCCACGCAAGCGATTGCGGACGAGCTCACCGGGCTGGTGCCGGTCTCGGCTCCGCCGCACGTGATTCCGCACGGCGTCCGGCCGCACGCCGCGTTCGCCGAGGTCGCGGTGCCCGAGCGGTACGTGCTCGCGATCGGGACGATCGAGCCGCGCAAGGGCATCGACGTGCTGATCGACGCCGCCGGCCGGATCGGGGTGCCGCTGGTGCTGGCCGGTCAGCCGGGCTGGGGCGGGATCGACCCGGTGGCGTTGGCGCGTGAGCACGGCGCCGACGTCCGGCTGCTGGGGAAGGTGAGCGACGCGGAACTGGCGTTCGCGTTGCGGGGCGCGTCGGTGCTGGCGATGCCGAGCCGGGCGGAGGGTTTCGGGTTACCGCTGATCGAGGCGATGGCGGCGGGGGTGCCGGTGGTGCACTCGGACGTCCCCGCCCTGGTCGAGGTGGCCGGGGGAGCGGGCGTCACTGTCCCCGTCGGCGAGGCGCAAGCGCTTGCGGACGCCCTGCGGGACGTACTCGACCACCCCGAGCGTGCGGCAGCGCTGCGTGACAGAGGTCTCAGCCGTTCGAGTGACTTCACCTGGCAGCGCGCCGCTTCGGCCGTTTGGCGCCTTCACCAGCGCGATCAGTTTTTCGGTTCGTCACCGCGCGGCCGGTGAGCCGCCGTACCCTCCTAGGGTGACCGATGACCCTCGCGTGCTGATCGACGCGACCGCCGTCCCCGCGGACCGGGGTGGCGTCGGACGTTACGTGGATTCGCTGGTCGCGGCGCTGGACGAGGACGGCGCGCGGATCACCGTCGTCTGCCAGCCGCGGGACGCGGTGCTGTACGACTGGCTGGCGCCCGGCGCGCGGATCGTGCCCACCTCGCCGTCGACTTCGACCAGGACGGCCCGGCTGACCTGGGAGCAGGCGACCCTGCCCCGGCTGGTCCGGCGGCTCGCCGCCGACGTCGTCCACTCTCCGCACTACACGATGCCGCTGGCCAGCCCGGCCGCTTCGGTGGTGACGCTGCACGACGCGACCTTCTTCACCGACGCCGTCCTGCACTCTTCGGTGAAAGCGCGCTTCTTCCGCGCCTGGACCGCGACGGCGCTTCGCCGCGCGACGCTGTGCGTCGTGCCGAGCATCGCGACGGCGGCCGAACTCGAGCGCGTCGGCCAGGTGCGGACGGCCGAGCTGGAGATCATCCACCACGGCGTCGAACCGGATCGATTCCATCCGCCCTCCCCCGCCGAGATCGAAGCTGCGCGAAAGGCTGTCGGACTCGGGAAGACCCCGTACGTCGCCTTCCTCGGCGCGCTCGAACCGCGCAAGAACGTGCCCGCGCTGATCCGCGGCTTCGCGCACGCCGTGATCGGCAGGCCGAACCCGCCGGCGCTGGTGCTGGCCGGACAACCGGGCTGGGACTCGCAAGTCGAACGCGCACTCGACGCCGTACCGCATCGGCTGCGGGTGATCCGGGCCGGATACCTGCCGTTCGACACGCTCGCCGGTTTCCTCGGCGGCTCCGAACTGGTCGCGTACCCGAGCCTCGGCGAGGGTTTCGGGCTGCCGGTGCTGGAGGCGATGGCGTGCGGCGCGGCCGTGCTCACGACCCGGCGGCTTTCGCTGCCGGAGGTCGGCGGGGACGCGGTCGCCTACTGCGGGGTCGGCGCCGGAGACGTCGCGGCGGCCATCTCGGAGCTGCTCGACGCCCCCGCGAGACGGGCCGAGCTGGCCGAAGCCGCGCTGCGTCGGGCGAAGGAGTTCTCGTGGGCGACGACCGCGGAGCGGCACCGGGAGGCCTACGCGAAGGCTTGGCACCGGCATGCGCAGCGGCGGGCAGGCTGAGGCTCACCGCCTGTAGCCGCTACCGCTCGCCGCGCGGATGTCCCCAATGCCACATGGGCAGCGTGCCTCGGCAGGGAGCAAGGGACCTTTGCTCTCGCCCCGGGGTGGGTGCGGCGCGGTCGCGTTCGGTGACGGGTGGACAATGGCCCCGTGACTGAGCACCCCAGCTACGGCGACGGGATCGCCGTCGTGACCGTGACGTACTTCCCCGGCGAAACCCTCGAAAAATTCCTCGACACGCTCGAGAAGGCGACGGATCGGGACGTCCAGGTCGTCGTCGCCGACAACGCCTCCACGGACGGCGCCCCGGAGAAGGCCGCCCGCAGGGAGAACGTCAAGTTGCTCAGCATCGGCGAGAACGTCGGCTACGGCACGGCCGCCAACCGGGGTGTCGCGGAACTCGACGACAGCTACGGCTGGGTCGTCGTGGTGAACCCGGACCTCGAATGGGAACCCGGTTCGCTCGACGCGCTGCTGGAAGTAGCCGAACGCTGGCCGCGCGGTGGCGCGTTCGGACCGCTCATCCACGACCTCGACGGCACGGTCTACCCGTCGGCCCGGCTGCTGCCGTCGTTCGGCCGCGGGATCGGGCACGCGGCGTTCGGCAAGATCTGGCCGGGCAATCCGTGGACGCGGCAGTACCGGCAGGAGACCGGCACCCTGGTCGAGCGCACGGCGGGCTGGCTTTCCGGGTCCTGCCAGCTGATCCGCCGCGAGGCCTTCGACTCGGTCGACGGATTCGACACGCGCTACTTCATGTACTTCGAGGACGTCGACCTCGGTGACCGGCTGACCCGCGCCGGCTGGCTGAACGTGTACGCCCCTTCGTCGAGCGTCATGCACATCGGCGGGCATTCGACTTCGCAGGCTTCGGAGAAGATGCTGCGCGCGCACCACGAAAGTGCGTACCGCTACCTCGCGGACCGTCACCGCGGCCTCCTGTGGAAGCCGGTCATGCTCGCGGTGAAAGCCGGTCTCGCGTTGCGGCTCAAGCTCGAAACACGCCGGAAGTAGTCGTTCCGGGCATCGGAACTCACGCGACTCCGTTCTCCGCCGTCGTGCCGGTACCGAACGCGCCGGACGTCCGGTACGACACCGCGGGAGCGGGTCACGCACACGTCCGGGGTCGCCGCCGAAGAAGCGGGCGAGAGCTACAGGGCGCTGTGGTCGACAAACCGGTGTACCCGGTAGCGGACACCCGCGACTATTTACCCAATTTCGCTTACCGGGCACCGAAATTCGCGCCAGGCGAGGGCTGCCGGTACTGCAATTCGCTGTCCAACGCCGCGTACGGCGGGAGCGCGGCGATCAAGGAGATCGATCGGGTGATCCGGGCCTCCTGAGGCATGCCCCCGGATGCTATGAACGGTCCGTTACTTGCAAATTTTGCAAGTAACGGACCGTTCATAGCACGCGCGTGAGGGGCTAGATGCCGTCCAGACGGCGCGAAAGGTTCGACCGCCCCGAAGGGTTCTGCTTCACCGTCGGCACCAGGCCGCCGACCTCGTTCTCGACGGTCTCCGGCTCCGGCCGCTCGATCAGCGGGCTCTGCACCGGAGCGGCGGGCGGCCGCCGGGTGAGCGGAGTCGTCGCCTGCGGCAGCGGCCTGGTCGGCTGCATGCCGGGACGGCGGGGATACGGCTGCGGCTGAGTCGACCCTTCGCCCCGCGCCGGCGGCAGGTCCAGCCGCGTCGTCGGCTCGGGTCCCGCGAGCGGGTGATCGTTTTCGGCGATCAGCGAAGCCGGTAGCTGAGTGGTGGTGTCCGGGTCCGATGACCGGTCGATTTCGGCGACCACCGATCGGGGGATCTGCTGAGTGTTCGCGGAGTCCATCGGAGACGTCGCGTTGTCCGGTGTCACGACGAAGGCTCCACGCGCGCTTGCGCGTGCGAGCAAGGCGTCCGCCCGAGCACGGGGGTCCATTCCCCTAGGCCTCCCGACTGACCTGGGGCCCTCTGGGTTCAGGGCCGACTGTGTGTTGCCTAGGGTATGCCCTAGGAGTGGCCGCCGTCAGCAGACCCGCGAACGTCGTCCGACAAAGTTGGCAGGCACCTGGCCGGCCGCAAGGAACTCAGGCTTCCATGTCCGAAAGGATCCGGGTGCTCGAGTCCGCCTTGTCCGTGCCGCCGATGCCGTAGAGCAATGTGATGTCGTTGCGGGCCCCGGCCTCGATCTCGTCGGCGGGGAGCTCGTCGACGCTGCGCCTGTCGCCGCCGTTGCAGAACTCGAGTTCCGTGTCGGGGTACGCCGCGCGGATCAGGTCGAACGATTCGTTGATACCCGGCCCCTGCTCGACGGCGACGTACACGTCGTCGACGATGCGCAGCGCGCGGACGATCCGGGCCCGGATGTCCTCGGTCTGGATCACCCTGCCCTTCTTGAGGACTTGCTGGTGATCGTTGTTGACGATGACGATCAGGTAGCCGGACCGTGCCTGCGCGGCTTCGAACAGGTCGAGATGGCCCTGGTGGAGCGGGTTGAAGTACCCGCTGACGATCGAGGCCTTCGCCGGTCGCTCGGTCATCGTCGGTGTCCTCCATAGGCTTACGGTTTCAGGTGGCCCGCTCACCCTAGCCGAGTGCCAGGTAGTTTCATCGTGTGCTGTTCCGTCCTGGGTTCCCGCTCGATCTGGACACGGTCCTGGGTCCGCTGAGCCGTGGATCACGGTCGCCCAACCTCGTCCGCACCGAAGCCGGGGTCACCTGGCTGGCCGCCAACACCGCGGACGGCGCGGGCACGCTCGCGCTGCTGCGGCGCGCCGACGGCGAGATCGAGGCGGAGGCCTGGGGGCCCGGCGCGGACAGGCTGCTCGACGGCGTCCCGGCGATGTTGGGCGCGCACGACGACGACACCGACTTCGTCGCGCACCACGACGTCGTCGCGTCGGCGCGGCGCCGGAACCCGGGACTGCGTCTCGGCTCGACCGGCCGGGTGTGGGACGCGCTGGTGCTCGCCGTGCTGGAGCAGAAGGTGACCAGCGTCGAGGCACTGCGGTCGTGGGGCGAATTGTGCCGCTGGTTCGGGGAGCAGGCGCCTGGGCCGGGCCCGGCACGGCTGCGTGTGCCGCCGACACCCGTCGCCATCCGATCCATTGTGGACTGGGAATGGCATCGCGCCGGGGTGGACGTGAAACGGCGGACGACGCTGATCGCCGCGGCGCGCCTCGCTCCCCGGCTGGAGAGGGCAGTCGAACTGAAGGGTGCCGAAGGCCGGGCCTGGCTGCGGAAGGTGCCCGGGATCGGCGTGTGGACCGCGGCGGAGATCGCGCAGCGTGCCTGGGGGGACCCGGACGCGGTGAGCTTCGGCGACTACAACATCCCGTCGATGGTCGGGCACGCGCTCGTCGGCGCGAAACTCGACGACGTGGGGATGTCCGAGGTGCTGGCGCCGTATTCGCCGCAGCGGCAGCGCGCGGTGCGCTACCTGTCGACGGCCGGATTCCGGCGCCCGAGGTTCGGGCCGAAGATCGAACTCCGCGACTACCGCGCCATGTGATCGCCGCGTTCAGTCCTCTGAACGCGGTCGACTCAGAGCGTCAGTTGCCCCAGCCCTGCGGCGGGTAGGGCTGCTGCTGGCTCGGCTGCTGCGGCGGCTGCTGCGGGTACTGGTGGTAGGGGAGCGCGGGCGGCTGCTTCGTGTTCGATTTCACGAGGAAGTACACCCCGACCCCGATCCCGGCCAGGACCAGGACGCCGACCATCACTACCAAGAGAAAGACCATGCTGAGAGACTAACCGGGGCCGCGTCACCAGCCCGGTGGCGGCTGCTGCGGAGGTTGGCCGGGGTACTGCCGCGGCGGTTACTGAGGCGGGTAAGGCGGCGGCTTCGGCTTGTCGAGCGTCTCGATCAAGAAGAAGACGCCCACACCCACGGTGCCCTCTCGTTCGCTCCCGCGGAGGGTAGGTCAGCCCAGCGCCGCGTCGACGATCGCCTTGGCCTCGTCGCGGCCGAGACCCAGCTTCCTGGTCAGCGTGGCGTAGTCGACGGCCGCCTGCCTCGCGCGTTCGCGGGTTTCGTCGCCGACGGCGCTGACGAACGTCCCCGCCCGGCCGCGGGTCTCGATCAGGCCCGCTTCTTCCAGTTCGCGGTAGGCCTTGGCGACCGTGTTCGGGGCGATGCCGAGGTCTTCGGCGAGTTTCCGCACGGTCGGGAGTTTCGTCCCGACGGGGAGGCTGCCGTCGTTGATCCGCCCCGCGTAGGCGGTGCGGACCTGCTCGAAGGGCGGGACCGAGGAGTTCGGGTCGACCCTGACCATGCGGTTCTCTCCCTGCTGGAACTACTGACGAGGCGGAACGACCTGGGTCCGATCGCCACCGGGTACGACCTGGGTGGCGTCACCGGCGCCACCGGGCACGACCTGCGTGCGGTCACCGCCGCCCGCCGGGGAGACGACCTGCGTCCGGTCGGCGCCCGCGGGCGACACGACCTGGGTGCGGTCGGCGCCGGCGTCCGCCTGCTGACGCGGGGAGACGACCTGCGTGCGGTCCGCGCCGCCGTCGACCGGCGGTCCGGCCTGCGGAGGAGGCGGCGGGAAACCGGGGGCGGGCGGTGCGGCGATCGGAGGCTGCGACATGGCGAACGGGTTGTGCGCCGGGACGCCGGGCGGCGGCGCGAAACCCGCGGGCGGCGGAGCGAAACCCGCGGGCGGCGGCGCGAAACCTGCGTGTGGCGGCGCGAAACCCGCCGGAGCGGGGGCAGGCGGCGGCGGGAAACCGGGCGCCTGGCCGTAACCGGGCTGAGGCGGCGGGAAACCGGGCTGCTGCTGCCAGTTGCCCTGCGGGGCGGGGCCACCGGCGGGCGGGGGCGGCGGGAAACCCGGAGCCGGGCCGCCACCGCCGAAGTTCGGGTTCTGGGGGAAGGCCATCGGCGGCTTCTTCGCCTGGTTGACCTTCACGATGATCACCACGATCACGATGAGGATGACGATGATCGCCAAGATCAGCAGAAACCAGCCGAAGCCGTCACCGTCACCGCTGCTGTGGACCCGGACCCGGTCGAGGTATGGCGTCAGCGCCGTCAGCATTGATTCCCCCTTCAGGACGTCAGCCGACACCCTAACGGCCGGACGCGACCGGCACGGCGGCTTCCATCAGTTCGGCGAGATCTTCCGATCCTTTCGGCAGGGAAGCCACCGGCCACCAACGAAGATCGTCCGATTCGTCACTTTGGACCGGTTGCGCGCCCCGGGGCGCGCGCACCACGAAACGTACGTCGAAATGCCGGGTCGGCACACCGAGCGAGCAGGTGATCGGGTGGACGTCGAGATGCACCGGGGCCGGGTCGATCACCAGGTCGTCGATACCGGATTCCTCGCGTGCCTCACGAAGGGCGGCGTCCGCGAGCGTCGCGTCGCCGGGTTCGCAATGCCCGCCGAGCTGCAACCAGCGCCCGACTCGCGGATGCAGGGTGAGCAGCACGTTTTCCGCGTCGGCGTCGAGAAGGACGGCCGACGCGGTGATGTGCCCGGCCGCGCATTCGCGGCGGCAGACGTCGTCGCGGGCGGCGAGAAAGCCGAGATAGGCCTGGCGTAGGGATTCCTGGGCGGCGTCCGCCGGTCGCCAACCGGACAAAGTGGACACGACGTTTTCATGCAGGGTCACAGTTCGAGAAGTCCTTCGCCGGGTTCGCTCGCACCGCGTGCGGGCGGGAGGGTGGCGGGATGCCCGATCGCGACCGCGCCGAGCGGTTCCCAGCGCTCGTCGAAGCCGAGGACGCCGCGCACGACGTCCGCGGCGAAGATGGTCGAACCGATCCAGCACGAGCCGAGGTCTTCGGCGGCGAGCGCGACCAGCAGGCCCTGCACGGCAGCGCCACCGGCGACGGTGAACATCGTGTGCTCACAAGCGTTCCGCCGGTCGTCGCGGTAAGTGTGCGCACCCTCGGCGACGAGGAACGGCACCACGACCTCGGGCGCTCTGTAGAGGATGTCGCCTCGGCTGAGACGCTTCGCGACCTGCTCGGCGGTGAAGTCGTCGCCTTCGAGATCGGCCTCCCACGACGCCTTCATCGCGTCGAGAAGCTTGCGGCGCAAGCCTTTCTCGCGCAGCCAGACGAACCGGACCGGTTTCGTGTGATGCGGCGCGGGCGCCGTCAGCGCCGTCCCGACCGCGCGGCGGAGTACCTCGGGATCGACCGGTTCGTCGGTGAACGACCGGATCGAACGCCGCGCGAGCACGGCTTCCCGGCGGCCCTGCGCGATGGCTTCGTTGGTGCCGAGGCGGAACAGGTCCTCTTCGGTCGGCCGGAGCAGCTTGCGGGCGGTGGACCCGTCGTCGGTCAGCCGCAGGCCGCGGACGACGGCGGCCGGGGTGCCGCCGAGTTTGCCCTTGACCAGATCCGCCGCGGCGGCCAGTTCGTCGGCGATCGCCACCTCGGTGACCGCGAGTTCGTTGCCCTGGCCGTCGATCTCGCCCGCGTACGAATGCAGCACGCGCAGACCGGACGCGCCGATCGCGGCGTCGATCTGCCCGACCCGCCACGCGCGCCCCATGGTGTCGGTGACCACGACGGCGACCTCGACGCCCATCCGTTCGCGCAGCCCGTTCCGCAGCGCGAGCGCGGAAGCGTCCGGATCGGACGGCAGCAGCGCGACCTCTCCGGAGGCCACGTTCGACGCGTCCACCCCGGAGGCGGCCTGCACGATGCCGAGCTTGTTCTCGGTGATCACCGTCCGGTTGATCCGCGCGATCACGCGGACGGACTCCTCCTCGACGAGTTCGCGCCGGGCGGCGTCGCGCTCCTCAGGATCGGCCGGGACGCGGATCAGCATGCCCTCGACCTTGGAGACGATCTTGCTCGTCACGACCAGGACGTCGCCCGAGCGCAGCCAGGGGGCCGCCTCGACGATCGCGCCGGTCAGGTCGTCGCCGGGACGGAACTCCGGCAGGCCTTCGACCGGCAGGATCTCGATCTTCGCGGAAGCGTGATCGTTCAGTCTCTTTTCAGGCAAGGAGAACTCCGGCTGATTCTTGTCAGGCAACAGAAACTCCGGCCAGCTCGAAAGCGGCGCGCACCATGGCCGCCGTAGCGTCCACATCGGACATCAGCAGGGGCACGTCGCGGACCGCGACTCCCGGTACGTCGACGGTCTCACCCTCGGCGACCAGCCAGCCGTCGAGCACGCCGTCGGTGGAGTCCTCACGGGAGCCGTAATGCCGTCCGACGGCCTCGGCCGAGGTCTCCACACCGATCGCGCTCAGGCACGCGTCGGCCATCCCGCGCAACGCCTTCCCGCCGATGATCGGCGAGACACCGACGACCTTGGCGCGTGTCTTCCGCAGCGCGTCGCGGATTCCCGGGACACCGAGTGTCGTGCCCACCGAGACCACCGGATTGGAGGGCGCGAACAGCACGATGTCGGCGCCCGCGATCGCGTCGAGCACACCCGGCGCCGGCTTGGCCTCCTCGGCACCGACGGCGATGATCGAATGCGCCTTCGGCTCGGCGCGGTAGCGCACCCACCACTCCTGGAAGTGGATCGCCTTGCGCTGGTCCTCGGCCGGGTCCGAGTCGGGGTCGTCGATCACGACATGCGTTTCGACCCGGTCGTCCGACATCGGCAGCAGGCGCACGCCCGGCTGCCAGCGGTCGCACAGCGCCTCGGTGACCTGCGAGAGCGGATAGCCCGCGCGCAGCATCCGCGAACGGATCAGATGCGTCGCGATGTCCTTGTCGCCCAAGCCGAACCAGGTCGGCTCGGCGCCATAGGCGGCGAGCTCCTCCTTGACCGTCCAGGTCTCCCCGGAGTGGCCCCAGCCGCGCTCTTCGTCGATCCCCCCGCCGAGGGTGTACATGCAGGTGTCCAGGTCCGGGCAGATGCGCAGACCGTGCATCCACACGTCGTCCCCGGTGTTCACCAGCGCGGTCACCTCATGCGGCGATTCCGGCGCGGAACCGAGCGCGGGCAGACCGAGTGCTTGTTTGACCCCCAGCAGGAAGCGGGCTCCGCCCACTCCGCCGACCAAAATGACGACCTTCACGACGGGCGATCCTCGCACGCCCCCGGAGCCGGGGCCCAGTAGCGGTACCTGTGGTGCTCCGTACAGCCCAGGCTTTCGTACAGTTTCAGCGCGCCGGAATTCGCCACCGCGACCTGCAGCACGACACCGGTGGCGCCCTGAGCTGCCGCCCAGGCACCCGCCGCGTTCATCAGCCCCCGGGCCAGTCCCCGGCGCCGGAACTCCGGCCGTACCGCCAAACGGGCGATGTGCAGCCACTCGCCGACGACGGCGCCGCGGACCGCCCCGGCGGTGACACCGTCGATTTCCACCACCCCGAAGCCGACCTTGCCGGTGCCGAGGACGTGCCGTGGCGCCTCCGCCGGATCCGCGCCGCCCGTCGTCAGTTCCCACCATCCGGACGTCGGTTCGTCGAGAATCACCGCTTCCGCCGAGGTCCCGCGCGAGAGCGGCCCGGTCAGCACGTGAACCTCGTGCGCGGGCCGGTGTTCCACATAGTGGACCCAGCCGCAGGCGGCGATGGCGTCTTCCGAAGACGTGTTCTGGATCACCTGAACGACCGGCGGGATGGCATGATCGTGGGCGAAGTCACAGACCGCCCGCAGGGCTTCTGGCAGCGGTTTTCCCGGGTCACCGATCGCCAGGGCACTGTTGGCCCGGGCGGTGAACCCGTCCGCCCAGCGCAGCCTCCAGTCGCCGATCCGGCGCTCCAGCAGGGGAGTCCAAGCCTGACTACAGGTGAGCTCGAGCATTTCCGCACTGTTCACGGTTAGATTGTGCCAAGGAAGGCAGTGGAGGGACCCCGATGAGCATCGCGCGCAAGGACGACAGGCACAACGAAGACCTGGTCCGCGAGATCTCCGACGGCTTCAACCGGGCATTGGGCGCGGAAAAGGCCGTCGAGAAGGACCCGGAAGCGGCGAAGCCCGCCGCGCCGAAGTTCGTCATCACCGGGGACAGCAGGGCCACTCCGCCGCCGCGCCGGAAAGACCGCTGAAACCCCATACCCGGGGTACGGATAAGGGTGGCCTAAGCGGGCCGGTCGCGCCCGCAGGCGCGTAATGTCCGTTGCCGACTGGTGAAGCAGAGACAAAGCAGGAGTGCGCAGTGACCTACGTGATCGCCGAGCCCTGCGTCGACGTGCTCGACAAGGCGTGTATCGACGAGTGCCCCGTGGATTGCATCTACGAGGGTGACCGCATGCTGTACATCCACCCGGACGAATGCGTCGACTGCGGTGCCTGCGAGCCGGTCTGCCCCGTCGAGGCGATCTACTACGAGGACGACGTCCCCGACGAGTGGAACGCCTACACCAAGGCCAACGTCGACTTCTTCGACGAACTCGGCTCGCCCGGTGGTGCCTCCAAGGTCGGCAAGACCAGCCACGACCCCGCCTTCATCAAGGCTCTTCCCCCGCAGGGCGAATGAGCCGGGTCGCTCTTCCTGATTTCCCCTGGGACTCTCTCGCCGAAGCCAAGGCGAAGGCCCAGGCGCATCCCGGGGGCATCGTCGACCTGTCGATCGGCACGCCGGTGGACCCGGTCCCCGAGAGCATCCGCGCGGCGCTCGCGTCCGTGTCGGAGATCCCGGGGTACCCGACCACGCACGGGATCCCCGAGCTCAGGGCCGCCGCGATCGAAGCGCTTTCGCGGCGGCACGGCGTCGAAGGTGTTCCCGAGGCGGCCGTGCTGCCGACGATCGGTTCGAAGGAACTGGTCGCGTCGCTGCCGAGGCAACTGGGGTTCGGCCCCGGTGACCTCGTCGTCATCCCCGAGGTGGCGTATCCGACCTACGAGGTCGGCGTGCTGCTGGCGGGTGCTTCCCTGCTGCGCGCGGACAGCACTTTCGCGCTCGGCCCGCAGCGGCCTTCGATGCTGTGGATCAACTCGCCGTCCAACCCGACGGGGCGCGTGCTCGGTGTCGATCACCTGCGCAAGGTCGTCGAATGGGCGCGGGAACGCGATGTCGTCGTGGTCTCCGACGAGTGTTATCTGGCGCTGGGCTGGGAAAGCGAGCCCGTGTCGATCCTGCACCCGTCCGTGCACGGCGGCTCCCTCGACGGCCTGCTGGCCGTCCACTCGCTGTCGAAGTCCGCGAACCTCGCCAGCTACCGCGCCGGATTCGTCACCGGTGACCCGAAGCTCGTCGCCGGGCTGCTGGAGATCCGCAAGCACTCCGGGCTGATCGTGCCGCGGCCGGTGCAGGAGGCCATGGTCGCCGCGCTGAAGGACGACGAAGCGCTTGCCGTGCAACGGGAACGCTACGCACGCCGCCGGCTGGTGCTGCGGAAGGCGCTGCTGGACAGCGGTTTCGAGATCTCGCACTCCGAGGCGGGGCTGTATCTCTGGTCCACGCGCGGGGAATCCGCGCTCGACACGGTCGACTGGCTCGCCGATCGCGGCATCCTCGCCGCGCCGGGCACGTTCTACGGGCCGACTGGTGGACGGCACGTCCGGATCGCCCTGACGGCGACGGACGAGCGGATCGACGCGGCCGTGGAGCGGCTCACTTCCTGAGTTCGGCGCGGTTCGTGCGCCTCACCCTGTGCCAGGAACGGACCGTTCCTGGCAAAATTTGCAAGGAACGGACCGTTCATGGCACGTCGCGACCGGTGAAACCCCGGTAGATGAACCGCGTCAGCGCCTCGACGGCTTCCTCCTCGGAGACCGACGACGGGTCCAGCAGCCACGTGTGCGCGAAACCGTTGACCAGTTCGCCCATCATCGCGAGCGAGAGCCGTTCCGACGCCGGGAGTTCCATTCCCGCCGCGGTGATGTACCCGAGGTGGCTGAGGATGTCTTCCGCCTGATCGGCGCCGAAGCGCGCGAAGGTGCGCGCGAAGTCGTCGCTGACCATGGCGGCCTGGCGGAGCGCGAGCATCGTCGCGGCGTTGTCGCGATGGAAGTTCCAGTACTCGCGGACGTGCCAGCGGATGGCCTCCGGGTCGGCGAAATCGGCTTTGTGCTCCGGCGAGGACGCATTCACGTCGCTCGCCGCCGCGAGGTCCGCGAGAAGCGCTTCGAGCAGCTCTTCCTTGCTCGCGAAGTGGTTGTAGAACGAGCCCGCCGCGCGTCCGGCTTCCGTCGTGATGTCGGTGATCTTGGTGTTCAGGTACCCCTTCGCCGCGAAAACGCGCTTCGCCGCGTCCTTGAGCGCGGACTCGGTCTCCGCCGCCTTCTCCTTGCGGCTCGTCGCCGTCATCGGCACCTCCTTGACACGGGAGGTTAGCAACGTCCAGAATGAATATAGATTCACTGAATTGAAATTCATTGGAGGTGAAGATGACCGAGGTACTGATCGCGGGAGCCGGGCCGACCGGGCTCACGCTGGCCATCGACCTCGCGCGCCGCGGCGTCGGCGTGCGGATCGTGGAGAAGGCCGAGACGTTCTTCCAGGGCTCGCGCGGGGACGGTCTGCAACCGCGCACGCTGGAGGTCTTCGAGGACCTCGGCGTACTGGACGCGGTGCTGGCCGCCGGGCAGGCGCCGGTGCCGATGCGGATCCACCTGGGCGGCGAGGTCGTCGGCGAGCGGATGATGGCCGAACTCGCCGACCCGACCCCCGACGTGCCGTATCCGAACGGGCATTTCCTCGGCCAGTCGCGGACCGAAGGGATCCTGCGGGAGCGGCTCGCCGAATTCGGCGTCCAGGTGGAGCTCGGTACGCCGCTCGTCGGTTTCGAGCAGGACGCCGACGGTGTGACGGCCGAGCTGCCCGGCGAGCGGGTGCGGGTCGACCATCTCGTCGGCGCGGACGGCGGGAAGAGCTTCGTGCGCAAGACCCTCGGCATCGCGTTCGAGGGCACCACCGACGAATCGATCCGCATGTTGCTGGGTGATGTCCAGGCGGAGGGGCTCGATCGCGCGTATGGGCACTGGTTCGCGAAGCCCGAGGCCCCGATGTCGGGAATCGGGCTCACGCCGCTGCCCGGCGTGCCGCATTTCCAGTTCGGCGCGCCGCTGGGCGAGGAGGAGGTCGAGGCGTCGCTGGAGACGTTGCAGTCGCGGCTCGACGAGCTGTCCGGCGGCGGGGTCCGGTTGCACGACCTCGCCTGGTCGACGGTGTGGCGGCCCAACATCCGGCTCGCCGCGCGATTCCGGGACGGTCGCGTGTTCCTCGCCGGCGACGCGGCGCACGTCCATCCGCCGACCGGCGGACAGGGGCTCAACACCGGTGTGCAGGACGCGTACAACCTGGGCTGGAAGCTCGCCGACGGTTCACCGGAGCTGCTCGACAGCTACGAGCCAGAGCGGCGCGGGGTCGCCGCGCGGGTGCTGAAGATCAGCACCGAAATCCTCGAGAAGTACAAGGAAGGCTCGGAAGACGCGCACGAGCGCGGCGAGAACACGCGTCAGCTCGACATCGGGTATCGCGGCGGCCCGCTCGCACCCGCGGCCACCGGCCGGATCCGGCCCGGCGACCGCGCCCCGGACGCGCCGCTGAAGGACGCGAACGGCAAGTCCGTCCGGTTGTTCGAGCTGCTGCGCGGTCCGCAGGCGACCGTGCTGGTGTTCGGCGACGGTCCGGCCCCCGAAGGCGCGCGGCGGATCCTGCCCGCGGGCAGCGCACTGTCCGATGTGGACTTCGAGGACGTCGGCGGACATGCCTTCGCCGCGTATGAAGCCGGAAACGGACGGCAGGTACTGATCCGCCCGGACGGCTACGTCCGCGAAATCACCGACTGAGCGGCCTCGTCGACCTCCGCCCAGACGTCGCGCCACACCGTGCGGACCTCGGCGCGGCGCAGCAGTTCCTTCTCCGCGACCCGGCCCGCGATGAAGGCGAGTTCGGTGTCGGTCGTGTCCAAGGCTCCTCGCATGCGATCGGCGGCGACGCAGGCGTCCTGATGATCTCCGAGGACGGTCTGAAAGTTCTTCGTGGCCTTGATCAGCCGCTGGATCCGCTCCGCCTGCTTTTTCTTCGCGGCGGGCTTGGCCATCTCGGCGGCGTAGCGGAGTTTCTTGCCGTAGATGCGAAGGGCGTGAAGGTCGTCGTCCGGGGGATCGGCGGGAAGCGCCTTTACGGCCTTGGCGAGCTTTCGATGCGGCTTCGCGAGACCGGCGACGAGATCCGCGGAGGTGGTTCCGGCTTCGGAAGTGGGTTCTTCGGTGGCGGGCTGCCGGGCGAGACGGCCGATGTCCTGGAGCATCGAGGCATAACGGGGGCTGGCGAGCGCGCGGGTGAGCCGCCGCTTCGCGCCGGTGCGTTCGGTGACGAACTTCGAGACCAGACGGCGCGCGGCGGGCTGGTCGCGCACCTCGAATTCGGCGACGACCTCGCGAAGATGACCGATCAGGACGTCGTAGTCGCGGACCTCACCGAGGGACTGGCCGAGCCAGCCGAGTTCGGCTCGCACGGGTTCGGCGTCCGGGCCGATGAGGCGGCCCGAGAGCTTGAGGACGCTCCGCATGCGGCGCAGCGCGACCCGCATCTGGTGCAGGTCTTCAGGATCGGCGCCGGATTTGGTGCCCGGTTCGTGCGCGAGGAGCGCGCGGATCTCGACGTCGAGTTTGACCCGGACGTGCTTGGCCGCCGGATCGTCCGGCCCGGCTTGCGCGGGGCGGTCACCGAGCCCGAGCGCGGCCGGAGTGGTGGAAGGGACGTTCTTGCGCGGCAGGGTCTCGGCTGTCACAAGATGAATTCTAGGTGAACCGGCAAGCTGGTCCAGGCCGGGAGAGGAGCAAGGGACCTTTGCTATCACTTTCCGGGGGAGAGTGATAGCAAAGGTCCCTTGCTCTCTTTTCGCAGGTCAGTTGGCGTGCAGGGCCGCGTTCAGCTCGATGCCGACGCCGGCGCGCGCGACGACCTCGACGGCACCGGTCCCGGAGTTCCGCCGGAACACCGCGCCCGAGATACCGGACAGCTCCAGCGCCTTCACGACCTTGCCCTCGAAGGTGACCTTCGTGCCGGCCGTGACGTAGAGGCCAGCTTCGACGACCGAGTCGTCGCCGAGCGAGATGCCGACGCCGCCGTTCGCGCCGATCAGGCAGCGCTCGCCGATCGAGATGGTCTCCTTGCCACCGCCGGACAGGGTGCCCATGATCGACGCGCCGCCGCCGACGTCGGAGCCGTCGCCGACCAGGACGCCCGCGGAGATCCGGCCCTCCACCATGGAGGCGCCGAGCGTGCCGGCGTTGAAGTTGACGAAGCCCTCGTGCATGACGGTGGTGCCGTTCGCCAGGTGCGCGCCGAGGCGGGCGCGGTCGGCGTCGGCGATGCGGACGCCGGTGGGCACGACGTAGTCGACCATCCGCGGGAACTTGTCCACGCTGTAGACGGTGACGTTGCCGCGCGCCCGCAGCCGCAGCCGGGTCGCCTCGAAGCCCTCGACGGGGCACGGCCCGTGGTTCGTCCACACGACGTTCGCCAGCAGGCCGAAGATGCCGTCGAGGCTCGCGCCGTGCGGCCGGACCAGACGGTGCGACAGCAGGTGAAGGCGCAGGTAGACGTCGTGCGTGTCACCGGGGGCGTCGGCGAGACGGGCGATGGTAGTGCGGACCGCGACGACCTCGACACCGCGGTCGGTGTCCGGGCCGAGCTGGGCGGCGGCGGCCTCGCCGAGAGCCTCGGAGGCCTCTTCGGTGGTCAGCCGCACCGTGCCGGCCACGCTGTCGGTGTCGTCGATCAGCTTCGGCAGCGGGAACCAGGTGTCCAGCACCGTGCCGTCGGTCGTGACGGTGGCCAGTCCGACGCCGGTGGCGCCGGTCGTTTCGGGGTCAGGGGTCTGCTCACTCACGTCCTGAACGGTAGCCCAGTGACCCGCGTCAACCGCCGACGAGGCTCTTCACACTGGTCAGCGTCGTCGCCATGTCCGCGAGTGCCTGGCCGCACAGACCGCCGGGAGCCGCCTGATCCTGGCAATTCGCGGTGCGGAAGGCGGCGATCGGGCGATCGAGGACGTCGGCGTGCGACGACAGGTCCGGGCGGCGTTTGCGGACGGTCCCCGCGGCACTGGAGAGTTCGGTGACGAACTTCTGGCAGCCCTTGGGCGATTCGGTTCCCGGCGACAGATAGCACCGGTCCGTGGTCAGCGCCTTGAGTTTGATCGGCAGCACGTCCGGCCCGGTGCTCTGGGTCGGCCGGACCTTCACCGGGACTTCGCCCGATCCGCAGCCGCCGAGTACCAGGAGGAGGGCGACCAAGATGGTTCGCATGCGCACTCCTTCACGGTAGCCCCGGGCCCCCGGCGGTACGGTGCGGGCATGCCTTCGCTCGATCTGCACGCCGATCCCGTCGACCTCACCGCCGCGCTGGTGGACATCTTCAGCGTCTCGGAAGAGGAGAAGGTCATCGCGGACGCCGTGCAGGCCGCGCTCCAGGCGCATGCGCCGCATCTCGAGGTGATCCGCAACGGCGACGCGGTCCTCGCGCGTACGAACCTCGGCCGCCCTTCGCGGGTGCTGCTGGCCGGGCATCTCGACACCGTTCCGGTCAACGAGAACCTGCCCGGGCGTCGCGAGGGGACCGGTGACGACGAGATCTTGCACGGTCTGGGCACCGTCGACATGAAGAGTGGCGACGCCGTCTTCCTCCACCTCGCCGCCACCCTCCGCGAGCCGAGGCACGACATCACCTTCGTGTTCTACGACTGCGAAGAGATCGAAGCGACGAAGAACGGCCTCGGCCGCATCGAGCGTGAACTGCCCGAATGGTTGCGGGCCGACCTCGCGATCCTCGGCGAGCCGTCGAACGGCGGGATCGAGGGTGGTTGCCAGGGCACGATGCGGATCGAGATCCGCGTCGACGGCGTCCGGGCGCACACCGCGCGCGGCTGGATGGGCGTCAACGCGATCCACGGGCTCGCCGAACCGCTGCGCAGGCTCGCCGAGTACACGCCGCGGGTGGTCGACATCGACGGCTTGACTTACCGCGAAGGCTTACAGGCCACGAAGATCGGCGGCGGTGTGGCGGGCAACGTCGTGCCGGACGAGGCCGTCCTCACGATCAACCACCGGTTCGCGCCCGACCGCTCGTCCGAGGAAGCCGAGACGCACCTTCGCGAGGTTTTCGAGGGCTACGACGTCAGGGTTGTCGACTTGTCGCCAGGGGCGCTGCCCGGTCTGAGCGCACCGGCGGCGGCCGAACTGGTCGCCGCGGCGGGGGGCAAGGCGGTCGCGAAGCTGGGCTGGACCGACGTCTCGCGCTTCGCGGCTCTCGGGATTCCGGCGGTGAACTTCGGACCCGGTGACCCGACGCTGGCGCACACCCGGCAGGAGAACGTGCGGGCGGGCGAGATCCGGCAGGTCGCTTCGGTGCTGCGCGCGTTCCTCAGCTAGCCAGGGCGAGTAGTTCGTCGAGAGCCTGCTCTGGGCCGCCGTAGGTGAGATGGGCGATCGCGAACATCGGGGCGATCACCCGGCTCCAGGCGTACAACCTGTCCCCGTCGAGCCCGCACGCGTTCGCCAGCACGTGGCAACGGGTCTCGACGCCTTCGTGCCCGGCGCCGCCGACCGCGTGATCGACGGCGTCGAAGCACGGATCACCCACACACGCCTTCGGATCGATCGCGATCAGGCCTCGCGAGCCACCGTCCAAGACGTTGCCGAGGTGCAGGTCGCCGTGGAGCAGTACGACGTTCGCCTGGCTGTCCAGCAATGCCTCGCAGCGCTCGATCGCCCGCTGCCAGGTGTCCGGGCCGATCCTGGCGGCGATGGCCGGTTCGGTGATCCGCTTGCCGATGCGGTCGAAGGACTCCTCGAACCGGCCGCGCAGGCTCCACGGCCAGTCCGCGGGCGGGGTCACGGCGTGCAGGGCGGTGAGCAGTTCGCCCCACCGGCCCGGCAAGGACGACGCCGGCAGGTCCTCGGCCACGGTGCCCGGCCGGATCTCCGCCAGCACCATCGCGCCGGCGTCCGGGTCGGCGGCCAGCACGGCGGGCACCCGGCCCGTCGGCGCGAACACCCGCAGCATTTCGAGCTGTTCGGCCAGCAGCGCGCCATCCGGGCTGAGTTTGAGCACCGCCGGTGTCCCGTCGGTCCATCGGCAGCGCAGGACGACGGACGAGGCGCCACTGTCGAACATCTCGCCGGGCACGAAACCCCATCGGGACGCCAGCCGCGTGGCGAGGGCCGGGACACCGGCGAGCCACCCTTCGGCGGCAGGGCCGAATCGGCCCACCAAGCGGGTGTCGAGATCTTCCAAGTCCACTTCGGTCACTTCGCGACGTCCTCTTCGGCGCCCAGCAGTAGCAGCCCACGCCGCAACAGGTTCGCGGCCTCTTCGAAGCGCCCTTGGTCGAGAAGCAACTCTCCCGCTTTGTCGACCGAAGCGGCCAAGACGCCGCGAGCGTCGCGGAGCGCGGCCACGTCGATGGCGTGCGCGAAGCCCGCTTCGGCTGCTTCGAGGTCTCCGCGGGCCAGAGCCAGCGAGCCCTGCTGGAACGTGAGTGACGCAGAGAGCGGCGAGTCCGCGGGGATGGCTTCGGTTGCTTCGGAGAGTAGCGCGGCGGCGTCGTCGAGACGACCGAGTTCGCGGCAGACGTCGGCGAGTTCCAGAGTGACGGCGTGATCGGGCGCGGCCGCCCTTGACGCGCGAAGGTCCGCGAGAGCGCCTTCGAGGTCGTCGGCGCGACGGACCAGGGCCCGCGCGAACAGGCACCGGGCCAGCACCGGCCGCAGGGCACGCTCGTGGAGCAGATCGTGCAGCACCGACACGGCGGCGACGGCGTCGGCCACCCGCCCTTCACCGAGGTAGGCCTCGGTCAGCCGTCGCTGGTGCTCGGTGAGTTCGGCCAGGATCTCCTCGCCGCCGCGAGCCAGCCGCAGCGCCTCGTTCGCGTGCCGCGCGGCCTGAACGGTCTCGCCGAGGCGGAGGTGTCCCTCGGCGAGATACGCGCGCAGGGTCAGCAGGAGCAGCGGATGCGGATAGCCGTCGAGGCTCGCGTCGAGCGCCGTCCGGAGGAGATGCATCGCGTGATGCGGCTCGCCCCGGCCGAGCAGGACGTTCGCCCGCAGCGCGGCGGCCAGTTCGCGATATGGCGGGATGTCTTCGCCGAGAGCGGCTTCGGCGGCGGCCACGAGCCGCGGCCGGGCGTCGTCTTCGGTGAACCGCGCGAGCCACAGCCAGGCGAGTCCGGCCTGGCGAGCGCGGCCGATCTTCTCGGCCCGCCGAGCCAGCCGTCGCATCTTCGGAGCCGAGCCCTTACCCGCGAGGAACTGCGACGCGGCCGCCGCGACCTCCAGATCGAGCCGGAGGTCGTCACGCGGAGAGGTCACGCCGAGCAGTTCGCCGGTGTCCACCCCGAGTCGCGCGGCGAAATGGCGCAGCGCGTCACCGGACGGCGTCCGCGCACCCGTCTCGACGGACGAAACATAGGCGGCGGTGTAGTGCGGTTCGGCGAGTTCGCGCTGGGTGAGGCCACGTTCGGCGCGCAGCCGCCGCAGCCGTCCGCCGACCTCCTCGCCCATGACCGAGAACCTTACGGGCGAACGTGCCGAAAGGTTGCGCGCGCGATCCCACAACCTCTTCCTGCCCCCGGCCGTACCTCCCCAAGAGACCGAAGAACCACGGGAGGACCGATGACCGTGCGCCGGGCCCTGGTCATCGCCGTCTGCGCCTTGGTGGTGAGCGGTTGCGAAGCTCGTTCGGTCGCCTCTCCCGCCGTGACACCGGTGCCGGTCACCAGCCCGTCGGCAACGTCTTCGTCCGCACCCGAACCCGTGCTGGCGCCACCGTCCGGCGGGATCACCTTCCCGCCGGACGGATCCGGGCAGTGGCTCTTCCCGCTCGGCGAAGGTCCGGTCGCCGGACAGAGCGGAAGACTGCTGCGGTACCGCATCGCCGTCGAAACCGACATCACCGGCGTGAGCCAGGAGGGTTTCGCCCGGACGATCGAGTCCACCTTGGGGGATCCGCGCGGCTGGACCGGCGGCGGGCGATGGCGGTTGCAGCGGGCCGGCCCGGACGGTCCCGTCGATTTCACGCTCTACCTCGCCACCCCGAAGACGCGCGACGTGCTGTGCGGCGGCAGGCCGGACGGCTACACCTCGTGCCGCAAGGGCAACAGCGTCGTGCTCAACGTCGCGCGCTGGGCGGACGGCGTCCCCGGCTACGGCGCGCCGCTGACGGTTTATCGGCAGTACATGGTCACGCACGAGGTCGGGCACCGGCTCGGGCGCGGTCACGAAACCTGCCCGGTCGGGCGCGCTCGCGCCGGTGATGCAGCAGCAGACGCTCGGCCTGCACGGCTGCGCCCCGAATCCGTGGCCCTATCCGGACGGGAAGCAGTACTCCGGACCTTCGGCCGGCTGAGTTCGCCGTTCAATCACGCGAGTTCCGCCTTTGATCACGCGAGTCCCGCGTCTGATCACGCGAGTTCGCCGGTTCCGCACAGCACGCTCGCGTGACTGGTCCGGACGGCTCACGTGATCAGACGCGGGACTCGCGTGATTGAACGGCGAACACGCGTGATTGAACGCGTAACTCGCGTGATCAGATGGACGACTCGAGGGTTCAGCGGCCCTGCAAGGCTTTCACGTTCTGCCCGAAGGTCCAGTTCCGTGAACCGTCCCAGTTGAGCGACCAGGTCATCAGGCCCTTGAGCCCCGGAATGCTGCGGTACGCCTGGGAAACCAGGCTCGGCGACATGTAGCCGCCACCGGCGCCCGCCTGCGCGGGCAGGCCCGGAGCCTGCTTGTCGTAGGGAACGCGAATCGTCTGGCCCTGGATCACCAGGCCCTTGTCGAGGCAGTTGGTCTGCGCGACGAAGCCCTGAACCGTCCCGGCCTGGTACGAATCACCGGAGCAGCCGTACATGCTTCCGTTGTAGTACTGCATGTTCAGCCACCACAGCCTGCCGTTGTCCGCGTACTTCTTGATGATCGGCAGGTACGCGCCCCAGATCGAGCCGTAGACGACACTGCCGCCGGTGACGTACGCGGTCTCGGGTGCCATCGTGAGCCCGAAGTTCGGCGGCATCGCGGCGAGCACGCCGTCGATGATGCGGATGAGGTTCTTCTGCGACGCGGAGAGCGAATTGATGTTCCCGCTGCCGACGAGGCCGGTTTCGATGTCGATGTCGATTCCGTCGAAGTTGTACTTCTTCAGGATCGGCACGATGGTCGCGACGAATTTGTCCGCCACGGTGGCCGAGTTCAGGTCGATACCCGCGGTGGCGCCACCGATCGACATCAGGATCGTCGCGCCAGCGTCCTTGGCGGCGCACATCTCGGCCGGGGTCGCGACCTTCACAGTCGCGTCCATCCCGTCCTCCCATTTGACCGTTCCGTCGGACAGGATGACCGGAAAGGCGGCGTTGAGCACGTTGTATCCGTTGGCCTTGATCCGGGCGTCGGTGATCGGGATCCAGCCGAGCGGCGGGTGGACGCCGTTCGAAGCGCCGTCCCAGTTCTCCCAATAGCCTTGCAGGACCTTGCCCGCGGGCTTCGA
Source organism: Amycolatopsis sp. NPDC041971 (assembly GCF_055588925.1). Classification (NCBI taxonomy): domain Bacteria; kingdom Bacillati; phylum Actinomycetota; class Actinomycetes; order Pseudonocardiales; family Pseudonocardiaceae; genus Amycolatopsis; species Amycolatopsis sp. NPDC041971. The sequence continues at coordinate 142,544 of NZ_JBVJCE010000013.1, read as the reverse complement.
TTTGACCGCGCAGACCTCGGCGTCCACCGACGCCTGCGCCGGGGTCAGGACGACGAGCGTGGTGACGGCGAGTACCGCCGCGCCGGTGATTGCGAGCAGCCGTGAGACGCGACCGAACATACCCAGCTCCCATCTCGAAAGCGGTTTGAACGAACAGGAAGCGGCCGTTCGGCTCAACATAGGTCGCCGTGCACGAGTGGCGCTACCGACGATCGGGTGGTCTAGACCAGATATCGAAGAGTTGTCCGAAAATCCCGCTAACGCGCGAAGGCCATCTCACGAGGCCGGGTGTCCTCGTGAGATGGCCTTCGCCATTCAGGTGGTCAGACGGTGATGGTCCAGCTGTCGAGCGTGCCGGTGTCCTGCGCGTAGGCGTCGTAGAGCACGAGCGTCCAAGTGCCGGAAGCGGCTTCGTTGGTCACCGGGACCGAGTAGGTCCTGGTACCGAGATCGGTGCAGGGGAGCGAACCGGTGGCCTTGACCGAATACGTGCTGCCGTCGGGGGCCTTCAGGCTGATCCGGACGTCCTCGGAGCAGGTGTGCGTCCCGGTGATCGACACCTTGACCGGCGAGGTCGCCGTACCCGTCGCGCTGGACGTGATCGGGCTGTTGACCGTCGCGTAGTCGTTCAGCGCGTAGTCGGTGCCGTTGGTGAACGTGCGCGCGCCGGCGTTGCCGACGGTGAGCGTGTACTGCACCGTGCGGTCCACCGAGGTCCCGTCACCGGTCACCGTGATCGTGCTGGTGCCGTTGGGAGTGCTCGCCGACGTCGCGATGGTGAGTGTCGAGGAACCACCCGACTGCACCGAAGCGGGGTTGAACGTCGCGGTCGCCCCGGCGGGAAGACCGCTGGCGCTCAGCGAAACCGCTTGCGCCGCACCGGAAGTCGTCGTGGTGTTGACCGTGACGGTCGCCGACTGTCCCGCTTGGACGGTGCCGGAGGCCGGGGACAGGCCGATCGAGAAGTCGGGCCCCGTCGACGCGCCGACGGCGAGCTTCCAGAGCGCGTACGCGATCGCGTCGCTGTTCTTCTCCAGTGGGGTGTCCGGGATGTTGGACAGCGTGTCGCAGGCGCGGTGATAGCAGCTGTCGAACGCCCTTCCGGCGGTACCGCCCCATTTCTGTTGCTGCGCGGCGCTCTTCGTGTACCCGGCACCGGTCGCGAGACCGCCCACCGGGATGCCCGCGCTCTTGAACGACGCGTGGTCCGAACGGCCGTCGCCCTCGGTGTCACCCTCGGTCTGGATGCCGATCGTCCTGAAGTATTCGTCGAACACCGCCCTGACCGAAGCGACGTCGTCATAGACGAAGTAGCCCCAGTTGTCGGAGCCGATCATGTCGAAGTTCAGGTAGGTCTTGATCTTCGTACGCTCGGTCTGCGGCAGGCTGTTGACGTAGAACTTGGAGCCGCGCAGGCCGGACTCCTCGTCGGCCCACCAGCCGAAGCGGACGCGTTTGGCCATGGTGGGGTTCTCGCGGGCCAGGGCCAGCGCGACTTCGAGGATCGAGACCGAACCAGAGCCGTTGTCGTTGATACCCGGGCCGGCGCTCACGCTGTCGAGGTGCGCGCCGAGCATGATGACCTGACTGGCGTCACCCTGCGGCCATTCCGCGATGATGTTCTGGTTCGAACCCGCGCAGCTCGTGCAGGACTGCAAGGTGACGTTGTAGCCGGCGTCGCGCAGCTTCTGGGCCACATAGGACACCGACGCCGGATACCCCGGTCGCCCGGAGGCGCGGTTGCCGCCGTTCTGGTTGGCGATCGTCTGCAACGCGCTCAGGTGCGCCTTGACGTTGGCGAGCGAGATGTCCGGTGCGGCGGCGGCCGTGACCGCTTGCGCGGGCGCCGTGACGACACCCAGTACGGCGGCCATGCCGACGACGGCCGCTCCTATTCGCTTTCCCCACTTCATGCCGGGGTCTTCCTTTCTGGAGGATGGTCCGTGAAGGCCTCCTTGAGGGACTTTGGGTTCCTCAAGGAGGCCGTGGGGGCGGGAGCTAGACGGTGATCGACCAGCTGTCGAGCGTGCCGGTGTCCTGCGCGTAGGCGTCGTAGAGCACGAGGGTCCAAGTGCCGGCGGCGACTTCGTTGGTCACGTTCACCGAGTAGTTCCGGGTGCCCAGATCGGTGCAGGGCAGGGAACCGGTGGCCTTGACCGAATACGTGCTGCCGTCGGGGGCCTTCAGGCTGATCCGGACGTCCTCGGAGCAGGTGTGCGTCCCGGTGACCGTCACCTTCACCGGCGACACCGCGTTACCGGTCGCGGTCGAGGTGATCGGGCTGTTCACCGTGGCGTAGTCGTTCAGCGCGTAATCGTTGCCGTTGCTGAACGTCCGGATGTTGCCACCGGTGCCGACGGTCAGCGTGTACCGCGCGGTGTGCGCGCCGCTGGCCGCGGTACCGGTCACCGTGATGGTGCTGGTGCCGTCAGGGGTGCTCGCCGACGTCGCGATGGTGAGCGTCGAGGAGGTACCGGACTGCACCGAAGCGGGGTTGAACGTCGCGGTCGCCCCGGCCGGGAGGCCACTGGCGCTGAGCGCCACGGACTGCGCCGTGCCGTTGGTGGTCGCGGTGTTCACCGTGACGGTGGCCGATTCGCCCGGCTTGACGGAACCCGACGCCGGGGTGACGCCGACCGAGAAGTCGTTGCCCTGCGGGGTACACGACGTCGGTTCGCCGGTCGCCGCGGTCACGCTGATCGCGTCCCACGCCGCCTTGGTGGTGGTGAACTCGGTGCAGGAACCCGGGTACAGCGCGAGCGCCGCTTCCAGCGTGGCCTTGCGGGCCGCCTTGTGGTTCCAGCTGGAGGTCTTCTTCAGCAGGCCGTTGTAGAAGATCTTCCCGGCCTTCTGGATGCCGATACCGGTGATCGAGGAGTTGTTGCAGGTCGGGCTGGCAGGCTTGCCCACCGGCGCCGTGCCCTCGGCCAGCAGGTAGAACCAGTGATTCTGCGGGCCGGCGGCGGCGTGCACCTCGGTGTTCGGGATGGACGACGAGTAGCAGTCGGGGTTGCCGGAGACCCTGCTCGGCTGGTTCATGTAGCGGATCGGCCCGCGGCCGACCAGGTTCACGCCCTCGCCGACGTCGTAGTCCGGGACGTCCTTGGCGTTGTTGGCGTAGTGCTCGGTGATGGCACCGAAGATGTCACCGGTGGACTCGTTGAGACCGCCGTTCTCGTTGCCGCTGCCCGCGCCGCCCGGCGTGGTCTGGAAGATGGCGTGGCCGTACTCGTGTGCGACGACGTCCATCGGGGTGGCCTGGCGCTGGCTGTCCGAGGAGCGGCCGTAGGTGGTCGAAGAACCGTTCCAGTAGGCGTTGGCCTGGTTGAGGCCGACGTAGGCGGGGAAGCCGCCGCCGTTGCCGTTGATCCCGTTGCGGCCGAGCCATTCGCCCAGCATCTTCCACTCGGTCTGGACGCCGAAGAGCGCGTCGACGCAGGCGGTTTCCAGGTCGGTGCCGGAGCCGTTGCCCCAGTTGTCGTCCGGTCCGCTGAAGGGCGAGCCGTTCTGGCGGGCACAGCTGATGTTGGTGCGCTGCGGGTCGCGCATCGTGTACGTGCCACCGGAGTTCGTCGTATCGATGGTGACGTTGCCGGCGTAGTAGCTGTTCCCGGCGCCCAGCGTGCTGACGTCGTTCGACGTGGTCTTAGCGGCGGCGGGGAAGTTGGACATCTTGACGTCGTCACGGGTTTCGAGAACCGCGCCGGTGGCGCCGTCCACGAACACGTGCAGATTGCTCGGGGACGTCGCCTTGGTCCCGGCGACGACGACCTCGTAGGCGAGCTTGGGCGAGGTCCCCGCCAGCACGACGAGCTTCGGAGCGATGACACTGTCTACTTTGGATAGCCGGCCGCGGGCGACCTCGGTCGCCTTCGCCGCGGTGATCTTGGCCTTGGTGTCGACCGAGATCGCCGCCGTCTCGGCGGCGCTGGTGCCGCGGACGCGCCCGGCGCCGTCGGCGACGACCACCGCGTCCCCGCCGACCACCGGCAGGCCACGGTAGGTTCGTTCGTAAGCGGCGTAGAAAAGTCCTCCGCCACCCGGGGTCAGCCCGACGCGACGGAAGCCTTCCTGTGCCCCCTTCCGCAAGTGGTCCACACCGGCCGCGGCGGCCTGGTCGGCCGCGCTCGCGGCCACCGCGTCGGGGCTCGCGGGTTGGATCGTGGCGGTGGTCGCGTTCGCCGGGGTCGCCGGGAACGTCATGCTCAGGGCAAGGCCGGCGACGGCCGCCAACCCTGTTCTGAGCCCTCGCTGAACGGTCATGGGGAACCTTCCATGGGCAGGACCGTGTACCCGTCAGGCCATCGGCGCGGCGGGGAATGGGACCGGATCGGGTGCACGGCGGGGGACGGGGAGCGTGTCCATTCGGATAACTGGAGTTATCCCGATGGACACGTCGAGTAAAGGAGGCCGGTCACGAGGGCGTCAATGGGCCGGATGGCCTAGCAGAGCGGGTGAAGATCGACATGCGGGGAATGAAATGCCTGTGTAGTAAGAGTTTTCTCGCCATATGCGATATATGGCGACTTTCGTATGGTTTTCAGGCGGCCGGCCCGGAATCGGACATAGCGGCCGCGCGCACGCCACGCCGATAGGCTTCCGCCGCTTCTTCGATGGATCCGCGAGCGCGCAACGTGTCGCCCAAATGCAGCGAGGTGGCGACGAGCGCGCCGCGCAGTTCCGAATTTTCCTGTGCGGTGGCGGCTTCTTCGAGCAACGCGGTCGCCTCCGGCAGATCGCCGCGGGCGCGCGCGATGAGTCCCAGTAACCGGAGAACCTCCGCCCTGGCTTCGATGTCGGGGGATCGATCCAGAAGCGGCCGGATGCCCTCGGCGAGTTCGGCGGCCTCGTCGAGTTCCCCTTGGCGGCGGCGGACGTCGGCGAGTTCGATGGTCGCGCCGAGCACACCTTCCCGCGACCCGGCCTCGGCCAGTAGATCGCGGGCGAGTCGCAGTTCGGCGTGCGCCTCGTCGAGTTTGCCCAGCCGCCGCCACAGGAATCCGCGTGCCCACCGGCTGCGGGCGGCGTCACGGTCGTAGCCGAGTGAGGTGAACAGCCGCAGCGCTCGCGAAAGATCCTTTTCCGCGCGGTCGACCAGTCCGATCTCCTGCCACAGTTGCGCCGCCTGCCGGTGGTACCGCGCGGAGATGTCTTTGCGCCGCGCGGAAACGAGCGCGCGACGCCCTTCTTCAGCGGCCCGCCGGGCGCGGCGGAGCGCGCCCATTTCGATGAGCGGGTGGATCAGCGCGGTCACCAGCGCAAGTTCGGCGTCGGGATCGACGGGTTCCTCGGCGCGGAGTCCGGCGAGCGCTGTTTCGACGAGCGCGACCGCCGCGCCCAGATCACCCGACAGCGCGCGGCAGGCGGCGACACGGTTGACGATCATCGCGCGCAACCGGGGCGACGCGGTGCCGGCGAGTTCCATTGCGTGGGCGAAACCCTTGTCCGCCAACGGAATGTCGTAACGCTGCCACTGGACTTCGCCGAGATAGAACCGCGCGTGGCATTGGACGTCCGGCAGTCGGTACTCCGCCGCTCGTCGTTCCACCCGGGTGAATTCGCGTTCGGCGGCTTCGAGTCCGCCTTTCTGCAACTCGCGATACGCGGTTTCGAGCGCGTCGGTGAGTTCCTCGGCGGCGCCCGGCGGTCTGCCGAAGCGGAGTTCGTCCGCGGTGAGGCCGAGCCGTCGCGCGAGATGGGACAGTACGTCGTCCGAAGGCAGGCGCCTTCCCGATTCGACCTTCGCGAGGAAGCCGCGGTCGTAGCGGGGCTCGGCGAGCTCACGTTGGGTCAGCCCGCGTGCCCGGCGCAACCGCCGGATCCGCGCGCCGAGTGGTTCTGCCCTGGACGGCACGGATCCACGGTAGACGATTTCCCGGCGCGGATCCGGCCGATCTGGACGGATACCCGCCAACAGCGTCCGGATCCGGTGGGTTCCTCTCGGCGAAACGGACATATTGACTGGTGGCGTTCCGGGCGCTAGCGTCCTGCGTCATAAAAAGGAAAGTTTCTTAACTAATTCTGGAGCGGGGCGCCGATGATGGTGAGTTCCTGGTCCCGGGCGGTGGCCGCGGTTTCGGCACTGGTCCTCGGGGGTTTGACGGTTCCGGCGGTTCCGGCCGTCGCCGCGGTACAGGGTGAGGTCCGGGTCGACCAGGTCGGCTACGGCATCACCGAGACCAAGCACGCCTATCTCCTGTCCAGTGCGCCGGGTGCGTTCTCGGTGATCGACGAGCGCGGCCGGACCGTCCATCGTGGACGGACCGGTGCCTCGCTCGGCGCGTGGAACGCGAAGTACCCGGCGGTGTACCGGCTCGACCTGTCGAGGGTCTGGCTGCCGGGCAAGTACCGGATCGAGGTCAGCGGCGAGACCAAGGCGACCTCACCGACGTTCCGGGTGGACACCAAGAACCGGCTCTTCACCCCGCTGGTCCGCGCCACCAACGAGTTCTTCCAGGCGCAGCGCGACGGTGACGACATCGTCCCCGGCCGGCTCGATCGCAAACCCTCGCATCTGGCCGACAAACAGGCCACGGTCTACGACTGGCCGGTGTTCGTCGGCGAGGGTGGCGACGAGATCGCGGAACCGCTCAAGCCGATCGGCGGCCCGATCGACGTCGAAGGCGGCTGGGTCGACGCGGGCGACTTCGTCAAGTTCACCTCGAACACGGCGTACTCGCTGGCGGAATTGGGATACGTGCTCCGTGAGGGTCACGATCCGGTGCTGGCCAAGGAGGTCAAGCTCGGCCTCGACTGGCTCGACAAGATGTGGGACGAGAAGAGCAAGACGCTCTACGCCCAGGTCGGGATCGGGACGGGGAGCGACAAGTTCGGCTTCCTCGGCGACCACGACGTCTGGCGGAACCCGCACGACGACGACCCGCTCGACGTGAAACCCGGTGACCCCAAGTACTTCGTCAAGCACCGGCCGGTGTTCCCGGCGAACCCCGGTGGGTCGGCCCTGAGCCCGAACCTCGCCGGCCGGGTCGCCGCCGCGTTCGCCCTCGGCGCGCAGGTCGAGGCGAGGCGGAACCCGGCGCTGGCAAGGAAGTACCTCGCCGAGGCGGCCTCGGTGTTCGCGCAGGCCAAGACCGAGAACGTCGGCGAACTGGTCACCGCGTTCCCGCACGCGTACTACCCGGAATCGTCCTGGCGGGACGACATGGAACTCGGCGCGACGCAGCTCGCTTTGGCGGGTAAGGCCTTGCGGGATCCGCGATCCGTCGAATGGACGCGACAGGCGGCGCACTGGGCGAAGGCCTACATCGACCTCGAAGAGAAGAGCACGCTCAACCTGTACGACACCAGCGCGCTGGCGCACGCCGAACTGGCGAAGCTCCTGCGGCACGGTGTCCCGGGTGCGGCGCTCGGCCCGAAGGAACTGATCGGCGACCTCCGTCGTCAGCTCGACGAGGGCGTCGCGAGCTCGGCTCAGAGTCCTTTCCGGACGGCCGTCTCGGTCAAGGAGTTCGACGCGGCCAGCAAGAGCTTCGGGTTCGCCGCGACCGAGCGCCTGTACGCGGAGTTGACCGGCGACCGGCACTACGCGGCGTTCGGTTCGCAGCAGCGGAACTTCACCCTCGGCGCCAACGCGTGGGGTGTGTCGCTGGTCGTCGGCGTCGGCACGACGTCGCCGAAATGCCCGCACCACCAGGCGGCCAACCTCGCGGGTGAGGAAAAGGTGCTCTACGGTGCGGTCGTGAACGGACCGAACGGGGCCGAACACTTCGCGGACCTGCCGTTCCCGGCCGGGGCGAAGGAGTGCACGAAACCCTACGACGCGTTCGACACGACCGAGTCCCGCTACACCGACGACCTCGCCTCGTGGCCGAGCAACGAGCCCGCCATCGACTTCACCTCGACGGCCATGCTCGCGTTCGCGCTGACCGGACGTTCCTAGGCGTGTTCGCGGGGCCCGCTTCCCGGCGGGCCCCGCGTTCGCGTACCCGACAACTCCTGTTCGCGGCGATGCCGCCGCTCCGGACGGTGACGACGTCGTAGGCTTGGCGGGGTGAGTGAGACAAGCGAGTTCCCCGACGGCCAATACCCGGAACGTCCGATCGAGCGCCACAAGGGCCCGGTCGTGCTGCGGCGGGATCGCCGTGACCAGGGCAGCACCACCGACGAGCGCCTGCTGGACTCACGGGGGCCGAGCGACTGGGTGCACACCGACCCATGGCGTGTGCTGCGGATCCAGGCGGAGTTCGTCGAGGGTTTCGGCGCGCTGGCCGAAGTGCCGCGCGCGGTGACGGTGTTCGGTTCGGCGCGGACCAAACGGGACCACCCGGAGTACGAACTCGGTCGCAAGATCGGCGGCGCCCTCGCCGAAGCGGGCTTCGCGGTGATGACCGGCGGCGGCCCCGGCGCGATGGAAGCGGTGAACCGCGGCGCCAACGAGGCGGGCGGGTTCTCCGTCGGCCTCGGCATCGAGCTGCCGTTCGAGCAGGGCCTGAACCCGTGGGTCGACCTGGGCGTCAACTTCCGGTACTTCTTCGCCCGCAAGACCATGTTCATCAAGTACTCGCAGGCGTTCATCTGCCTGCCCGGCGGCTTCGGCACACTCGACGAGCTGTTCGAGGCGCTCACCCTGGTGCAGACGAAGAAGGTCACGAAGTTCCCGGTCGTGCTGTTCGGCAGCGACTACTGGGGTGGCCTGCACGACTGGATCGCCAAGACGCTGCTCGCCGAGGGCAAAATCGGCGAGAAGGACCTCGACCTGCTGCACGTCACCGACGACATCGACGACGCCGTGCGTGTCGTCCAGGAGTCGTACCAGGCTTGGGAGGACACCCACTGATGGCGGCGCCGCGCCGGGTTTGCGTCTTCTGCGGCTCTTCGATGGGCTTCGACCCGCGCTATGCCGACGAGGCACGTGCGCTGGGCACGTTGCTGGCCTCCCGCGGGATCGGGCTGGTCTACGGCGGGGCGTCGGTCGGGACCATGGGCGTCGTCGCGGACGCGGCACTGGCCGCGGGCGGCGAGGTGATCGGCGTGATCCCGGAGGCACTGGGCAACGTAGAGATCGCGCACGCCGGCCTGACCGAACTGCACGTCGTCGCCGACATGCACCAGCGGAAGGCGAAAATGGCCGCGCTGTCCGACGGCTTTCTCGCGCTGCCCGGTGGAGCCGGGACGCTGGAGGAGCTGTTCGAGGTGTGGACGTGGGCGCAGCTCGGCCTGCACGAGAAGCCGATCGGGCTGGTCGACGTCGGCGGGTACCACGCGCCGCTGCTGAAGTTCGCCGACCACATGGTGTCGGAGGGCTTCTTGTCGCCGGGGTACCGGGACATGCTCTCGATCGACTCGGACGCTTCGGTGCTTCTGGACAGCTTCGCGGACTACGTACCTCCTCCGCGGCCTAAGTGGGCTAAGTAGGGCTTGGGTCGGGTGGGGGGGGGGGGGGGGGGGGGGGGGGGGGGGGGGGGGGGAAAGAGGGGAGGGGGGGCGGAAAACCTACCCCGCCCCTCCCCACAAGCACCAAAGACGGGAGGCCTTGTCCCTCTCACCCTCCCCTCCCC
>NZ_JBVJCE010000013.1:88875-133016 GCF_055588925.1 Amycolatopsis sp. NPDC041971 | reverse complement strand
GGTGGTGTGGGGGTGGTGTGGGGGGTGGGTGTTTTTTCTCCCCCCCCCCCCCCCCCCCCCCCCCCCCCCCCCCCCCCCCCCCCCCCCCCCCCCCCGGGGGCTCCTGCTGGCGTTGCTTCGGTACATGAAGGCCCCCTTACACTGCGCCTAGTGCCGTGAAGGGGGCCTTCATGTACTTGGGCTGGCGCGAAGGGCGCGTTCCCGCGCGCTGCTTGTGACGGGTGGGGTCACTGGTGTGCCTGGGGTTTCTGGGGTGACCGGCAGGTCCGTGAAGGGCCCCCTGAGGGACCCAGAGTCCGTGAAGGCCTCCTTCACTACCTTGAGTGGTAGCGAAGGAGGTCTTCCCGGCACTTCACCGATTCAGCTACTGCCCGGAATGCGCTAGAAGGCCCGTTGGTCGCCAATGTCCAACTTGCAGCGGCGGGTCGGCGAGGCGGCAAGTCGGCGAGTCAGGGGGCGCGAGCAGCGGGAGAGCAAGGGACCTTTGCTATCGCCGAACCGTCAGGCAGCGCTCTGATCAGGGCGTTTGTGATACGAGTCGACGTACTCCTGCCCCGAAAGCTCCAGGATCGCGTACATGATCTCGTCGGTCACCGAGCGCCGGATCGCCGGCGACGAGTCCTGTCCCTCGTACCGCGAGAAGTCCAGAGGCGAGCCGTAGGTGACGGTGATCTTCGCCCGCCGCGGGATGCGTTTCCCGGTGGGCTGCAGGTCTTCGGTGCCGGAAAGGGCGACGGGCACGACCTTCGCGCCGGTCGCCAGCGCCAGTGCGGCGACACCGGTGTGGCCGCGGTGCAGCCGTCCGTCCAGCGAGCGGGTGCCCTCGGGGTAGATCGCGAACGCGCCGCCCGCGTCGAGCACCTTCCGCGCCGCTTCCAGCGCGGCGAGACCGGCCTGCGCGTTGCCGCGTTCGACCGGGACGTAGCCGAGGCCGCCCAGGAAACCTGCCATCAGTTTGCCCCTGAGCCCGCGGCCGGTGAAGTACTCCGCCTTGCCGAGGAACTTGACCTGCCGCATCGCCGTGAAAGTGATCACGCCGGTGTCCAAGGCCGCCCGGTGGTTGGGTGCCAGCAGCACCGGCCCGGTCGCGGGAATGTTCTCCACGCCGCGGATGTCGGGGCGATACAGCGCCCTGACCAGCGGGCCCAGCACGAATCGGACGAGTAGCGGTAGCAAGGTTCCTCCATCGACAGGGTGTCGGACTCCAGCATGGCACGATCACTACTCATGAGTTGGTTCGAGCGGCGCACGTGGCAGAACCCCGAGTGGACGCTCGACGACATCGTCGCCGCGAAGGGTGACCGGACGGTTTCGGTCGTGCTACCGGCGCTCGACGAAGAGGACACCGTCGCCGAAGTCGTCGGCACGGTCCGGCCGTTGCTGGGCACGGTCGTCGACGACCTGGTGGTGATGGACTCCGGGTCCACCGACGCCACGGCCGAGCTCGCCGCCCGCGCCGGCGCGCGGGTGGTGCACCGCGAGGACGTGCTCCCCGACCTGCCGCCGGTGCCGGGCAAGGGCGAGGTGCTGTGGCGGTCGCTCGCCGCGACGACCGGTGACGTCGTCGTGTTCCTCGACTCCGACCTCGTCGACCCGGATCCGGCGTTCGTGCCCACGCTGCTCGGGCCGCTGCTCTGCGAGGACGGCGTCCACCTGGTCAAGGGGTTCTACCGGCGGCCGCTGCGACTGGAGAGCAGCGGTGGCGGCCGGGTCACCGAACTGCTGGCGCGACCGGTCCTCTCGGCGCTGCGCCCTTCGCTCTCGGGGCTCATCCAGCCCTTGGGCGGCGAGTACGCCGCGACGCGCGACTTCCTCGAGTCCGTGCCCTTCGCCGCCGGGTACGGCGTCGAGATCGGGCTCATCCTCGACGCCGAAGCGCGTTACGGCCTTGAAGGGCTGGCGCAGGTCAACCTCGGCGTACGCAAGCATCGCAACCGCTCGCTGCTTCAGCTGGGTGTGATGGCGCGCCAGATCCTCGGGACGGCGCTCGCGCGCTGCGGCATCAAGTCCGACGACCCGGCCCACCTCACCCAGTTCGTGCCTTCAGCCGACGAATGGCTGCCGGAGGTCGCCGAGGTGTCGGTGAGTGACCGGCCGCCGATGCGGGACGTGCGCGGCTTGGCCCAGACCTCGCCCCACCGCCCTCAAGGGACAGGCTGCGCCTGACTGATCGCATTCAGGTGTAGGACCTCGTCGAACCCGGCCACCTGCGACTCACGATGGGTCACCAGGACGACGGTGCCGCGTGCGGCCGCGAGCACGTCCGCCAGGACGGCGTCGCCATGCTCCGGATCCAGCCCCTCGACAGGCTCGTCCAGCACGAGCACCGGGGGCGCGGCCAGCACCGCCCGCGCGAGCACGAGCCGCTGACGTTGCCCGCCTGACAGCGCGTCGCCGTCGGAGCCGACCTCGCGGTCCAGCGGCAGATCGAACCCCGCCGTCGCGCACGCCGAGAGCAGCTGCGAGTCAGGAGCGCCGGGCTTCGCGAGCAGCAGGTTCTCCCGGGCGGTCGTGTGGAAGACGTGCGCGTCCGCGAGCGCGCCGGAGATCACCGACGGCAGCAACGCCGGGTCGTACTCCTCAAGCGGCTTGCCGTTCAGCAGTGCGCGCCCGGAAGTCGGCGCCACGGAACCCAGCAGCACGTTCAGCAACGTCGTCTTCCCGGCCCCGCTCGGTCCGAGGATTGCGACCCGTTTGCCCGGCGGCAGATCGAGGTCGACGCCGTCCAGCGCCGGGGCCCTGCCGTCAAAGCGAACGCCGACCCCTTCGAGCCGCAGGTGTCCCGGCTCGGGCACCGCGGTTCCGCGCTCGGACGGCGGTTCGGTCAGCAGCGTGCGCACCCGCTCGGCCGACGCGCGGACCTCGACCCAGCGCTGGGCGGCCGCGGTCAGCGGGAGGACCAGCTCGAACACGGCCAGCGCGCCCAGGGCCAGTGCCGCCGTCTGCGGCCGGGAAACCCCGGCGGTCAACGCGATCGTGACGCAGGTCAGCAGCTGGACAAGGATCCCGGTCGCGGTCAGCAGGCTCGTGCGGTCGGCCGTCGCCCGATCCCTCGAAGCGAGGGCGTCGACAGCGGCGTGCGCGGCGTCCACAGTGGATTCGTGGACACCGTAGGCGATCAGCTCCCATCGCCCGGTGATCAGCTCGACCGACCGTTCGGCGAGGTCCGCGCGGGCCGGAGCGCTTTTCTCCGCCTCCGCGCGGGTGATCCGCACGCACAGCCACGGCAACCCGATCCCGGCGACGGCGAGCCCGAGCGCCAGGACGAGTCCGGCCGCCGGGCTGATGATCAGCGCGACCCCGGTCGACACCGAGCCCACGAACGCGGCCACCCCGGCGGGCAGCAGGCAGCGCAGGATCGCGTCCTGCACGGCGTCCACATCGGACACCAGACGCGTGACGAGGTCACCGCCGGAATGCCGGGAGACCCGGTGCGGCAGCAAAGACGTGTACACACGGGTCCGCAGGGCGCCGAGATAACGCAAGACGACCTCGTGCCCGGCGAGCCGTTCCGCGTAACGCAATCCGCCACGCACCAAGGCCAGCGTCCGGACGGCCACGATCGCCACCGTGAGCGATGCCAGCGGTGGCTGTTCGGCCGCCTTCAGCAGCAGCCACGCGGCGGTCGCCATCAACGCCGGCCCGGCCAGCTCCGCCCCGGCCCCGATCAGCCCGGCACGGACCAGTCGGACGACGTCCTTTGTGGACACACCCCAGACGTTCACACCAGTTCCCGTTCTGTTATGGCGCCATCGCGGACTTCGAGGACGCGGGTGGCCAGCGCGGCCATGGCGGGCCGATGGGCGACGAGTACCGCGGTCCGGCCGGTGAGCAGTTCGCGGGTCGCGCCGAGCACGGCCGCCTCGGTTTCCACGTCGAGCCTGGCGGTCGGTTCGTCGAGCAACGCGAGCCCTGCCTCCGTGCGGGCCAGCGCCCTGGCGAGGCCGAGCCGCTGCCGCTGCCCGGCCGAAAGCGGCGCGCCGAGCTCGCCGATCCGCGTCCGGTAATCATCGGGCAGGCCGCGCGCGACCTCGTCGAACGCCGCCGCGCGAGCCGCCGCCTGGACGTCCGGCACCCGGCCCATGGCGATGTTCTCCTCGACGGTGCCGGTGAACAGCGTCGGCCGTTGCGGCACCCACGCCGTCCCGGCCCGCCACCGCGCCGGATCCAGTTCGCGCAGGTCGACGCCGTCGACGAGGACCCTGCCGGACGTCGGCGTCACGAACCCCAGCAGGACCGCCAGCAACGTGCTCTTCCCGGAACCGCTGGGGCCGACGAGCGCGACGTGCTCACCCGGCTCGATCGTCATGTCCACTTCGGACAGCACGTTCTCTTCGCAGTACGCGACGCTCACCTTCTCCAGCACGATCCGCGGCGCACCGCGGCCGGCCACCCGCGAACCGTGGACGACCTCCTCCGTGGGGACTGCCAGCGCTTCCCGCAGCGTGGCGAGCCCTTCCGCGCTGGCGTGGAACTTCGCCCCGGCCGCCCGCAGCGGCAGGTAGGCCTCCGGTGCGAGCAGCAGCACCAGCACGGCGGTGTGCACGATCATGCCGCCTTCGAGCAGCCGGAAGCCGATCGGCACCGCGACCAGCGCCACCGAAAGTGTCGCCACCAGTTCCAGTACCAGCGCGGACAGGAACGCGACCCGCAAGGTGCGCATCGTCGCGTCCGTATGCGCGTCCGCCATCGCCCGCACCGTCTTCGCCTGCGCCTCGGCGCGGCCGAACACCTTGAGCGTGCCGAGTCCGCGCACGACGTCGAGGAAATGCCCGCCCAGCTTGGAAAGCAGAGACCACTGCTTGGCGGTCTTCGCCTTGGTGTGCTGCCCGACCAGGATCGCGAACACCGGGATCAGCGGCAGTGTCGCGAGGATGATCAGCGCCGACGACAGATCCGCGGCGAACAGCCGGACGAGCACCGCGACCGGCACGATCGCCGACAGCACCAGCGTCGGCAGATAGCCGGTCAGGTAGGCGTCGCCGGCGTCGATTCCCTTGGTCACCAGGGTCGCGACCTCGCCAGGATTCTCCGCCTCCGCACCGAGAAGCCGTTTGCGCGACCCGGCCTTGACCGTCGCCGCGAACCGGCCGCCGAGCGAACCTTGGACGCCCGCGAGCAACACCCGTACCGCGATGGCGGCCACGAGCGTCCAGGTCACCCCGCCGCCGGTGAGCAACGTCGCGAGGCCGTCCGCCTGGACGAGGATCGCCGCGGCGGTCAGCGTTCCGAGGACGGCCAGCACGCCGAAATGGCGTCGCAATCCGGGAAGGGGAGGCATCTCAAGGCTCCTAGAAGTGCAGCAGGGAACGCTGGTCGACGCGGTCGTCGTTCCGGCGCCAGGTCACCCATTGCACGGCGGCGATCGCGACCAGCGCGGGAGGCAGGACGACGGTGAGCAGGCCGAGCATCTCGGTGCTGCCGGCCGCTTCCGTGAGGCTCAGCGAGAATCCGCCGTCCACAGAGGACACCAGGGCGTCCGGCAGGCGCAGGGTTCCGACGGCCAGCACCGGCGACGCGGACAGGGTCATCGTGGCGACCAGCGCCGTCTTGTGCCGCCCCGCGCGCAAAGCCGTGTACGCGAGGCCCAAGGCGCCGAACGCCAGCACGATCGCGGGCAGCACGGTCCACGACGCGGTGGTCTCGAAGGCGCCCCAGCCGACCGCCACGACCAGGAACGCGAGCGCCGGCGCGAACAGCGCCCTGGCGATCCGGTTCGCGCGGACGGTGAACTCGGCGGGTGCCCGCACGGCGAGGAAAGCCGCTCCCTGCAAGGCGAACAGCGCGACGAACCCGGCACCCCAGAGCAGCGCGTACGGATCGAACGAAGCGAGGGTGCCGCCGGTCGGTTTCCCGGCCGCGTCGAGTGGCAGCCCGAGGACGAGATTGCCGAGGAACACACCCCACGACGCCGCCGTCACCCAGGCGCCGACGGTGATCGCCAGCGTCCAGGCGCCGCGGCCGGCGTCCGGCCGCCTGCCGCGCAACTGCACCGCCGCGGTGAACGTGACGAGTCCGAGCAGCAGGATGACGACCGGGAGGTAGGCGCCGGAGAAGACTTTTCCCTCCAGATGCGGGAAAGCGCCGAACAGGACGCCGACCGCGGCCACCAGCCAGACCTCGTTGGCCAGGAAGAACGGGCCGAAGGCGCCGAGCACGCGCCGCCGCCCGGCCTCGTCGCGGCCGATCCTGCCGAGCAGCATCCCGACGCCGTAGTCGTAGCCTGCCAGCGCGAAATAGCCCGCGGTCAGGAAACCGAGCACACACCACCAGAGGATCACCATCGGTCAGACTCCGCTCAGGACGGGAAGCTCGGTGCGCGGCGCGGCCGCCTCTTCGACGGGTTCCGGGCCGCGTTTCGCGACCCGTGACATCAGCACCCAGTCGGCGATCGCCAGCATCAGGAACAACAGCGTGAAAGCGATGAAGGAGAACAGGACCTGTCCCGCCGGAATGGACGCGACGGCGTCGGCGGTGGTCAGCTGCCCGCGGATCAGCCACGGCTGACGGCCGATCTCGCGCACCAGCCAGCCGAGGATCCCCGCGACGAACGGCAGCGGAATGGCCAGCACCATCACGTACAACAGCGGGCGCACCTTGGTGATCCAGTTCCGGAACAGCAGCAGGGTGCCGAGGATCGAGGCGAGGAAGGCGATGAACCCGATCTGGATCATGAAGCCCAGCGAGGCGCCGACGACGGGATCCGTTCCTTCCAGTTTGTCGGGGTGGTACTCCCCGAGCGGACCGAACTGGGCGAAGCCGAAGCCGATCACCAGCGTGCTGCCGACCAGTGAGGTGAGCACGCCGATCCGCAGGGAACGCCGGAAGAATTCGATCTCCGTGGTGCGCTTGATGAAGTGGTACGCGCTGACGCCGACCACGAAGAAGCCGCCGGTCATCAGCGCCGCGCTCAGCACGTGCGGCAGCGACATCGTCAGCGCCGGGTTGGTGAACAGCGCGCCGAAGTCGTCGAGTTTCAGCACGCCGTTCTCGGCGTGCGTGCCGACCGGGTTCTGCAGGAACGAGTTGGCCACCATGATGAACAGCGCCGAGGCGTACGCGGTCAGCGTGACCAGCCAGATCAGTGTCAGGTGGACCCATTTGTTCAGCCGCCCCCAGCCGAAGATCCACAGCCCCAGGAAGGTCGATTCGGCGAAGAACGCCACCAGCGTCTCGATGGCCAGCGGTGCGCCGAAGACGTCACCCGCGACCGCGGACAGGCCCGTCCAGGTGAGTCCGAACTGGAATTCCATCACGATTCCGGTGACGATTCCCAGCGCGTAATTGATCACGTAAAGCTTGCCCCAGAAACGGGTCATCCGCGCGAGTTCCGGCTTGCCACCGAACGCGGAGCGTGTCTGCATCACCGCGACGAGTGTCACGAGCCCCAGTGTGAGCAGCACGAACAGGAAGTGGAACGAGGTCGTCGTCGCGAACTGGAGTCTCGCGATCGGGAGTGCGTCCATGTCGGAGCACTGTATACGTAGGCTGGCTACATGTAGCCACTAAATCTATGAAATCGGGGTGATCTCCGGGACATTCCCTGAGGCCGGTCCGGGAAAGTCACGGCTACCCTGGTAGGCGGCGATGTGTAGACTGTCTATCTATGAAGGCCGACAGTCTGCGCGGGCACCTCGACGCGTTGCTCCTCGCCGTCCTCGACGGCCGGAAGCTCCACGGGTACGCCATCATCGAGGCGCTCCAGCTCCGCAGCGACGGTGCGCTCGACCTGCCGACGGGCACCGTCTACCCGGCGCTTCGCCGGTTGGAGCGCGCCGGATTCCTCGCCAGCGAATGGGACGTCGTCTCCGGTCGCAAACGTCGTACGTACAAGCTCACCCGCTCCGGGCAGAAGGCGCTGGCGGCGGAACGGGCGGAGTGGCAGGAGTTCACGAGTGTGATCGGCGGTGTACTGCTCCAATGAGCCCTCGGCGGGAAAGAGAACCTCGAGCTTGGGGGAGCACGGCATGAGCGCGATCGACTGCTACCTCGGCGATCTGGACAGCCGGTTGAACGGGTCGGCGAGGGCGAAGGCCGATCCGCTCACCGAGGCCAAGGACGGTCTGATCGACGCCGCGGCGGCGTATCGCGAGGGTGGCGCCGAGGAAGCTGAAGCCGAACACCGTGCCGTCGCCGACTTCGGCCCGGCCGACCTGATCGCGCGCGACTATCAGGCCGAACTGGCGTTGCGTGGCGTCATCGGCACCCTGTGGAAGGTCATCGTCGGTGTCCCGCCGCTGATCCTCGGCTGGGATCTCGTGCGGGTGCCGAGCTTCGGCGAATGGTCGAAACCCGGCGCCCCGCGGTCCTGGTATCACCGCGCGATCAGCACGGCCGACACGCTGGCGGCCCTGTCCCCGGCCGTCGCGGTCGCCAGGCTGCTGGAACCGGCCCGCCTGTTCGTCAGTGTGCCGTGCGCGGTCCTGTCCGGGGCGGGGATCCTGTTCAGCACGCGGCTCACGGTCGCCGCGCGGAGTTTCGGGGGAACCACGGCATGACGGTGATCGAGGCTTATCTCGGTGAGCTGCGCACCCGGCTGGACGGCCCGGCGTCGGCGAAGCGGGATTTGCTGCGCGAGGCGAGGGACGGTCTCAACGACGCCGCCGACGCGTACCGCGACGGTGGCTGGAGCGAGCACGAGGCACAACGGCGCGCGGTCGACGAGTTCGGGCCGGTGCATCTGATCGCCAGGGACTATCAGGCCGAACTGGGGATGCACAGTGGCACCCGCACCCTCTGGAAGCTGATCATCGGCGTGCCGATGATGCAGCTCGCCTGGGAGTTCGCCCGCAAATGGACCTTCGGGGACTGGTCGCAGCTCGCACCGACGCCGGCTTGGTACAAATACATCGCCCAGTTCACCCACGGTTCGGTGTTCATCGTGCCGGTGCTGGGGGTGATCGCCCTCGTCTGCATGCGCTGGCTCTCCCGGCGGATGGACGGTACCCGCCTGGTCAAGACCGTCGGGGTGCTGATCGGCGAGGCCGTCGGGTTGAACCTGCTTTCGGTGGCGCTGCTGGTGATCGCGACCGGCGTCATCGACGCGTCGAGGCTGTTCCTGTCCGTGCCGTGCGGGATCCTGATGGTGTTCTGGGTGGTGATCAGCGTGCGACTCGCGTTGCTGGCGCGACGATCTTGGCGTTCGTGTGCCACGATCGTGGCGTGACGACCGCCCTGATCTACCTCGTAGTCATGCTGCTGGTGGCCGCCGTGGTGTTCCTGCTGGCCGCCGCGGTGTTCGGCCGGGGTGAGGAGCTGGCCCCGCTGCCGCCCGGCAGCTCGCCGACCAGGCTGCCCGCCGAGGACATCACCGCCGAGGACGTCCACGCCGTCCGCTATCAGATGGTGCTGCGCGGCTACAAGATGTCCGAAGTGGACTGGGTGATGCGGCGGCTCGGCGTCGAGATCGAGGAGCTGCGGGCCAAGGTCGCGGAACTGCAGGCCGAGCGCGAGGGTGCCAGGTGACCGAGGTCGTCGTCTCCGTCGACGTCGCGGTACCGGCCGGGACGGCTTGGCTCGCGCTGACCGACTGGGAACGCCAGGGCGAATGGATGCTCGGCACCGAGGTCAAGGTCATCGAGGGCAACGGGCGCAGTGTGGGTTCGAAGCTGTCGGCCTTCACCGGCGTCGCCGGCATCGGGTTCACCGACACCATGGAGATCACCGGCTGGGAGCCGCCGCTGCGCTGCGTCGTGCGGCATCTCGGCAAGATCGTGCAGGGCACCGGGGTCTTCCAGGTGATCGAGAAGGGGCCGCATTCGTCGACGTTCGTCTGGGCGGAGCAGCTGCGACCGCCGTTCGGCGTCGTCGGACGGCTCGGCTGGCCGGTCGCGAAACCGGGTTTCGAACTGGGACTGCGGCTGTGCCTGCGGAAATTCGTGAAGTACGCGGAGGGGTACCGGGTTGGCTGAGGCGGGTCTACTGGGCGCGGACGGGATCAAGCGGTGCTCGTGGGGCAATTCGGCCCCGGATTACGCGACCTACCACGACACCGAATGGGGCGTCCCGCTCCATGGCGACGAGGAGCTGTACGAGCGCCTGTGCCTGGAGTCGTTCCAGTCCGGGCTCTCGTGGATCACGATCCTGCGGAAGCGGGAGTCGTTCCGGAAGGCGTTCGTCGGATTCGTGCCGGAGAAGGTCGCCGTCTTCACCGACGACGACGTCTCCCGTCTCATGGAGGACGCTTCGATCGTGCGGAACCGGGCCAAGATCCTGGCGGCGATCAACAACGCCAGGGCGATCGAGGAACTCGACGGTTCGCTGGACGACCTGCTGTGGTCGTTCGCGCCCGACGCGCGTGTCCGGCCCCGCACGATGGCCGACGTCCCGGCGATCACCGACGAGTCGAAGGCGATGGCGAAAGAACTCAAGAAGCGCGGCTTCGTGTTCCTGGGGCCGACGACGTGTTACGCGCTGATGCAGGCGACGGGGATGGTCGACGACCACGTGCAGGACTGCTTCCGGGCCGCCTAGCCGTGTCCGGCCTAGACGGCGCGGGCGTAGAGGTCTTCGGCCAGTCTTCGCAGCGTGCGGTAGCTGCCGTTGAGTTCGATCTGGTGGAAATTCCGCAGTTCGATCACGCAGTGCGTGGCGTACGCGACGGGAATCAGGCCCATCCAGAGGGAGTGGGTGTTGTAGGTGACCGAGCGGACTTCGGGCCAGGTGATCGCGTACCGGACCTTGCGCCCGTGGACGTCGGCGAAACCGCCGTCGAAGACGTAGAGGCCGCCGTCGAGGCGTCTTCGGGTGGAGAGGCACCACCAAAGGAACAGCGGCGTCCACACGAACACCGCTATGGCCAGCGCTCCGGTCGTGTCGCCTTCGCGGATCCCGATGGCCAGAGCGCCCGCTAGTGGAGCGAAGGCGAAGAAGGTGCCGGCGACGCCCGGCCTGCGGCGGTAGCGATGGAGGCAGTCGCCGAGGTCGTGCTCCGCGGCTGTCGCCTGGAGGTGGCGCGGGGTCGGGATCACTCCCGGACGCTAGTCGCGGCGGTCCGGTACCGGTCCCGGGCGCGCTATGAACGGTCCGTTCCTTGCAAATTTCGCAAGGAACGGACCGTTCCTCTCACGCCGCGAGGGGTTACTTGCCCTGAAAGTCCGGCTTCCGCTTGCCGACGAACGCCTCGACGGCCTCGGTGTGGTCGGCCGTCGCGCCGAGCGCGGTCTGGGCCGCGTCCTCGGCCGCCAGCGCGGTTTCGAGGGACGACTCGGCGGCGACGGACAGCACGTTCTTGATCTTCGCGTACGCGACCGTCGGACCGGCCGCGAGTTTCGCGGCGACCTTCTGCGCGCGGGCGGCCAGTTCCTCGTCCGGAACAACTTCGCTGACCAGGCCCAGCGTCAGCGCTTCGGCGGCGTCGACGGTGCGCGCCAGCAGCATCAGCTCGGCCGCGCGGCCGAGACCGATCAGCCGTTGTAGCGTCCACGACGCGCCCGAGTCCGGGCCGAGGCCGACGTTCGCGAACGCCATCAGGAAGTTCGCCGACGTCGCGGCGATCCGGAGGTCGCTCGCGTAGGCGAAGGCCGCGCCCGCGCCGGCGGCGGGGCCGTTCACCGCGGCGATGACCGGCTTCGGCATCCCGACGATGGTCTTGACGATCGGGTTGTAGTGCTCCTTGACCGTGTGTAGCGGCGCCGGGTCACCCGCCTGCAGCAGCCCGACGTGCTCCTTCAGGTCCTGCCCGGCGCAGAACGCCTTGCCCGAACCGGTCAGCACGACCGCACGGACACTGTCGTCGGCCGCGGCCTCGGTCAGGCCCGCCAGCAGCAGTTCCTTGAGTTCGACGGTCAGCGAGTTGTACGCCTGCGGCCGGTTCAGCGTGAAGGTGCGCACGCCATCGGCGTCGGCGGTCAGCAGAACGTCGGATGTGGTCACGGGATCTCCTAGTCGGCGAAACTGCGGTCTGAGAGGAGTCTTTCAGCCTCGCGAGCCGCATACCAGCACCGATACGGCGGCAAAAGATCGGTCCGCGTTCGCGCTCGGCCGCTGATGAGGGACAATGGACAGTAGACCCGGCTGGCTTTGACGAGCGCGACCCGGGCGCGCCGGTTGAGACGGAGGGAGCACGCTATGGCGGCCATGAAGCCCCGGACCGGAGATGGTCCCCTCGAAGTGACTAAGGAGGGGCGGGGCCTCGTGATGCGCGTACCACTCGAAGGTGGTGGGCGCCTCGTCGTCGAACTCTCCGCGGAAGAAGCGAAGGATCTCGGCGCGGCCTTGCAGGAGGTCACCGGCTGAGCCGGACCGCACCAACGTTCAACCACCCGCACCCCGGTCTCCCTTCGGAGGCCGGGGTCGCGGTTCATCTGCGCCCGGAGGTCGCTCACTGTGCGTAACCCGCTACCCCCCGTTCCGGGGAAGCTGCTCGAAATCGAGGTCTCGGACGATTTTCGGCGCGGTACGCCGCTGGCCACGCTGATCGCCGGTCCGTCCGAAGAGGACGGTGACGCCGGGCTCGCGGAGATCGGCGGCGTGCGGCCCACCGGCAAGGCCGGGGACGTGCAGACCGTGCCGACCGGCGGCGTCCGCTGGCTGGCGGGTGTCGGCGACGGTGAGCCGCGGCAGTACCGCAAGGCCGGTGCCGCGCTGGTCCGCGCCGTCACATCCGCGCTGGAGGACGACGTCAAGGCGGGCCAGAAGGCGTTCCGTGCCTTCGCCGTCGAACTGCCAGAGGACGCGGGCGCCGAGCACATCGAGGAACTCGCGTTCGGGCTGCTGCTCGGCGGCTACCGGTTCACCGTGACGGCCGACGAGCCGAAGCCGAGCCCGCGGACCGTGCGCTTGATCACCCGTCACGAGCGTGCCGTGCCCGCGTACGCGAAGGCACTGGAACGGATCCGCGAACTCGCCGCGGCCGCCGCGTTCGCGCGCGACCTGGCGAACACGCCCTCGAATATCAAGACCCCCGCCTGGCTCGCCGACACGGCGGCACGCGTTTCCGGTGGTATTCCCGACCTGACCGTGATGGCCAGGGACGAGAAGTGGCTGGCGGAGCAGGGCTTCGGCGGCGTCCTCGCCGTCGGCGGCGGATCGGCCGCGCCGCCGCGGCTGATCGAGCTGGAGTACCGGCCGCGCGGGGCGACGACGCATCTGCTGCTGGTCGGCAAGGGCATCACCTTCGACACCGGCGGTCTTTCGATCAAACCGGCCGACGGCATGCACCTCATGCGCACCGACATGGCGGGCGGCGCGGCCGTCATCGCCGCGGTCCGCGCGATCGCCGCGCTGCGGCTGCCGGTCAAGGTGACCGGGCTGGTGCCCGCTGCCGAGAACCACGTTTCCGGTTCGTCGTACCGGCCCGGCGACATCGTCCGGCACTACGGCGGCAAGACGACCGAGGTGGGCAACACCGACGCCGAGGGCCGCATGGTCCTGGCCGACGCGCTCGTCTACGGCATCAAGAAGCACAAGCCGGACGCGGTGATCGACGCGGCGACGCTGACCGGCGCCATGAAGGTCTCGCTCGGCGTCCGCACCGGTGGCGTCTTCGCCACCGACGACGCGCTCGCGGAGCGGCTCACGAAGGCGGGCGAGCGGGTCGGCGAGGCGTGGTGGCGGATGCCGCTGCTGGAGGACCTCGCCGAGTCCGTCCAGGGTTCGCTCGGTGACGTCCGGCAGGCGCCCGGCGGTCCCGGCGGCATCGTCGCGGCGCTGTTCCTGCGGGAGTTCGTCGGTGACGTGCCGTGGGCGCATCTCGACATCGCCGGACCCGCGCGGGCCGACAAGACCTACGCCGACGTCGTGCCCGGAGCCACCGGTTTCGCGGCGCGGACGCTGGTCGAACTGGTCGCGTCCTACGCCTGACCTGCGGTTACCTGCGGGGCGGTAGCAAGGGACCTTTGCTGTCGCCCCGTGGGCGCATCCGGGGCATGGGCTGGGTCGGCGCGTCTCCGGCATGGGCGGTGAGACGGCGAGCGATCCCGGTCGCCGGGCCTTTCAGGGACCGGAACACGAGCCACGCCGTGACGGAGCCGAGGACGAGTCCGGCGAGAACGTCGTGCGGATAATGCGCGCCGACGAAGACGCGCGAGAAGCCCATCAGCAGGGCGCCCGGGAGCACCCACGGCGCGAGTCGTCGCCAGGCGAGCGCCAGTCCGACGGCGGCCGCCGCGGCGATCGTGGCGTGGTTGCTCGGGAAGGACCAGTCGCCGGTCGGCGGGCATTCGACGAGGGTGACGAGGTGCCGGCACGGCCGGTCCTCGCGGACCACGCTCTTCGCCGCCTCGCTGACCAGGTACGCGATCGCGGTCGCCGCGGGCACCAGCAGCGACACCGCGAGCCGGGCGGGAGAGGTACGCGCCCGCCAGAAGACCCAGACCATCAAGGCGGCGAAGATCAGCAGTCCCGCGTCGGTGAACAGGACGCCTGATGCCTGAAGCCAGCTCGGGCTCTCACCCGCCAACTCCACGATGTCGTCGTACATTCAGCCGAAGTTAGTGAAAACGCACCCCTGCCGGAGTGGACTAACGGCAGGGATCGACCCTGACGATCGTCACCAGGGCTGCGCGCGAACCCGCTCCCGGAACCGCAGCACGGCGGGCGGCAGCACCACGTCGCGCCGCCAGGCCAGCCCGATGGTCCGCCCGACCGGCGGCACCAGCGGCACTTCGGCGACGCCCGCCGGGCTGCCGGGTTCGAACCGGGGGAGCAGCGCCACTCCGAGCCCGGCCGCGACCAGCCCGCGGACGGTGTCGGACTCCTGGCCCTCGAAGGCGATCTTCGGTGCGAAGCCGGCCGCTGCGCACAAGTCGTCGGTGATGGTGCGGAGGCCGTAACCGGTCTCGAGAAGGACGAATTCCTCGTCCTCGAGGTCTTCGATGGCGGCGCTGGGCCGGTCGGCGAGGCGGTGCGACGTCGGAACGGAGAGGAAGATCTCCTGCTCGGCGAGCACGGCGGTGTCGAGCAGCGGGTCGTCGACCGGCGCGGGCGCGAGCAGCGCGAGGTCGAGTTCGCCGCTGGTCAGCCTGTCGACCACGTCCTGACGTGAGCCCTGGACCAGCGTGAACCGGACTTCCGGATGGTCCGCGCGGTAGCCGCGGAGCAAGGTGGGCACCAGCGACCTGCCGAGCAGGTGCAGGAAGCCGAGGACGACGTGCCCGGATTCGGGGTCGACCTCTTCGCGGGCTTGGCGCACTCCGGCGTCGACGGCGGCGAGTGCCCGTTCGGCGGCTTCGGCCAGCAACTCGGCGGCGCGGGTGAGCCGGATGCCGCGGCCGTCGGGAACCGTCAGTGGCGCGCCGAGAGCCTCGCCGAGCGCCGAGATCCGGCGGCTTACCGTGGGCTGCGGGACACCGAGCAGTTCGGCCGCGCGTGTGACGTTCGTCGTGCGGCGCAGCGCGGTGAGCAACGCGAGCTGAGGGGCTAGCTGGGCGATCATCCTTTCATTCAGCACGGTATCGATTGTGGCAGATGATCGTATTGGACGTATCGTTTAGCCAGGCTTAGCTTCGGGCCGTGCCCGCCACCGGATCCACCCGCCGCGTGACGATCGCCGTCGCCGCGGCCGGGATCTCCTCCTTCGCGTTGCTCTATGCGCCGCAGCCGGTGCTCCCGCAGCTGGCCGAGCAGTACCACCTCGATCCCGGTGGCGCTTCGCTCGCGGTGAGCGTCGCGACCGGCGCCCTCGCGATCGCCGTACTGCCGATCGCGGCGCTCTCCGAGGTCGTGGGACGGCGTCCGGTGATCATCGCTTCGGTGGTCGCGTCGGTCGTGTTGGGATTCCTGCTGCCGCTGGCGCCCGGCTACCCGGTGCTGCTCGTGCTGCGGGCGCTGCAAGGGGTCGCCATCGCGGGCTTCCCCGGCGTGGCCGCGGCCTACCTCGCGGAACGGCTCGGCAAGGCCGGGCTCGCGGCCGCGGTGGGCGCGATGATCGCCGGGAACACCGTCGGCGGCATGATCGGCAGGCTCGCGGCCGGATTCACCGCCGGACCGTTCGGCTACCACGGCGCGCTGGTCGTCGTCGCGGGCATCGGCCTGGTCTGCGCAGTGGTCACGGTGCTGGCCCTGCCGCCAGGAGAGCAAGGGACCTTTGCTCTCACTTCGGCGGATCGTCGCAGGTCAGAGCGGCTCCGTGAGCAGGGACGGGCGGTGCTGGCCGGGCTCGGCGCCGCGGTCCGGAAGCCGGTCCTGCTGGTCCAGTACGCGGTCGCGCTGCTGGCGATGGGCTCGTTCGTCGCGCTGTACAACGCCGCCGGGTTCCGCCTGACCGGTGAGCCGCTGAACCTCTCGCCCGCGATCGCGTCGCTGGTCTTCCTCGCCTACGCCATGGGCGCGGTCTCGTCGGGGACCGCGGGCAAACTCGTCGGCCGGTTCGGCCGCCGCCGGGCACTCGCCGGTGCCCTGCTGCTCACGATCGCGGGCGCCGCGCTGACGCTGTCCGACTCGCTGCCGCTGGTCATCGCCGGTTTCGTGGTGCTGACCGGCGCGTTCTTCGCCGCGCACGCCGTCGCCAACGGCTGGGCCGCGGCGGAGGCGCCCGAGAACGCCCGGGGCCAGGTCGGCGGGCTCTACACGCTTTCGTACTACCTCGGGAGCAGCGTCGGAGGCAACGTCGGCGCGACCGTCTACGGCCATTCGGGCTGGACTTGGCTGATCGTGCTCACCGCCGCTTGGCTCGCCATCGCCGCGATGGCCGTGGTCGCGGTGGTCCCCAAGTCCGCCTTCACGGAACGAGTGCTGAGGCGATAGCAAAGGTCCCTTGCTACGCGATCGCGGCGACCAGCAGCCCGCCGCCCACCGGCAACAGCGCCGGGACCAGCCGTTCGTCCTCCCGGAAGGCCCGCGCGACCTCACGCAGCGCCAGGGTGTCCGGATCGCGCCGTGAGGGATCGGTCACCCTCGTGCCCGAGACGTTGTGGAACGCCAGTATCCCGCCGGGCCGCAGCAACGAGACGGCCCGCTCGTAGCAACTCGGGTACTCGATCGGCGCCGAATCGACGAACACCAGGTCGTAACCGCCCGGCGTGAGCCGGGGGAGGACCTCGAGCGCGCGCCCCAGGATCAGCCGGGTCCGCCCCGGCGGGTAGCCGGCCTCGCGGAACGCCGCCCTCGCCGCCCGGTGGTACTCGGGCTCGATGTCGATCGAAGTGAGGATCCCGTCGTCGACCATGCCGCGGAGCAGGCACAACCCGCTCACCCCGGCCCCGGTCCCGACCTCCACGACGGCCTTCGCCCGCAGCGTCGTGGCGAGAAAACGCAGAGTCGCACCCGCGCCCGCGCTCAGCGGACCGCATCCCAGCTCGACCGACCGCGCCCGCACGGTGGCCAGAACCTCGTCGTCGGGGACGTACCCGTCGACGAGGTCGGCGTCGGCGGCCTCGGCAGACGAGCCCGCATGCGTCCCGGAATTCACACGCGGAGGTTAGCGCTGCCTATCGCCAAAAGAGCGAAGACTCCCTGCTACCGAACTTCTCAGCCTCCTCTCAGTCCAGTCTCACTAGAAACATAAGCAGGCCGGACAGACTGGTCCTCGACAACGGGAACACCGTGCACATCGCCCGCGTTGGGTGGAGTAGTTGGGAGAAGACGCTGATGGAGGTGCCTACTTCCCCGATGCAGGAAACGATGCAGGACCAGCACGCGGACCAGGTCACGCCGGTGACGGTGGACGAGGCCGCATGGACGCCGCCCTCGTGGGACGAGGTCGTGCGTGAGCACGCCGACCGCGTGTACCGATTGGCGTACCGCCTGACCGGTAACGCCCACGACGCCGAAGACCTGACGCAGGAGACCTTCATCCGGGTCTTCCGATCGCTCGCGTCCTACAAGCCCGGCACGTTCGAGGGCTGGCTGCACCGCATCACCACGAACCTCTTCCTCGACATGGCCCGCCGCCGCTCGCGCGTGCGGATGGAAGGCCTCCCCGAGGACACCGACCGCATCGTCGGCGACGACCCGAGCCCGGAGCAGGTCTACTCGGACACGCATCTCGACCCGGACCTGCAGGCCGCGCTCGACGAGTTGCCGCCCGAATTCCGCGCCGCGGTCGTGCTGTGCGACGTCGAAGGCCTCTCGTACGAGGAGATCGGCGCCACCCTCGGTGTCAAGCTCGGCACCGTGCGCAGCCGGATCCACCGCGGCCGCCAGGCGCTTCGCGCTTCTTTGGAGCGCCGTCGCGCCGAGGCGCAGGAGTCTGCGAAGGTGGGGGTATGACCGCACCGCGAGGTTGGGGGCTCCCCGAGTCGCATCTGCTTCCGGACGCCATCGTCGCCTTCGTGGACGGCGAGCTGTCCCTCGGCGCCCAGGACAGGGCTTCGGCGCATCTCGCCCGCTGCCAGGCGTGCGCGGCCGAAGTCTCCGCGCAGCGCCAGGCCGTCAACGCCGTGAAGCAGGCGGGAGCTCCGTCGATGTCGGCGGGTTTCCTGGCCAGCCTGTGCTCCATCCCGCAGAACACCGAACTTCCCGGCACGCCGGACAACCTGGCGATGACGGCGGACGGCCAGTTGGTGGCCATCCAGCGGCCCGACAGGGTCGCCGGCCTTCGTGACACCGGAGTGCTGGGCGGGACCACCCCGCTGGGATCATCGGCACCGCTGGGCCAGTCGCCGAACGTCCTCGGCGGCGGACGGTTCGGCGTCACCCGGCGGAAGTACGCGCAGGGCGCCGGGGTCGTCGTTTCGGGTCTGGTGCTGAGCGCCCTCGCCCTCGTCGCGACCTCGGGTGACGGCGGCGAAGAACAGCCGAACACCGGCTTCACGCCCCCGCAGGGGGTCAACGCCGGTCTGCTGCCCGCGCAGCTGGGCGGCGGCACCCGACCGGAACCGCCGCGCAGCCCCACGCCGAGCCCGAGCACGTCGAGCGCGCCCGTGCCCGTCTCGGCCCGCTGAGCCTGCTTCGTCAGGGTTTGACGAAGCAGATCGTCGCGCTCTTGAACTGCGAAGTCCCGTAGCTGGCGTAGGAGATGACCTCCGCGGTGCCTTCCGCGCACGGACTGTTCACCACGCTCATCTGCGGGAAGACCTCACTGATCTTCAGCCGCGCCGAGCCGCAGTCCTTCAGCGGCGGCGGCGTCTTGGTCTCGATGTCGTCGAAACACAACCCGACCTTGGCGTTGATCGCCAGGCACAGGGCGACGCCGTCCCCGCGCGCCGGCCTGGGGACCGCGTACTCGTAAAAGCCGTCCTTGCAGTTCCAATCGCCCTTGTCGATGCCAGTGAGGCTCACCGCGTAGGGCGCCTGCGGTGAATCACACGGAGTCTTGACCGCGTCGGCCTCCTTGCCGGCCCCGGTCAGTACGACGCAATCACCCTCGGTGAGCGCTTTGGCCTGCTTCTCCGGCCCGGCGGCCGCCTTCAGGACGAAGATGAAGCCGATCCCGCCACCGACCACGACGAGCGCGGCGACGAGCAGCAGCACTTTCACCTTGGTGGACAAGCCCTTCTTCTTGGGCGGCTGCTGCGGCCAGCCCTGCTGCTGCGGCCACTGCTGTTGCGGCCATTGCTGCTGAGGGACGTTCTGGGGCGGAAAAGGAGCCCCCGGGTTCTCCGACATGCCCGTTAGACTGCCAGACGTGAGACACGGTTGCCTCAAGTGTCACATTTCTTGGCCGATCCGGGGAATCAACGCGCACTTCACCGTGGTCACGGCAGAATCCAGGGCAAGGCTTGGCGTACTCTCGCGTCCGGCCAACCTGATCTCAGCCCCGGGGAATGATGACCGAGCAGCCGAACGCGAATCCGCAGCAGCCTGGCGAGCCGGCGGGGGATCGGCTGGCGCCGCGCCCGCTGGCCAGGCCCGCCGTCGATCCGGCGCAAGCGGCCACGTTCGGCAGGCCGCGCGGTGTCGACGGCGCCTTCGACAAGCTGTACCAGCCCGGCACGAACGGGCAGGCCACGCCGGGATTGAACCTGGCGCCCCCGACGCCGGAATCGCTCGCCGAGGCCTTCCGCCGCCCGCCGGGT
This sequence comes from Amycolatopsis sp. NPDC041971, assembly GCF_055588925.1. Classification (NCBI taxonomy): domain Bacteria; kingdom Bacillati; phylum Actinomycetota; class Actinomycetes; order Pseudonocardiales; family Pseudonocardiaceae; genus Amycolatopsis; species Amycolatopsis sp. NPDC041971. Next base: position 113,118 of record NZ_JBVJCE010000013.1, on the reverse strand, counting down.
GCCGAAGGTGTCGTGCTCGAGCGGCCGCACGGGACCAACGGCTCCGAAGCGTCCGCGAACAGTTCGGAAGGCCCGCTCTGGACCACGACCTCGGATCCGTGGCGCGACCCCGGCTCCGGTGCGGTGCTCGCCGGACCCGCCGTCCAGCAGGACTCGGACGAGGAAAAGGACGTGAAACGCCCGCAAGGTGCGTTGCTGAGCCTTCCGGAGGTTCTCTTCGGGCGCCGTGTGCAGACGAAGGCACTCGCGATACTCGCCGCCGTCGCGCTGGTCATCGGTGCCGCCGGCGGGCTGATCGGCTGGTGGTTCGCCGACACCGGCAGCGAACTGACCGGCCAGGCCAGCATCTCCGAGGCCGACGCGGCCAAGGAACGTCCGGCGGGCTCGATCGCGGACATCGCCCACCGGGTGGCGCCCGCCGTGGTCTCGCTCGAGGTGTTCAAGCCCGGCGCCGACGCCGGTCAGCAGGGCTCCGGCGTCGTCATCGACACCCAGGGCTACGTGCTTACGAACGAGCACGTGATCTCCGCCGCGACGGCCGATTCGGCCACCAAGGTCACCGCCGTGTTCTTCGACGGCAGGCGCGTCGAGGCGAAGGTCGTCGGCGCAGACGCCAAAACCGATCTGGCCGTGGTCAAGGTCGACGTCGTCAACCTGACCGCGTTGCAGATCGGGAAGTCTTCCGATCTCGCCGTCGGCGACTCGGTGATCGCCGTCGGCTCGCCGCTGGCGCTGCAGAACTCGGTCACCGCCGGCATCGTGAGCGCGCTCAATCGCCCGGTCACCGCGGGCGGTGACGGCGGAAGCGCGCCGGTGATCTACGAGGCCATCCAGACCGACGCCGCGATCAACCACGGCAACTCGGGCGGCGCGCTCGTCGACGCGACCGGCGCGCTGGTCGGGATCAACTCCGCGATCCGCTCGTCCAGCGCCGAAGGCGGCAGCATCGGCATCGGATTCGCCATCCCGAGCGACTACGCGGTGAAGATCGCGAAAACACTGATCAAGGACGGCAAGGTCGTCCACCCCGACATCGGCATCAACGCTTCGTCCACCGTCGCGGGCTCCAGCACCATGGGCGCGCAGGTCCGCAACGTGGCCCCCGGCGGCCCCGCCGCCTCGGCCGGGATCAAGGAAGGCGACGTCATCACCGAAGTCGGCGGACGGCTCGTACGCGACTCGGCGGAGCTGCTCGTCGCGGTCCGCGCGCGTGAAGTCGGCGAGGTGGTTCCTGTCCGCCTTGTCCGGGATGGGTCTTCGCTTGTCGTGGACGTGAAACTGGCCTCGGACTAGCGAGTTCGGCCGGGGTACCCTGAACGGGGAAGACGCCGAGGCGGAGGTTCACACGGGTGTTCGAGAGTGTCGGCTGGGGCGAGATCCTCATCATCATCGTCGCGGGTCTTTTCATCCTCGGTCCGGAACGGCTGCCCGAAGCGGCGGCCTGGATGGCGAAGAGTGTCCGCAAGGTCCGTGATTTCGCGACCGGGGCCAAGACGCAACTGCGCGAAGAGATGGGCCCGGAGTTCGATCAGCTGCGCAAGCCGCTGGAGGACCTGCGGGGCCTGCGGAACTTCGACCCGAAGCGGGTCGTCACCCAGCACCTGTTCGACGGTGACACGGATCCGCTGGGGCTCAACAACGTCAACGGGACCAATGGTGGCAGCGGGACCAACGGCGCTTCGAAGCCCAACGGCTACCCGGCGACGGCTTCGCAGCCGGAGCCGCTGAAGCCGGGGGAGCGCCCGCCGGTCGACCCCGACGCCACCTGACCCCTCATGCATTTAGTCCTCTGAATGCGATCCTTGCGTGTGCAAGTACCGCATTCAGAGGACTAAATGCGGTCAGCGACCCGCGGGGGTCACGTTCAGCATCATCCCGGCCAGTCCGCGCGCGCGGACGGTCAGCTTCTTCGCCGCCTCCTTGAGCACGAGCGACGCCGGCGCGTCCGGCTCCGCCAGCACGATCGGCGTGCCCGCGTCGCCGAGGGTGACCACGCGCGGGTCCATCGGGATCTGCCCGAGCAGCGGCACGGTCGACCCGACCGACTTCGACAGCGAGTCGGCGACGGACTGCCCACCCCCGGCCCCGAAGATCTCCATCCGCTGGCCGTCGGGCGTTTCGAGCCACGACATGTTCTCGATGACCCCGGCCACCCGCTGCCGCGTCTGCAACGCGATCGCGCCCGCGCGCTCGGCCACCTCGGCGGCCGCCTGCTGCGGGGTGGTGACGACCAGGATCTCCGCGTTCGGGATGAGCTGCGCCACCGAGATCGCGATGTCGCCGGTGCCCGGCGGCAGGTCCAGCAGCAGGATGTCGAGGTCGCCCCAGAACACGTCGGCGAGGAACTGCTGCAGCGCGCGGTGCAGCATCGGCCCGCGCCACACGACGGGGGTGTTGCCCGGGGTGAACATGCCGATCGAGATCACCTTCACGCCGTGCGCCTGCGGCGGCATGATCATGGTGTCGACCTTGGTCGGCTTCTCCCGCGTGCCGAGCATCCGCGGCACCGAATGCCCGTAGATGTCCGCGTCCACCACGCCGACGGAAAGCCCGCGTTCGGCCATAGCGGCCGCGAGGTTCACCGTCACCGAGGACTTGCCGACGCCGCCCTTGCCGGACGCGACGCAGTAGACACGTGTCAGCGAACCGGGCTGCGCGAACGGGATCACCGGTTCCGCGGCGTCGCCGCGCAGCGATTTTCGCAGCTCCGTGCGTTGTTCGTCACTCATCACGTCGAGCTCGACCCGGACGTCGCTGACGCCAGGGAGCTTCTTGACGGCTTCGGTGGTGTCGTTGGTCAGCGTCGCCTTCAGCGGGCAACCGGCGACCGTCAGGTAGATCCCGACGGTGACCACACCGTCCGAGCCGACCTCGACGCCCTTGACCATGCCGAGTTCGGTGATCGGTTTCTTGATCTCCGGGTCGTACACGGCCTTCAGCGCGGTGCGGACATCGTCGACGCTGGGGAGTTGCTGCGTACTGGTCACCCCACCATGTTACGTACCGGTAGCGGCGCGGTCGGGTTTGGCCTTGCGCGGCTTGGCATCGAGATCTTCACGGAGCCGGTCGAGCTCGCTCCGCAGGAAGTCCCGGGTGGCGACCTCGCCGAGCGCGATCCGCAGCGACGCCAGCTCCCGCGCGAGGTATTCGGTGTCCGCCTTGGTCTGCTCGGCCCGTTTCCGGTCTTCCTTCAGCGAGACGCTGTCGCGGTCGTCCTGGCGGTTCTGCGCCAGCAGGATGAGCGGCGCGGCGTAGGCGGCCTGGGTCGAGAACGCCAGGTTCAGCAGGATGAACGGATACGGGTCCCAGCGCAGTGAGACCGCCACCAGGTTCAGCACGATCCAGACGATGACGGTGAGTGTCTGCCAGAAGAGGTACTTGCCGGTGCCGAGGAACCGCGCGACCCGTTCGGTGAGCCTGCCGAAGGTGTCCGGATCCAGGTTCAACCTGAACCGGCCTTGGCCGCGGGGCTGGTCGAGCCGTCGACCGGACGTCAGTTCAGGCACGTTCGGCCTCCTCGCTCTCTTCGGTGGTCTCGCCGGTGCTGTCGTGCAGCCCGGTCTCGCGCCAGTCCTCCGGCAGCAGGTGGTCGAGCACGTCGTCGACGGTGACCGCGCCGAGCAGGTGGTGCTCGGCGTCCACCACCGGCCCGCAGGTGAGGTTGTAGGCGGCGAAGTATCGGGTGACCTCGGACAAGGTCGCGTTCGGCCGCAGCGCGGGCAACTGGGCGTCGACGGCGCTCGCCACCATCTCCGCGGGTGGTTCACGCAACAGCCGCTGGAAGTGGACGACACCGACGAAGCGGCCGGTCGGCGTCTCCGTCGGCGGACGGCTGACGAACACCATGCTCGCCAGCGCCACCGGCAGGTCGGCGTTGCGGATGTGTGCGAGTGCCTCCGCGACCGTGGCGTCCGGCGTCAGCACCACCGGTTCGGGGGTCATCAGCCCGCCCGCGGTGTCGGACGAGTACTTCAGCAGCCGTTTCACCGGCGCCGATTCCTCGGGTTCCATCAGTTCCAGGAACCGGTTCTGATCGGCGGGTGCCAGTTCGGCCAGCAGGTCGGCGGCGTCGTCGGGGTTCATCGCTTCGAGGATGTCGGCGGCCCGTTCCTCGGCGAGGTAGGACATCAGTTCCTTCTGGTCGTCCTCGGGAAGCTCCTCGATGACGTCGGCGAGGTGCTCGTCGTCCATCGCGTCGGCCACCTCGTGCCGCCGTTTCAGCGGCAGATCACGGACCGTGGCGGCGATGTCGGCCGCGCGCATGGTGTCGAACAGCATCAGCAGCTGAGCCGCGCCCTGGGTCTGGCCGGTCAGGTCGGTGAGCCCCAGTCCGGACACCTCCGACCACGGCAGCACCTGCATCGGCGTGCGCCGCTTGCCCAGGCTGAGCCTGCTCGACCGTTCGCGGATCGCGAGTTTCGCGAGCACCCAGTCCCGCGTTCGCGTCGGCTCCATGCCGGCGTCGACGACGGTGACGCGGGTGTCCGAGCCCGCGAGCGTCGCGTACGCGTCGAAAAGCTGCCCGACCACCAGTACCTCGTTGGGCCGCTGATGGAATCGCCGCATGTTCACCGAGCCGGTCGCGAGGGTGACCGCGCTGGGCTCGATCGAGGTCACGCGCAACATCGGCACGAACACCCGGCGTCTGGTCGTCAGTTCGACCACGATGCCCAGGATCCGCGGTGGCTGCTGGTCCAGGCGCAGGCCCGCCACCACGTCCCGCACCTTGCCGATAGATTCGCCATCGGGTCCGAAAACCGGCAAACCGGCGAGTTGAGCTGCGAATACCCTGTTCACGGCTGCCATGCCCGAAGGTTATCGGCTCCCGGGGCGGGAGACGATTCGTGTGATCATGGCAATGCCCAAGCCGCGATTCCGGGAACGGCGGCGTAGGCCGGGTCTTCGGCGATGGTCTCGGGTGACTCGCCCTCGGCGAGATCCTCGTGGAGCCAGATCCAGTTCTGCACCGCGCGGACGAGCGTCCACGCACGCGTGCGTTCGGCGTCCACCCCGGCCGCCGAGGCGTACCACGTGATCTTTCGTCCATTGTGGACTCGTTCGCCCGGTTCCAGAGGATCGAGATCGCACCGAATTCGAGGTCGCCCGAAAGCGGCTTCGGGTCGATCACCAGCCACGGTTCACGTTCCCCGGCGAGGACGTTCTCGAAGTGCAGATCCTCGTTCACCATCAGCCGACCGGCTTGGGGTCCGAGGTTCGCGCAGATTTCCACGGCCGCGTCGATGTACTCGCGGCCGAACGGTTCACCCAGTTCGCTCCAGGACTCCGGAAGTTCGGTGACCAGCTCCGCGGCTTCCTCGCGAAGAGACCGCCGCAGCGTTTCGGGAGCGGGGACGGCCAGCCGTCGCGCGATCGCGCCGACCGTCTCGACGGCCTGCCGGATCGGCTCCGTTTCCAGCGACCGGGTGGCGTCGAGCCGCTCCAGGAGCAGCACGCCGTCCTCGGGCACGTTGTCGTACATCAGGACCGCGCCCTGACCGGCCCAAGTGGACAGTGCGAGCGGTTCGTCGTCGGATTCCTCGTGCGGCCAGCCGAGTTTGAGGATCGCGGGGGAGCCGTCCGCGCGGCGCACGGGCTGCGCGACGCCGACGAAACCGTGCATGGCCTCGCCGTCGTAGTCGAGCTGCCACTTGGCGGTGTACTTCTCGGCGAGGAACGGCAGGGAATCGAGCCATTCGGCGGCTCCGGGGCCGAGTCCGGCGGCGCGGTCGAGGAATTTGGGCGGGATCTTGAAACCGGTCACGAACCCACCTTGACAGGCATGTCCACCGGGTTTCCTCCGTGCCCCGCCGGGCGTACCGTGAACGGTGAGAACAACCCCGGGAGCAGCCATGGTGGTGGAGATTCTCAGTGCGGTCGGCGTCGCTGGCGGTGTTTGGCTCGCGGCCGGCCTTCGTGTGGTGAAACAGTACGAACGCGGTCTCGTGTTCCGGTTCGGGCGGGTGCGCGCGACCATCCGGCAGCCCGGACTCGCGCTGCTGGTGCCGTTCGCGGACAGACTGCAGAAGGTCAACATGCAGATCGTCACGATGCCGATCCCCGCACAGGACGGCATCACCCGCGACAACGTCACCGTGCGGGTGGACGCGGTCGTGTACTTCAAGGTGATCGACCCGGTGCTGGCCGCGGTCAACGTGCAGGACTACCGCTCGGCCGTCGGCCAGGTCGCGCAGACCTCGCTGCGGTCCATCATCGGCAAGAGCGATCTGGACGACCTCCTGTCCAATCGCGAGCGGCTGAACGAGGGCCTGGAACTGATGATCGACAGCCCGGCGCTGGACTGGGGCATCCACATCGACCGGGTCGAGATCAAGGACGTCGCGCTGCCGGAGTCGATGAAACGCTCGATGTCACGCCAGGCCGAAGCCGAACGCGAACGGCGCGCGCGGGTCATCTCGGCCGACGGGGAACTCCAGGCGTCGTACAAGCTCTCGCAGGCGGCCGCGACCATGGCCGACACCCCGGCGGCGCTGCAGCTGCGGCTGCTGGAGACCGTCGTGCAGGTGTCGGCGGAGAAGAACTCGACGCTGGTCCTGCCGTTCCCGGTGGAGCTGCTGCGCTTCCTCGACGCGAACACGCCGAAGCGGGAGACTTCTGCTTCGGAGGCTTCAGGTGCTTCGGAGGCCAACGGTCAGGTGGCGCCTGTCCCGCGCGAACCGGACGACGCGGAACAGCGCCCGGGTGTCAGCTGAGCGAGTGTCCCCGATGTGGCATCAAGGACATCGGACCGGGCTTGATCGCCGAAACTCCCGGCTCAGCGGGCCAAGTGATAGCAAAGGTCCCTTGCTCCTGTCGCGAGCGAGCCCCGAGTCGCGTTAATCCAGCTCGCCCCGCATGCCGAGGATGATGAAGGTCCCGCCGAAACCGACGTACAGCGCGATGACGACGTAAGCGATGATCACCGCCGCGAGCGCGATGCCGCGTCCGCCCGCCTCGCCGCGGTTCGCCTTCGCCAGCCCGATGTGGCCGAGGATCAGGCCGACGATCACGGTCACGCACGAGCAGAGGCCGATGATCGAGCACACCAGTCCGGCGATCGCCATCCCGTTGTCCTGCGATCGCGGGGGTGCCGCCATCGCGTACGGGTTGTACGGCTGCGGGTACGCGACCGGCAGCGGCGCGGGCGCGTACACCGGGGGAATCGGCGGAGCCGCGAACGGGGACGGAACGGGCTCGGCGGTCAGCGGGTCGATGGCCTGCCCGTATGTCTCGGCCGGAACCGGAACGGAATCCGGCTCGGGAGCGGGAACAGGGCCCGGCACAACGGCCGAAGGCGGTTCGAACGGAGCGGGCGGCTCGAACGGAGCAGGCGGCGTGAAGGGCGCCGGCGGCTGGAACTGCTGCGGTTCCGCCGGGTTCGACACGGTCTCCGGAGATCCAGAAGACGCCGAAGTCGGGTCCGAGAAGGTGTTCGAGTCGGTGTAGGACGACGTCGACGGTGTGTCCTGAGAGTCGGAACTGCTCATCCGGTTGGCCCCCTGGTTCGTGCGGGACACCACCGTATCCGGGGACGGGTCACAAGACGCCCGCGGCACCGATCGCGAGCACGAACCACAGGACGAGGGGGACCGGCCACCGCCCGGTGACGACGTATCCGATGATCATCCCGGCCTGGGCCGTGCCCTGGTCCGGCGGCCGCACGTAGGCATAGGGCTGGACGTAGTACTGGTCCCCTCGTGCGTGCGGGACCGTATCGCTAACGGAAAGCCCCGTGTTTCGCGGCGATGTCCAGTGCGACCGGGATCGCGATCGCGTACAGGATGATGATCAGGTAGCCGACGACGAACGCGGCGAGCGCCATGCCCTTACCGCCCGCTTCGCCGCGCCGGGCCTTCGCGAAGGCGACGTGACCATGACGATTCCCGGGATCACGGACACCAGCCCGATCAGCCCGAAGAGTGAAAAGATCAGCGCGGCCATCGCCAGGCCGCCCCCTCGGACAGTGATCTGCTTGTCACGAGTGCCATGGTCACGGATGGCGTACGCGTGACTGCGCTCATAGCGAGGTCCCCGCTCAGGCGTCATACTCGCGGGTAACCCAGCGCCGGGAGCCCGGTGCGCGCGAATTTAGGAGCAGTGATGGCTCGCCTCGCCCAGACCGCCGGCTTGACCGACGTGCAGTCCGAGATCCTGGCCACGGTCCGCCAGTTCGTGGACAAGGAGGTCATCCCGCGCGCGCAGGAGCTCGAGCATTCCGACACCTATCCCACCGACATCGTCGAGGGGATGAAGGAGATGGGCCTGTTCGGGCTCACCATCCCGGAGGAGTACGGCGGCCTCGGCGAGTCACTCCTGACGTACGCGCTCGTGGTCGAGGAGATCGCGCGCGGCTGGATGAGCGTCTCCGGCGTGATCAACACGCACTTCATCGTGGCGCACATGATCAAGCAACACGGGACGCCGGAGCAGAAACAGCACTTCCTGCCGCGGATGGCGACCGGTGAGGTCCGTGGCTCGTTCTCGATGTCCGAGCCGGACCTCGGCTCCGACGTCGCCGCGATCAAGACCCGCGCCCGCAAGACCGACGACGGTTACGTCATCGACGGTTCGAAGATGTGGCTGACCAACGGCGGCAGCTCCAACCTGATCGCGCTGCTCGTCAAGACCGACGAGGGCGCCGAGAAGGCCCATCAGAACCTCACCACGTTCCTGGTCGAGAAGCCCGAGGGCTTCGGCGAGGTCGCCCCCGGTCTCACCATCCCCGGCAAGATCGACAAAATGGGTTACAAGGGCGTCGACACCACCGAAGCCGTGTTCGACGGCTACAAGATCGGCGCGGACAAGGTCCTCGGCGAAGCGCCGGGCAAGGGCTTCGCGTACATGATGGACGGTGTCGAGGTCGGCCGCGTGAACGTCGCCGCGCGCGCCTGCGGCATCGCGATCCGCGCGTTCGAACTCGCCGTCGAGTACGCCCAGCAGCGCAAGACCTTCGGCAAGGCGATCGCCGAGCACCAGGCGATCGCGTTCAAACTCGCCGAGATGGCCACCAAGGTCGAGGCCGCGCACCTGATGATGGTCAACGCCGCCCGTCTCAAGGACTCCGGCGAACGCAACGACGTCGAAGCGGGCATGGCCAAGCTCATCGCCAGCGAATACTGCGCCGAGGTCACCCAGGACTCGTTCCGCATCCACGGCGGCTACGGCTACTCCAAGGAATACGAGATCGAGCGCCTCATGCGCGAAGCGCCGTTCCTGCTCATCGGCGAAGGCACCAGCGAAATCCAGAAGACCATCATCAGCCGCGGCCTGCTCCGCGAGTACAAGTCCCGATCCTGAACGTTCGCGCCTTTCGCCCGTCCTTGAGAAGATGGACCGGGACGGGCGAGAGGTGATTACGTGAGTGCTCCCTTTGGCGGAGGCGGCCGGGCCGCGGGTGGGCTGCCCAGGCTGCCGACACCGCCTTCCGGCTGGCCGATCGGCTCCTACGCGACGTACGGCGAAGCCCAGCACGCCGTCGACTTTCTCGCGGAGAAGGAATTCGGGGTCACCGACGTGACCATCGTCGGGGTCGACCTGATGCTCGTCGAACGTGTCCTCGGCAGACTGAGCTGGGGCCGCGTGCTGGGCACCGGCGCGGTGTCGGGCGCGTGGTTCGGCCTGATCATCGGGCTGCTGCTGGGCATGTTCAACGAGCGGGGTTTCGCGTGGCAGCCCATGATCGGCGGGCTCGTGCTCGGCATCCTGGCGTGGACGGTCTTCGCGGCGATCGGGTACCGCATGTCCCGCCGCGACTTCTCCTCCGCGAGCCAGCTGGTCGCCGGCCGCTACGACGTGCTCTGCCAGCCGCGTTCGGCCGAACGCGGTCGCGAACTCCTCGCCCAGCTCGCGTTGGGCGGCCGCCCCATCGGGTGACACGGGGCCGGACCACTGACATTCGGCGGTACTGGTTCACCTGTTCGTCGTGCGGTCCGCTGAATCGTTACCGATACTGCTTGCGGGCGGTGATCGCCCGGAATAGGTTGCACAACACCAGTCGGGCGGTCGCGTACTCCAGCGTGTCCGCCTGAGCACTAGCACGTCGGGGTGCTGGCGCGCGGCGTCTTCAACGCGTCCTAGCGCCGCCGCTCCCGGGCGTGCGCGGGTGAGGAGGCCTCATGGGGAAGAGGATGAGCGCGAGCCGGAGGGGCCGCTCACCAGGCCGCGCCGGCTCGCTACTCGGCGCGACTGCGCTGACGGTCGGTCTACTGGCGGGCTGTGGTTCGGACACCGGACTCAAGATCAACGTTTACTACGCGCCGGAAGACAACTTCCAGTCCGTTGTGGACGATTGCACCAAGGCCTCTGGCGGACGCTACGAGGTCGTCTACAACAAACTCCCGCGGGGAGCCGACGGTCAGCGCGAGCAGATGGTCCGCCGCCTGGCCGCCGGGGACGACTCACTCGACGTACTGGGGCTGGATGTCACCTGGGTCGCCGAGTTCGCCGAGGCGGGCTGGGCCGACGAGTGGACGGGGGAGGCGAAGGCCGAGGCCACGGCGGGGGTCTTGCCGGGGCCGCTCGAAACCGCCACCTGGAACGGGAAGCTCTACGCGGCGACCAAGAACACCAACGTCCAGCTGCTCTGGTACGACGACAGGCTGACGCCGACGCCGCCGAAGACGTGGGACGAGATGATCCAGCAGGCCCAGGCGCTCAAGGCGCAGGGCAAGCCGGCGAACATCGTGTTCACCGGCGCTCAGTACGAAGGCCTCGTCGTCATCTACAACACCCTCGTCGAATCGGCGGGCGGCAAGATCCTCTCCGACGACGGCAAATCGGTCGTGATGGACGAAGGCGCGATCAAGGCGCTGGAAATGCTCAAGAAGGTCACCACCTCCGGGGTCACCGACCCGTCGCTGACCAACTCGAAGGAAGACGACGTCCGCCAGTCCTTCCAGCGTGGCAACGCCGCCTTCGAGCTGAACTGGCCGTTCGTCTACGCCTCCTACGCCAAGGAGAAGCCGGGCGAGCTGCGGCACTTCAAGTGGACCACCTATCCGCGGCTCGAGGCGGACACACCTGCCAAGACCACGATCGGTGGCTACAACCTGGCGGTCAGCTCGACTTCGAAGCACAAGGCCGAGGCCTACGAGGTCGCGCTGTGCCTGCGCAACGAGAAGAACCAGAAGTTCTCCGCGCTCAAGGACGGTGTCCCGCCGACGCTCGAATCGCTCTACACCGACACGGTCCCGCTCGACCCGACCGCGGCCGTCGGCGACGACAACCCGAGTATGGACACGAAGTACCCGATGCGGGAGACGATCCTGGACGCGCTCAAGGACGCCGCGGTGCGGCCGCTCACCCCCGCGTACCAGAACGCGTCGACCGTGATGGCGAAGATCCTTTCCCCGCCTTCTGAAATCGATCCGCGGACGACCGTGGAGAAGCTGCGGGAACAACTCGCCGACGCGCTCCAGTCGAAGGGAGTGATCCCGTGACCGTGCAGGAAACCGCCGGTTCGGCGACCAAAAGCGAATCGGGCGAGAAGAAGAAACCCGGGCTCAGTGAAGGAAAGAAGGCCGAGCGCAGACTCGGGCTCTGGCTGTGTGCCCCGGCGGCGTTCGTGATGATCGCCGTCACCGGCTACCCGATCATCTACTCGATCTGGCTTTCGCTGCAGCGCTACGACCTCAGGTTCCCGGCGCAGCAGGAGTTCGTCGGTCTCGACAACTATATTTCGGTGCTGTCCAACGGTTACTGGTGGACGGCGTTCGGGACGACGATGGGCTTGACCATCGTGTCGGTGGTGATCGAGTTCGTCCTCGGCATGGGCCTGGCGCTGATCATGCACCGGACCCTGGTCGGACGGGGCCTCGTGCGGACGGTCGCCCTGATCCCGTACGGCATCGTGACGGTGGTCGCGGCGTTCTCCTGGTACTACGCCTGGACGCCGGACACGGGTTACCTGGCCAACCTGTTCTTCCCGGACAGCGCGCCGCTGACCGAGTACTGGCCATCGCTGGCGATCATCGTGCTGGCCGAGGTGTGGAAGACGACGCCGTTCATGGCGCTGCTGCTGATGGCGGGGCTGGCGCTGGTGCCGGACGACCTGCTGAAGGCCGCGGCGATGGACGGCGCGACCGCGTGGCAGCGGTTCACCAAGGTGATGCTGCCGGTGATGAAGCCGGCGATCCTGGTGGCGTTGCTGTTCCGCACCCTGGACGCGTTCCGCATCTTCGACAACATCTTCGTGCTCACCAACGGCGCGCAGGATACGTCGTCGGTGTCGATGCAGACCTACAACAACCTGGTCAAGGGGTTGAACCTCGGGATCGGGTCGACGATGGCGGTGCTGATCTTCCTCACGGTGGCGATCATCGCGTTCATCTTCATCAAGGTGTTCGGCACGGCCGCGCCTGGTAGCGACAACGGGGGTAAGCGCTGATGGCCATCGGTGGAGCGGTCACTCCCGGCCGCAAAGTCAAGTGGGGCCTCATCGACATCCTGGTCCTGGTGTTCGCGTTGTTCCCGGTGCTCTGGGTGGTCTCGCTTTCGTTCAAGACCAAGGAGACCCTGGACGACGGGAAATTCATCCCGTCGGAATGGACGTGGCAGAACTACGCGGACATCTTCGAGACCACGGAGTTCATCCGGGCACTGGTGAACTCGATCGGGATCGCGATCATCGCGACGGTGATCGCGGTCGTCCTCGGCACGATGGCGGCGTACGCGATCGCGCGGCTGGATTTCCCCGGCAAGCAGGTGCTCGTCGGGATGTCCCTGCTGATCGCGATGTTCCCGCAGGTGTCGCTGGTGACGCCGCTGTTCAACATCGAACGTGAGCTGGGGTTGTTCGACACCTGGCCGGGGCTGATCCTGCCGTACATCACGTTCGCGCTGCCGCTGTCGATCTACACGCTTTCCGCGTTCTTCCGGGAAATCCCGTGGGAGCTGGAAAAGGCGGCGAAGATGGACGGCGCGACCCCGGCGCAGGCGTTCCGGAAGGTGATCGCGCCACTGGCGGCGCCGGGGGTGTTCACCACCGCGATCCTGGTGTTCATCTTCTGCTGGAACGACTTCCTGTTCGCGATCTCGCTGACCTCGACCGAGGCCTCGCGCACGGTCCCGGCGGCGCTGTCGTTCTTCACCGGGTCCTCGCAGTTCGAAGACCCGACCGGGACGATCTCCGCGGCCGCCGTGGTGATCACCGTCCCGATCATCCTGTTCGTGTTGTTGTTCCAGCGTCGCATCGTGGCGGGGCTGACGTCCGGTGCGGTGAAGGGCTGACCCATGGCTGAAATCGTTCTCGAAAAAGTGTCCAAGAAGTACCCCGACGGCGCCCTCGCGGTGTCCGAAGTGGACATCACGATCGCCGACGGTGAGTTCATCATCCTGGTGGGCCCGTCCGGCTGCGGTAAGTCCACGACCCTGAACATGGTCGCGGGCCTGGAGGACATCTCCTCCGGTGAACTGCGCATCGATGGCCGGCGCGTCAACGAGAAGGCGCCGAAGGACCGCGACATCGCGATGGTGTTCCAGTCCTACGCCCTGTACCCGCACATGAGCGTGCGGGAGAACATGGCGTTCCCGCTGCGCCTGGCCAAGGTCGACGACCGCACCGTGCGGGCCAAGGTCGAGGAGGCGGCACAGATCCTCGACCTGACCGGACATCTGGACCGCAAGCCGGCGAACCTCTCCGGCGGGCAGCGCCAGCGCGTCGCGATGGGGCGGGCGATCGTCCGTAACCCCAAGGCGTTCCTGATGGACGAGCCATTGTCCAACCTGGACGCGAAGCTCCGCGGCCAGATGCGGACCTCGGTGTCGAAGATCCAGAAACAGCTGGGTACGACGACGCTCTACGTCACGCACGACCAGACCGAGGCCATGACCCTCGGCGACCGGGTCGTCGTGCTGCGGGGTGGCCACGTGCAGCAGATCGGGTCGCCGCAGTTCCTCTACGACAACCCGCGGAACCTGTTCGTGGCCGGGTTCATCGGCAGCCCGTCGATGAACTTCGTGCCGGCGACGCTGGAGAACGGGATCGCCCGCAGCGCGCTGGGCGACATCCCGCTCACCGATCGGGTGCGGCAGCTGGTCGAGGCCGCCGACGCGCCGCGTGAGGTCATCGTCGGCATCCGGCCGGAGCACTTCGAGGACGCCGCGCTGGTGGACTCCGCCACCCGACAGGGCGCGACGTTCACCGCACACGTCGACGTCCTCGAGTCGATGGGTTCGGAGAAGTTCGCGCATTTCTCGGTCGAAGGTGAGGCCGCGGCGTCGTCCGACCTCGCGGATCTCGCCGCCGACAGCGGATCCTCGGACGTTCCCGGCGCCGAGTCGCAGATCGTGGCCCGCCTCGCGGCGGCGTCCTCGGCGGCGGAGAACCAGAACGTGGAACTGTGGTTCGACGCGGACAAGATCAAACTGTTCGACGGGTCCAACGGCAAGAACCTGACCTACACCGCTTAGGTCGCCTCTCCCGAAAGCGCATGAAGGCCCCCTTTCCTCGGCTCAGCCGAGAAAAGGGGGCCTTCATGCAACAGGTGCGCCCAGCCGGATCACGCGTGATTGAAGCCGGATCTCGCGTGTCTCCGGCCGGATCTCGCGTGTCTCGGGCCGTAACACGCCGTGCGATCCGGCCTCGGTCGAGTTCCGGCTTCAATCACGCGAGTTCGCCGTCCAATCACGCGAGTTCCGGCTTCGATCACGCGTGTGCGGCGATGGCGCCCTGAGGACCGGTTGTCCACTTCGGACACCGGGATCCCCCACCTTCGGCGGTTTACGCCGCACCGGACGATCGTGGATCCTCAGCCCCGCATCGGTATCGAGAGAAGGGCGCCTGTCTTGCCGAAGAAGCTGCCACGCCGTCTCCTGCAGGGCCTCGTCGGAGCGGTCCTCATCACCACGCTCGTCCCGGCCGTCGCTTGGGCCGAACCACCACAGGCCCTGCCGTCGAACGCGACCGACGCCGATCGCACCTGGCAGCCCGCGTTCGACTACGACACCGACGGCTGCTATCCGACGCCCGCGATCTCGCCGACCGGCGCGGTGGCCACCGGTCTCAAGAACTCCGGGGCCCTCAACGGTCAGTGCCGAGACCGGTCAGACCTCGACAACACCAACTCCTACGCGCGGTCGAAGTGCGACAACGGCTGGTGCGCCCACCTGTACGACCTCTACTTCGAAAAGGACCAGGCCGTCCCGGGTATCGACTGCTGCGGGCACCGGCACGACATCGAACACGTCGTCGTCTGGGTCAACGAGGGCCAAGCCGGTACGTCTCGACGTCCGCGCACGGCAACTACTCCACTTACGACCGCTCCGAGGTCTCTTGGGAGGGGACCCACCCGAAGATCGTCTATCACAAGGACGGCCTGAGCACCCACTGCTTCCGCATCGCGAGCGCGACCGAACCGCCGGAGAACCACTACAACGCCTGGCAGTACCCGGACCTCGTCAGCTGGGACAGGTTCCCGCCCGGCATCCGGGACACCCTCGTCCGCGCCGATTTCGGCAGCGCGAGCCTGGCGATCAAGGACGGCTCCTTCGAGCACAATCTGGGCAAGGCCAAACCGGCGGGCATCCCCTTCGATCCCAACGCCTGAGGCCTGCTCAGTACTCGCTCTCGGGCAGGGCGAGCCACAGCACGAGGTAGACGATGAACTGCGGGCCGGGCAGCAGGCAGGACAGCACGGCGAGCAGGCGGACCTTGCCCGGCGTGGTGCCGAAGCGTTTGGCGAGACCGGCGCAGACGCCGCCGATCATGCGGCCCTGGCGCGGTCGGGTCAGGCGGGCGGCTACGGGGTTCGTCACGATTCTTCCCTCTCGGTCGTCACTTGGTGTGAAACCCATTGTCGTCTCGTGACGGCCCCGCCGCATCCCACCGCGGGACGAAGCGCACCCCTAAGGGCGTGAAATCGCGGTGAGGCATTCACCTGGGAAAACGCGGCGGACCCTGTGTTCTTCGCCCGTAGGGGCTGGTGTTCCGCGATCTTTTGACGATACTGCTCCGGTGCCCTCGAAGAGTCTCAGCGCAGTACTCTGCGGCCTGTTCCTCGCCGCGGCCTGCTCCACCCCGGAACCGGCGGTAGCCCCGTCGACCACGGCGGGTGAGGAGGCCCTGACCGCTTCCGAGGCGCTCGGGGATTACTCGTCGCTCGATTACTGCAGCCTCGTCGACCAGCGGAAAGTGATCGGCGGCGGAAACGCGGTCAAGCCCCCGTTGACCTCTTTCGAGTTCTGCCGCCTCGAATTCGTCGAGGGCGCCAATCGCTACACCGTGACCACCGGTCCGATCACTTCCGGGCAGGATCCGAACAATCAGCCCTACGAATACGGCGGGTCGTTGCCGGAAGGCGTCAGCGTCCAGCAGTCGACGTTCAACGAGGACACCGCCTGCACACGGCTGCTGACCTTCGCCGACGGGATCCGGCTGTCCATCGCCGTCACCTCCGACAACACGGCCCCGGCCGACCGGACCGCCCGCTGCCGGATCGCCGACGCGACGGTCGGCAGCGCGGCGGGGGTGATCAGCGCGCGCCGGGTCGGGCGGCTGGACCTCGACCAGCGCTCGTGGGGCCGGGTCGCCCCGTGCGCGCCGCTCGACCAGCACGAACTCGACGCCGCCGCCGGCGCGGAGACCAAACCGGCCCCGGCGCTGTCCGGGCACAGCTGCATCCGCGGCAAGGTCAGCTTCTCGCTGTCGGTCGGGGCGGACACCACACCGGGCGCGACGGAGGCGCTGGGCGGGCGGCAGGTCCAGGTCACCACGGCGGGCGCGTTCTGCCAGGTGACCACGCACCGGCCGATTCCGGGCACCCCGGAACGGGTCGAACAGGCGACGCTATCGGTGGTCGGCGTCGACGGTGCGCCGGAGGACGCCACCTGCGCGGCGGCGCGGGAGGTCGCCGTCGCGGTGTTCCCGAAGCTCCCGTAGGCATTCAGAGGACTGAACGCGGTAGTTGCGCGTGCAAGGAGCGCATTCAGAGGACTGAATGCGGGGCTAGCGCAGCTTGGGCAGCCGGAAGGAGCACATCGCCTCGTCCAGTGCTTCGACATCCAGCGGCGGATGCGGCAGCGGTGTGGCGCGGCCGGGTTCGGCGCGCAGGCCGTCCAGCAGCATGGCGAGGCACCGGCGCCACAGATCCGGCTGGATACCGTGGGTGAACTCGATGACCGAGCCGATCATCTGATGCAGCAGTGGCACGTCCGTCGTCATGAAATCGGCGCGGAGAGCGCCGACGGCCTGAGCCCGCTCGACGAGCTGTGTGATCAACGGCACCATGCGCGTTTTCGCCTCGGCGACGCGTTCCTGGCCGAAGACGTTCGACAGCATGACTTCGCGTAACCCGCGGTCACCGGCGTGCAATTCGGCCGCGCGCCAGGTGAAGGTGGTGAAGCCTTCCCAGGGGTCTTCGGCGCGAAGAGCCTCTTCGGCGAACTGGCGGATCGTCTCGAACTGGTCGACGAACATCGCTTCGACCAGGTGTTCCTTACTCGGGAAACGGCGATAGACGGTGCCGACGCCGACACCGGCGTGATGCGCCACGTCGTCGAGCGTCGCTTCGAGTCCGCGTTCGCCGAAGACATCGCGTGCCGCCGCGATGATGCGCTGCCGATTGAGTTCAGCGTCGCGCCGCAACGGCCGCGCCGGTACGGCGGGAGCGAGGTCCCGAGCCATTCGTCCAGCTTAACAAACGAAGTAGAGGACACTTCTCCACTTCTTGTGTACCTTGGCGACGAAAGGGGAGATACCTACTCCACATAGCTTCTTCGTCACTATCCGTGAGGAAATTGCCCGTATGCCTGATTCATCCGCCGCTGTCGCCACGCCGCAGGGGGACGCGGCCGCGCAGCACACCAATCCGCACCACGCCAGGAGATGGCTGATCCTGGTGATGATCGGCCTCGCCCAGCTGATGGTGGTGCTCGACGCCACCGTCGTGAACATCGCGCTCCCGTCGGCGCAGCAAGACCTCGACTTCTCGAACGACGCCCGCCAGTGGGTCGTCACCGCCTACGCGCTCGCGTTCGGCAGCCTGCTCTTGCTGGGCGGGCGGCTCGCGGACCTCTTCGGCCGCAAGCGCGCGTTTCTCGTCGGGCTCGCCGGTTTCGCCATCGTGTCGGCGATCGGCGGTGCCGCCACCAGCATCGAAATGCTGCTCGTCGCCCGTGCCGCCCAGGGTGTCTTCGGCGCTCTTCTCGCCCCGGCGGCCCTCTCGCTGCTGACCACGACCTTCACCGACCCGAAGGAGCGCGGTAAGGCCTTCGGCGTCTTCGGCGCGATCGGCGGTGGCGGCGCGGCGATCGGCCTGCTGCTCGGCGGCGTGCTGACCGAGTACCTCGACTGGCGCTGGTCGATGTACGTCAACATCGTCTTCGCGGTGATCGCGTTCGCCGGTTCGGCCGTGCTGCTGAAGAACTTCGAGACCGAGGGCCCGCGCCCGAAGCTCGACATCCCGGGCACCATCACCGCCTCGGCCGGTCTGTTCGCGCTGGTCTACGGCTTCGCGAACGCCGAACGCGACTCGTGGTCCTCGATCACGGTCTGGGGATTCCTCGCCGCCGGTGTCGTACTGCTCGCCGCGTTCGTGGCGATCCAGCAGCGTGCCGAACATCCGCTCCTGCCGCTGCGCGTGCTGCTCGACCGCGACCGCGGTGGCTCGTATCTCGCGATGTTCCTGCTCGCCATCGGGATGTTCTCGATCTTCCTGTTCCTCACCTTCTACATCCAGCTGAACCTCCGGTTCACGCCGGTGCAGAGCGGGGTCGCGTTCCTGCCGATGGTGGCCACCCTGATGGTCAGCGCGACCTCGGCGACCGCGATCCTGTTGCCGAAGTTCGGCGCGAAACCGTTGGTGTCACTGGGAATGCTGATCGCCGGAGCGGGGCTGTTCTGGCTCGCGGCCATCGACACCACCAGCACTTATGCCGACGGAGTGCTGTTCCCCCTGATGATCATGGGCGTCGGCATCGGACTCGCGATGGCGCCCGCGATGAGCGTCGCGACCTTCGGCGTCGACACCCGCGACGCCGGTGTCGCGTCGGCCATGGTCAACACCGCGCAGCAGGTCGGCGGCTCGATCGGGACCGCGCTGCTGAGCACGCTGGCGGGGAATGCCGCGACGTCGTTCCTGGTCGGGAAGGCGCCTTCGCCGCAACTCGCGGCCGAAACGGCTGTGCACACTTACACGACCGCTTTCGTGTGGGGCGGGTGGATCTTCGTCATCGGTGCGGTGATCTGCGGGCTGCTGCTGCGGTCGGGTGCCCCGGCGAAGGCGCCCGAAGGCGCTTCGGAGGGTGCTCCGGTCGCCATGCACATGTAGGTCCCGAACGCCAGGAACGGACCGTTCCTTGCAAAATTTGCAAGGAACGGTCCGTTCCTAGCACGCGCGGACGGTGTCAGCGGGACTGTGACCGCACCGCTTCGAAGACTTCGTCGTCCCACCGATGTGTCCGGATCAGCCGGTACCGTTCGCAAGCCACCCACAGATACGCCTCGGCGTCGGTCCGGTCGCCGATCAGGTCCGCCTGCCGCAGCATCTCCACCACCGGCACGAACTCCTCGTCGAACCACCGCTGCGCGAGCGTCGCACGGTCCGAGTACGCGCCTTCGTCCTGCATCAGCCGGAAACCCCACGCCTCCACGTGCTCGCCGAGCCGCGCGTAGTCCCACGGATCGGTGAACACCACCGAGACCCGCGAGTGCCCGGACAGCGGGACGCGTTCCAGGAACAGCCGCCGGTAGTCCTTCACGATCAGGTCGCCGCGGTACCGGATCCCGCTCGGGTCCAGTTTGGTCCGCACCTCGGTGACCATCGCCTCTATTGTGGACAGTCGCATCGCGTGCGCCACCGAGACGCGGTGGTGCCCGTCGATGATGAAGTGCAGTTCACCGACGCGGTACACCTGGATCGGCGGAATCGACTCGCCGCGCCTGGTCGCGAGCGCCAGCCGTTCCCAGCGTTCGCGGACACGGCCGGACGTCGGGCGGAAGCGGCGGTCGAAGTCGCGGCCGCGGTCGACGCTGCCGACGATCGAATCGAGCCGGATCACCCGCGCCCCGATCGTCCGCTCGCCGAGGTAGCCGAGCGCGTCGACCACCTCGTGGAACGGCAGCATGATGTTGACGTCGTCGGGCTCGCGGCGCAGCCAGGTCGCCAGCCGGGAGAGGACCTGTCGCCGTCGCGCGCGGAGGAAGTCGTGCTCCGCGTCCGCCCGGGGAAAACCGGTGTCCTTCACAGTAACTCCATGATCCGGTGCCCGACCACGTTGCGTACCGTGGTCCCGCCGACCACCCGGTCCGGCACGGGTTCGCCGTGCGGGTGGATATGCCCGTGCAGCAACCATTTCGGTCGCAACAACTCGATCGTGCGATGGAGACAGTCGAAGCCGCGGTGCGGCGGATCCTCGCGGTCGCCGCAGTGCCGCGGCGGCGCGTGGGTGAGCAGGACATCAACGTCCCGGCCGTCCCGCCCTTCCCTCCAGCGGCGGAACCGGGCCCGGCGCACCAGCCGCCGCGCGCGCCGGGCCTGCTGGTGTTGCGTCCACTGGTTCGGGCCGTCGTTGTAGCGGACCGAACCGCCGAGCCCGGCGAAGCGGAGCCCGCCGACGTCGACGACCCGGCCGTCCGCGTTCACCCCGCCCGCCGGACCGGGCCACACCGCGGGGAAACCGTCCTTCAGGGACAGTCCGCCGTAACGCGTGTAACCGGAGAGGTCCGGGTCGTGGTTGCCCGGGACGAACACGCACGGCACGTCGAGCGCGCCCGCCAGGAACTCGAGGTAGTCGTACGGCAGGTCGCCGGCACCGACGACGAGGTCGAGGTCGGCCGGCAGGTGGTGGACGGCGGACGTCCACAACCGCTCTTCGACCTCGTCTGAGACGACCAGCGCTTTCACACGCTCCAGCGTAATGCCGGACGCGTTACTTCGGGCCGTGCGCGAACGCGGGGTCCTTGGCGATGATCGCGATCACGATGCCCAGCCAGACGACGCAGAAGGCCAGCGCCCAGAACTTGAGGTTGGTCAGGATCCTTGGCATGAGGGAACTCCAGAACTGCCGAACGCGGAAGAAGGGTCAGAGCCAGCGGTTCTTCCTGAATATTCGGTAGAGCAGGATGCAGACGCCGAAGATGACCGTCATCGCCACCGGGTAACCGAAGCGCCAATGCAGTTCCGGCATGTAGTCGAAGTTCATCCCGTAGATGCCGGCGAGCGCCGTCGGGACCGCGATGATCGCCGCCCACGCGGTGATCTTGCGCATGTCGGTGTTCTGCTGGAGGGTGATCTTCGCCAGGGTGGCGTCCACCAGGGTGGTCAGCAGCTCGTCGAAGTTCGCGACCCGCTCCGCCACGGTCGTCAAGTGGTCGGAGACGTCGCGGAAGTACGAGCGGACCTCGTCCGGGATCAGTCGCGTGTAGCCCTCGGCGAGGCGCTGCAGCGGCGTCCCCAAGGGCATGACGGCGCGGCGCAGTTCCAGCACCTCGCGCTTCATGAAGTAGATCTGCTCGGCGCTCACCTTGGAGCGCGGCGCGAAGACGTGCGTCTCCATCTCGTCGATGTCGGACTCGATCGCGGTGGTGACGTCGAGGTAGTGGTCGACGACGTGGTCCGCGATCGCGTGCAGCACTGCGGACGGCCCGAGGTCGAGCCGCTCGGGGTCCTGGTCGAGTTCGCGGCGCAGCCTGGCGAGCCCCGAGTGGTTCCCGTGCCGCACGGTGATCACGAAGTCGCGGCCGAGGAACGCCATCAGCTCGCCGGTCTCGACGATCTCGTTGGCCGTCGCCGGCGACTCGTGCTCGACGTAGCGGACCGTCTTCAGCACCATGAACAGCGTGTCGTCGTAGCGCTCCAGTTTGGGCCGCTGGTGTGCTTCCAGCGCGTCCTCGACGGCCAGCTCGTGCAGGCCGAAGGTGTCCGCGATGCCCTGGATCTGGACCGCGTCGGGCTCGTGCAGGCCGATCCAGACGAACCCCGCGTGCCGCTTGCGCACCTCTTTGATCGCCTCGGCGTGCGTCCAACGGCCGGGCAGGCGCTTGCCCTCCACATACACCGCGCAGTCGACGACGTACGCCGAAAGGGGGACGGGCAGGGGGCGTTCGGGGACGCTCTTGGCACGGCCGTTGCTCCGGCCGCGAAGGCCGCCGAGCGAGGGAATGGCAGGCATGGGATCTCCTGGGCAGACGTCGTGCGTTGGTGCGCGAAGACGACGGGCCAAGCGGTCGGGGGACCGCTCGGCTAGGCCAGCGTTCCCGGTTTCGTCAGCCCTGCCAGGTGGGGATCCGGCGAGGCGTGAAGGGGGGAACGCTGCGACTACTGGGAAGCGGACTATCGCCACTGGACATCGGGTTCCTCACCTCCTTCGGCTCGGCGGACGGTTGCGCAGTGGTGTGGGTCGCGTTGACGACCGGACACCGATGGCCGAGGGTACTCCTCAACACCAAAGCCTGTCGTCCCAGGCTCACGCCGCGTTACTCGTGCAGGAGGAATGGGTGCAGTTCGGTCGCTATTACGAAGAGTTCGAGGTCGGTGCGGTCTACAAGCACTGGCCGGGCAAAACGGTCACCGAGTACGACGATCACCTGTTCTGCCTCATCACCATGAACCACCATCCGCTGCACCTCGACGCGCACTACGCGCAGGAGTCCACCGACTTCGGCAAGAACGTCGTGGTCGGCAACTACGTCTACTCCCTGCTGCTGGGGATGTCGGTGCCGGACGTGTCCGGCAAGGCGATCGCGAACCTCGAGGTCGAATCGCTGAAGCACGTGAAGCCGACCTTCCACGGGGACACCATCTACGGCGAGACCGAGGTGCTGGACAAGACGCCATCGAAGTCGAAGGACGACCGCGGTGTCGTCTACGTTGAGACCCGCGGCTACAAGCAGGACGGCACCATCGTGTGTGTCTTC
Source organism: Amycolatopsis sp. NPDC041971 (assembly GCF_055588925.1). NCBI lineage: Bacteria > Bacillati > Actinomycetota > Actinomycetes > Pseudonocardiales > Pseudonocardiaceae > Amycolatopsis > Amycolatopsis sp. NPDC041971. The sequence continues at coordinate 90,269 of NZ_JBVJCE010000013.1, read as the reverse complement.
CGTCGCAAGGTGATGGTGCCGAAGCGGTCCTACGGTGACAGCAGGGGCGGTGAACAGCCCGGCCGCCCGGTCCCGCACGAATAATGGGTGTCACGAACGGGAAGAGGGAGCGCGTCGATGCCCATCGGGCTGGATGAGATCAAGAGTCGCCTGCGGAAGTTCGCGACGGTCGAGGCGGCCGGTGTTTCGCCGCTGTACGAGCACCTGGCGGCGAAGGCGTCCGAGGACGACGACGTGGCCGGTCTGCTGGCCGACGCCCGCGGCGGCGAAGCGCGCGGGACGCTGTTGTTGGCGACCGCGCACCGGCTCATTCAGGCCGACCCGATCCACCCGCTCTCGCGGTACTACCCGTCCGTCGGCGGTTTCGACGGCGTGGACTCGGAGACGTGGCCGCTGTTCCGCTCGTTCCTGCTGGAGCGGGCGGACAAGGCGCGGGCGATCATCTCCTCGCGGTACACGCAGACCAACGAGGTCCGCCGCGCCGCGCTGCTCTACCCCGCGATGACGACGGCGGCGAAGGAGGCGGGCGGCAAGATCGCGCTGCTCGAGGTCGGATGCAGCGCGGGGCTGCTGCTCGGCCTGGACAAGTACGCCTACCGCTACCAGTGCGGCGGCGGCGAACAGCTCACCGCCGGGCCCGCGAAGACCGCGGTCGGCCTGCACTGCGCGCTGGACCTCGCGCCCGGCGCTGTCACGCCGAAGGTGCCGAAGAAGCTGACGATCACCGCCCGCGCCGGCCTCGACCGCGCCCCGGTGGACCTCGCCGACGAAGACGAACTGGCCTGGCTCGAAGCCTGCGTCTGGGCCGACCAGCCGGACCGGATCCGGCTCCTGCGCACGGCAGCGGCGGCGCAGGGCAAGCAACGGCCGGACCTGATCGCCGGCGACGCCGTCGACGACCTCGCTTCGGCGGCCGCCACCCTGCCCGCCGACGCGCCCCTCGTCGTGCTGACCAGCCACGTGCTCGCTTACCTGGGGGAGCGGCGGGCGGACTTCATCGAAACGTTGCGGGAACTCGCCGCGGACCGGCCGCTGTGGTGGGTCAGCGAGGAGTTCTACGCCGCCGCGCTGGAGTTCCTGGTGCCCGGACGGGCCGATCTGGCCGAACCAGCGGACCAGGCCGTGCTCGGCCTCGTCCGCTGGGACGCCGGTGTCCCGGAAGTGCGGGCGCTGGCGAGGACGGCCCCGCACGGGCAGCGGATGACCTGGCTCCCGGCTTAGCCCCGCGGGTAGGCGTGCCGGTAGCGCATGGGTCGAGGTGGGGGGGGGGGGGGGGGGGGGGGGGGGGGGGGGGGGGGGGGAAGGGCGGGGGGGGGGGGGGGGGGGGGGTCAGAGAAAACCAAAAGGGAAAGAGTGGGAAGGGAACGGCCAGCACCCTTCATATCCCCAGAAGC
>NZ_JBVJCE010000013.1:32462-88865 GCF_055588925.1 Amycolatopsis sp. NPDC041971 | reverse complement strand
GGGGGGGGGGGGGGGGGGGGGGTGGGTGGGGGTTTTGGTGTGGTGTTTTTCCCCTCCCCCCCCCCCCCCCCCCCCCCCCCCCCCCCACCACCGTGCGCGACGGCGTCCTGCACGGACGGCGGCCGCCCCGACTTCCAGGTTTACCCATTCGGCTCTGCGAACATGTCGGCGAAGTGTCGGGAAGGATAATTTTCCCCTTCCGCGCCGCTCAATCCCCGGGTCATTCGCCGAATCGGACACGGCAGGTCGTCAAGATGGCGCGATGTCCCCCGTCGGCAGCACTCCCCAGTCGCGGAGAGTGACGAACAGGAGTTCGGCCAACTGGCCCTCTTTGTCGAGTTCGATCAAGGTTCCGGCGTCGATCCACCGGGCTTCGTCGGCGTCATCCCCTGCACGGAGAGTGCCGCCGGTGACCGCGCAGCCGTAGTCGTGGATGTCGTACCGGCCGCGGCGGGCGTTGCCGACGTAGCTGCCCGGTATCACGTCGAGCCCCGTCTCTTCGCGCATTTCCCGGATCACGGCCGCTTCGTCCGTTTCGCCTGGTTCCACGCGTCCGCCGGGGACCGACCACAGCCCCCGTCCGGGTTCATTCGCGCGCCGGATCAGCAGCAGCCGCCCGAGTTCGTCGTGGACGATGCCGCCGACACAGCGGACGGTGCTGTCCGAAACGGTGGTCATTCCCGAATGGTAGACGCGGGCTTCCTGACAATGGCTGTCCTGTACACGGAGAGTAGCCGTACGGTACACTTCCCCTCGCCGGCTGACCCAAGCGCGGGACTTCCCTCCCGCGCCGGTGGAAGGTGCGGTACAAAATGAATAGCCAGTATCCGCAGTCAGTCACCGTAAGAGACAGGATTGATCGCTGTGAACGCGAAAAAGCTCCTCACTTTCGCAGGAATCGCGTTGGTGCTGTTCTTCGTGATCGCGCAGCCAGGTCAGGCCGCGGGCCTCGTGGGAAACATCATCGGCTTCCTGCGTGACTCGGCCGAATCGGTGATCACCTTCGTCAGCAGCGTCTTCAGCTAGCGGGGGAGTGGATACTCTATCGGTATGTTCGCCCCACGCGATCCAGACGAGTATCTCCTCGACACCGAACGGCGGGTCATCAGGATCCGCCGGCACTGGGCTGTGCTGTTGTGGGAAACCTTCGAGACGGCCGCGTTGCTGGCCGTCTGCGTTCTGTTCTCCTACCTGTTGCCGCCCGCCGCGTGGGTCATCCAGAACATCCTCTGGTATGCCGCGTTGCTCATCATCCTGCGCTTCGCGTACGAGGTGATGGAGTGGTGGGTCGAGCGCCTGGTGGTCACGGACAAGCGGTTCGTGATGACCACCGGTGTCTTCACCACGAAAGTGCTGATGATGCCGATCACCAAGGTCACCGACCTCACCTACGAACGTTCGGCGTGGGGCCGGATGATGGGGTACGGGACCATGGTGGTCGAGTCCGCCGGTCAGATCCAGGCGCTGAACCGCATCGACTACCTGCCGAAGCCGGAAGAGTTCTACGACACGATCTCCGAGCTCGTCTTCGGCGACAAGCAGAAGCAGGCCGAGCGCTTTTCGATGATCAAGGCGCAGCGCGCGGCACGCGGCAAGAAGAAGGTCGGTTAGCGCAGGTCCCGGAGTCGCTGTGACCTGGAGCATCGTCGATACTGAGCGGCGATGCGCATCGACCTGCACGCCCACTCCACCGCCTCCGACGGCACCGACAGCCCTGCCGGGCTGGTCGCCGCTGCCGCGAAGGCGGGCCTCGACGTCGTCGCGATCACCGATCACGACACCACGGCCGGCTGGGCCCCGGCCGCCGAGGCACTCCCGCAAGGGCTCACCCTGGTGCCCGGCGCCGAGTTGTCCACGATCTCCGTCGACCCGGTGACCGGACGGCATATCAGCGTCCATCTGCTCGCGTACCTCTTCGACCCGGCGTCGCCGGCGGTCGTCGCCGAGCAAGCCCGGCTGCGATCGGAGCGGCGATGGCGGCTGCGCGTGATGGCCGAGCGGATGGCCGCCGACGGCCTGCCGGTCGATCCCGACGAGGTCATGTCGCTGCTGCCCGAGGACGGTTCGGCCGGACGGCCCCACCTCGCGCAGGCACTGGTGCGGGCCGGCGTCGTCTCGTCGGTGAACGAGGCCTTCGGGAGCTACCTCGGCAACGGGAGCGGATACTTCGTGGCGCGCCAGGACACGCTCGTGGAGGACGCGATCGACATGATCGCGGCGGCGGGCGGGGTCACCGTCATCGCGCATCCCTTCGCCTACACGCGCGGCGCGACCATCACCGTCGACGTGCTCGCCGGGCTGGCAGGGCACGGCCTCACCGGTGTCGAGGTCGATCACCCGAACCACGACGAGGAGACGCGCGTCCGGCTGCACGGGCTGGCGGGGGAGCTGGGGCTCGTGCGCACCGGGTCGAGCGACTACCACGGTACGAACAAGACCATCGATCTCGGCGACGAGACCACCGATCCGGTCGCATTCGAAGAACTCGTCGCGCGGGCGACCGGCTACGAGGTCGTGACCCGGTGACGGTCACGGACTTCTTCGACGCGCGCCTGTTCATGAGCGCGACGATCACGCTGATCGTCATCATGGACCCGCCCGGCACGGTGCCGGTGTTCCTGAGCCTGACCGGCCGGAAATCGGTGGCGTTCCGCGCCAAGGCCGCGCGGCAGGCGGTGCTGGTCTCGTTGCTGGTGATCTCGCTGTTCGCCGTTGCGGGACAAGCGATCCTGTCCTACCTCGGCATCGGGATCCCGGCGCTGCAGGGCGCGGGCGGGCTGTTGCTGCTGCTCATCGCGCTGCAACTGCTCACCGGTAAGACCGGCGGCGAGGCCGAGGCGGCGAGCGACGACGTCAACGTCGCGCTCGTGCCGCTCGGGACGCCGCTGCTCGCCGGCCCGGGCGCGATCGCCGCGACCATCGTCTTCGTACGGCAGGCCGATGGACACGTCGGCGCGTACGTGGCTCTCGCGCTTTCGATCGTGACGGTGCACTTCGTGCTGTACCTGTGCATGCGGTACTCGGGCGTGGTCATCCGGCTGATCAAGGAAAGCGGGATCACGCTGCTGGCGAAGATCGCCGGTCTGCTGCTGGCCGCGATCGCGGTCGAGCTGGTGGCGAACTCGGTGAAGGGCTTCATCTCGGGCACGTGACCGGGCGCCGGTGATAGCAAAGGTCCCTTGCTCTCTTCCGTGCATCGGGCGGCCGTGAAGGCCTCCTTCACGGACCCTGGGTCCCTCAAGGAGGCCTTCACGGACCGGCACGCTCGGCTGAGGCCCGAAGCGATAGCAAAGGTCCCTTGCTCCCTTCCTGGGGATCCCCTCGAAAAATGTCGGTGGGGGTGCGTAGCGTTGCGGGCGGGGTGATCCGATGGAGCAGATTGGTTTCGACTTCGGTGTCGAGGCGCCGCGCAAGCTGACGAAAGTCTCGCCCGCGCGCCTCGCGACGTTCGAAGATTGCCCGCGCCGCTACCGCATGTCGTATCTGGACCGCCCGTCCCCGACACGCACCGGCGCGTGGGCGCACAGCACGCTCGGTGCGGTGGTGCACAACGCTTTGCGGGCGTTGTTCGACCTGCCGGTGATCAAGCGTGTGCCGCAGCGGGCGATGGCGCTCGTCGCCGAGCACTGGAAGGACGCCGGGTTCGAAGACACCGACCAGGCGGCCCGGTATCGAGCCAGGGCGAAGGCATGGGTCGCGGAGTACGTCGAGCACAACGACGTCAGTGTCGATCCGGTCGGGTTGGAGCGCTGGGTTTCGGCGCCCGTCACGCTCGAGCCGGGCAGCGGGCCCAGCCTCATCATCGAGGGCCGCGCCGACCGCATCGACCAGCGCGGCCGGGAATTGGTGATCATCGACTACAAGACCGGTCGTCGTGAGCCGGACGAGTACGAGGCGCGCTCTTCGCAGGCTTTGGCGCTGTACGCGGTCGCCGCGGCTCGGACGCTGCGGTCACCGTGCTACCAGGTCGAGTTGCACCACGTGCCCACCGGGACCATCGCGGCCGCCGAGCACACCGAGGAGAGCCTCAAGCGGCATCTCCAACGTGCCGACGAGACCGCCGGAGACCTGCGCCTGGCAACGGATACGCTGGACGCCGGCGGCGACGAGGACGTGTTGTTCCCGGCGCGCCCGGGCCGCCGTTGCTCATGGTGCGACTTCCGGCCCAGTTGCGCGGCAGGCCGAGAGGCCGGGCCCGCGGCTCAGCCGTGGGAGTTGCTGGCGCCCTAGATTCTCCAGATTCGACGATTGGACAGGCGAGGACGTGTCGTCACCGGACACCGAAAAGCTCGCGACCACACCCCCGCCCACGGAGCGGAACGAGCGCGAGGCGCCCGAAGGCGGCCGGTTCTGGCGCGGGCTGACCGGATCGCTCGCGGCCGGGATGGCCGTGCTGGCGGTGTGCGTCGTCTCGATCGCCGTGATCTGTCTGTTCAGCGGTGCGCCGGGTCCGGGTCTCCTGATGCTGATCGGCCACCCGGTCGCCGCGATACTCGCCTTGCTGGCGCAACGGGTCGTCGATGGGCGTACTGGCCGCGTCGCGGGCTTCGCGGGTCTCGGCGTGGTGGTGAGCGTGACGGCCGCGCTGAGCTTGTTCTGGTGGAACTGACCGCGGCAGGAAAGTGCCATCGACCGGAGAAAAGCCTCCCGTCCCTGCGAAACTGTGGCTCACTGGGCACGTCGTAGATGAACACGCTGCCCCGCAGCGAGGACGAAGGGCACCGTCGATGACTTACCCACCCCAGCCAGGACAGCCCGACCAGGGCCATGGCGGGCAGCAGTACCCAGGACAGCAGCACCCAGAACAGCAACACCCGGGCCAGCAGCACCCAGAACAGCAACACCCGGGCCAGCAGTATCCACAACAGCAGTATCAGCAGGGCGGTTACGACCAGAGCGGCGCGTACCCGCAGCAGCAGTACCCCGGCCACGGCCAGCAGCAGTACGGACAGAACCAGCAATACGGACAGGGCTTCGGCGGGCCGCCCGCGCCGCCGAAGAACGGCAAGACCGCCCTGCTGGTGGGCATCGCCGCCGCCGCCGTGGTGGTGCTCACGCTGGGTATCACCGGGTTCGTCGCTCCCGGGTTCTTCCTGAGCGACGACAAGGCCGGCAAACCGTCCGGTCCGGAAGGCACCGCGCAGGCGATCATCGACGGCATCAACGCCCACGACAGGACCGCGTTGACGGCGCTCAAATGCACGAACGCCGAAAAGGACATCGACCAGGTCATCGATCGAGTCAGCGAGGCGTCGGACGCCACGCTCGGAGCGGTCACGAAGGTCTCCGAAACCAAGTACACGGTGGCCGTCACGCTGACCATCGCGGGACGACCCGGCACCGCCACCGGCACGCTCGCGAGCGAAGACGGCAAGTGGTGCTGGAAGGAAGTCAGCCGGCTGCGCACCAGGTCCTCGACGACGCGCTGACGGGCGGCGGTGGCAAGGGGCCTTTGCTATCGCCTGCCGGTCACTTGAGCGCGACCAGGGTCGGGCCGCGTTGCTCCAGCAGCACCGGACCGACCGAAGAGAGCACCACCGGGCCGGTGTAGCCACGCCTGTCGACGCCGACGGTGCGGATCGTGGCGCCGGTCGTCTCGTCGAGCACGGCGAGCCCGCCCTGGATGGGCACGACCAGCTGTTCCCCGAAGGTCACGCCGGGGCCGGCGGCGTTGTTCAGAGTCCAGCGCGGCGTGAGGTCTTCGCGCGAGAACGCCATGGTCTTCGAACCGGTGAACCAGTAGAAGCCCTGCGCGGTCCACGCGGTCGTCATGACGCCGCCCACCGGATCCTGCGTGATGTCCGCGTCGGGCACGTCGAGCGGGTACGCCGACTTCTGCAACCCGTCGCCGCCATAGATGACCAGCAGTTTCTGTTCGGGCAGCACGATCAGCGCGAGATCGCCGGACATCGCGACGACCTTCGCGTTCTTGCCGGCGAGCACTGTGCTGTAGTCGACCTTCGGGTCGTCGGCTTCGTCGTTGGTCGCGCGGTAGACGGTGAAGCGGTCGGCCGGGTCGCCGGGGCAACGCTCGATCACGCCGATCTTGCCCCCCGCGGCGGCCACCGTGCCGTAGGTGCAGCCGGTCCTCGGCTGCTTGTTCGGGTTCACGATGGCGGGGACCTGGCCGTACTCCATGCTCTTGACCAGGTCGTCGCGCCAGGTGTTCAGCAGCTTCTTGCCGGTGGTGGTGACGTGCGATCCGTCGACGACCAGCCGGGTCCCGAGTTCGGCGTCGCCGTTGCGCTGCGCCGTGCGGCGCCCGGTGCCGGCGTCGAGCTGGGTGACCTCGCTACAGCCGGTGTCCTTGCGATACACCGCGTCCACCTTGATCCCGGCGAGCGCGACGGTGCACAGCTCGAGATCGCGGGCGTAACGCCACCGGACGTCGCCGGTGTACGGGTCACGGCCGAGCACCTCGCCCTTGTCCGCGGTGACGACGCTGTTGGCCTCGCCGATCGGGACGGGCGTCGAAGAACTCGGTGCCTGCCACAGCTCGGTCAGCGAGCCGGGCACTTCCGCCGGAGCGGGCGGGAGCCCGGGCGGCAGGGTGGCGGCGACCTGTGCGACTGTCGCCGCGTTGTCGCTGTTCACGCCGATCACGACGCCGGTGACGGCGACGACCACCACGATCGCCGCGGCGGTCGCCCGATCCCGCGTACGGTTCCACGGCGAGCGCCGGGCGCGTTTCCCGCCCGGCGGTGGCTCGGTGTCCACCGCCGCGCCGGGTTCGGCGTCCAGCACGTCCTCGGTGCCGATCGCGCTTTCGGCCGTCTGCGGTTCGACACCGTTCGACGGCTGTTCGGGTTCGGCGGGCACGGGCCGCGCCGGTTCGTCGTCCGGCGCGGCGTCCCAGCGTTCGCTCACGTGCCCCTAGCTCCCCACGTCGCGGTCTGCGTTCTTACCGTGAACCCGCGACCGCGATCTCGTCGCCAGTGCGCCGACCGGTCGCACACCTCACGGTGTCCGAGGCAGGCGCCCTGCCGCCGAGATCGCGGGGCCGTTCGGCCGGGGCGGGTTCACTTTTGTGGCTGGTGCCGCAGTGAGGCTTCAGCTCCGCCAGGCGGTCTGAAGCTCTCAGTCTGCCGACGCAGGTGTATCAGAAGTCGCCGAGGGACGGCGACGGCGGCGTCGGCGAGCCGGACGCTCGGCGCTGTCGCCTGCCTCCTTCTCGACCGCCGGGCCGCTGACCTCCGGGCTCGGCTTCGCGGCGCCGCGGCTGCGGCGACGGGTCCGCGTGCGGCCTTCTGACGAGACTTCGCCCTCGGTGCCTTCCGCCGGAGCGTCCGCGGCGTCCGCGGCTTCGATCTTGGCGGCCGCGTCCGCACCGCCACGGGTCCGCTTGCGCGGGGTGCGGTTGCGCTTGCGGGGCGCTTCTTCTTCGTCCTTCGAGCCCTGTCCCTGGCTCTGGCCTTGGCCACGGCCGCGGCGCTTGCCGCCCAGGTCTTCCTCGACCTCGGCCGAAAGACCGGCGCGGGTCCGCTTCGACAGCGGGAGGCGCCCGGTGGTGCCCTCGGGAATGCCCAGGTCGCTGAACAGGTGCTTCGACGACGAGTACGTCTCGGCGGGCTCGGGCATGTCGAGGCCGAGGGTGTCGGAGATCAGCTTCCAGCGAGGCTCGTCGTCCCAGTCGACGAGGGTGATCGCGACACCGGTGCGCCCGGCGCGGCCGGTGCGGCCGATCCGGTGGACGTAGGTCTTCTCGTCCTCCGGCGTCTGGTAGTTGATCACGTGCGTGACGTCGTCGATGTCGATGCCGCGGGCGGCGACGTCGGTGGCGACCAGCACGTCGACCTTGCCGGAGCGGAACGCGCGCAGCGCCTGCTCGCGGGCGCCCTGGCCAAGGTCACCGTGCACGGCGGCGGCGGCGAAGCCACGCTCGACGAGCTCGTCGGCGACCTTCTGCGCGGTGCGCTTGGTGCGGGTGAAGATCATCGTCAGGCCACGGCCTTCGGCCTGCAGCGCGCGGGCGATCAGCTCGGGCTTGTCCATCGAGTGCGCCCGGTAGACGAACTGGGTAGTGCGCTCGTGGATGGCGCCGGCGTCGTTCTCCTCGGCGCGGATGTGCGTCGGCTGGGTGAGGAACGTACGGGCCAGCGTGATGATCGGGCCCGGCATGGTCGCCGAGAACAGCATCGTCTGGCGCTTGTCCGGGACCATCCGCAGGATGCGCTCGATGTCGGGCAGGAAGCCCAGGTCGAGCATCTCGTCGGCCTCGTCCAGCACCAGACCGCGGACCTTGCCCAGCACCAGGTGCTTCTGCTCGGCCAGATCCAGCAGGCGGCCCGGGGTGCCGATCACGACGTCGACGCCGCTGCGGAGCGCCGCGATCTGCGACTCGTAGGGGCGGCCACCGTAGATGGCCAGTGTGCGGATGCCGAGGTGCTTGCCCGCGCCCTTGAGGTCGTTCGCGACCTGGATGCACAGCTCACGGGTCGGCACGACGACCAGTACCTGCGGGGTGCCGTCGCCGGGGACCTCGACGCGATGCAGCAGCGGGACGCCGAAGCCCAGCGTCTTGCCCATACCGGTGCGGGCCTGGCCGATCAGGTCGTCGCCGGCCATGGCCAGCGGCAGCGTGAGGGCCTGGATGGCGAAGGTGCGCTCGATCCCGGCCTCGCTCAGCGCCTTCACGATCTCCGGCTTGACGCCGAAGGAGGCGAAGGAGGGGGCTTCGGGTTCCACCGGTGCGCCCGCCTGCAGCGGGTGCGACACGTCGAGCGCCGCCGGGCCTGACTCGCTGTGCTCCAGCGCGACGGCCTCCGGAACGCCGGTGGGGTTCTCTTCGGTTGTGGTTTCGTTCGTGGTCAGGGTGCTCGCCTCTCTCGTGACCAGCGCGCACTGCCCTGGTCACCGATCGACACTCGACCACGAAAATTCGCTCGGGCTCCGCGCTACTGGCGCTGAAGCGGCCCTTCGTGGGAATGCCGCAGGATGGCGTGCACGCACATCATTCTTGCGCTGATCAGGGCCGCACCGGCTGTCCTTCAGCCGCAGCAGCGTCCCGATCCGGGACGGATGATCCGTCGTATCCGATCGCCAGTGTACCTGGTCTGCGGTTTTCGGATAGTCCCCGCCGCGCAGATGGCGGTGGGGTGGCTCTCTTTCCGGCCGAAACCCCACCGCGCCGACGGAGGTGGGATCGGTCTCTTCCCTGCCTGGTGAGGGTGTTCGGCGATACCCTTTCCGCCGTGACGGAGGCAAAGCAGATCAGTGAAGGCGTAGTCGATTTGCTCGGCGTACTCGCCTATGGGGAATTGTCCGCATTCGATCGCATGGCCGAGGACGCGCGCACCGCGCCGACGCTGTCCGGCCGGGCCGCGCTGGCGTCCATGGCGGCCGCCGAGATCGGGCACTACGACCTGCTCACCAAGCACCTCGCCGGGCACGGCGTCGCGATCGAGGACGCGATGAGGCCGTTCGTCGGGCACATCGACGCCTGGCACGCCTCCACGGCGCCGCGTTCCTGGCTCGAGTCACTGGTGAAGGCCTACGTCGGCGACGGACTCGCGGCGGATCTCTACCGCGAGATGGCCAGCTGGCTCGACCCCGAGACCAAGGATCTGGTGCTCACCGTGCTCGCCGACACGGGGCACTCCGCGTTCGCCGAACGCGAAGTCGCGGCCGGGATCGAGGCAGACCCGAAGGCCCGCGACAAACTCGCGCTGTGGGGCCGTCGCCTGCTGGGCGAGGCGTTGACGCAGGCCCAGTACGTCGTCGCCGAGCGGGACGGGCTCGCCGAACTGATCGTCGAAGGTTCGGGCGACCTTTCGGGAATCGCCGCGCTGTTCCGCCGGTTGCAGCAGGGGCACACCAAACGCATGCAGGTGCTGGGGCTCGGCTGACGTCTCTTCGGCTAGCCTTGGCGGGGCCAGCAATTACGAACTTTCAAGCGGAGGTCCCACGTGGAGGTCAAGATCGGCATCAAGGACACGCCGCGAGAGCTCGTGGTGTCCAGCGGCCAGTCGCCCGACGAGGTCGAGGAACTGGTCGCGAACGCCTTGAGGGCCGGCGACGGGATCTTCCGCCTCGACGACGAAAAGGGCCGGAAGTACATCGTGCCCACCGACCGGATCGCCTACGTCGAGATCGCGGCGTCGGACGTTCGCAAGGTCGGCTTCGCTGTGGGTGGTTAACCCGATCGGGTTGTAGTCGGATGTCACAGTGGCGTCACCGCCGCGTCTCAGCCAGCTCTCAGATTTGATCGTCACGCTAAGGCGGGGACGGCAGGGGGCCTAGCCGAGAAATGAGGTGGACGGCGTCACTGTGATGGACCGCGCGCTGGTCGACGGCGTGCGTACAGTTCCCGACCAAGGCAAACGGATCGCTGGGCGGCTGACCGGCATCGACGTCGCCCGCGGCCTGGCCGTCCTCGGCATGTACGCGGTACATGTCGGTCCAGATCCCGCCAGAGGCGGCGTCGGGGTGCTGTTCAAACCGTTCGAAGGACACTCCGCGGCGTTGTTCGCGGTACTGGCCGGGGTCTCGATCGCCCTGATGTCCGGCGGACGCCGTCCGAAGATGGGCCGCGACCGGACGCGAGTCGCGCTCAAGCTGGCGACCCGGGCACCGCTGCTGGTGGCGTTGGGGCTGTGGCTGACCAGCCTCGAGACCGGCTACATGGTGATCCTGGCCTACTACGGGGCCTGTTTCCTCTTCGTGATCCCGTGGCTGCGCGCGGGCGCGAAGGCCCTGGCGATCGCCGCGGTCGTCGTCGCCGTGGCGGGCCCGCTGCTCTCGCATCTGATCAGAGCGCACCTGCTTCCCCGCGACCTGCTCTTCTTCGCGCCGGACCTGACCGCGGACGATGTCACGTCGACCGGATTGCTGAAGGCCGCGACCGTTCTCGTCCTGACCGGAACCTTTCCCGCGTTGACGCTGATGGCGTACGTGTTCGCGGGGATGTCGCTCGGGCGGATGGACCTGACCTCGCGCAGCGTATGCCGCCGGCTGTTCTTCGGCGGGTCGGCGCTCGCGGTGGGCGGCTACGTCGTGTCCTGGATCGCGACCGGGCCGCTCGGTGGCATGCAGGCCGTCTACCGCTCACTCGAACCGGCCGCCGCGCAGGCGGGGATGACATCGCCGGAATTCTTCCGGCTCCATCAGACCTGGATCCACGGCACGCCGCCGACCACCAGCTGGGCCTGGGAATTGCTGCCGACGGGCACTTCGTACACGCCGTTCGACCTGCTGATCTCGATCGGGATCGCGGCGGCGGTGATCGGCGGCTGCCAGCTGCTGATGCCGAAGTTCGAACGCGTGCTGCGGCCGCTTTCGGATCTGGGCGGGCGGGTGCTGAGCGCGTACGTGCTGCATTTCGTGGCGATCGCGCTGCTGTGGGACGAGAGCGACGGCGATTCGATCTTCAGCGTGCTGCACTTCGTCGAGTTCTCGGCGGTCGCGCTGACCGCGGCCGTGTTGTGGCGGAGGTTCGTCGGGCGCGGGCCGCTGGAATGGGCGATGAACAAGCTGTCAAGCTGGCCGAAGTACCTGCTGTCCGCTGGGCGGGTGCCCGCTCAGCGGCGCGGCTGACCTGCGAAAAGAGAGCAAGGGACCTTTGCTCTCTTTTGTTAGCGTGCTAACGAACGAGAGCAAAGGTCCCTTGCTCTCCTCGCGTTCGGGGGCAGCCGCGAGGTACATGGAGGCACCCTTCCTTGCGCTAGACGCAAGGGTCCCGGCGAAGTCGGACCGGTGGCGCACTTGGCGATTCGAACTGGACTTCCGAAGGGCGCGGTCGACAGGGTGTCTTGAGCATCGAGTGTCCATTAAGGACGCTATTAGACCGCCGGATGTCCATTTGATGCCTATATGTACGTTTTTCGACTGAGGTCGTGAGTGAGAATGAGGGCTAGAACCGTCTTTTTCACTCACGACCCGGTCGGAAAACGCCCGAATCGGACACTGTCGCCCCTCCGATGTCCCTTGTGGACAGTCGAGAAGGTGTCATGCCACTGTGGCGAGCCCGCCTCTGTCGCCGCAACACCCACTTGACCAGCGGTTATGCGACTCACTGGGCTCTCACGCTAGGCGCGAGGAAGGGGGCCTTCATGTACCTCTGCCCGGGGGTCAGGCGTTGAGCTCGTTCAGTTCTTCCAGTGAGGTCGGCACGTGGAAGGGCGGCGTGCTGGTGCCCATGATGCGGTAGCGGTCCCACGGGTCCGGGTCGGAGAGTTCACCCTTCGCGCTGTACTCGCCCGCGCGGATCTCGACGGCGGTCTTCTTGCCGCCGACGGCCGCGGACACCTGCTCGTTGGTGGCCACGCGGCCGTACCAGCGGTAGTACCCGTCGATGGGCTGGAAGTAGCCCCGCAGGTCGACCGTCGTGGCGATCTCGGTCCCGTCGATCACGAGGACCGCTTCGCCGGAGTAGCCGTCTTCGTCGTGCTCGCTCATTGCCCCTCCGCCTGCTTTTCCTGGGTCTTCCGCATCTGGACGACCTTGTTCTCTTCGAGCGGCAGATTGGGATCGATGACGATGCCCTGCTGCCGGGAGAGGCCGTCGATCGCGGCCCAGATGATCTGTGTCAGGTATTCGACGACGCTGTCACGGCCCATCGAGCGCCGGTCCAGCCACCATTCGCCGGTGCTCTGCACCATGCCGACGATGCCGTGCGCCCACGGTTCGGCGGCGCCGGAGTCCATGTTGAACATCCGCATGTAGTCGCCGAGCAGCGCGGTGAGCGCGGTGGCGATCAGTTCCTTGTCCTCGGCGACGACGTCGGATTTGACGACCGCCTTTTCCTGGAGACCGCCGCGTGCGAGCAGGCGATACAGGTTGGGGTGCTCCTCGATGACGCTGAAGAACGCGTCGAGCGCCATCCGGATGCGGGGGATCGGGGCCAGTTCGGAGTTGATGGCCGGGATCAGCCGCTGGAAGAGGATCTCCGTGCCGCGCTGCCCGAGCGCGACGTACAGATCCGCCTTGTCGTCGAAGTGCCTGTACAGCACGGGTTTCGTGACGCCCGCTTCGGCGGCGACGTCTTCCATGCCGAGGTCCGGCCCGTGCGTGTCGAGCGCGCGGAGGGCCGCTTCGACGAACTCCGCGCGGCGTGCGATCCGGTGTTTGCGCCAGCGGTCGCGACGGGCGTCGCCCGTGTCGGCCTCACCCGCCGTGGGGTGCTTGCCCGACTGCTTGCTGTTGCGCTTGACACGTTCGATCACCCAAGTCATGCTACCAGAGGTAACTGTTACCGCGAGTTACAGATAGGGGTGTGTCGGCAATGACGCGGGCGCTTAAGGAAACAGACCGGGAGAAGACAGCCGAGCGGCTGCTCAAGTCCTCCGCAAACAAGTTCTACGACCCCGACGTCGACATCGACTGGAACGCTCCGCTCGTGGACGGGAAGCACTACATCCCGGCACATCGCTCCTCGCTCTACGGCACCGAGTTGTGGGACTCGCTGTCCGAAGAGCAGCGCATCGAACTCGGCAAGCACGAGGTCGCGAGCGTCGCCACGACGGGGCTGTGGTTCGAAATCCTCCTGATGCAGATGTTGCTCAAGGAGGTTTACGAAGAAGACCCCACCAGCTCACACGCCCAGTACGCGCTGACCGAGATCGCGGACGAATGCCGTCACTCGACGATGTTCGCGCGAATGGCCTCGCGAATCGGCTGCCCGTCCTACGGGCCGGTGCCGTGGCTGCGACGGCTGGCGAAACTGATGCCGTCGATCAGCTACGGCCCCGCGCGGTACGGTGCGATCCTCGTCGCCGAAGAGGTCCTCGACCGGCTTCAGCGCGAGCAGATGAACGACCCGGACATCCAGCCGCTGGTGCGTATGGTGAACCGGATTCACGTGCTTGAGGAAGCCCGCCACGTCACCTTCGCCCGCGAAGAGGTCACTCGCGGAATGGCGAAACTGTCGAAGAAGGAAATCCTCTACCAGCAGTTCATCATCGCGGTCATCTCTTACTTCGTGACGCGGGCGTTCATCAACCCGAACGTCTACAAGGCCGTCGGCATCCGGCCGCGTGACGGCGTCGAAGCCGCGCTGAACAACCCCAACTGGCGCGAAAGCGTCCAGTGGGCGGGCGAGAAGATCATGCCGTTCCTTCAGGAATCGGGTCTGATCGGCAAGCCCGGCATGTACTTCTGGCGTAAGTCCTTCCTGCTGCCGGGGAAACGATGAAGAGCGTCAAACCGCGCGACGCCGTCTCATGGGACCCGTCGCGGGAACATCGGTTCGTGACCGGCGACGGCACGGCGCTGCACGTCGAGACGAGCGGTCCGGCGGACTCCGAACTCACGCTCGTACTCGTGCACGGCTGGACCCAGGACCACCGGACCTGGGACGGTGTGGTGTCGAGGCTCGGCGACTCCGTCCGGATCCTGCGCTACGACCTGCGCGGTCACGGCGGTTCCGCGCCGGCGAAACCGGGGACGGCGACGATCGCGACCCTCGCCGACGACCTCGCCGAACTGATCCGGGACCGCGTCCCGAACGGACCGCTCGTGCTCGCCGGGCACTCCATGGGCGGCATGACGATCATGGAACTTTCCCGCAGCCATCCCGATCTGGTGGATCAGCGCGTCGCGGGGGTCGCGTTCGTCGCCACCTCGTCCGGTGAGATGGACCGGATCACCCTCGGCCTGCCGGGGATCGCGGGGAGCGGCGCGGCGAGGTTCGAACGCCGGCTCGCGAAGCTGCTAGCGAAGAACCGCCGGGAAGCCTTGCCGCTGCCGCTTTCGGTGGTGCGGCCCGGCGCGCGGCTGCTCGTCTTCGGGCGGCGGCCTCAGCGGGCCGATGTGGACTCGGTCGCCGAACAGTTGCTGTGCGCGCATCCGGCGAGCGTCGCCGGATTCCAGGACGCGATCTCGCGGCACGACTGCCGGGTCACGCTGGCCGCGTTGCAGGGCAAACCGGTGATCGTGCTGGCGGGGGAGCGGGACCGGCTCTGCCCGCCCCCGCACGCCAAGGTCATCGCCGACGCGCTGCCGGAAGCCGAATTCGTGCGCTACCCCGGCGCCGGGCACATGCTGCCGCAGGAACGGACGCAAGAGGTTTCGGGCCGCATCGCGGCACTCGTCCGCCGCGTCGCGAGGGTCTGAAAGCGGGAGCGAGGGACCTTTGCTGCTGCCTTGGGACCCAGAGTCCTTGAAGGCCTCCTTCACTACCTTCAGGGTCCCGGCAAGTCGCATAAACACTGGTCAAGTGGGTGTTGCGGTGACAGGGGCGGGTTCGCCACAGTCGCCTGACGTCTTTTTCGACTGTCCACATAGGACGACTTCGGGGCTACGGTGCCCGATTTGGGCGTTTTTCGACCGGGTCGTGAGTGAAAAAGAGGGTTCTAGCCCTAAATTCCACTCACGACCCCAGTCGGAAAACGTACTTAAACGCATCAAATGGACATCCAGCGGCCGAATGGTGTCCTTTGTGGACGCTTGACGCTCAAGACGCCCTGTCATCCGCCCCCGTCGGAAGTCCAGTTCGAATCACCAAAAGCGCCACCGACCAGCGGCTGCGACTTTGCCTACCCTGACCTTCAGGGTAGGCAAGGAGGCCTGCACGGACTGTGGGTCCTCTGTCTTTCAGAGGTGCGTGTAGCCGTTCTCCAGGAGACGGATGCCTGCCTCCCGGTAGGCGTCCTGGTCGTCGGTGGCGATCGTGGCCAGCCCGTCGACGTAGCGGTTGAACATGCAGAAAGCGGCCGCGATCAGGACGGTGTCGTGGATTTCGACGTCCGTCGCACCCGCCGCGCGGGCGGTCTCGATCAGATCTTCGCTCACGGATTTCCCGCTTTCGCGGACAGCGAGCGCGACGCGCAGAAGCGACTTCACCTTCGCTGACACGGGCGTGCCGTCGATGTCCTTCCAGGCCGCTTCGACAACCGGCATGCCTCCTTCGAGCGCTTCGGCGGCGACAGCGCCGTGACTGCGTGAGCAGAACGTACAGTCGTTGCCGCGCGAGACGACCGCGGCGACCAGTTCCCGTTCGCCGACGCTGAGGCTGCTCGGGCCGCGAAGCAGGACCTCGGCGAGTTGCCCGAGCGGCGCCGCCGTCTCCGGCCGGTAGGCGAACAAGGCGGTGATGCCGGGCAGGTTCTCGTCGAGCGCGATATGGGGCATGGTGACTCCTTGCGGATCGGCAACACGGTCGCTGGAGTCATATCCGAAAACCGGCCCCGCCCGATGCCGCTGGATGGCTCAAAGGCGAGAGCGAGATCGTCAGAGTCCGAGGCCGCGCACTCCCCGATGGCGAGTGCGTCGATCTCTGCGCCGACGGCGACCGCTGGACGTCCGATCCGGTCCCCGGCGCGGCGTCACGATGATCCGTTCGCCTGGATTGCCCGGTGAGCCACCCGAGTGGTTCGGCGCCGAACCCGGCCTGCCTCGCGCGGTGCGCGCCGGGCCGTGGATCGCCCAGCACGGTCAGTTCTTCGACGGCTGTGGCCGAAGCTCCTGCCCCGGTAACCCCACGCAATTCGTCCTCTGAATGCGGTACTTGCGCGCGCAACTACCGCATTCAGAGGACGAAACGCGGATCAGTGCTGCAGCGGGAAGCCACCGCCGATCCCTCGCCAGGCGAGGTTGGCGGTGAGGGCGACGGCCTCTTCGCGGCTCATCGACTTGTGGTGCGCCAGCCAGAACCGCGCGCTGACCTGCGAAAGACCCACGAGGCCGACGGCGAGCAGCCGTGCCTTGTCCTCGTCGAGGCCCGCGTCGGCGGTGATGGTCTCGGTGATCGCGTCGACGCTGGCCGACGTCGCCCGGTCCACCGCCTCCTGCACGGCGGGCTCGCCACGCAGGTCGGATTCGAAGACCATCCGGAACGCGCCGGCGTCATTGTTGACGAAGTCGAAGAACGCGCCGACGGTGGCCGGCACCCGCTGCTTGTTGTCCGTCGTGGAGTCGAGCGCGTCCTTGACCCGCCGCACCAGTTCGTCGACGTGGCTCTCCAGCAGCGCGATGTAGAGGTCGAGCTTGCCGGGGAAGTGCTGGTAGAGGACCGGTTTGCTGACTCCGGCCTCCTCGGCGATCTCGTCCATCGCGGCGGCGTGGTAACCGTTCGCGGCGAACACCCGCTGAGCGGCGGCCAGCAGCTGGGCGCGGCGTTCCGTTCTGGGCAGGCGGACACCTCGTGCCTGCAGTCGCGCCATTTCTGTCATCGTTCCTCCAGTTCGAGGCACTCGTCTCCGCCGAGAACGCATCAGCCTTGTTCGAGGCGATCCTTACCGCCGAGAACTCATCAGCGCAGTCGAGCGGGCTCCGCGGGCGGGGTCACCGCCGCGTGAAGTGACCTCGAGATTACTCGCCGGTACAGCCGGACCGCCAAGGGTCGGGCATCCTTGATGCTGTGTCTTCTCCAGTTTCCCGTGTCGCCGGGGGCCGCCCGCCGTTGACCCACGTACCGCTCTCGCGCAGGTCATTGCCGTCGCTGGACCCCGCGCCGCCGCCTTGGCCCGGGGAAACAATAAGTGTCGGCGGGGTGAAATTGCACATCCGCCGGACCCCGGGCGGTCCCGAGAGGGCCGTCTACGTCCACGGGCTCGGCGGCTCGGCCACGAATTGGACCGATCTCGCCGCCCTCTTGGCGCCCCAAGCGGCAGGCACTTCGGTCGATCTGCCGGGGTTCGGCTACTCGGAGCCGCCCGACGCTTTCGACTTCAGCCTCACTGCGCACGCCGAGATCGTCGCGGGCCACATCGAGAGCCTCGACGGCGGGCCGGTGCACCTGTTCGGCAACTCGATGGGCGGCGCGGTCGCGCTGCTCGTCGCGGCCCGGCATCCGGAACTGGTGAAGACGCTGACGCTGATCTCGCCGGCGATGCCGGATCTCCGTCCCAGCATGAGGCGGCTGTCCGATCCGCGGATGGCGTTCGCGTACCTGCCGCTGATCGGCCCGCGGGTGCGTCGCCAGCTGGCCGCACTCGGCCCGCGCGAACGCGCCATGCAGGTCATCAAGCTGTGCTTCGCCGACCCGGCCCGCTTCGCCGAAAGCAGACTGGACGAGCTCGAAGAGGAGCACAGCGCCCGCGCCGCCTTCGCCTGGGCCGCCCCCGCGCTCGCTCGCAGCACGTTCGGCATCTTCCGGACGTGGTCCGCGCGTGGTCCCGCGTCGTTGTGGGCCGTCGCGCCGACCGTCGACGCGCCGACACTCGTCGTTTGGGGGCAGCACGACCGGGTGATCTCCGTCCGGCGCGCCGAGCGCACCGCTCGGCTACTTCCGCACGCCCGGTTGCTCGTTCTCCCTCGAACCGGCCACGTGGCGCAGATGGAACGCCCGAATGTCGTAGCGAGGGCCGTTTTGGGCATGTGGGAATCGGTCGAATCGGGCACCTGGTAGCCCATTCGGGTGGGCGGGACACGCCGCGCGAAGCGCCGGTCGCTCACAACATCACAGTTCGGTTATGGCACCCTGGTGCCCGTGGACCGGGTTAAGCAAGGCGCGCAGGGCGAAGGACGGCGGTCTCAGTACTCCGTCTCCGGTCGCCGTTCTCCGCGTACCCAGCCTCGGACCTCCGACGCACCGCGCACCGGCCAGTACCGGCCGACGCCGCCGCCGTCGCAGCGGCTCGACGAGGACCGCTACCGCCCCGGCGGCCGCCGGACCAGTGCCCAGCCGCTCAGCGCGTCCTGGAAGCCGCACGAGCCCGGCGCCCCCAAGTCCAAGGCACGCAAGAGCAAGGGCGGCATCGGCCACTTCGCCAAGACCTACGGCTGGCGGGTGTACGCGCTGCCGATCCTCGTGGTGATCACCGCGCTGGTCGTGTTCAACACCGCCACCGGCCCGCCCGAGCCGATCGCCACGGACGGGGCCAGCCTCGCTTCGGGCGATGGAGCCGACGGTTCCGCCGGCAACGGCGGCGAGCCGGGCGCGGGTGTCGACGGGGGCGGCGACGTTCTCCCGGAGAATCCGGCCAAACCGGTCGATCTCAAGATCCCGACCGCGGATCTGCCCAAGGGCGACCCTTTCACCGAATCCGGCCAGGGCACCTATCACGTGGTGCCGGGCAAGGGGGAGAAGGTCGGGACGGGACAGTTGTTCACCTACACCGTCGAGGTCGAGGACGGTATCGATCCGGTCAGCTATGGCGGTGACGACAGCTTCGCCGTGATGGTGCAGGGCACGCTGTCCAACGCCAAGAGCTGGACGTGGGACGGCAAGAAGGCGCTTCAGCGTGTCGACGCGAGTTACCCGAACCCCAGCTTCCGGGTGAGTCTCACCACACCGAACACGACGCATCGCGCGGACGTCTGCATGTTCCAGATCACCTACGAGACCTCGTGCTACCGGTCGAGTTTCGACAAGCGCGTGGTGATCAACCTCGCCCGCTGGGTGCGCGGAGCGATGGCGTTCGAGAGCGACATGGTCGGGTATCGCCAGTACGCCATCAATCACGAAGTCGGGCATGCCCTGGGCGGAAAGCACGTGGGCTGCCAGGTGAACGGCGGGATCGCGCCGGTGATGATGCAGCAGACGTTCGGCGTCTCCAACGACTTCGTGGCGCAGCTGAACAATCTCCCGGGCGGTGACCGCGGCAAGGTGCTCGCGGACGGCAAGATCTGCAAGCCGGGCTCCTGGCCGAACCAGACACCCTAGTCCTGCCCTCCCATCCGCTGGAATTTCCCAGGATATGAAACAGGGGAAGTCGATTCCGCCTGTCGGTGTTGTAGATACTGGGATGCGACCGCGATCCACGCGAGATGGAGGACCCCGATGTCAGGCACGCTGCCGCCGCTCGTAGAGCCGGCCGCCGAGCTCACCAAGGAAGAGGTGGCCCGGTACAGCCGTCACCTGATCATCCCGGACGTCGGGATGACCGGGCAGAAGCGGCTGAAGAACGCCAAGGTGCTGGTCATCGGTGCCGGCGGCCTCGGCAGCCCCGCGCTGCTGTACCTGGCCGCGGCCGGTGTCGGCACGCTCGGCATCGTCGACTTCGACGAGGTCGACGAATCGAATCTGCACCGCCAGGTCATCCACGGCCAGTCCGACATCGGCAAGCTCAAGGCGGCGTCCGCGCAGGAGTCGCTCGCCGAGATCAACCCGTTCGTCAAGGTGCACCTGCACACCGACCGGCTCGAGTCGTCCAACGCGCTGGAGCTGTTCGAGCAGTACGACCTGATCCTCGACGGCACCGACAACTTCGCCACGCGATACCTGGTCAACGACGCCGCCGTGCTCACCGGCAAGCCTTACGTGTGGGGCTCGATCTACCGGTTCGAGGGGCAGGCGAGCGTGTTCTGGGAGGACGCGCCGAACGGCAAGGGCCTCAACTATCGCGACCTCTACCCCGAGCCGCCGCCGCCCGGCATGGTGCCGTCGTGCGCCGAGGGCGGGGTGCTGGGCGTGCTGTGCGCGTCGATCGGCTCGATCATGGTGAACGAGGCGATCAAGCTGATCACCGGCATCGGTGAGCCCCTGCTGGGCAGGCTCGTCAGCTACGACGCGCTCGAGATGAAGTACCGCGAGGTCAAGATCCGCAAGGATCCGGAGACCCCGAAGATCACCGAGCTCATCGACTACGAAGCCTTCTGCGGCGTTGTGTCCGACGAAGCCGCTTCGGCCGCTTCGGGGCACACGATCACTCCGGCGGAGCTCAAGGCCAAATTCGACAACGGCGACAACTTCGCCCTCATCGACGTCCGCGAGCCGCACGAGTACGAGATCGTGAACATCAAGGGCGCGACGCTGATCCCGAAGGACAAGATCCTCTCGGGCGAGGCGCTGTCGGAACTGCCGCAGGACAAGCCGATCGTGCTGCACTGCAAGTCGGGCGCGCGGTCGGCGGAGGCGCTCGCGGCCCTGCATCAGGCCGGGTTCAAGGACGCCACCCACCTCGGTGGCGGCGTGCTGGCCTGGGCACGGCAGATCGACCAGAGCCTGCCGACGTACTGAGATCTCTTGCCGGCCTTCGGTCTGGGTACAGGCGGTAGCAAAGGTCCCTTGCTCTTTTTTGGTCTTGGTGGTGCCGTGAAGGCCTCCTTCCCTAACGCTGAAGGTAGGGAAGGAGGCCTTCACGGACTCTGGGTCCCTCAAGGGGGCCTTCACAGACCGGCGGGCGCCCGCGCCCGGGGTGCAGAGCAGCCACAGCGAGCCGAGCGCGACGCGGCGAGTTGTCCGGCGCTGCGCCGTTCGGGGGACCACGAGCGAAGAACGGCAGGTCAGAAGCGATTTTGTCTTGAGTATCGCTAGTCGACACCAGCGCGTCTTCTCGTTCGTGGGGTGGAAGACGGGGTAACGTGCCGAGCCGTGCGTGCCACCCTCGAAAGCCCTCCGGAACACGTCTGTTCGGCGTTCGGCGGACGTACCGGTGACGCGGAACCGCTGCCTGGCACCACCGCCTGGCGCTACAACGATCTCGTGCTCAAACCCGTCGTGGACAAGTCGCGGACGCTGTGGACGGCGCGCGTGTTGGAAGCCGTCGACGAGCCTGGGTTGCGGGTCGCGAAGCCCGTTCGGTCCAGCGACGGCCGATGGGTGGTCGGCGGCTGGTCGGCGAACCGGTTCGTGTCCGGCACGGCCGAGCACCGCTACGACGAGGTCGTGCACGCGGCGGTCAAGCTGCACCGGGCGACGGCCGGGTTGCCGCGGCCGGATTTTCTGGGACGGCGCACCGATCTCGAGGCACTGGCCGACAAACTCGCCTGGGGCGAGGCGGACATGTCGCTCGACGAGAACAAGGGCGGCCGCTGGTTCGAGGTGCTGGCGGGCTCCCGAAGACCGGTCAAATTGCCGGAACAGGTCGTGCACGGGGAGTTGCTCGCCGGAGTGCTGTTCGACGGCGACGCGGCCCCCGGCATCGTGGATTTCGTGCCGTACTACCGGCCCGGTGAATGGGGCGCCGCGATCGTCGCGGTCGACGCGCTGGCCTGGGGCGGCGCCACCATCGATCTTCTCGAACGCTGGGCGCATCTGCCCGAATGGCCTCAGCTTCTCCTGCGGGCGATCCTCTTCCGGCTGGCCGCCAACGCCCTCGACCCGCGGTCGACGCGAGCGGCGCACGACGGGCTCCGCGCCGCCGCCCGCGACGTCAGCGCCGTGTTGTAAGTCCGTGAAGGCCCCTGGTTCAGGAGCCTTCACGGACGGATCACTCGGTGCGCAGGTTCTCCGCTTTCGCCGCCGAGCGCACGGACGGCACCGTCGACGCCGTCACCAGCAGCACCATCACGACCGCCGCCGCGATGAGCATCCCGACCGCGGACCAGTCGACGTACAGCCCGTCCCAGAACAGCCGTCTGCCCAGCGCGGCGAGGGCGATCCCGGTCGCCGTGGCGACCACGATGCCCAGCAGCAGCGGAATCCCGTTCTGCCACAACAGAGACCGGACGATCACGCGCACCGGGACACCGGTGGCGGACAGCGCCCCGAGCGCCCGGCGCCGTTCCCGGACCTGTTCCTGGGCGAGTACCAGCAGGCTCACCCCGGCCAGCAGCAGGACGAACAGGGCGCCGCCGAACAGGATGTTCCGCGCGTCGTCGAACATCCGGGCCTCGTCGGAGGCCCGTTGCCCGTTGTAGGACGCCACGGTGACCTCTCCGCTGTACGGGGCCACCGAGTTCCGCACCAGTTCGACGAAGTCCGGATCCCCGGTCGCCCCACGCACGCTCACCGTGACCCACGCGGCGGCCAGATCGACACCCGCCACCGCGGCAGGTGTCGCGAGCACGCGCACCCCGAGCTGTTCGGCGAGCCCCGCCGGCTTCACCTCGAGTGGACGCGGCGTGACCGGAACGGTCCAAGGCCGCTGCCGCTTGTCGTTGTCGGTGAGTTTCACCGACTGTCCTTTGTGGATGAACGCGGGATCGGTGAACACGTCGCCGTCGCGGCAACCGGTCGCGGTGGTCGCCGCCTCGATCGTGGCGCAGTCGGCGACGGCGAAGGAAGTGAACGCGCTGTCCGCGCTGTTCGCCTCGACGAACATCGAGCGCATGGTCTGGAAGTCGGCCGCGCCGGGAACCGCGCGGACGGCGGCCACCGCCCGGTCGGCCATCGGGGCGTCCGCGTGAACGGTGGCCCGGCCTTCGGTTCTGTCCTCGTAACCGGCCGCCAGCACCGCTTGGCCGGTCAACAGGCTTTGCAACCCGATCGCCCCGGCGAGCACCACACAGAGACCCGCGACCACCCGTGACGGGGTGCCGCTGTCGTTCCGCAGACGGCGGATCGCGAGCTGGAACGATGGCGGTCCGCCCTTGATCCTGGAGACGACGCGTTCCAGGAGCCACGGCAGCAGCGCAGGGATCCCGAGCATCAGCAGGACGGCACCCCCGATGAGCGCGATCCGGCCGAGTTCGCCGGCGACGCCCAGATCCGGGGCTATCAAAGCGATTCCGGCGACGATCGGCAGCAGCCGCCACCACAACCGGCGCTGCGGCGCTGCGGTCTCGCGGACCACTCCGAGCGGTTCGACGACGGTGTGCCGTTGGGCCGCCCAAGCCGTCACGACGGTCAGGGCCGGGACCACGAGCACGATCAGCGCCGCCAGCGGCCACGACGGCGTCAGGTCCTTCGGGTACACCCCGAAACGTAACACCTGGAAGTCCGCCACCGCGCCGCGGAAGAGCAGGAACAACGCCGTCCCGGCGACCAGCCCGGTCACGGCGCCCACGAGGGATTCCGCCGCGGTGATCCGGCGTAACTGCGCCAGCGACGAGCCCGCCAGCCGCAGTGCGGCGAGCCGCCGGTCCCGGGCGGCGCCACCGAGCCGGGAGACCGTCCCGACGAAGATGAACACCGGCGTGAGCAGGACGAAGACGCCCGCCAGCAGCAGCGTGAGGACTCCCCCTTCGAACGGCGTTTCGTAGCCGCGGTCGGAACCGAACGCGTAGGTCGCGAGGCCATCGCTCAGTTTGTCCGTGCCGACGTAGGCGACCAGGTCGTTCGGATTGAGCACGGCCTCCGCGTCGATGATCCCGACGGGTTCGCCGGGCAGGCGGGGCCGCAGCAGGCCACTGGTGTCGGACGCGACGAGCTCTTCCAGTTTCGGTGAAAGGAAGACCTCGCCAGGTGCGGGCAGGCGGTCCACGCCCGGCGGGACCGGCGAGGTCGGCCCGGTGGGCTGAAGGTGGACGAGCGCGATCGCCTGGCCACGGAAGTCGGTCTGGGTCGCGCTGTAGTTCAGTGGTGCGACACCGGGGATCGGTTCGTGCCGCGGGGAAGCGGCGTACACCCGCTGGTCGCGGTTCTCCATGACGGTGCCCGCGGAGGCGCCGATCAGGAGGATCGCCACCGCGAGCCCGATGCCGGCGGCGGTCATGACGAGCCTGACGATCGAGCCCCGGCCGCCCCCGACGGCCAGCCGGAACCCCAGCATCAGATCTTCGCGCCCGGTCATCGGGTCACCGCCGGTTCACGCGTTCGGCCGTCTCGCACGATGATCTCCCGGTCGGAGTAGGCGGCCACCCGCGGTTCGTGGGTGACCAGGACGACGGCGGCGTCGGTCTGTTTCGCCGTCTCGGACAGCAGGCGCATGACGAGCTCGCCGCTCAGCGAGTCCAGCGCGCCGGTCGGCTCGTCGGCGAAGATCACCGACGGTTCGGTGATCAGCGCCCTGGCCATGGCGACCCGCTGGCTCTCCCCGCCCGAAATCTGGCCCGGTGTGCTGTCGTCCGAGTCGCCGACTTCCAGCCGGTCGAGCCAGTTCCTGGCGATGCGCTCGGCGGGACGGCGTTTCATCCCGCCCAAGCGCAGTGGCAAGGCGACGTTCTCCAGACACGTCAGCTCCGGGACGAGCTGCCCGAACTGGAAGACGAAACCGAATTCGGTGCGGCGCAAGGCG
Source organism: Amycolatopsis sp. NPDC041971 (assembly GCF_055588925.1). Lineage (NCBI taxonomy): Bacteria > Bacillati > Actinomycetota > Actinomycetes > Pseudonocardiales > Pseudonocardiaceae > Amycolatopsis > Amycolatopsis sp. NPDC041971. The sequence continues at coordinate 64,149 of NZ_JBVJCE010000013.1, read as the reverse complement.
CTGCGTTCGGCGTCGGGCAGGTTCGCGAGGTCGCGCCCGCGGAACAGCACCTGTCCTCCGTCGGGCCGCAGGATGCCGGACAGGCAGTGCAGCAACGTCGATTTCCCGGATCCCGAGGGACCCATGATCGCGACGATCTCGCCGGCTTCGAGCGTCAGCCCGGCCCCGGCCAGCGCCTGATTCGGGCCGAAGGCCTTGTGCAGGCCGAGCCCGTGTAACAACGGTGTTTCCACTGTGTGGTCCCCAGATCAGCGCGTCAGCTGGCGCGCGAGGTCGTCGAGGCGGGCGGCGGTGAGCTCCAGCCATCGCAGATCCGCTTCCAGGTGGAACAGCGCGTGGTCGCAGATCAGCTGGTCGGCGAGGTCGCCATCGGTCTTGCGGGCGGTGAGCTCGCGCATGGTGCGCAGGTGGGAACTCCGCTGGGCGTCGAGCAGATCCTCGGCGCCCCGGCCGGACAGGAGTGCGAGCACGACCTTGGTGTAGAGCGTGTTCTGCAGGTAGACCGAGGGGCTTTCCGGGCTCTTCAGCCATTCCTCGACGTTGGTGACGCCCGCTTCGGTGATCGCGTACCGCTTCCGGTCCGGACCGCCGCCCGCTTCGATGCCGTTCTCCTCGACCAGGCCGTTCCTCAAGAGCCGGTTGAGTGTCGAGTAGACCTGCCCGTAGTGCAGTGGACGGTCTTGGCGGAACTGCTTGTCGTAGAGCTGTTTGAGGTCGTAACCGTGTTTGGGGCCGGCTTCGAGCAGGCCGAGCAACGTGTTCCCGATGGACATGCGGGCGACTATACACAGTGTGTATACGCACGATCTGTACACGGGGTGCATAGTTTCGGGTACTTGCGACAGGCGAACGCGACCTCACGGTGTGACGTACATCGGCGGCGGTCAATGTCAAACGCCTGAAACATTCAGGACTTTCCAGGTAACACGGTCTACCTACCTTCAAGCGCTATCGACGCCTGGAGGAGGTGCCCGTGCCGCTCACCGCTCCCACCGCGACCGCGGTGGACACGCACTGCCCGTACTGCGCCCTGCAGTGCGGGATGAGCCTCGACGGCGCCCGGGTCGCGCCGCGTGACTTCCCGGTCAACGCCGGCGGCCTGTGCCAGAAGGGCTGGACGTCGGGGGAGCTCCTCACCTCGCCTTCCCGCCTGACGACGCCGTTGATCAGGGTCGACGGCGAACTCCGCCCCGCGTCCTGGCCGCGGGCGCTCGACCTCGTCGCGCGGCGGCTCACCGAGATCCGCGCGGCCAAGGGTGCCGATTCGGTCGCCGTCTTCGGCGGCGGCGGGCTGACCAACGAGAAGGCGTACCTGCTGGGGAAGTTCGCCCGGGTCGCGCTGGGCACCTCGCAGATCGACTACAACGGCCGGTTCTGCATGTCGTCGGCGGCGGCCGCCGGAATCAAGGCGTTCGGCGCCGACCGCGGCATGCCGTTCCCGGTCACGGATCTCGCCGGCGCCGACGCGGTCCTGCTCATCGGCGCGAACCCGGCCGAGACGATGCCGCCGTTCACCCAGCACCTGAGGGGCGCGGACCTGATCGTCGTCGACCCGCGCCGCACCCCGACCGCCGAACTCGCCGGATTGCACCTCGCTTCCGCGCCCGGCACCGATCTCGCCCTCGCGCAAGGCATCCTGCACGCCGTCGTCGCCGACGGCCTGCTCGATCAGTCCTATGTGGACAAGCGGACGAACGGCTTCGAGAAGCTGTGGCGCTCGGTCGCGGCCTGGTGGCCGGAGCGGGTCGAGCAGGTGACCGGGGTCTCCGCCGCGGACCAGCGCCGCGTCGCCGCCAAGCTCGCGGCGGCACGCAACGCCTACATCCTCACCGCGCGCGGCACCGAGCAGCACGCCAACGGCACCGCGATGGTCAACGCCTGGATCAACCTCGCGCTCGCGCTCGGCCTGCCGGGGCGGCAGGGTTCCGGCTTCGGCTGCCTGACCGGGCAGGGCAACGGCCAAGGCGGGCGCGAGCACGGGCAGAAAGCCGACCAGCTGCCCGGCTACCGCAAGATCGACGACCCCGCCGCCCGCGAGTACGTCGCCGGAGTATGGGGTGTTCCGCCGGAATCCCTGCCGGGGCCGGGCCGTTCGGCCGTCGAGTTGCTGGAGGCGCTCGGCGCCGAAGACGGACCGAGCGCGTTGATGGTGTTCGGCAGCAACCTCGTCGTTTCCGCACCCGGCGCCGGGAACATCCAGGACAAAGTGTCCTCTTTGGACTTCCTGGTGGTCTCGGACCTCGTCCTGTCGGAGACCGCGGCGATGGCCGACGTCGTCCTGCCGGTCACGCAGTGGGCCGAGGAGGACGGCACGATGACCAACCTCGAAGGCCGGATCCTGCTGCGGCGTAAAGCGATCGACCCGCCGTCCGGCGCGAAAACCGACCTCTACGTGCTTTCCGAACTCGCCCGCCGGTTCGGCCAGCCGGACGGACGATTCCCGACGGACGCCGAGACCGTCTTCACCGAGCTCCGCCGGGCGTCCAAGGGCGGTGTCGCCGACTACTCGGGCATCACCTACGACAGGCTCCGGGCAGGCGAGGCCCTCTACTGGCCCGTTCCGGCGGAATCGCATCCCGGCACGCCGCGGATGTTCCTCGACTCCTTCTCCCACTCGGACGGCCGCGCGCGGTTCGTCCCGGTGGACCACGTCGGCCCGGCCGAGCTACCCGACGCCGAGTTCCCCTTGCAGGCCACCACGGGCCGGGTCCTGCAGCACTACCAGTCCGGGGCGCAGACCCGGCTGGTCAAGGAGCTGAACGACGTCGTAGCGGAGGCCTTCGTGGAAGTTCATCCCGACACCGCCGCGAGGGCGGGACTGGCCGAGGGCGACCTCGCCGTCGTGCGCTCCCGGCGCGGCGAGACCGTCGCCCGGGTCCGCTGCGTGGCGTCGCTGCGCCCCGACCTGGTGTTCCTGCCGTTCCACTTCCCCGGTCAGGGCCGGGCGAACCTGCTGACCAACCCGGCGCTCGACCCGACGAGCCGGATGCCCGAGTTCAAGGTGTGCGCGGTCGCGCTCGCCCCGGCCGAGGCCGTCGCGTGAACCCCCGGTCGGTGGTCATCGCCGGATACGGGATGGCGGGCGCGCGGCTCGCGGACGAGATCCAGCGCCGCGATCCCGAAGGTGAGCGCGTGCGGCTCACCGTCGTCGGCGCGGAGGAGCACACCGCCTACAACCGGGTGCTGCTCTCGTCGGTGGTCGCCGGGACCATGCGGCCCGAGGCCGTCCGGCTGCACGACGACGAATGGTCGACTCGCACCCGTGCCGACCTGCGACGGGGCGTCACCGCGACGTCGATCGACAGGAGCGCACGGCGGGTCCATCTCAACGATGGGTCCACTGTGGACTACGACGCGCTCGTGCTCGCCACCGGCGCGAACCCGTGGATGCCGCCGGTCGAAGGGCTCGAACCCGGTCCCGACGTCGTCGCGTTCCGCACGCTCGACGACTGCACCCGCATCCTCGACGCCGCCAAGCTGGGCGCCCCGGTCGCCGTGCTCGGCGGCGGGCTGCTCGGCCTGGAAGCCGCGCGCGGCCTCGCCGGACGCGGGAACCTCGTCACCGTCGTGCATCCGATGCCGCACATCATGGAACGCCAGCTCGACGCGGAATCCGCGCGGGTGCTGACCAGGAAGCTCGAAGAACTCGGAGTCGGTTTCCGGCTCGGTGCCGGGGCCGCGCGCTATGTCAGCGGCGACGGGCTCAAACTCGACGACGGCACGCACGTACCCGCCGATCTCATCGTCGTCTCCACCGGTGTCCGGCCCGAGACGAAACTGGCCGTGGACGCCGGGCTGACCGTCGAGGGCGGCATCGTCGTCGACGATCTGCTGCGCACCAGCGACGGCCGGATCCACGCGATCGGTGACTGCGCGAAGCATCCGGGCGCGTTCGGCGGTCTCGTGCAACCCGCGTGGGAACAGGCCGCCGTCGTCGCGGATCTGGTCACCGGCACGAAATCCGCGTCGCGGTATCGCGGCACCCAGGCGGTGACGCGGCTGAAGGCCCGAGGCATCGACCTCACCGCGCTCGGCGAGACGATGACCGGTGCGGACGACCCGACCGCCGAAGTGCTCACCTTCAGCGACCCGGCGGGCTGCCGTTACGGCAAGCTCGTGGTCCGTGGAAACCGGGTGGCCGGCGCGATCCTGCTCGGCCTGCCCGACGCGGCCGCGACGATCACGCAGCTCTACGACCGGGGCACCCCGGTACCCGAAGACCGGCTGGCGGTCCTTTTAGGACGCTCACTGCCGCCCGGGGCGCCGTCGGCGGCGAGTCCCGCCGATCTGCCCGCGTCGGCGGTCATCTGCCGCTGCAACGCGGTGACCAAGGGGCGGCTCGTCGAGGCCTGGCGCGCCGGTGCCACCGACGTCCCGGCCCTCGCCGGAGCGACCAGGGCGACAACCGGCTGCGGCGGCTGTAAGGACGCCGTCGGCGGGGTCGCGAAATGGCTGGCCGCCCAGTGAACCCGAACGCATCCACCAAGGAGGACCTCATGCACGCTCGGGGCAAGCGCTGGATCGAGCACTGGGATCCGGAGAACGAGCGGTTCTGGGAGGAGACCGGGAAGAAGATCGCCCGGCGGAACCTCTGGTTCTCCGTACTGGCCGAGCACATCGGCTTCTCCGTCTGGACACTGTGGTCGGTCATGGTCCTGTTCATGGGCCCGCAGTACGGGTTCTCGGCCGCCGACAAGTTCTTGCTGGTCTCGACACCGACGCTGATCGGCGCGTTGATGCGACCGCTGTACACCTTCGCGGTGGCGAGGTTCGGCGGCCGGAATTGGACGATCGTCAGCGCGTTGCTGCTGCTGGCGCCGACGATCCTGGCGGCGATCGCGATGCAACCGGGCACCTCGCTCGGCACGTTCCTGCTGATCGCCGCGCTCGGCGGGGTCGGCGGTGGGAACTTCGCGTCGTCGATGACCAACATCAACGCGTTCTACCCCGAGAAGCACAAGGGCTGGGCGCTCGGGCTCAACGCGGGCGGCGGGAACCTCGGGGTGGCGGCGATCCAGCTGATCGGACTGCTGGTGATCGGCACCGTCGGCGCGACCGCACCCCGGGTGGTGCTGGCGATCTACCTCCCGCTGATCGTCCTCGCGGCGATCTGCGCGTACTTCTACATGGACAACCTCGCCTCGATGAAGGGCGACACCAAGGCGATGCGCGAGGTCGTCAAGGATCCGCACACCTGGGTGATGTCGTTCCTCTACGTCGGCACGTTCGGTTCGTTCATCGGCTACAGCTTCGCCTTCGGTTTGGTGCTGCAGAACCAGTTCGGCCGGACGCCGCTGCAGGCGGCCGCGGTGACGTTCCTCGGCCCGCTGCTCGGCTCGTTCTCGCGGCCGACGGGCGGCTGGCTCGCCGACCGGATCGGCGGCGGCAAGATCACCTTCGTGACGTTCGTCGGCATGGCCGCGGCGACCGTGGTGCTGATCCTGGCGTCGACGTCGAACTCGCTGGCCTTGTTCACCGTCGCGTTCATCGTGTTGTTCGTGCTCACCGGTATCGGCAACGGCTCGACGTACAAGATGATCCCGGCGATCTTCCGCGCCAAGGCGAAGGTCGCGATCAGCGAAGGCGCGGACGAGACGCTGGAGATGCTCAAGGCACGCAGGCTTTCCGGGGCCTTGATCGGGCTGGCCGGGGCGATCGGCGCGCTCGGCGGGCTGTTCATCAACCTGGCGTTCCGGCAGTCGTTCGCGGATACGAAGAGCGGGGTGCCGGCGTTCGTCGCCTTCCTCGTTTTCTACGGGCTGTGCTTCGCCGTCACCTGGGCGGTGTATCTGCGCAAGCAGCAGTCGGAAGTGGCGAGCACCCGAGGACTGGCGCTCGCCGGGGCGGAGGTCTGATGCGGAAACTCGTCGTCGCGGGACATGGCATGGTCGCGCACCGGCTCGTGGAAGCGGTGCGCGCGGAGGACAAGACCGGCGAGTGGCAGATCGTGGTCCTCGCCGAAGAGGCGCGACCCGCTTACGACCGCGTCGCCCTCACGTCCTATGTGGACACTTGGGACCCGGCTTCCCTCTCTCTCGACGGAGCGGACTACGCGGACGACCCGCTGGTCGAGCTGCGGCTCGGTGACGCGGTGGTTTCGGTGGACCGAGACCGCAAAGTCGTCGCCACCGAGGCCGGACACGAGCAGCCGTACGACGCGCTCGTCCTCGCGACCGGTTCGCGGCCGTTCGTCCCGCCGGTGCCGGGACACGACCTTCCGGGTTGCTTCGTCTACCGGACGATCGAGGACCTCGACGCCATCAGGGAAGCCGCTCAACGACCTGGGCGCGGACGTCGTTCCGCGGTCGTCATCGGTGGTGGGCTCTTGGGGTTGGAAGCCGCGAAGGCGTTGCGGGACATGGGTCTCTCGCCGCATGTGGTCGAGATGGCACCGCGGCTGATGCCGTTGCAGGTCGACGAGGGTGGCGGTGGCCTGCTCCGGCGGCTGATCACCGACCTCGACGTAACCGTCCACACGGGAACGTCGACCGACGCCATCGAGCCGGACGGCGAACGCTACCTCGCCAAACTCGGCAACGGCACCGAACTCGACGTCGACCTGGTCGTGTTCTCCGCCGGCATCCGGCCGCGTGACGACCTCGCCCGTTCGTCCGGGCTGGAGGTCGGCGCGCGGGGCGGCATCCTGGTCGACGACACCTGCCGGACGTCGGATCCGGCGGTGTACGCGATCGGTGAATGCGCGGCCGTGCACGGCAAGGTGTACGGCATCGTGGCGCCCGGGTACGCGATGGCGGAGATCGTCGCGGCGCGGCTGACCGGCGGCGAGGGCACCTTCCCCGAGCCGGACATGTCGACGAAGCTCAAGCTCATGGGTGTCGACGTCGCCAGCTTCGGCGACGCGCACGCGGCGACCGAGGGCGCGCTGGAAGTCGCGTTCAACGACGCGGTCGCCGGGACGTACAAGAAGCTCGTGGTGTCGGACGACTCGAAGACGTTGCTCGGCGGGGTGCTGGTCGGGGACGCGAGCGAGTTCAACACGCTGCGCGCGATGGTGGGCAGGCCGCTGCCCGCCGAGCCCGGTGCGATCCTCGCGCCGGCCGGTGGCGGAGCGGCGGTCGGCGTCGACGCGCTGCCCGACGCCGCGCAGATCTGTTCCTGCAACGCGGTTTCCAAGGGCGCGATCACGCATGCGATCACCGGAGAGGGCTGCGATTCGGTCGCCAAGATCAAGGGCTGCACGCGGGCGGGCACGGCGTGCGGATCGTGTGTCCCGCTGCTGGGGAAGCTGCTGACGGCTTGCGGCGTCGAGCAGTCGAAGGCGCTGTGCGAGCACTTCCCGCAGTCGCGCGCGGAGCTGTTCCAGGTCCTCCAGGCCACCCGGATCACCACGTTCAGCGAGATGATCGACCGCTACGGCACCGGAACCGGCTGCGCCATCTGCAAACCGGCGATCGCGTCCATCCTGGCCACACTGGGCAACGGGCACATCCTCGCCGGTGAGCAGGCGACGTTGCAGGACACCAACGACAAGTTCCTCGCGAACCTGCAGCGCAACGGGACGTACTCGGTCGTCCCGCGCATTCCCGGCGGCGAGATCACGCCGGAGAAGCTCATGGTGATCGCCCAGGTGGCGATGGATTTCGGGCTGTACACCAAGATCACCGGTGGACAACGGATCGACCTGTTCGGCGCGGGAGTCGACCAGCTCCCGCTGATCTGGCGGCGGCTCGTCGACGCCGGATTCGAGTCGGGACACGCGTACGGGAAGTCGTTGCGCACGGTGAAGTCGTGCGTCGGTTCGACGTGGTGCCGCTACGGCGTGCAGGACAGCGTCGGGCTGGCGATCGAGCTGGAGCTGCGTTACCGCGGCCTGCGGTCGCCGCACAAGCTGAAGTCCGCGGTTTCGGGCTGCGCGCGGGAATGCGCCGAGGCGCGGAGCAAGGATTTCGGCATCATCGCGACCGACAAGGGCTGGAACCTCTACGTCGGCGGCAACGGCGGCGCGACCCCGCGGCACGCGGATCTGCTGGTGTCCGAAGTGGACACCGAAACGCTGATCCGCACGATCGACCGGTTCCTGATGTTCTACGTCCGCACGGCCGACCGGTTGCAGCGCACCGCGCCGTGGGTCGAGGAGATGGAAGGCGGGCTCGACCACCTGCGCGCGGTGATCGTCGACGACAAACTCGGCATCTGCGACGACCTCGACTCGGCGATGGCCAAACATGTCGGCGACTACGCCGACGAATGGCGCGGCGTGCTGGAGGACCCGGAGAAGCTGGCGAAGTTCAGCTCGTTCGTCAACGCGCCGGGCACGCCGGATCCGACGATCGCGTTCCGTACCGAACGTGACCAGAGGGTGCCCGTGCTGCTGGGTATCCCGGAGGTGAAACAGTGACGACCTCGATCGAGCGCACCTGGACCGCCGTCTGCGCGGCGGGTGCCGTCCCCGAATGGTCCGGTGTCGCCGCGCTGCTCGACGGCGGCGTGCAGGTGGCGATCTTCCGGCTGCCCGGCGATCGGTGGTACGCGCTGTCCAATATGGACCCGGTCAGCGGGGCCGCGGTGCTTTCGCGGGGGATCGTCGGCGACGCGGGCGGGGTCCCCGTGGTGGCGTCGCCGGTGTACAAGGAACGCTTCGACCTGCGGACCGGCTCATGCCTCGACGCTGAAGGAGTTTCGGTCGCCGCGTATCGGGTTCGGGTCACCGGGGGTGTGGTGGAGGTGGAATTCTCACCGTGACAGAAGTCCTTCCCCTGGCGGGATTCGTCATCGGGATCACGGCGGCGCGGCGGGCTGACGAGCTCGGCGCGCTGTTCGTGCGTAAAGGCGCGACCGTGCGCTATGGTCCGGCCATCCGGATCGTGCCGCTCGCCGACGACACCGAACTGCGGTCGGCGACCATGCGGTTGCTGGAAGACCGCGTCGACGTCGTCGTCGCGACGACCGGGATCGGCTTCCGCGGCTGGGTCGAGGCGGCCGAAGGCTGGGGGCTGGGGGAGGAGCTGCTGGCCCGGTTGGAGAAATCGTCGCTGCTCGCCCGCGGTCCGAAGGCCAAGGGCGCGATCCGCGCGGCCGGGCTCTCGGAGGATTACTCGCCGGCATCGGAGAACAACGCCGAGTTGTTAAGGCATCTCCTCGATTCCGGTGTGGACGGTCAGCGGATCGCGGTGCAGCTGCACGGCGAGCCGCTTCCGTACTTTGTGGACAGACTGCGCGCCGCGGGCGCCGAGGTGATCGAAGTGCCGGTGTACCGCTGGGTCGGTCCGGCCGACCCCGGGCCGCTGGACCGGTTGCTGGACGCCGTCCTCGACGGTTCGGTGGACGCGCTGCCGTTCACCAGCGCGCCCGCCGCCGCGTCACTGCTGGCGGTGGCGAGACGGACCGGGAAACTGCCGGGAGTACTACGGGTACTGGAAAAGCGTGTGGTGGTCGCCTGTGTCGGGCCGATCACCGCGGCGCCGTTGGCCGCACTGGGGATCCCGACGGTGCAGCCCGCGCGGTCGCGGATCGGGGCGCTGGCGCGGACGGTGTCCGACGCGCTCCAAGCCCGTTCGCCGCGATTGGACGCGGGCGGACGAAGTATCGAACTGCGCGGTCAGGCGGCGCTGGTCGACGGGCAGTGGTGTGACATCGCGCCCGCGCCGATGGCGATGCTGCGAGCGCTGGCGGAGTCACCGGGGCGGGTGTTCTCCCGGCGGGAACTGGTCGCCGCGTTACCCGATGGTGGCGAGGAGCACGCCGTCGAGACCGCCATCGGGCGCCTGCGGAGTTCTCTGGGGTCGCCGAAACTCGTCCAGACGGTGGTGAAACGGGGCTACCGCCTGGCCGTCGACCCGTGACACCACCCACCTCCCGCATTTCGTCCTCTGAATGCGGTACTTGCGCGTGCAACTACCGCATTCAGAGGACGAAATGCGGGAGGTGGGTCAGGCGAAGGTGACGCGGTGGTCGGGGAACTCGCGGGCGGCGGCGACGCGGGCCGCCTCCTCTTCGGCCGCTTTCCGCACGGCCGGACGGAGGGCGTCGAACGGGGTGACGGTGAAATCGAGCCGTTTCTTCCCGCTCGCCTTGGCCCGCCACACGCCGGCGATCTCGCCGTCGGCCAGCAGCGCGCCGGGATTGCCGAGGATCTTCCAGACCTCTTTCTGCCTGGCCTTGTCCGGCACCACCACGGCGCGGTCGCGCGCTTGGACGAACGGGTCCAGCGGCGGCAGCAGGCGCACCACGTCCGGCTCGGGCGGGTTCTCCAGCAGTGGCACGCGGTCTTCCGGCAGGAACGCCTTCTTGCCGTCGACCCGGACCTCGACCAGGCCGTCCGGCCACATCGCGTCGACGCCGGTGCGGGTCGTTCCGACGTAGGCGGCGGCGTCACCGGGGGCGGCGGGACCGTTGATCCGCAGGTAGCCCTCGACCACGCGTTTGGCCGCCTCGACGTCCGGCGACGTCTTGAACCGACCGCGCCTTTCCAGAGGCGCCAACGTCGCTGGCGTCGCGCCTGGCTCCAGCCGGACTCCGGCGTGGATCGACGCGACCCGCATCAGCTGCTCGTAGATGTGCACGACACCGCAGCCGCGGCAGGCGTACGACAGGCCTTCGGGGATCCGTTTCGTGACCGCGCCACTCACCGTGCCCTTGGTCTGCGGGCCGGTGACGACCTCGCGGATCGCCTTCGCGGCGGTGAACAGCGCGTCCGTCGCGGACATCCCCGCGTCCTCGACCTGCTTGCGCTGCCAGAGGATCCGCGCCATCGCGTCCTTCTCGTCGAGCGGCACGAGCGCGGCCCGGATCGCGTCGAGTTCCGCGCGGCGGTGGAAATGCGGCGCGCCGCGATGCGTCCACGCGAGCACGAGGCGGTCGTCGTCCCAGGTTTCGGACGTGATGTCGCCGTCGACGCGGGCGGCGAGACCCAGCAGGGCGGTGTCTCGCACGGAATCCTGCAGCCCGAGGTCGAACACGGCCGCCGCGGCCGGATCCGTCTCGTCACGGTGCAGTCCGTGCGCCGCGATCCGGTACGCCAGCACCTGCTCGCGAACGACTTCGAGCACTGGGCCCCCCTAAAGCGCGTAATCGAACGTGTACGACATCGTCGGCTCACCGAGCGCGCCGGTCGTGGTGCCGGTACCGGTGATCCCGGTGAGTTCACCCGTTCCGGAGCCTTCGACGACCGTGAACGTCGACGAAATGCCCTTCGCGTCGAAGCCGGTGTCGTGCTTGATCACGAAGCTTCCCTTGCGCCCGTCCACACTGCCTTCGACGCGTTCGAGGCCGGGGGACGTCGTTCCGCCGCCTTCGAAGCCCTCGCCCGCGTAGTACAGCAGGTAGTCGATGACCGCCTCGCCTTCGATCAGCCCGCTGTAGGCGAACGTGGCGTGGGCGTGGGCCACGCGCGGCCCGCCTTCCGTGCCACTGACGAGGGCTTCTTCCCAGTTCTTCATGGCGAACGTGTTCATGGGTTCACCCTGTCAGCCATACCTGTCAGATCATGTCAGGTTTTCGGGGATACTGGATCCATGCGCGCGAGCAGACTCCTGTCGGTCCTCCTGCTGCTGCAGAACCGCGGCCGGATGACGGCCGAGGAGCTGGCGGCCGAGCTGGAGGTGTCGGTCCGGACGGTCTACCGCGACGTCGAGGCGCTGTCCGCGGCCGGCGTGCCGGTGTACGCCGACCGCGGGCGGACCGGCGGATATCAGCTCGTCGACGGCTATCGCACGCGGCTGACCGGGCTGACCGAGGAGGAGGCGCAATCGCTTTCGCTGGCGGGCCTGCCGGGCGCGGCCGCCGAACTCGGGCTGGGCACGGTCCTGGCCGCCGCGCGGCTCAAACTGCACGCGGCCATGCCCGCGGAACTGCGCGCCGGGGCGAGCAAGGTCTCCGACCGGTTCTACCTGGACGTCCCCGGCTGGCATCGCGGGATCGAGAGCCTGCCGCGACTGTCCGAACTGGCCGACGCGGTCTGGCACGCGCGGCGGATCAAGGTCCGGTACGAACGCTGGGGGCAGCGGAAGGTCGATCGCGTCCTCGACCCGCTGGGGCTGATCCTCAAGGCCGGGAACTGGTACCTCGCGGCGCGGTGCGACGGGACCGACCGGACCTATCGGGTCTCCCGCATCGAAGAGCTCGACGATCTCGGTGAGACTTTCGAGCGGCCGTCCGATTTCGACCTCGCGCGCTACTGGCAGGAGTGGTCGGAGCAGTTCGAAAAGCGGATGTACTCGCGAGTGGCGGTGGTCCGGCTTAACGAGTTCGCCCGCATACTGGTGCCGTTCTATCTCGGAGCCGTCGGAGTACGAGCGTTGCGGGAAGCGGACGCCGAACCGGATGAACACGGCTGGCTCACGATGGAATTGCCCGTGGAGCCGGGAGAACCGGCCGTCGGCGAACTGCTGCGGTTCGGCGGGAACCTCGAAGTGCTCGAACCGCCAGAGCTGCGCGAGCGGCTGGCGGAGGAGATCGGGAGGATGGGCGCGCGTTATGGCTGACCTGGCAGGCATCACGATCGGGATCACCGCGGAACGGCGGGCGGAAGACTTCATCGGCGCGCTCGAGCGGCACGGCGCGACAGTGCTGCACGCACCCACCATCCGCATCGTCCCGCTGCCCGACGACGCGGAACTGCGGGCGGCGACGGACGCCGTATTGGCCGGACCGGTCGGGTTCACCGCGGTCACCACCGGCGCCGGGTTCCGCGGCTGGCTTTCGGCGGCCGAAGGCTGGGGGCTGCGCGAACCGTTGCTGGAGCGGCTGGCGGCGTCACGGATCTTCGTGCGTGGACCGAAGGCGGCGGGCGCGGTGCGCGGCGAGGGCCTGCGCGAGGAATTTTCCGCGCCCGAGGAGAGCAACGCGGCACTATTCGAAGGCTTGCGCGACGCCGGGGTTCGCGGGGCGCGGGTCGCCGTCCAGCTGCACGGAACCCTGCTGCCCGAACTCACCGGTTCGCTGCGGGACGCGGGCGCGGACGTCGTCCAGGCGCAGCCGTACCGCTGGCTTTCGCCCGCCGACGTCGCACCTGTGCACGAACTCGTCGAAAGTGTCATTTCCGGACGCGTGCACGCTTTGGCGTTCACCTCCGCTCCGGCGGCCACGAATCTGCTCACGCTGGCGGGTTCGCATCGCGAGGAACTCCTTGCCGCACTGCGAGGTCCGGTGTTGTGCGCGTGCGTCGGACCGGTGACCGCCGCGCCGTTGGCGGCCGCAGGGGTACCGACCGTCCAGCCCGAACGGCAGCGACTCGGCGCGCTGGTCAAACTTCTCGTCGCGGAACTGCGCGTTCGGCCGTCTTGACGCGGCTGGTCCGCTTTGCCAGGCTCGACACATCGGACGCGGGGAGGGCGGCGGATGTCCGAGTCTCAATCGGTCACGTTCGTGCGCGCGATGTTGCGAAAGGGCTCTTCGGTCTTGGGCGCGAGCCCCGCCGACGAAGCACCCGACCCCGATTCCGTTCCCGACTGGCGCTATCGGGAAGATTCCGCGGACACACTGCTGATGCGTGCCATCCGCTACTCCGCCCTCGGCCCGATCTTCTACCGCGTGGCCGCGTTTCCCAAGGTGTACATCGGTTTCCTGGTCGCGAACGGTTCGGCGGGGATCGTCCCGGTACTGAGCACGACGATTCTGGCGGTGCTGCTCAACGTCTTCGCGGTCTGGTGGGTCGTGAAGGGCCGCGGGATCCGGGCGAAGACGTCCGGGCGGCTGATGTACGCGGATCTCGCCGTGGGGGTGGTGCTCACGACGGTCGTGGCCGTGGCCGCGCCCACCGAGATCCAGCCGTTCGCCGTCGACGTCGCGTGGACGTGGATGGTCGGGACGGTGGCGTTGTGGACGCTGTCGTTCGGGCTGCCCGCCGCTTGCCTGCTGTTGATCGCGGCCTTGCCGTTCCGGGCGTTCCTGACCTGGATCGGCGGACTCCCGATCGACCATCCGCTCGCGGTGAGCCGATCGGTCGGCTGCATGGTCGCGCTCGTCGTGGCGATGGTGACCACGGCCGGGATCCTGATCCTGCTCGGCGTCGGGACCCGTTTCGCGCTGGGGATCGGGATGCGCCGCGGGCAGCGTGCCGAACGGCTGCGGACCCAGCGGGTGATGCACGACTCCGTGCTCCAGACGCTGGAAGCGATGGGCATGGAGGCGCCCGATGACGACTCCGCCACCGCGAAACGGCTCGCCGAGATGCGGGCCGCCGCCCGGGCGCAGGCCGCCGAACTGCGGCGCGAACTGACCGGCCCGGACGCGCCGTCGGCCCGGGGCCTCGCCGCGGACCTCGCCGAGGTCGCCACCGAGATGGCGCGCGACGGCCTCCGCACCCAACTCGTCGCCGCCGAGACCGAAGAGGACTACCGCCTCTCGCACGCGCGCCGGACCGCCATCCGCGACGCCGTCCGCGAAGCGCTCCGAAACACTGTGAAGCACGCCGGGACGAACCAGGTCGTGCTTCGCGTCGAGGAGTGCGAAGGCGGCGTCGCGGTCATCGCGCGGGATCAGGGGACCGGCTTCAGCATGCTGGACCGCCCGCCGGGCTTCGGGATCAGCCAGTCGATCATGGCGCGGCTGGCGGAGGTCGGCGGGCGGGGGACGATCGATTCGCAGCCGGGGCGGGGGACTCGGGTGACGCTGTGGGTGCCGCACTGAGGTCTTCAGTACATGGTCTCTCAGTACATGAAGGCCCCCTTCCTTGCGCAGGCGCGGCGCCGAGGTACATGAAGGCCCCCTTCCTGTACCTAGGCGCAAGGAAGGGGGCCTTCATGTACTTGGGGCTGATGGTGGGCGAGTTCTGGGGCGACCGGCCGGTCCGTGAAGGCATCCTTCGCTACCTACGCCATCGCTTGCTTAGCATGCCTACGTAAGCGATAGCAAAGGTCCCTTGCTCTCTTCCCGCAGGTCAGAAGGCCTCAATTCGCTTCGGGAGCCGCAGCTTCCCCGGCCTCCGCCTGTCGCATCGCTTCCCGCCCGGCGGCCTCTTCGCTCACGCCTTGCCGCCAGTACCCCGTGAAGCAGATCGCCCGCTTGTCCACCCCGCGCTCCCGCACGAGATGCCGCCGCGCCAGCTTCACCATGTTCGCCTCGCCCGAAAGCCACGCGTACGGCGTCCCGCTCGGCAGTTCCGCCTTCCGCACGGCTTCGAGCACCGCGTCGCCGACCGGACCGGAGCCCCGCACCACCCAGTGCGGCTCCACCGTTCCCTGCGTTTCGAAGACCTGCCGATCCTCGCGATCACCGATCTCGACGTAGACCACGGCTCGCGTCCCGGCGGGCAGCGCTTCGACGATCGCGCCGATCGCCGGGATCGCGGTCTCGTCACCGACCAGTAGCTGCCAGTTCGTGTCCGAGGGCACGTCGTAGAGCCCGTGCGGTCCCAGGAAAGCGACCCGGTCACCCTCCGAAGCGCGCGACGCCCAAGCCGAGGCGGGGCCTTCGTCGCCGTGCAGCACGAAGTCGATGTCGACCTCCCGCACCGACGGCCGCAGCGCGCGCACGGTGTAGGTGCGCATCGGCGGCCGGACGTCGTCGGGCATGGCGAGGTAGGTCCGGTACCAGGACAGCATTTCGTCACCGCTCAGCGGAGCGGGCAGCACGGGTTCCGCCTGACCGGGCTGCGGGAAGAACACCTTCAGGTACTGGTCGGGCGCCTGATCCACCAGCGACGCCCCCGAGAAGGTCACCCTGCTCATCCGCGGGGTCAGCCGCCGGACCGCGGTCACCTTCGCCTCGATATAGCTCATTAGGCGAGGCTAACCTAAAAGAGTGCGCCGGGACCAGCGTCATCGTCGGGATCCCGCTGCCACCGGTATTTCCGCAGGTCGACGCGCTGGCCGTCGGCCAGAACGCCCTCCACGCGCAGCTTCTCCAGCTGCTCGTGGACGAGATGCGGAGCCGGCGTCCCGTCGGCGCGCAGAATGCGGTGCCAAGGCAGGTCCTGGCCGTCCTCGCCGAGGATCCGCCCGACCAGCCGTGGTGACGGGGCTCCCGAAACCGACGCTATATCCCCATAAGTCGCGACAGAGCCGGCGGGCACGCTCGCGATGACCTCGCGCACCCGCTCGTGCAGTTCGTCATCCATGGGACCACTTTGCCGTGCCGCTGCGAAGTTGTGTCGGCGGGGCGTGGTTCCATCGTGGGCGTGAACGGGCGGCGAACAGCGGCACGAACCGACGCGCGGCTGGTCCGCACGCCGGTCACCGGCACGCCCTCCTTTCAGTGGGATTCCGGCGCCCGGCGCCTGCTGGCCGCCCCGGACGGCTTCCGCCGGGTCCTCGGAGGCCCGGGTACGGGCAAGACGGCCTTGCTGGCGTCGGCGGCTTCGCGGCGCATCGCGGAGGGCGCGGATCCGGAGAGCGTGCTCATCCTGACCACCTCTCGCAAAGCGGCCGAGGTCCTGCGTGCCGACATCACCCACCGGCTCACCACCGATCCGGAAGAGGATCCGCTGCCGCGCACGATCCGCGAGCCGCTCGTGCGCACGGTGCACTCGTACGCGTACGCGCTGTTGCGGATGGAGGCGCAGGCCGACGAGCTCCCGCCACCTCGCCTGCTGGCCGGAGCGGAACAGGACGTCGTCGTCCGCGACCTGCTCGCCGGTGACCTCGAAGCGGGCGCTCTCGACTGGCCCGAACAGTTGCGGCCCGCGCTGAACGTGCCCGGTTTCGCCGAGGAACTAAGGGACCTCCTGCTCCGTGCCGCCGAACGCGGGCTCGGCCCGGAGGATCTGGTCGAACTCGGCAGGCGGCGCGGTCGTGACGAATGGGTCGCGGCAGGGCGCTTCTGGAGCCAGTACGAAGAGGTCACGCTGCTGCAGGGCGCGGGCGGCAACGCGCTCGGCGTCGCGAGCGCGCCCGCGCTGGACGCGGCGGAACTCGTCACCTCCGCGCTGCTCGCGTTGGAGGACGACCCCGAACTGCGCGAACGCGAGCAGCGCCGCGTCCGGCACCTCTTCGTCGACGACGCCCAGCATCTCGACCCGTTGCAGACCCGGCTCATCCGGCTCATCGGGCACGCGGCCGACGAATTCGTCGTCGCGGGTGACCCCGATCAGTCCGTGTTCTCCTTCCGCGGCGCGGATCCCCGGCTGTTCGCCGACGCGGACGAGGACGGCGAACGCACGGTCCTGCTGACCACCGCGCACCGGCTCGCCCCGGTGATCCGCACGGCCGTCACGAAACTCGGCTCCGTACTGCCCGGCTCGTCGCCGCAGCGCAAACTCGCCGACGCGCCGGACGCCGAGGGCGGCGCCGTCCGCGTCCGCCTGATGCCGACCCCGGCCGCCGAGGCGAGCTGGATCGCCGATCAGCTCCGGCGCGCGCATCTCGTCGACGGGGTGCCGTGGTCGGAGATGGCGGTGCTCGTCCGGTCGCCTGCCCGTACTTTCCTTGTCCTGCAACGTGCGCTGCGGGCGGCCGGGGTGCCGATCGGTTCGGCCACCGAGGAACTGCCGCTCGCGAAGCAACCCGCGGTCCGTCCTCTGCTGGCGATGCTGCGGCTCGCCGCCGATCCGGACCTGCTCGACGTCGATCTCGCCGAGATGCTGTTGTCGTCCCCGCTGGGCGGCGCGGATCCGCTCGCTCTGCGGCGGTTGCGTCGCGGCCTGCGCAGGCTGGAACTCGCCGGCGGCGGGCAGCGGTCCAGTGACGAGCTTCTGGTGGAAGCCCTACGTACCGACGATGTTCTCACCGGTCTCGCCGAGGCCGAGTCGCTGCCGATGCGCCGGGTCGGCGGTCTGCTGCACGCCGCGCACCAGGCGGTGGTGCGCGGCGACGGTGTCGAGCAGGTGCTGTGGGATCTCTGGCAGGCCAGCGGTCTGGAGCAGCGCTTACTACGCTTGGTCGATCGCGGTGGTTCACTCGGCTCACAGGCGGACCGGGATCTCGACGCGATCGTCGCCCTCTTCGACGCGGCCGGTCGCTATGTCGACAGGTTGCCGAAGGCGAGTGTCGCCTCGTTCGCGGATTACCTGTCCTCGCAGAACATCGCGGGGGACACGCTGGCGCCCGCCGCCATGAAGAGCGAAGGCGTGTCACTGCTGACGGCGCACGCGGCCGCCGGGCGTGAGTGGACGGTCGTGTCGATCGCCGGTGTCCAGGAGGGCAGCTGGCCGGATCTGCGGCTGCGCGGTTCCGTACTCGGCGTTGAGCGGCTGGTCGACCTCATGTCCGGCGTCGATGACGAGAAGGTGTCCGCCACCGCGCCGATCCTCGCCGAAGAGCGGCGGCTGTTCTACCTCGCCGCGAGCCGCGCGCGGAAGACGTTGCTGGTCAGCGCGGTCGCGGGGGAGGACGAGCAGCCCTCGCGATTCATCGACGACCTGGAGGAGAACGGCGCGGACGACGGCGGCCTCGATTCGCGGATGAAGCCGGCCGGACGTTCGCTGGTGCTCGCCGAACTCGTCGGTGAACTGCGCGAGGTGGTCTGCGACGAGTCGAGCGAGCCGGCGCGGCGGCAGCGGGCGGCGCGTCAGCTCGCGAAACTGGCCGCCGCCGGGGTGCCGGGCGCGCATCCGGGCACCTGGTACGGCCTGCTGGAACCCTCCACCGGCGAACCCGTGCACGGGCCGGGCGACCTCATCCGCATCTCACCGTCCACCGTGGAGGTTCTGGTCAAATGTCCGCTGCGGTGGCTGATCGAACGCCACGGCGGAAGTGACCCGGCACAACTCGCGGCCGTCACGGGAACCCTGGTGCACGGGCTCGCGCAGGCCGTCGCGGGTGGCAGCAGCGACGAGCAGATCCGCACGGCCCTGGACGAAGCGTGGGTGCGGGTCGACGCGGGGGCGCCATGGTTCTCACGCCGCGAGCGGTCGCGGGTCGAGCAGATGTTGCGGAACTTCATCTCCTGGCTGGAATCCAGCCGCAGGGAGTTGATCGAAGCCGGGGTCGAGCAGGACATCGAGGTCGAACTGCCGGTCGGCGACGGTGACACCAGCGATCTCCGCGTGCTCCTGCGCGGCCGCGTCGACCGCGTGGAGATGGACAAGGATGGTCGTCCGGTCGTCATCGACATCAAGACCGGCAAGGTCCCGATCTCCGCCGCCGACGCCGAACAGCATCCGCAGCTCGCCGCGTACCAGCTCGCCGTGCTGCTCGGCGCGGTCGAGGGCGGTTCGAAACCCGGTGGCGCGCGGCTGGTCTACGTCGCGAAGTCCAACAACAAGACCGGGTCCACCCAGCGCGAGCAGGCGCCGCTGGACTCCGACGGCGGAAAACAGTGGCTCGAACTGGTGCGTTCGGCGGCCGGATCCGCCGCGGGCCCGGAGTACGGGGTCACCGAGAACCCGGACTGTGATCGTTGCCCGGCAAGGGGTTGCTGTCCGTTGCGGCCGGAGGGCAGGCAGGTGACCGGGCCGTGATCTCCGAATTCCAGCGCCGTCAGGTCGAACCGGGCGCGATCGCCCGGGCGCTCGGCCTGCACAGCCCGACCGACGAGCAGGCCGAGGTCATCGCCGCGCCCATCGAGCCGTCGCTGGTGGTCGCGGGGGCAGGCGCGGGCAAGACCGAGACGATGGCCGCGCGCGTGGTGTGGCTGGTGGCCAACAGCATCGTGCCGCCGGAACGTGTCCTCGGCCTGACCTTCACCCGCAAGGCCGCCCGCCAGCTCGGCGAACGTGTCCGCACCCGGCTGCGCCGTCTCGTCGGATCGGGGCTGCTCGACAAGATCGACCCGACCGGTGACCTGCGCATGACGGTGACGGCGGGGGAGCCGACGGTGCTCACCTATCACGCGTACGCCGGGCGGCTGCTGTCCGAGCACGGCTTGCGGCTGCCCGTCCAGCCCGGGGTCCGCTTGCTTTCGGAGACGTCTTCGTGGCAGTTCTCGCATCGCGTGGTGTCCACTTGGGACAACGACCTCGACACCGATCGAGTGCCCGCCACGGTGACGGCGCAGTTGCTGGCGCTGGCCGGGGAACTCGGTGAGCATCTGGTCGAGACCGAACGGCTCGCGGAGTACACGTCGTGGCTGTGCGAGGTCATCGAGACCGCGCCGCGGGCCAAGGGGCAGCGTGCGGCGCTCCCGCAGAAACTGGCCGAAGTCATGACGGCGCAACGGTTCCGGCTCGCCCTTCTGCCGCTGGTCGAGGCGTACCACGCGCGGAAGCGAGCCGAGGGCGCGCTCGACTTCGCCGACCAGATGTCCTTGGCCGCGCAGCTCGCCAGCAGCTATCCGGCGGTGGTCGCGGGGGAGCGGGAGCGCTACGGCGCCGTCCTGCTCGACGAGTACCAGGACACCGGGCACGCCCAGCGGATCCTGCTGCGGTCGCTGTTCGGCGGCGTCGAGCATCCGCCGATGCCGGTGACCGCGGTGGGTGACCCGGCGCAGGCCATCTACGGCTGGCGCGGGGCGAGCGCGGCGAACCTGCCCCGGTTCACCACGGACTTCCCCCGCGACAACGGCGAACGGCTCGTCCCGGCGCTCGATTTCGGACTGCTGACCAGTTTCCGCAACCCGCCCGAGGTACTCGAACTCGCGAACGCGATCTCGGAACCGTTGCGGGAACGTGGACTCGGTGTCGCCCGGTTGCGTGCGCTGGAGGGTGCGGGATCGGCCGACATCGCCGCCGCACTGCTGCCGGACGTCCGCGCCGAACGCGAGTGGGTGGCCGACGCGGTGGCGAAACGCTGGTTCGAAACCGTGGAGGAGACCGGAAAGCCGCCGACCGCGGCGGTTCTGGTGCGCCGCCGCGCCGACATGGCGCCGATCGCGGCGGAGATGCGGGCGCGCGGGCTTCCGGTGGAGGTCGTCGGCCTCGGCGGCCTTCTCGACGAACCCGAGGTCGCGGACCTGGTCAGCACGTTGCGGGTGCTCGCCGACCCGCTCGCGGGCAGTGCCGCCGCCCGGTTGCTGACCGGGGCACGCTGGCGGATCGCGGCCGCCGACCTCGCGGCGTTGTGGCGCCGCGCGGGAGAACTGTCCTCGCCGGTGCCACCTTCGGGACCCTCCGATGTGGACGAACCGGTGCTGGTGACCGAACGGGTCGAACAGGCGGGGCTCGCCGACGCGATCGACGATCCCGGGACGCCGGAACGGTATTCGCCCGAGGGCTACCGGCGGATCCGGAAGATCGGCGCCGAACTTTCGGCGTTGCGACGGCGGCTCGACCAGTCGCTGCCCGAACTGGTCGCCGACGTGGAACGCACGATGCTGCTCGATGTCGAATCGCTGGCCCGCCCAGGGCCCGCGGGGCGCGCGCACCTGGACGCTTTCGCCGACGTCGTCACGGATTTCGCCGAGACGTCGCCGACCGCCACTCTTTTGTCCTTTGTGGACTACCTGAACACGGCCGCGCACGCGGAGGACGGACTCACCCCCGGCGAGGTGGAGGTCGTCCCGGATCGGGTCCAGGTGCTGACCGTGCATTCGGCCAAGGGGCTCGAATGGCGCATCGTCGCGATCCCGCATCTGGTCAAGGAGGTCTTCCCGGGACGGCGGCGTTCGTCGTCGTGGCTGCGGACGTCGACCTCGTTGCCCGCCGCGCTGCGCGGGGACTCGGAGGACCTGCCGGAGCTGAGGATCCCCGAAGGCTCGGATCGCAAAGAAGTGCAGGAAGCGCTGGAACTGCACGAAGAGGGCTTCATCGCGCGAGAAGCGGACGAGGAGCGGCGGCTTTGCTACGTCGCGCTGACCCGCTCCGAACACACGATGCTGATTTCCGGCCACTGGTGGAACGAGAGCAGTGCGCGGCCGAAGGGGCCGTCGGAGTTCCTGCTCGAAATCGGCGAGGTGATGCGCGGGAACTCGGTCGGCCGGATCGAGCACTGGGCGGACGAGCCGGAAGCCGAGGGGGAGAATCCGCTGGTTGCGGACTCCCGCCGGTCGCGGTGGCCGGTCGATCCGCTGTGGCCGCGGCGCGAAGGCGTCGCAGGCGGCGTCGATCTGGTCCTCGGCGCGATGGAAGACAGCGAAGACAGCGAAGACAGCGAAGACACTGAGGAAGAGGAAGAGGACGATCCGGACAGCTGGATTTCCGACACCAAGGTGCTGCTGGAGGAGCGCGCGCGGGCGCAGAACCGCGTGCAGCAGGTCGTGCTGCCGCCGCATCTTTCGGTGAGTCAACTGGTCGAGCTGTCGGCCGATCCTGACGCGCTGGCCAAACGGCTGCGGCGGCCTCTTCCCGTGCGCCCCAACACTTACGCGTGCCGGGGGACGGCGTTCCACGGCTGGCTGGAGCAGCGGTTCGGCGGCGAGCAGCTACTGGAGATCGACGACCTGCCGGGCGCGGCGGACGTCGACGAGGCGCCCGATTCCGAGCTGGAGGCGTTGCAGGCGGCGTTCGAGAAGAGCGAGTGGGCACACCGGGTGCCGCACGCCGTCGAGGTCCCGTTTTCGGCGGACGTCGTGGGCGTGACGGTGCGGGGGCGGATGGACGCCGTGTTCGCCGACGCCGACGGCGGGTGGACCGTCGTCGACTGGAAGACCGGCGCGGTGCCGGAGAAAGACCGGCTCGCGCCGCTGGCCGTGCAGCTCGCGGCGTACCGGCTGGCCTGGGCGGCACTCAAGAAGGCGCCGGTCGAGAAGGTGCGCGCGGCGTTCCACTACGTGAAACACGACAAAACCGTTCGCCCGGCGGATCTGCTGGACGCCGAAGGCCTGCGACAACTACTGCGAAGCGTCCCGACGATCTAGCATTTCGTCCTCTGAATGCGGTCCTTGCGCGGGCAACTACCGCATTCAGAGGACGAAACGCAGGGGTGTCAGGCGCGGTCGCGCACCTTCAGCGCCCAGGTCACCAGCGGGATCTGGAGCGGGACGCGGGCCCAGAAGGCCGCCCGCCAGTGCTTCGGCGCCTTGCGGCGATCGGCGTCGACGGCCATCTTGACGTTCCCCGGCAGGACCACGACGAACAGCAACGCGGCCACGAGCCCACCGAGACGTCGCGTCTTCGGGTTGGCGACCGCCGCGGCGACGCCCAGCTCGGCCACGCCGGAGCCGTAGGTCCACGCCCGCGGGGAGCCCGGGAGCTGTTTCGGGATGATGGCGTCGAAGGGCTTCGGCTGGACGAAGTGCAGCACACCGGCCGCGCCGAGCAGGCCGGCGAGGAAATACGCGGGCCGCTGAGACGGCTTGGGATCCGAAGACATGCCCTGAGCTTCGCATACCGCGTCCAACAAGCGGATCTTCGGCTATCCTCCCGACCGTGAGTGACGCGGATCAGGCCGGAGCCTGTGCATGAGGGTTCTCAAGCGTTTCCCGGTCCGGCTGAGCGACCGTCCGGACCACGAGCTCGTCGGCGTGATCCGTATGCCGGAACTGACGGTCAGCCCGCTGCGGTCGATCCTCAAACGGATCATCGGCGCAATGCTCGCCCTGCTCGCGACCGTCCTGATCGTCTACTTCGACCGGGACGGCTACCGCGACGCCAACGGCGACGGACTCAGTCTGCTCGACAGCCTCTATTACGCGACAGTGTCGCTGTCGACGACGGGGTACGGTGACATCGCGCCCGCGACGTCGTCCGCGCGGCTGGTGAACGTCCTGGTGATCACCCCGCTGCGGGTGCTCTTCCTCATCGTCCTGGTCGGTACCACCCTCGAAGTGCTCACCGAGCGCTCTCGTCAGGCTTTCAAGATCCAAAAGTGGAGGACGAAGGTGCGGGACCACACGGTCGTCGTCGGATTCGGCACGAAGGGCCGGTCGGCGGTCAACGCGCTGCTCGGGGACGAGAACATCGAACCCGACCACATCGTCGTCGTCGACACCGACCAGCAAGCCCTCGAAGCGGCCACCGCGCTCGGCCTGGTGGTCGT
Organism: Amycolatopsis sp. NPDC041971; assembly: GCF_055588925.1. Lineage (NCBI taxonomy): Bacteria > Bacillati > Actinomycetota > Actinomycetes > Pseudonocardiales > Pseudonocardiaceae > Amycolatopsis > Amycolatopsis sp. NPDC041971. Next base: position 40,459 of record NZ_JBVJCE010000013.1, on the reverse strand, counting down.
GCACGGTTCGGCCACCCGCGCCGACGTGCTGCGCGTCGCCGGGGTGCAGCGGGCCAAGGCCGTGGTCGTCGCCCCGAACCGGGACGACACCGCGGTGCTGGTCACACTGACCGCGCGCGAGCTGGCACCGAAGGCGCACATCGTGGCTTCGGTGCGTGAAACGGAGAACGTCCACCTGCTCAAACAGTCGGGCGCGAACCAGGTCGTGGTGTCGAGCGAAACCGCCGGGCGCCTGCTCGGCATGGCGACGTCGACGCCGCTGGTGGTCGACATGGTCGAGGACCTGCTCACCCCCGAGTCCGGTCTCGCGATCGCCGAGCGCCCGGTGGAGCCGTTCGAAGAGGGCGGTTCGCCGCGGCATCTGCCGGACATCGTGCTGGGCGTCGTCCGCGACGGCGTCCTGTACCGCGTGGACGCCCCGCAGGCCGACGCGATCGAGCCGGGCGACAAGCTGCTGTACATCCGGAAGGTGACCTCGGCGGAGACGATCGAGCGGTAGCGGGGGACCTTCGTATCACCCTGCCTGGACAAGAGGGCTCCTCTGTTCTGCCGCTGGTATCACTTCCCCCGGTCGGGAGGGCTCCTGTGTTTTGCCGCCGGGTTCTGGGAACATGGCGTTCGTGCGCAAGCGATCGGACCCGGCCAGAGGGCTCACCCCGGGGTGGAACTCCCTGGCCGTGGCGGCCGGCGTCGGCCTCCTGGTGATCTTTCTGGCCTGGTTCGCCGGGCCAGGGCTGTTCGGCATCACGAACGAGCCCCGGGGGACGACCGTGGTGGCGGAGGTCGTCGAGCCCGCGCCCTGCACGGGCGGCGGCGCGACCGAGAAGGTCAAGTTCGAATTCGGCGGCAAGCAGGTGGAGGGTTCGCTCAACGGCTGCGGGCACGGCAAGGGCGAGCGCCTCGAGGTCGTCGTCCCCGACGGGGCTTCGGGGGACGGCGTTTCGGTGCACGCGGCCGAAGCGACCACGGGAGCCAGCGACGGGCGGCGGCCGGTCGGGATGGCGCTGCTGGTGTTCAGCTGCTTCGCCGGCGGGATGTACGTCTACCTGGTGCTGCGCGGGCCACGGAGGCTCGCGACGGCCTGATTCCAGGTCGCGCCACCCGTGTCCTGACACGGCAGAGCGAACTCGCGTGATTGGAAGGCGAACTCGCGTGATTGAAGGCCGAACTCGCGTGATTGGAAGGCGAACTCGCTGACCAGCCGGGCTGGGCAAGCCTCGATCGCCGACGGCACCACATCCGTCGGCGAGCGGCATCCAGCCACCCGAAGCGCGTGAAGGGGACCGTCACGCGCGAAGTCAGGAAACGGCGCTCGCCGGGGCCGAGAAGGTGTTGCAGTCGGCGATCCGGTTGTTGCTCGCGCCTGCCCGCCACCAGGACGCGTAATGCGCGTTCGTCCCGTGGTCCTGGCTGCGCGAGGTGTTGTCGCCCCGGGTCTCCTGGTCGTTCCAGGCCTTGTTGTACATGTCCCGGCTGACCGTGCCGCCCTGGTCGACGTGCGCGCCGAGGAACATCCCGGAGAAGCACTGCGCCTGGAGTTCCTTGCGCCGTGACATCTCCAGCCCGACGGGGCTGTTCTGCCCGGCCTCGTAGATCTTCTGCCAGGCCGCGTCCATCAGCCCCGCGACCTCCTGCACGTGATGCCCGTACTCGTGCGCGAAAAGGGCGAGGTAGACGCCGGGGTTGTTGCCGTACTGGTCGGTCTGCAAACCGCGGAACGGCACGTAGAGGTTGTTCTCGCAGTAGTACGCCGCCGTCGCGATGCCCACCTGGATCGTGCCGCATTCGGTTTCGAAGCTGGCCCCGGTCGGGAAGTGCAGCGCGGGCGGGGTGAACGGCAGGTCGTAGGCGTCGAGGAACGGTCCCCACGCGTTGTCGAGGCATTTGCCCGCCGCGGTGAAGAACGCCTCGGATGCCTGCTGGCTGCTCTGCCACTGCGGCAGCGTGCAGACCCGGTTCCGCAGGCCGGCGTTGGGGTCCTGGAGGATCGGGTGGTCGCCGAGCTTGAGGATCTTCTGCGGCCCGCTCGACGACGGCGGCGCCTTGGACGGCGACGACGGGAACGGGTTCGTCGAGGACGACGGCGACGAAGACCCGCTTGGCGGCAACGCGGCCGGGGAGGTCGGGTTCGGCAGGGTCGAATAGCCCGCGTTCGCTACGTGATCGGTGCCGTCACGATTGAGTGAAATGATCGCGACCAGGCCGAGGACCAGTACGGCGACCGCGCCGAGGCAGATGCCGACGATCGCGCCCGCGGACCGCCGACGCGGTGGCGGCGGCGGGAAGTGGTGCGGGGCGCCGTGCCACTGGGCAGGGGGCTGGCCGTGCACCGGCGGTGGCTGGACGGCGCCGCGTGGCGGCCACTGGCCGTGGGGCGGTTGCGTCATCAAGTCGGTCCCGGTGGTTCTAGGGGCGAACCGGGGGTGCCCGGCCCGATGTTCAGCATAACGAGCTAACGGCGTCCCGACCCACAGCTCGGCTGCAGAGGGTATCCAGTGTGAGGCGAGTGGTCACCCATCAGTGTCGTCACCCCAGCTCTGGCCGGGTGTCGGACCCTCTGGAAGAGTGGGCGTAAGCAACGTGAACGGGTAAAGGGGCTGTCGCATGACGGAGACCGGCGGACCGTCCGGGCCGGAAGGTACCGAGACTCCGGGCAAACCGGCGGACAAATCGGCACAGCCGCAGGCGGGGGAATCGGAACGGCCGCAGGCGGACACACCGGCGCCGCCGCAGGGGGAAGTGCAGCCGTCACCGGCGCCGGAGCAGCAGTGGCAGTCCCCGTCCGGGGCCACACCGCCGCCTCCGCTGCCGTCCTATCAGCCGCCGCAGCAGCAGCAATATCCGAACTGGAAGGTCGGTCTCGGCAGGCCGGGGGTCATCCCGCTGCGCCCGCTGAACCTGACCGACATCCTCGACGGCGCGGTCACGACCATGCGCCGGTACTGGCGGATGGTCTTCGGCGCCGCCGCCGTGACCGCCGTGCTGACCGCGGCCATCGACCTGATCGGGTACCTGCTGGTCGACACGACCGAGGACCTCGAGCGGCTCCGTGATCTCGGTCCGGCCGCCACCGATCAGGAACTGCTGAACCAGACGCTGGACATGCTCGGTGGATCCTTGGCGGCGAGCCTCGTCAGCCTCGTCGCCACGATGATCGGGACCACGCTGCTCACCGGGTTCCTGACCGTCTTGATGGGCAAGGCCGCACTGGGCAAACCGATCGTCTTCAAGGAGGCGCTGAAGGAGGCGGCGGGACGGCTGCTGCCGCTGCTCGGGCTGACCGTGCTCTACACGCTGGCGATCATGGTCGCGGCGATCTTCTGTTTCGTACCCGCGATCATCCCCTACACCTTCTGGGCGCTGGCCAGTCCGGCCCTGCTGCTGGAACGCGGCACCGTGCGGGAAGCGTTCCGCCGGTCGGCGAAGCTGGTCTCGGGGATGTTCTGGCGGATCTTCGGGATCCTGTTGCTGGCCGGCGTGATCTCGGGGTTCCTGGCGATGATCATCACGATGCCGTTCAGCTTCGGCGCGTTCATGACCCTGTTCACCGACCCCGAGCAGGTGTACATCCCCTCGACCGGTGACCTGATCCTGCAGTCGGTGGGCACGGTGATCGCGCAGACGATGGTCGGTCCGTTCTCCGCGCTGGTGACCGTGATCCTCTACATCGACCAGCGGATGCGCCGCGAGGGCATGGACATCGAACTGGCCCGCGCGGCCGGGATCGCGACGCCGCCCCCGCCGCGGGCATGGTGACGCGTTTCCTCTCCGAGGTCCCGGTCGACATCGACCGGGACACCGCCCGGCTGCGTGCCGCCGAGGAGCTCGCGGGTCAGGCATATCAGGCCGCGAAGCCGAACTGGCTGTCCCAGGCGTTCAGCTGGATGCTCGAAAAACTGTTCGGCGTCCTCGAAACCGTCGACAGCGCCGTGCCCGGCGGGATCTTCGCCGTGGTGCTGCTGCTCGTCGTGGTGATCGTGGTGGCCGTGGTGATCCGGCTGAAGTCCGGTCCCTTGGCGACGTCGGCCAAAAGCGGCCGCGCCGTGTTCGCCGGGCGGCGCAAAGCGTCCGGCGAACATCGCAAGGCCGCCGAAGAGGCCGCGTCACGGGGTGACTTCGACGACGCCGTCCGTGAACTCTTCCGTGCCGTGGTGCGGTCTTTGGAGGAACGGGCGTTGCTGGACGAGAAGTCCGGCCGGACCGCCGACGAGGCCGCCATCGAAGCCGGACGGCTGCTCCCCGACGTCGCCGGGCCCCTGCGCGCCGGCGCGCGGTTGTTCGACGACGTCCACTACGGCGGGATCCCGGCCACCGAGGCCGGCTACCGGTCACTGTCCGAATTGGACGAACGCTGCCGTCGCGCCAGGCCCGTCGCCTTGGCGGCCGGATGACCTCGGTTTCGCCCGACGCCCGCCGGATCTGGCGCGGGGTGCGGCTCCCGCTCGCGGTCGTCCTCATGCTCGTGCTGACCGGGACGCTGCTCGTCCTCGTCCAGGGTGAGCAGACCACCGGCGCGCTCGAACCGGGGTCCTATGAGCCCGGTGGCAGCCGTGCGCTGGCGACCTTGCTGGAACGGGAAGGCGTCAGGATCCCGATCGTGCGCACCGCCTCCGAGGCCAAGGGGGTCGCGCGGGACGCGACCGTCTTGATCACCCAGCCCGCGTACCTGCCCAAGAACACCTTCGCCGAAATCCGGCGGAGCGCCAAGCATGTCGTGTTGGTGCAGCCGAGTCCTGTCACGGTCGAGGAAATCCTCCCCGGTGTGCGGTCGACCGGCCAGCTCGAAACCGAGTCCCGTGCCCCGGACTGCCAGGCCGTGGATCCCGTCGTGGCGGGCAGCGCGACGATGGGCGGCCTGAAGTACGCGGCCACGCAGCCGCGAGCGCAGGAATGTTACGGCGGCTCGTATCTCGAGGTGCCTGGTCCACAAGGGACGGTCACCGTCCTCGGCACTTCCGAGCCGCTGACCAACGAATGGCTCGCGAACGAGGGCAACGCGGCGCTCGCGACGCGGTTGCTCGGGAAGCACGAGCGGCTGGTCTGGTACCTGCCGACGCCGTCGGATCCGTCGCTCGAACCGGAAAGGAAGCCGCTGTCCGAACTGATCCCGGCGGGCTGGTCGTACGCGGCGTTGCAGGCCGGGGTCGCGGTCGTGCTGCTGGCGTTGTGGCGCTCGCGGCGGTTGGGCCAGGTGGTGACCGAACCGATCCCGGTGGTGGTGCGCGCGGCCGAGGCCACCGAGGGACGGGCGAGGTTGTATCGCAAGGCGAAGGCCGCCGCTCACGCCGGGGAGACCCTGCGCGAGGCGACCCGTGCGCGGCTCCGGCCGTTGCTGGGACTCACCCGTGACGCCGAGCCCGCGGCGCTGGTGGAATCCGTCGCCGTGCGGACCGGCCGGGCACCGGCCGAAATCGGCGCGCTGTTGTACGGGGACCCGCCCGCCGACGTGTCGGATGACGCCGCCCTGGTGCGGCTGGCGGACGGACTCGATGTCGTGGAACGAGAGGTGGAGCGGTCTTGAGTACCGAACAGTCCGAGCAGTCCACTGTGGATGGTGCGGCCGAGGCGCGGGCGGCGTTGATCGCCCTGCGGGCCGAGGTCGGGAAGGCCGTGGTGGGCAACGACGCGGCCGTCACCGGGCTCATCATCGCGTTGCTGTGCCGGGGACACGTGCTGCTCGAAGGCGTTCCCGGCGTGGCGAAGACATTGCTGGTGCGGGCCTTGGCCGCGGCACTGGATCTGGAGACCACCCGGGTGCAGTTCACGCCGGACCTCATGCCGGGCGACATCACCGGCTCCATCGTCTATGACGCGCACAGCGGCGAGTTCTCCTTCCGCGAGGGCCCGGTGTTCACGAACCTGCTGCTGGCCGACGAAATCAACCGCACTCCGCCGAAAACGCAGTCCTCGCTGCTGGAGGCGATGGAGGAGCGTCAGGTCTCCAGCGACGGCAAGACGCGGCCGCTGCCCGATCCGTTCATCGTCATCGCGACGCAGAACCCGGTCGAATACGAAGGCACGTACCCGTTGCCCGAGGCGCAGCTCGACCGCTTCCTGCTGAAGCTGACCATGCCGATGCCGTCCCGCGAGGACGAATTCGGCATCCTTTCCCGGCACGCGCAGGGTTTCGACCCGCGAGACCTCGGCGCGGCGGGGATCACCCCGGTCGCCGGGATCGCCCAGCTCGACGCCGCGCGGCGCGCGGTCGCCGGGGTCACCGTGCGCCCCGAGGTGCTCGCCTACATCGTGGACGTCTGCCGGGCGACGCGGTCGCTGCCGTCCGTGCGGCTCGGCGTTTCGCCGCGTGGCACGACCGCGCTGCTGGCCGCGACCCGGGCGTGGGCGTGGCTCGCGGGCCGCGACTACGCCACCCCGGACGACGTCAAAGCCTTGGCGCGGCCGTCCTTGCGGCACCGGCTCGATCTGCGGCCCGAGGCCGAACTCGAAGGCGCGACCGCCGACGGTGTGCTGGACCGCGTCCTCGCGTCCGTGCCCGTTCCGCGCTGATGGCCGTCACCGGGCGGCTCGGGCTGCTGGCGCTCCTCGCGGCACCGGTGGTCGGTTTCCTGCTGCCCTCGTCGGCCGGGATCGGGCTGGCCGCGGCGGTGCTGTTCCTGTTGGTGGCGCTGGATCTCCTGCTCGCCGGGAGTGTGCGGCGACTGGACTTCGCGCGGTCCGGCGCGACGGCCGTGCGGCTGGGGGAGGAGTGCGAGGTCACGCTGACCGTGGCCAATCCCGGTGGCCGTCCGGTGCGCGCGTGGCTCCGGGACGCCTGGCCGCCCAGCGCTGGCGCGGACGACAGGCACCGGCTGACCCTGCCCGCTGGCGAACGCCGCGTCGTGACCACCCGGCTCCTGCCGACCCGGCGCGGCGACCGGACGGCGGCCAGGGTCACCGTCCGGTCGACCGGGCCGTTGGGACTCGCCGCACGGCAGGGTTCGCACGACGTGCCGTGGACCGTGCGCGTGCTGCCGCCGTTCCACAGCCGCAAGCATCTGCCGTCGCGGCTGGCGCGGCTGCAACAGCTCGACGGCCGCAACGCCGTGCTGATCCGGGGCCAGGGCACGGAATTCGACTCCCTGCGCGAGTACGTGATCGGCGACGACGTCCGGTCGATCGACTGGCGGGCTTCGGCACGCGCGTCCGACGTCATGGTGCGGACCTGGCGCCCCGAACGCGACCGGCACGTGGTGCTGGTGCTCGACACCGGCCGCGTTTCGGCCGGCCGGGTCGGGGACGCGCCGCGGCTCGACGCGGCGATGGACGCGGCCCTGCTGCTGGCCGTGCTCGCCGCGCGGGCGGGTGACCGCGTCGACCTCCTCGCCTACGACCGGCAGGTCCGCGCCGCGGTCCAAGGTTCGAGCGAATTGCTGCCCGCCTTGGTGAACGCGATGGCGCCGCTCGACTCGTCGCTGGTCGAGACCGACGCGCGAGGCATGATCGCGGAGGTGCTGCGGCGGACGCGGCGGCGCGCCCTGGTCGTCCTGCTGACCGGGCTCGACGCGGCGCCGCTGGAAGAAGGCCTGTTCCCGGTGCTGTCCAAATTGACCTCGCGACACCAGCTGATGATCGCTTCGGTGGCGGACCCGCGGGTCGCCGAGATGGCGGCGGGCCGCGGTGACGCGGAAGCCGTCTACGACGCGGCCGCCGCTGAGCGGGTACTGGCAGAACGGCGCCAGGTCACCGCGCGGCTGGCGCGGCACGGTGTCGAGGTGGTCGACGCGGTCCCCGAGGACCTGCCGCCGCGGCTGGCCGACCGCTATCTCGCGCTGAAGGCGGCCGGACGGCTCTGAGGTTTCGGTTCTCGCGTCGTTGAACGGTGGTACCCGGGAGCCTGGAGAGGGAACAGTCTCGCCAACGAGCCTCGGTGCTGGGGGTCGGGGGGGGGGGGGGGGGGGGGGGGGGGGGGGGGGGAGGGAAGCACACCATAGGAGGAAAGAGGGGAAAGCGAAGAAAACAAAAAGAGAAAAAGACGGAACAGAGAAAGAAGAACGACA
>NZ_JBVJCE010000013.1:0-32452 GCF_055588925.1 Amycolatopsis sp. NPDC041971 | reverse complement strand
GGGTGGGGGGGTGGTGTTTTCCCCCTCTCCCCCCCCCCCCCCCCCCCCCCCCCCCCCCCCCCCCCCCCCCCCCCCCCGACCCCGTCTGGAACCGCGCGCCTAGGCCACCAGCGCGAAACTCGAGTAGTACTCGCCCGAGGGATCGCGCGAACCGCTCCGGTCGGGGCTGACCTCGGCGCCGACCCAGCCCTGGAAGGCCCCCGCGTCGTCGATCACCTGCAGCAGCGGGCGGACGTGACTGTTGCCGAGGTAGCAACCGTTGTAGGACAAGCATTCGCACCAGAACTCGTAACTGTTGCGCCGTCCGCCGAAGGCATCGCTCAGGTAGTAGAACCGCCTGTCGCCGGTGTCGATGATCTTCTGCGCGCACGCCGCGTGCCCGGGGCCGGCGGGGCAGCAGGAGGACGGGTCGCAGCCGGAGTCGTACTGCACGAACCCGAGGCACGAGCCGTCGTCACAGTTGTTCCAGCCCGGACCGACTCCGAGGGCGCCACTGCCGCCCCTGGTCCAGTCGGTGATCGCGCGGCGGTTCACCGCTTGCCCTTCGAGCAGGTAAGACCGCTGGGTCGCGCGGACCGAACTCATCGGTGCCTTGCTGGTCTGCGCGAGGGAGGCGTTGCTGCCGTAGGCGATGCCGCTGGTGATGGAGTAATCGTCACTCACCAGTTGCAAGCGGCCGAGACCCGGTCGTGGTTCCGAAACCGCCCACGTCTCCGCGAGGTTCACGGCGGTCGTGGTGCCGTTGACGGTGCTCTTGGTCCAGGTGATGGCCACCTGTCCGGAGGTTTCGGCGTAGGTGCCGGTGAAGTGGCCGTTCGGTTCACCGGTGAAGCCCGGCGCGGTCTTGATCGGACAGTTGTTGCGGGGATTGGATCCCGGCGCCCAGTCGCCGCAGTAGTAGACGTCACCGCTGTTGACCGGGGTGGGGAAATCCGCCTGGTTCCAGGTCCAGAAGTTGTGCGCGACGGTGTTGTCCGCCGGGTTGAACACGAGGTAGCCGAGGCGGATGTAGTTGCGGTCGGCGTCGGTGCGGAATCCGCCGACGCTCACCACCCAGTTCTGTTTGCCCGACGGCGCGGATCCGGTCCGCGCCTGGGACGGGCCGACGAGAAGCGTCGAAGCGAGCACGGACAGGACGACGATCGCCAAGACACGTAACCGTTTTCTCCCCATGGGGAGGAGCTAACCAGTTCAGCCCGCTTCAGGTCGAGAATCTCCAGCGTATCGCCAGTCGACATCACCCACTTCGCCCGCTTTCGCGGCCCGGCGCCCGACCACGAACACGTACAGTAAAAACGCGACCTCGGCGACCACTCCGATGCCGATGCGAGCCCAGGTCGGCAGCCCCGACGGCGTCACGAAACCCTCGATCACGCCGGAGATCAGCAGGACCACGGTCAGCCCCAGCGCCATCACCACGACCGACCGCCCCTGCTCGCCGAGCGCCGCCGTCCGGGACCGGCGTCCCGGGTCGATGACCGTCCAGCCGAGCTTCAGCCCCGTCCCGGCCGCGACGAACACCGCGGTCAGCTCCAGCAGACCGTGCGGCAGGATCAGGCCGAAGAACACGTCGAGCCGTCCGGCCGAGGACATCAGCGCCGCGCCGATCGCGAGGTTCAGCGAGTTCGCCCAGAGCGCGTAGATCACCGGAAGCCCCAGCACCACGCCGAGGAACAGACAGGTCGCGGCCACCCACGCGTTGTTCGTCCAGACGCGCGCGGCGAAGGAACCCGCGGGGTCGGACGAGTAGTACGTCTCGTACTTCCCGCCCGGCGCCGTCAGGTCCTTGAACTCCTCGGGCGAGGCCAGCGACGCGAGTACCTGCGGGTCGCCGGCGATCCACACCGCCGCGATCGCCATCACCGCGATCGAGGCCGCCGCCGACGCCAGCCACCAGCGTCTGCTCAGGTACAGCGCCGCGGGGAATCGCCGGGTGAAGAACAGCCCGACCTCGCGCCAGGCGGGACTGTGCGAACCGGTGACGGCCGAGCGGGCCTTCGCGACCAGGCCGGACAGGTGTGCGACGAGCACCGGGTCGGGCGCGACCGAGCGGATGATCGAAAGATGCGTCGCGACGCGCTGGTACAGCGTCACCAGCTCGTCGGCGTCCGGGCCGCTGAGTTTCCCGGCGCGGCCGACGAGGTCACGCAGCCGGTTCCATTCGGCCTGATGCGCGGCGACGAACACGTCCACGTCCAACTCGGAGCCCTCCCGGCGATCGTCCTTGGTCGCCCAGCCTATTCGTCACTACGCTTGCCAGGTGGAACAAGAGTCCGAACTCGTCACCGGCGAGGCCGTCGTCCTGGACATGCGCGCGGCGAAACTGGCCAGCCGCGGGCTCGCCATGATGATCGACGTCGCCCTGCAGCTGATCGCGCTGGCCGTCGCGATGCTGGTCTTGAGCCAGGTCGCCGCGTTCGGTGACGAAGCGCTGGCGCTGACCCTTTTCCTGGTGACCCTCGTGCTGATCATGGTCGGCTACCCGGTGATCTCCGAGACACTGACCCGCGGCCGCACCCTCGGGAAGATGGCGCTCGGCCTGCGGGTGGTCCGCACCGACGGCGGTCCGGTCCGGTTCCGGCACGCGCTGGTCCGCGGGCTCGCCGGATTCTTCGTCGATTTCTGGGCGCTGGGCTTGCTCGGCGTCGTGGCCGTGGTCACGTCGCTGCTGTCGCCCAACGGCCGCCGTGTCGGCGACTACCTCGCCGGCACCCTGGTGATCCGGGAACGCATGCCCGCCTCCCGCACCCCGTACGTCGGGATGCCGCCCGAGCTGGCGTACTGGGCGTCGCAACTGGACCTGACCCGGCTGACGAACGACCTCGCGCTGGCCGTCCGGCAGTACTTGAGCCGCACGAGCGAGCTTCGCCCCGAAGCGGTCGAAGCCCTCGGGTACGGGCTCGCGCAGCAGGTCGCGTCGGTGATCGGGGCGCCGGTGCCGCCGGGGGTGCCGTCGTGGGCGTACCTGTCGGCTGTGCTGGCGGAGCGACGCCTGCGGGATCAGGCGAAGCTGCAACCGGCGGTTCAGCACTGGCCGCCGGTGCCTTTCGCGCCGGGGCAGTCCTTCGCGCCTGTCGCTCCGGGGCCGCCGGTCGCCCAGCCGCAGCCTCTCTCGGATCCGGTACCGGAGAACCCCTTCGCACCGCCTGGCTGACCTATGCCCCGGTCCTGCAACCCGTAGTACATGAAGGGGGCCTTCATGTACTACGGAGCCTTCACACGCTGCCGGTGGTCGTGTTGCAGAAGTCCGTGAAGGCCTCCTTGAGGGACCCAGAGTCCCTCAAGGAGGCCTTCACGGACAGTCAGGAGACATCGGACGGCTTGGCCGCCCACGTGTTGCACTGGGAGATCCGGTTCTTCTGCGCGCCGTGCTGCCACCACGAGACGGCGTGCGCGTCGGAGCCGTGGTCGCGCGGGCCGCCGTTGTGGTCGCCGCGGTCCTGGGTCTGCCAGGCGTCGCGGTACATCGCCTGATCGACCGAGCCGCCGCGGCCCACCGTCGAGCCCAGGAACGTCCCGGAAAGACACTGCGCCGAAAGCTCGTTGCGCCGCGACATCTCCAGGCCCGCCGCCGAGTCCGTGCCCGCTTCGTACCGCGCGTCCCAATAAGCCTTCGAAATACCGGAAAGCGCCTGGATGTGGTGCGCGTACTCATGGGCGTAGAGGGCCAGATAGACCCCAGGCCGGTTGCCGTACTGGGGGACCTGAAGGCCTTCGTACGGCATGTACAGCGTCTCGTTCTGCGAGCAGTAGAACGCCGCCACCGAACCGTTGCTGGCGTCGCCGCAGGGGCTCGACCAGTTCTTGCCGGACGGATACTTCACGGTCGGGACCCGGAACGGCAGTTTCGTGTAGTTCATGACCTGCTGCCAGACGCTGTCCAGGCAGGGCCGCGCGCTTTCGAAGAACGCCGCGGCCGCGTCCGGGTTGTTCGCCCAGCGCGAGAGGTTGCACGGCTGGTTCGGCAGGCCGACTTGGGAATCGAGCCACAGCGGGTTGTCCGCCAGCTTGTGGTGCGGTTGCGGGCCGGACGGGGCACGGCTGGCCGAGGTCTCGCGGGTCGAGCCCGCCGACGTCTCGCGCGAGGCGGTCGAATCGCGTGAACGGGTGCTCGTCGTCGACGTGTCGCTGGACGTGGTGGTCGTCGTGTAGTCCGAAGAGGACGTCGTCGGATAGCTCGAGTATCCGACATCCGCGGTGTGCCTCGAGTCGCCGTTCGCGATGGTGATGACCATGAGCAACCCGCCCATGACCGCCATCACGGCCACGATCGCGACCGCCGCGATCACCCCGCCGTTGGACTTCTTGGCGTGATATCCGCCGTACGGAGTGAACGCGGGCTGAGCGAAACGCGGGCCGTACGGAAGCTGTGGCGGGCCGACGGCGCCGGGGCGGAACGGCACCGGTGCGCCGATCCGCGGCGGCGGCAGCGGGGCCGCTCCTGGCGGAGGCAGCGGCATCCCGCCGCTCGGCGGACCCGGCCGGAACGGCGGCGGGATCGGCGTCGGCCGGGAGACCGGCGGTTGCCCGGGGCGGCCGGACGGGACGGGACCCTGCCGCATCGGCGGACCACCGCGCGGCGGCAGCGGACGGGCTCCCGGCGGCGGGAGCGGGCGCCCACCTCGCGGTGGCAGCGGACGGGCTCCGGGTGGCGGGCTCGGGCGGCCACCCGGCGGTGGCAGCGGACGCGCTCCGGGCGGTGGCAGCGGACGGCCACCCGTCGGTGGCGTCGGTGGTGGAGTCGGCCGGCGCCGCGGATCAGGCGCGCCGGGCGGCTGCTGGTTCATCGAGTGGATCCCCCATGCGATTCGGCAACGCCGTTCGCCCAGGTGGGGCGATTCGGCGTTTCGGCGGTCAGCATAGATCGGCTGCCCTAAGGTGTGTGGCTGTGTTGACGAAATGGGGGACGGCGGTCGTGGCCGTCGCGGCGAGCTCGGCCTTGATGGCCCCGCCGTCGGATACGAACGTGCCGGAGGCGCCCGCAGCGGGCCCTTCGCTGACGAACGCGCCACAGTTGCCGAAGCCGCCGCCGATCGGTGCACGCGGTGAGCTCGGGCTGCTCCAGCCGCCGGGCGGTGCGGCCGCGAACGTCTCGGTGAAGGTGGAACGCGACGGTTCGGTGTCGATCACCGAGCAGGTGACCGTCCCGGGTGGACGGCAACTGGTACGCCGGATTCCGTTGAAGGTTCCCGCTGGTGAAGAGCAGGACCGCGTCTACGGCGTCCGTGACGTCTCGGTCGAGGGCGCGGGGAAGGCCGAGTCGAACGGTGAGCAGCTGGTCGCCACCTTCGATGGCGGCGCGGCCACCCTCAGGTACAAAGTGGACGGAGCGGTCGCGGACGTCAACGGCGCGCAGCAGGTGCGCTGGCAGGTGGCGAGCGGCTGGGACGGCGAACTGTCCCGCGTGTCCGCCGCGTTCAGCGCGCCGACGCGCGAAACACCCACAGTGGACTGTTTCGCCGGGCCGCTCGGTTCGGACAGGCAGTGTTCGCTCGCGGAGATCGACCACAGCGGCGTCGTCCGCATCGAGCAGGACAAACTCGCGGCGGGCGAACGGGTCGACCTCGCCGTCCAGCTGCCGGCGGGCACGGTGCCCGCGAACGCGCGGTTCGAGCAGATCGCCTCGGTCGGCGGAGCGTTCGCCCTCACCACTCTCGCCGGTCTCGGTTTCGGGGCGCTGGCGTTGTTCCTGGTACTCGGCGCCCTGACCATTTGGCTGCTGCGCCGTCGAGACAAGGGCGCGCTCACCGCGGGCACCGGCCCCGTCGACGTCCTCATGCGAGACGGCGATCGGGTCTCCTTCGCCTCGCCCGACGGCGTCCTGCCCGGCCAGGTCGGCACGGTCGTCGACGAGACGGTCGACGTCGTGGACGTCAGCGGAACGGTGGTCGACCTCGCCGTCCGCAACTATCTGTGGATCGCCGAGGTGCGCGGCGCGGGCACCGTCGACTGGCAGATCACCCGCCGCAACGCGCCCGACGAGCACCTCGTCGCCTTCGAACGCGAGATCTACACCGCCCTCCTTCCCGAGGGCACCGATTCCGTGCTGCTGTCGGAACTCCGCGGCCGCGGCACCGTCGACCTCCGCGTCGCCGGCGAGGCGATGTACGCCGACGTCGCGGGCAAGGGCTGGTTCTCCCGCCGTCCGGACAAGGGCAGGAGCAAGCTCACGTGGGCGGGCATCGGCCTGGTCGGGCTCGGTCTCGTGGGCACCGTCGTCCTGACCTTCACGGCCGGGCACGCGCTGCTCGGCGTCGCGGTCGTGCTCGCCGGGGTCGCCGCGTTGCTGGGTGCCTCGTGGGTGCCGCCGCGGACCTCGCGCGGCAGGCGGCTGGTCGGCCAGGTGCGTGGCCTGCTCGAGTACCTGCACACCGTCAAGGTCGCCGATATTCCGGTGGCGGACAGGGAATTGGTGTTCTCCCGGTCATTGCCGTACGCCATCGTGCTCGGCGACACCGAGCACTGGCTGCGCACGTTCGAGGGGCTCGACCCGTCGGCGGACGGTTCGGCCGGACTGTACTGGTTCGGTGGCCTCGATGGCGATCGGGATCTGCGCCGGTTCGCCGCGCACCTTCCGTCGTTCCTGTCCGCTTTGGACGGTCTGCTCGCCGAATCCGGGCACCTGCGCTCGCTCCGCCCGGACCCGGTCCCCGCCTGAGGTGAAAACTCGCAATTCGTCCTCTGAATGCGGTCCTTGCCTGCGCAACAACCGCATTCAGAGGACTAAATGCGTGCTTTTGCTGGCCGGTCTCCTGCTGGTGCTGAGCGCGGCACCGGCGGGAGCGCAAGGCGAACCGCAGCTGCCCTCGCTGCCCAACAGCGCGGAGATCTCGCTCAAGGTGGAACGCGATGGCGCCCTCTCGGTCGTCGAGGCGGTGTCCGTGCCGAGCGAGGTGACGATGACCCGCCGGATCCCGCTCCGCACGGCGGCCCCGCACGACCGTGACCGGATCATCGGCATCCGTGACGTCGTCATCGAGGGCGCGGGCAACTCCGAGCTGACCGAAGAAGAGTTCACCGTCAAGCTCAGGGGCGGCACCTCGATCGTCCGGTACACAGTGGACGGTGCGGTCATCGAAGCGGACGGCCTGGTGCGGGTCGGCTGGCAGGTCGCGGGCGGCTGGGACGCCCGGCTCGAACTCGTGCGCGCGAGTTTCGCCGCGCCGTCCATCCCGAACGCGGTCACCTGTCACGCCGGGCCCGACGGGTCGCGCGCGCACTGCGGGACCGCCCAGATCGCGCATTCCGGGCTGACCCGGTTCAGCCAGCAGAATCTCGCGGCCGGACAGCGGATGGAGATCTCGGTCGAGTTGCCCGGCGGCACCGTGCCGGCGAACGCGCGGCTGGAGCCGTCGAAGACCTTCGCCGGAGCGTTCGTGCTCACCGGTCCGGTCGGCTGGGCCTGGGGTGGCTTCGCGCTCGCGGTGGTCGCCGCGGCCGTGGCGCTGGGCCTGTTGCGAAGGCGGGACGAGCACCCGGGTGACCCACTCCCGGTCCGGCTGCTCACCGGGAAGGACGACCAAGCCGCGTTCTCATCACCCGACGGTGTGTTGCCCGGACAGGTCGGGACCGTTCTCACGGGGCGTGCCGACGCCGTCGACCTGGCCGCGACGGTCATCGACCTCGCGGTCCGGAACTACCTGTGGGTGACCGAGGAGCCCGGCGAGCTGACCGGCTGGCGGCTCGTCCGCCGCAATCCGCCGGACGAGCAGCTGACCGCTTACGAACGCGCGGTGTTCGACGTCCTGTTGCCGGACGGACGGCAGTCGGTGCTGCTGTCGGAACTCCAGTCCGCGCGAGTCGGGATCGAAACGGTACGGGGCGCGCTGGACGACAGCGTTGTCGAACGCCGCTGGTACTCGCGGCTGCCCGGCAGGCTGACCCGCGTCGGCCCGCGCGTCTGCTTCTACGGGTTGTTCCTCACCGTCCTGCTGGCCTTGACCGTCGGCTACGCCCAGCTCGGACTGATCGTGATCGCCGCGGGCGCCGTACTCGCCGTCGCCGCCCGGTGGCTCCCGGCGCGCACCGGGGCGGGCGTCAGGCTGCACCGGCGGCTGCTCGGCGTCCGTGACGCGCTGCTGGAGACCAAGGCGGCGGCCGTCCCGAAGCTCGAACGCGAGGTGCTCCTTTCGCGGGCGCTGCCGTACGCGCTCGCTCTCGGCGAACAAGAAGACTGGATCGCCGGATTCGCCGGACTGAAGGGTCCGCCCAAGATCTACTGGTGTGGCAGGGAAGGCGCCGACGAGGTGGACGTCGCACGGGTGGGCGACTTCACCGCCGCACTGGTGGGAACCTTCGCCGCGACCCGCCAGGGTCGTCGCCTGGAGGCCTGAGTAGCCCGTAGGGTGGTGCGCATGGCCGATCCCGAGCTTGTCCGATTCACCCTCGACAACGGTCTGCGCGTGGTGCTCGCGCCCGACGCGACCGCTCCGGTGGTGGGTGTCAGCGTCCACTACGACGTGGGCTTCCGTTCCGAGCCCGAAGGGCGCACCGGTTTCGCGCACCTCTTCGAGCATTTGATGTTCCAGGGGAGCGAGAGTCTGGAGAAGCTCGCGCACTTCCGGTACGTCCAGTCGAGTGGTGGCAGCTTCAACGGCTCCACCCATCCGGACTACACGGACTACTTCGAGGTCCTCCCCGCCGCGGCTCTCGAGCGCGCCCTGTTCCTCGAAGCGGACAGGATGCGGGCGCCGAAGCTGACGCAGGAGAACCTGGCCAACCAGATCGACGTGGTCAAGGAGGAGATCCGCCTCAACGTGCTGAACCGGCCGTACGGCGGGTTCCCGTGGATCACGCTCCCGCCGGTGCTGTACTCCACCTTCCCCAACGCGCACAACGGTTACGGCGGTTTCGAGGATCTCGAACAGGCCACCCTGGACGACTGCGCGGCCTTCTTCGACACCTACTACTCGCCCGCGAACGCGGTGTTGACCGTCGCCGGTGACTTCACCGTCGCACAGGCCCGCGAGCTGATCGAGAAGCACTTCGGTGACGTGCCGCACCGGCCCGTGCCCGAGCGTCCCTCGTTCGCCGAGCCCGCTCCCGAGGGTGAGCTCCGTGGTGAGCAGGTGGACCCGCACGCCCCGCTGCCCGCGGTCGGCGTCGGCTACCGCATGCCGGATCCGATCAACGACCTCGACGGCTACCTGGCGAACCTCGTGCTCGCCGGCGTGCTGACCGACGGCGACGGCTCCCGGCTCCAGCAGCGCCTGGTGCACCGCGAACCGCTGGTCGTCGACATCGGCGCGGGCGCCGGGCTGTTCGGCCCGTTCGAGGCCCGTGACCCGGACACGTTCACCATCACCGCGATCCACCCGCACGAGGTGAGCACCGAACAGGTCCTCGCCGCGCTGGACGAGGAACTGGAGAAGCTGGCGACCACGCCGCCGGAGGACCAGGAACTCAAGAAGGTCACCGCGCGCTGGGCCGCGAGCCTGCACTCCGAACACGACAAGCTGGTGTCCCGCACGCTGGCGCTGGGCTCGTTCGAGCTGCTCTACGGCGACGCGTCGCTGGTGTACCGGCTCCCCGAGAAGATGTCGGCGGTCACCGCGGAAGCCGTTTCGGCGGCAGCGAAGGCGCTGCGGCCGGATTCGCGCGCCGTCCTCGTCGTCCGCCCCGGCAGTGCCGATTCAGACCAGGAAGGTACCGAGCAGTGAGCGCACCGCACCGCACCGCCGAGGAGATCGGCCGCACGGCCGCCGGGCCGCGTCCGGTCCCGCCGCTGGGGACGCAGCGCGCCGCCGCCGATCTGTCCCATGTGGACACCACGCTGAGCAACGGGCTGCGGGTGCTCGCCGTCCGCAAGCCCACCGTTCCGCTGGTCGAGCTACGGGTGTGGATCCCGTTCGCCGGTGAAGACGAACTGCACCCGGCCACCGCCGAAGTGCTGGCCGAGACCCTGCTGACCGGCACCGCCCGCCGCGACCGCATCGAGATCGACGCCGACCTGGCGCTGATCGGCGGCGACCTCGCGTCCGGCGTCGACCCGGAGCGGCTCGTCATCACCGGTACCTCGCTGGCCGACGGCCTGCCGACGATGCTCGACGTCCTCGCCGACGCGCTCACCGGCGCTTCGTACGCGGACGCCGAGGTCGAGCGGGAACGCGAGCGGCTCATCGAGCGGATCGCCGTCTCCCGCACGCAGCCGAGGACGATCGCCCGCGAGGCGCTGCAGAAGCACCGCTACGGCGACCACCCCGCGGTGCGGGAGGTCCCGCAGGCCGAGGACGTGGCCGTTGTGACGCCCGAGCAGGTTCGCGCACTGCACCGGGCTTCGGTGCTGCCGCGTGGATCCGTGCTGGTGATCGTCGGCGACATCGACCCGGAGACCGTCATCGGCGACTTGGAGAAGGCACTCGGCGGCTGGGCTTCGGACCGCTCCGCCGTCCGCCTGCCGCCGCTGCCCGAACTCACCGGGGGCAACGTCCTGCTGGTGCCGCGGGCCGGTGCCGTGCAGTCGCAGATCCGGCTGTCCGCGCAGTCGGTGTCGCGCACGGACCCGCGGTACCCGGCACTGCAGCTGGCGAACCTCGTGTACGGCGGGTACTTCTCGTCGCGGCTGGTCGAGAACATCCGTGAGGACAAGGGTTACACCTACAGCGCGCACTCCGGATTCGAGTTCACCGACCAGACCGCCGTGGTGAACGTCGACGCGGACACCGCGACCGACGCGACCGCGGCCGCGCTCATGGAGACCCGGTACGAGCTGGCCAGGCTCGGTCTCGTGCCGCCGACCGCCGACGAGGTCGAATCGGTGCGGCAGTACGCGATCGGCTCGCTGGTCACGTCCGCGTCGTCACAGGGTGGACTCGCCGCACAGCTGGCCGCGCTCGCCGCGACCGGGCTGGGCGTCGAATGGCTCGCCGAGCACCCGGCACGGCTCGCCGCGGTCACCGCCGAAGACGTCGCGAACGCCGCGCTGGAGTTCTTCGCGCCCAAGCGGTTCACCGGGGTCGTCGTCGGAGACGCCGACGTCCTCGCACCGAAGCTGAAGGCGTTGGGGGACGTGACGGTCGGGGAGCAGGCCTGATGGAGACGCCGTTCGGGTTAGGGGTGCTCCCGACGCTTTCGCGCTCCATGGCGGACCGTCAGGAATCCTTGCGCACCAACCCGGACAGGCTCGCCGAGCGCTGGCCGGACGCCAAAATCGTGGTGCTCGACGAACACGCGCGCACCCCCGTGGTGGAGGGTTCCGGCACTCTCGCGACCCGCAAGTCGCAGGACTTCGGCACCGAGCCGCCCGCCGACGCGGTGTTCCTCGGAGAGTGGCAGGGCACCGACTACTGGTCGTTGCCCGGCCGCCCCGCCGGGGAGACCGAGACCGTCGAAATGGCGGGTAGCTGGGGTGTCGTCGAAGAGGTCCCGCGGCATGAAGGCGAGATCTGGGTCGACCTGCGCGGTTATGGCGATCTGCTCGACGACGCCTCGGCCGGGTTGTTCACCACCGCGCAGGCGTTGCAGGCCTGGCGTCGGCAGGCGAAGTTCTGCACGCGCTGTGGCAGCCCGACCGAGGTGGTCCAGCTGGGCTGGGCGAGCAAGTGCACCGGCTGCGGCCGCGAGGAGTACCCGCGCACCGACCCGGCGGTGATCTGCCTCGTGCACGACGACGCCGGCGTCAACGGCGAGCACGTCCTCTTGGCACGGCAGCCGATCTGGCCGCCGGACCGGTACTCGATCCTCGCCGGTTTCGTCGAGGCGGGGGAGTCGCTCGAAGGCTGTGTCGAGCGGGAGATCCGCGAAGAGGTCGGGGTCGACGTGCGCGACATCCGCTATCTCGGCAGCCAGCCGTGGCCGTTCCCGCGGTCGATCATGCTCGGTTTCACCGCGCGGACCGACATCTCATCGACGATCGTGCCCGCGGAGGGCGAGATCGAAGAGGCGTTCTGGGTTTCGCGCGCGGAGGTGCGGGCCGCTTTCACGAACAGTCAGCTGCGGAACGCGGGCGCCGTGCCGACCCCGATCGCCGGTGGAACACGGCACCTGGTGCTGCCGGGGAACTCGTCGATCGCGCGCGTGATGCTGGCGGCCTGGGCCGGCGTCTGACTTCTGTCCGCGGCCGTGTCCCCAATGCCTCATTCGAGACGCTCAGCGTCTCGAATGAGGCAGTGGGAACGCTTAGGCCAGGGTGAGAAACCCCGGCGATAGCAAAGGTCCCCTGCTCTCTTTTCGCAGGTCAGGCGGACTTGCCCCCACGACTTCTGGCACGCGGGACCGAGCGGAGCCCGGGTCGGCAAAGCCCCACTGCGCTCGCCGGGTTCGCAGCCCGGACCACAAGCGTGACTCACGTGCTCAGACACGTGACTCGCGTGTTCAGACCCGGATCTCGCGTGATCGGGCACCGCACTCACGTGTGCCGCGCCCAATCACGCGAGATCCGGGTCTGAACACGCGAGATCCGGGTTCGCACACGTGAGTGCGGCGCCGCGTCACCGTCGCACCTCGATGTGCCACCTGAGCACGCCTTTCCACGAAAGCCGCATTACCACTCGCGGCACAGGTCCACCTGACGCCGCCCTCCGCACCGGTACGTATACCCACTGTGCGGAACACGCCAAGCGTTACCTCCCTGTTTCCTGACCCCGTTGACGGCTGTGGTTCGGCTCACTACAGTCCCCGGAAACCGTCTGTAAAGTTTCCTAACGAAGTCGGGAGCGAGCCCAAGTGCGAGCCGGCAGTCCGCGAATGCTGCGCGAGATCAACGATCGCGCGGCCATCGAGGTCCTCCTCAGGGATGGCCCGCTGACGCGCTCGGAGCTCGAAGTCGCGATCGGCCTGTCGAAACCCGCGACGGCGCAGCTGCTCACCCGCCTCGAGCAGGACGACATCGTCACCAAGGCGGGCGTGCGCGGTGGGGGCCGGGGCCCGAGGGCGCAGCTCTGGCAGGTCAACGGCGGCGTCGCCTACGTCGCGGCCGTGGATCTCACTCCCCGGAAAGCCGACTTCGTCGTCTCCGACGTCACGGGCGCGGTGCTCGCCGAGTATCAGGTCCCGCTGCCGGTCCATAAGGGCGCGGACGTCGTCGGCACCTTCGGCGCGGCGCTCACGAGCGTCGCGAACAGTGCCGGGCTCGCCGCCACCGATCTTCGCCACGTCGTCATCGGCGCGCAGGGCGCGTTCGACCCGCGCACCGGCCTGCTCTCCTCGGCGCCGCACATCCCCGGCTGGCTCGGTTTCGACGTGCCGGGCAGACTCAGCCGCGAACTCGGCGTCGAGGTCACCATCGAGAACGACGTCAACCTCGTCGCGATCGTCGAGATGACCGTCGGCCAGGCCGTCGGGCTCGACGACTTCGTGATGATCTGGCTCAGCGACGGCGTCGGTGGCGCGGTGGTGGTCGGCCGCAGGCTGTTGCGCGGCGCGACCGGCGGTGGCGGCGAGATCGACTGGATGCGGGTGCCCGATCCGGTTTCCGTCGCCACACCGAACGAAAAGCCCCGCGCCGGAGATCGCTTCGGTGACCTCGTCGCGTCCCCGGCCGTCGTCGAGCTCGCCACCGCACACGGGATCGAAGCGGAGACCGGCGCGGACGCCGTCACCAAAGCCCGCGAGAACCTCCACGACGCCTTCCTCGACGACCTCGCCCGCCGCGTCGCGGGTGGCGCGGCCGGTCTCATCGCGGTCGTCGACCCCGAACTCGTGCTTCTTTCCGGCGAAACCAGCCGCGCCGGTGGCGATGAATTCGCCGCATTGGTCGCGAAAAGGCTGCACGAACTGGTCCTGCCCCGCACCCCGGTCGGGGTCGCTTCGGTGCAGGGCAACGCGGTCCGCGCGGGCGCACTCCAGTCGGCGCTCGCCACTGTCCGCAGGGACGTCTTCGGCGTCAACACCCCTGCACTCCTCGGGCCGAGAAGGTCCGGGGCGGGAGAGCCAAATCCGATCGTGGCGATCCCGGATTCACGAACAGAACCACCGTCTCCCGCCCCAACCAACTAGGAGGAGGGTCATGAGTTCCACGACCCAGGTTTCCAGAAGTGGCCGCCGTTGGCGCGGCTCGATAGTGCTCGGCGCGGTCGCCGTCGCCGCGCTGGTGTCCGCCTGTTCGGGCGCCGCAAGCGGCCCGAACGGCGGGTCGGGCGACGCGGCGGCGGCGCCCGCCGCGGACGCGAAGCTCACGCTGACCGTCTACAGCAAGTTCACCGACCGCGAGTACAACGTGGTCACCGCCGGGCTCAACAAGCTCAAGGCGAAGTTCCCGAACATCGAGATCAAGCACGAAGGCCAGCAGGACGACGACAAGATCACCCAGTCCATCCGCGGTGGCAACCCGCCGGACGTGGCGATCTCGTTCTTCACCGACAACCTCGGCGCGTGGTGTTCCACGGGCAGCTTCCAGGATCTGAAGCCCTACATCGAACGCGACAAGATCGACCTGACGCAGATCCCCGACGCGGTCCGCAGTTACACCGAGTTCCAGGGCAAGCGGTGCGCGATGCCGCTGCTCGCCGACGTCTACGGCTTCTACTACAACAAGGACATGTTCGCGGCGAAGGGCATCACGTCGCCGCCGAAGACGACCTCCGAACTGTTCGAGGCCACCAAAAAGCTGACCGAGTTCAACCCGGACGGCTCGATCAAGGTCGCCGGGTTCATGCCGTCGATGCCGTTCTACGCCAACTTCGCGCAGTACTGGGCCCCGAACTTCGGCGCCACCTATCTCGGCCCGGACGGCCAGTCGCATCTCGCCGACAGCCCCGAGTGGAAGGCGATGTTCGACTTCCAGAAGCAGCTCGTCGACTTCTACGGCGGCCACGCCAAGGTCGAGCAGTTCAAGGCCGGTCTCGGCGAGGAGTACTCGGCGGACCACGGTTTCCAGCGCGGCAAGCTCGCGATGATGATCGACGGCGAGTACCGCACCGCGTTCATCAAGGACCAGACGCCGGACCTGAAGTTCGGCACCGCCGCCCCGCCGGTGCTCGACAGCAAGCCGGACCGTTACGGCGGCGCGTTCACCACGGGCACGATCATCGCGATCCCCAAGGGCGCCAAGAACCCCGGTGCGGCTTGGGAACTGATCAAGCAGGTCACGCTGGACACCTCGACGCTGGTCGAACTCTCCAACGGGCTCAAGAACGTGCCGAGCACCAAGGCCGCGCTGACCGACCCGAAGCTCGAGGTCACGCCGGAGTTCAAGACGTTCCTGGATCTGTACAACGGCGGGAAGCTGCTGCCGAACCCGTCGACCCCGATCGGCGACGCGCACCTCAAGGCCGTCAACGACTTCGCGGAGAAGTGGCAGGCGGGCAACATCCCCGACATGGCCGCGGGTCTCAAGCAGGTCGACGCTCAGATCAACGACGAGCTGGCCCAGAAACGCGCCGGCGGCTGATCGCATGACCTCGACCCTGGACTCCAGGGCGGTCGGTTCCCCTTCCGCGTCCACCCGGACGCGGAAGGGGAACGCAGCGCGCCGCCGTCGCACAGTCTTCTATTTCATCGCACCGGCGATGCTCGGGTTCCTGATCTTCTTCGGCTACCCGCTGATCGCCACGGTGTACTACTCGTTCACCCGCTACGACCTGATCAACGCGCCGGAATTCGTCGGCTTCGACAACTACCTCCGGATGTTCACCAGCGAGCCGCTGGTCGGCACCGCCGCGTACAACACGCTGTGGCTGGTGATCGTCCTGACGTTCTGCCGGGTGGTGTTCGCCCTCGGCACGGCGTCGATCATCTCCCGGCTCAAGTCGGGTGTCGGCCTGGTGCGGACGCTCTGCTACCTGCCTTCGCTGGCCCCGCCGGCTGCGGCGACCCTGGCGTTCGTGTTCCTCTTCAACCCGGAATACGGCCCGGTCAACGCGTTCCTGGGCGCGGTCGGCATCGACGGCGGCCTGTGGTTCAACGACCCGGCGATGTCGAAGCCCGCGCTGACCCTGCTGGTGATGTGGGGTTCGGGCGAGCTGATGATCATCATCCTGGCGGCGTTGCTCGACGTGCCGCAGGAACAGTACGAAGCCGCCCAGCTCGACGGTGCCGGTCCGGTCCGCCGGTTCTGGCACGTCACATTGCCGTCGATCTCGCCGGTGCTGCTGTTCGGAGTCGTCAACTCGATGATCTTCGCGCTGCAGTTCTTCACGCAGGCGATCGTCGCGGGTTCGGCGGCCGCGGGCGCGGCGGACGTCGCGGGCAACACGAGATTCATCGGCGCACCACAGAACTCGACGCTGACCTACCCGGTTTGGCTGTACGTCCAGGGTTTCCGGTACTTCAACATGGGTTACGCGGCCGCCATGGCGGTGCTGCTGTTCATCGTCTCGGCCGGGTTCACCTGGATTCTCGTGCGGCAGCTGCGTAAGTCCCAGCACCAGGAGGAGGGGGCATGATCATATTCTCGCGCCGGCCTGTTCATGGCCCCGACCGGGTGCGGGTGTCCCGCGGAAGCGGAGTGGGGACATGACCACACTGGCCGAGCCCCGGCACACCGCGCCGGCGTCCGAACCGCCGAGGGTGCGGGTGCGGCGCCAATGGGACAAGAAGCTGTACTGGATCGCGACCCACAGCGTGGGCATCGCGATGGGCGTGGGCTTCATGGTGCCCATCCTGTTCGTGTTCCTCACCGCGGTGATGTCCAGTGAGCAGGCGCTTTCGTCGAACTTCTGGCCGACGGAATGGCATTTCGAGAACTTCATCGAGGTGTTCGAAAAAGCGCCGCTGTTGCAGTACTTCGGCAACAGCATGCTCTATTCGTCGCTGGCCACCCTCGGGGCGCTCGTTTCGGCGATTCCGGCGGCATACGCGCTTTCGAAGCTGAAGTTCCGCGGGCAGAACCTGTTCTTCATGTTGACCGTGGCCGCGATGATGCTGCCGCCGCAGGTCACCGTCGTGCCGCTGTACGACCTGTGGGTGCGGCTCGGGTTCACCGGCACGCTGATCCCGCTGATCGTGCCGTACTTCTTCTTCGACGCCTTCTCGATCTTCCTGCTGCGGCAGTTCTTCCTCACCATTCCGAAGGACTACCTCGAAGCGGCGAAGATCGACGGCTGCAACGAGTTCCAGACGATGGTCAGGGTACTGATCCCGATGGCGAAGCCGGGGATCGCGGCGACCGCGATGTTCTGCTTCCTGTTCACCTGGAACGACTACTTCGGTCCGTTGCTCTACACCGGTGAGACCCGCGACAGCTGGCCGCTTTCGCTGGCGATCGCGTCCTTCCGCGGGATGCATCACGTGGAATGGAACCTCACCATGGCGGCCACCGCGCTGATCATGCTGCCGGTGATCGTGCTGTTCGTGTTCGCACAGAAGTCCTTCGTCAAGGGCGTCACATTCACAGGGGTCAAGGGATGAAACTGGCAGTCGTCGGTGGTGGGTCCACGTACACGCCCGAGCTGATCGACGGGATCGCCGGACGGCGGTCCACTTTGGACGTCGACGAGATCGTGCTGATCGATCCGGACGCCTACCGGGTGGAGGCGGTCGGCGACTTCAGCAACCGGTTGCTGAGCCACGCCGGGCATCCGGCGCGAGTCCGCACCACCGCGAGTCTCGAAGAGGGCGTCGACGGCGCGTCGGCGGTGCTGATCCAGCTGCGGGTCGGTGGACAGCGCGCGCGGCGCGGGGACGAGACGTTCCCGCACGCCTGCGGTTGTGTCGGGCAGGAGACCACGGGCGCGGGCGGCCTCGCGAAGGCGCTGCGCACCGTGCCGGTGGTGCTCGACATCGCCGACCGGGTGAGGAAAATCGCCGGTGACGACACCTGGATCGTGAACTTCACGAATCCGGTCGGCATCGTCACCCGCGCACTGCTGAACGAGGGCCATCGCGCCGTCGGGCTGTGCAACGTCGCGATCCACCTCCAGCGTACGTTCGCGCATCTGCTCGGTGCCGGGGTCGGCGAGGTCAAACTCGTCCACACCGGACTGAACCATCTGAGCTGGGAACGGAAGGTGCTCGTCAACGGCGAGGACCGGCTGCCGGAACTGCTGGCGGAGCACGCGGAATTCCTCGGCGAACACGTCACCGCGCCGGTCGAGTGGATGCGGCGGATGAACGTCGTGCCGTCGTACTACCTGAAGTACTACTACGGCCACGACGAGCAGGTCATGAAGCAGCGCACCGAGCGGCCGCGCGCGGACGTCGTCAGCGACGTCGAGGAGGAACTGCTCAAGGTGTACCTGGACCCGGAGGTGGTGACCAAACCGGAGCAGCTGGAAAAGCGGGGCGGCGCCTACTATTCCGAGGCCGCGGTGCAGCTGGTGCACGCGCTCACCTCGGGCGGGCCCGCGGAGGAGCACGTCGTCAACGTCCGCAACGAAGGCACTTTCGACTTCCTGCCGGACGACGCCGTCATCGAGGTACCGTCCCTTGTGGACGGTAACGGTCCTCGTCCGATCGCGCAGCCGCCGGTGGAGCAGCGGTTCGCCGGGCTCATCGCCGGGGTCACCGCGTACGAGCATCTCGCGCTGGAAGCGGCGATCAAGGGCGGCCGGGACCGGGTGGCCGACGCGTTGCTCGCGCATCCGCTGGTCGGCCAGTACGCCAAGGCCGATCAGCTCGCCGACACGCTGGTGCGGGTCAACCGGGAGTTCCTGCCGTGGGCGGGGGCATGACGGGCGGCTCACAGGACGTCGTCGTCGCGATCGACGGCGGCAACAGCAAGACCGACGTCCTGATCGTCTCCCGGGACGGACGGGTGCTCGGGCAGTCACGAGGGCCGGGCGCGTCCCCCCAGAACATCGGGGTCGACGGCAGCGTCCGCGCGCTGGAGAAGCTGGTCTTGGAGGCCCTTCGCGGGGCGGGGATTCCCGGCGAACGTCCCTTCGCGACACACACGTCGGCCTACCTCGCGGGGTTGGATTTCCCGCAGGAGGAAGCGGTTCTGCACGCGGCGCTGGCCGCACGCGGTTGGAGCGACACGCTGGTCGTCGGCAACGACACACTCGCGCTGCTGCGCGCGGGCAGTTCCGACGGGACGGGGGTGGCGGTGGTGTGCGGCGCCGGGATCAACGGCGCCGGCGTCAGCGCCGACGGCCGCGAGCACCGGTTTCCCGCGCTGGGCAAGATCTCCGGCGACTGGGGCGGCGGCTACCGGCTGGGCGAGGAAGCGCTGTGGTGGGCCGTCCGCGCCGAGGACGGCCGGGGCCCGGGCACGGCCCTGCAGTCCGCCGTCACCGCGCACTTCGAGACGTCGTCGGTGCTGGAAGTGGTGCGGCGACTGCACTTCGAGGAGTTGCACTCCGACGTGATCCACGGCCTGTGCCCGCTGCTCTTCACCGTCGCGGCGGGTGGCGACGAGGTGGCGCAGGACGTGGTCGATCGGTTCGTCGAGGAGGTCGCCCTGCTGGTCGGGGTCATCCTTCGCCGGCTCGACCTGACCGAGGAAGCGCCCGAAGTCATCCTCGGCGGGGGAGTGCTGACCGGGGTCGGCACGCAGGTGATCGCGGAGATCGAGCGGCGGTGCCTGAAGGTGGCGCCGCAAGCCGCGATCCAGGTCGTCGACGTGGCTCCCGTGGTCGGCGCGGCGTTGTTCGCGCTGGACACCATCGGTGCTTCCGACACCGCCAAGGTCGCTCTGAAGGCCGCCACCAAACGGGTCTGAAAGTCCGTGAAGGCCTCGTTCCCGGCTCGGCCGAAGGAACGAGGCCTTCACGGACTTCGGCTCAGGAAGCGGCGGGGACGAGCGGCTCGTCCGTCTCCAGCAGCGACTTGAGATCCGACAGGATCCACGCCCAGCCGCCACCGGCGTTCTCGCCCGGTCCGGCGTTGATGTCCTCCTGCGAACCATCGACCAGCGCGGCCGTCCACGGCGCGTTGGTGACGTCGTGGGTGACGGTCAGCCGGGTGCCCGCGGTCTTCGTCTCTTCGATCTCGTAGGTGAGCTTGGTGTAGGGCTCGTTGTCGAAGGCCGCGTCCATCCGCAGCTTCCAGGTGATGACCAGTTTGCGTGGCGGGTCGACTTCCAGGACCTCGCCGTCGACCAGGTCGTTCGTGAATCCCGCCTCGACGTAATCCGGCGTGGGGTGGGTGGCGTGCTTGCCTCCCGGCCGCAGGTCGAAGTCGACGAGACCGGTGTAGCCGTACTTCTGCGACCACTCGGGCTTCGTGATGGCGTCCCAGATCTTCTCCGGGGTGGCCTTGATGTAGACGCGGTAGACCTGGGTGGTGGCGGTGGTGGTGTCGGTCATGACGGCTCCTCGGTTTCGAGATCGGGGGCTTCGAGTTCGGCTTTGAGGTCGAGCAACGCGGTCACGTTGCGTTCGGTGAACTTGTCGATCCACCGGTCGTGGATCTGCCGGATCGGCACCGGGTTGAGGAAGTGCTTCTTCTCCCGGCCCTCCTTGCGCGTGACGACAAGTCCGGCTTCTTCCAGCAGTTTCAAGTGCTTCATCACGCCGAACCGGCTCATGTCCACTTCGGACTCGAGTTCGGTCAGCGTGCGGCCGTCACGCGCGAACAACCGGTCGAGCAGGAACCGGCGGGTCGGATCCGCCAGAGCCTTGAAAACCAGATCGTCGTCGGGCACGTCGAAAGAATAGGTGACCAAAAGGTCACGTGTCAACCGGGACTTTCCGTAAGTACACGAAGGCCCCCATCCTTGCGTCTAGCGCAAGGATGGGGGCCTTCATGTACTTCGGCTACACGAGGGCGCCCAGCGGCAGGATCAGCGCGATCGCGACCACGGAGATGACCGTCTCCATGATCGACCAGCTCTTCAGCGTCTGCCCGACCGAAAGTCCGAAGTACTCCTTGACCAGCCAGAACCCGGCGTCGTTGACGTGGGAGAAGAACAGGGAACCGGCGCCGATCGCCAGCACCAGCAGTGCGCTGTGCGACGGGTCCATCGTCGCGGCGAGCGGGGCCACGATGCCGGCGGCGGACACCGTCGCGACCGTCGCGGAGCCGGTGGCGAGCCGGATCGCGACCGCGACCAGCCAGCCGAGCAGCAGCGGCGACAGGTTCGCGCCGGTGGCCAGGCTGGTGATGACGTTGCCGACCCCGGCGTCGACGAGGGTCTGCTTGAACCCGCCGCCCGCGCCGACGATGAGCAGGATGCCGGCGATCGGCGGGAGCGAATCGGCCACCGTGGACGAAAGTTTTTCCCGGGTGAACCCCGCGGACTTGCCGAGGGTGAGCATGCCGAGCAGGACCGCGGCGAGCAGTGCCACCAGTGGGTCGCCGATGAAGTCCAGTACGCGGCGGAGGTGGTTCTCTTTCTCCAGCAGGATGTCCGCGAGTGCTTTGCCCATCATCAGCACGACCGGCAGCAGCACGGTGGACAGCGTCGCGAGGAAGCCCGGCCGCCGTCCGTCCGAAGGGGACGATTCCGGGACGAGCCGCTCCGGC
This sequence comes from Amycolatopsis sp. NPDC041971, assembly GCF_055588925.1. NCBI lineage: Bacteria > Bacillati > Actinomycetota > Actinomycetes > Pseudonocardiales > Pseudonocardiaceae > Amycolatopsis > Amycolatopsis sp. NPDC041971. The sequence continues at coordinate 11,170 of NZ_JBVJCE010000013.1, read as the reverse complement.
GCGACGGCGTCCGGGACCATCTTCGCGGCCAGCCTGCCGAACAGCGGTCCGGCGATGATCACCGTCGGGATCGCGACGAGCAGGCCGAAGGCCAGGGTGAGGCCGACGTTCGCGTTCAGCGCGCCCGCGGCGGCGAGCGGGCCGGGGTGCGGCGGGACGAGACCGTGCAGCACCGAAAGCCCGGCGAGCGCGGGAATTCCCAGCAGCAGCAATGGTTTCCCGGTGCGCTTGGCGACCAGCAGGATCACCGGGATCAGCATGACCAGGCCGATCTCGAAGAACATCGGCAGGCCGATCAGTGCGGCCACCAGCGCCATCGCCCACGGCAGGGTGCGATCGCCCGCGCGGCGAAGGATGGTGTCGACGATCTGGTCGGCGCCCCCGGAATCGGCGAGCAGTTTGCCGAGCATCGCGCCGAACGCGATCAGCACGCCGACCGAGGCGACGGTGGAGCCGACGCCGGAGCTGAAGCTCTTGATCAGCTTGTCCACCGGCATGCCGCCGACGAGCCCGAGCACGCCGGAGCCGAGGATGAGGGCCAGGAACGGATGCTGCTTCGCCTTGGTGATCAGGACGACGATCACGGCGATGGCGAGCACCGTCGCGCCGATGAGACGGGTGTCGTGGCCGGTCCAGGCGGCGGCGAGGCTGGTGGTCATGAGCGGTCCTCGAAAGCGGAGAGAGCGGTATCGACGATTTCTTCCGGCTTTCGCGCGATGTCGGCGACGAGGCCGTGCTCCTCCGGGCGCAACGGCTCGAGGTCGGCGAGCTGGGAGTCCAAAAGGGACACCGGCATGAAATGGCCGGAGCGGGTCTTCATCCGGGCGGCGAGCAGGTCGCGGTCGCCGTGCAGGTGCAGGAACCAGACGTCGCCGCCGCCGCGCAGGATGTCGCGGTAGCGGTACTTGAGCGCGGAAGACGTCACGACGCCGCCGGAGGACTGATGGTCCCGGATCCAGGCGGCGATGGCTTCGAGCCAGGGTTGCCGGTCTTCGTCGTTCAGCGGGTGGCCGGAACTCATCTTGTCGATGTTCGCCTTCGGATGGAACGTGTCCGCTTCGGCGTAGTCGACGTCGAGGCGTTCGGCGAGTGCCGTGCCCACGGTCGTCTTGCCCGAGCCGGAAACGCCCATCACCACGATGACGGTCATCCGTACCTCCCACGTCGTTGTAGCCGGGACGAGTACAGCTCAAAAGTACTACTTAAGCAAGATGAAGTACTACTTAATCGAGTCAGAACGTTAGGGTCGCCCGGTGGGCAACGACAGGCATGCCGAAGTGCTCGACGCGCTCGGCTCCGCGATCGCGAACGGACGGCTTCCGCCGGGCTCCGTGCTGCGTTCGGAGGAGCTCCAAGAACGGTTCGGCGCGTCCCGCACCGTGGCGCGCGAGGTGGTGCGCGTCCTCGAAACGATGTGCCTGACCAGCAGCAAGCGCCGGGTCGGGGTGATCGTGCGCGAGCCGCGTGACTGGAACCATTACGACCCGAGACTGCTCCGCTGGCAACTCGACGGAGCCGAGCGGAAGACCGCGCTGCGAACCCTGACCGAACTGCGCTCCGGCGTCGAACCGTGCGCCGCCCGGTACGCCGCGCTGCGGGCGACGCCGGAAGAGGGCGGCCGTCTCCGGGCCTTGGCGAAGAGGCTGGAAGAAACGGCGCACCAGCGAGACCTCGAGACTTTCCTGGGGCACGACGTCGCTTTCCACGATCTGCTGCTGTCCTCGTCGCGGAACCCGATGTTCGCGCAGCTTTCGGCCGTCGTCGCCGAAGTGCTCGCCGGGCGCACCGGGCACGGGCTGATGCCGGAGGAGCCGCAGCCCGGGGCCGTCGCGCTGCACGTCGAGGTCGCGGCGGCCATCGACACCGGTGACCCTGACCGGGCCGAACGCGCGATGCGGGACATCGTCATCCAGGCGCGTGACGAGATGGCCGTCCTTCTGGACGGATGATCTTCGAGTAATCTCTGCAGGTCTTCGAGGGATACTGCATGCGGGGGGGCGACGGTGAGCGCGGCGCGCGCGATCGGCTTGGTGTTGGGGGTGGTCGCCGACGGGGCGATCGGGGATCCCCGGTCACGGCGTCCGGTGACGGCGTTCGCCAGGGCGGCTTCGGCGGTGGACGCGAAGGTCCGGTCGAAGCCTCCGGTGGCCGGAGTGCTGTGGACCGGTGGCCTCGCGGGTTCCGCCGTGCTGGCCGGCGTGCTCGCCGAACGCGCCGGGCGGCGCAGCCCCGTCCTCCAGGCGACCACGACCGCGGTGACCACCTGGGCCGTCCTCGGCGCCGCGGGCCTGGCCGCGCACGGCACGTCGCTGGCGCGGGACCTCGAAGAAGGCGAACTCGAAACCGCGCGCGGCACACTGTCCACACTGGACCCCCGCGTCGCCGACGACCTCGGCGTCATCGGCCTCTCGCGCGCCTCGGTGGAGACACTCGCCGAGAACACCGCGGACGTCGTCATCGCGCCGCTGGTGTGGGGAGCGCTGGCCGGCGTCCCCGGCCTGCTCGGCTCGCGCGCGATCAGCCTGCTGCGCGGCCTCGGCAGGGGACGCCCCGAGCGCTACCGCTGGTTCGTCGCCCGGCTGGACGAAATCGTCCATCTCGTACCGACTCGGATCGCGGCCGGGCTGACCGTCCTCGCGGCCCCGGTCGTCGGCGGCTCGGCGGGCGGCGCGTGGCGGGCGTGGCGACGGGACACGACCGCGCACCCGAGCCCGAACGCCGGCCGCGTCGAGGCCGCGTTCGCCGGGGCGCTCGAGATCCGGGTCGGCGGGCGGACCGTGTACCCGCACGGGGTCGAGGAACTGCCGGTGCTCGGCATCGGCCGCAACCCGGACGCCGGACACGTGACGCGGGCCGTGGAACTCTCGCGGGTGGTCGGCTGGCTGGGGGCTCTCAGTTCAGTGGTGCTGGCGGGTCTCGTCGGACTTCGGCGACGGCGATAGCAAGGGACCTTTGCTCTCGCCGGGGCCTCTGACCTGCGGAAAGAGAGCGGGGGACCTTTGCTGTCGCCTGGGGGTGGGTGGAAATAGAGACGTTGAGTGTCCCTATTTCCACCCACCTCGCACTCGGTGTCAGGGCCGCCGGGGGACCGTGTGGATTTGGTGCGTTGGATGACCGGAAATCCACACGGTCACCGCGAGGGGGAGCAAGGGACCTTTGCTCTCGCCGGGCCCTCTGACCTGCGGAAAGTGACCCTTACACGCCAACGTCGTGGCTGGTGATGCCACTGAAGTGCGACGAAGCGATCCGAGGCGCGTGAGGGGAACATTGAGGGACCCTGGGTCCCTCAAGGAGGCCTTCACGGACACCGAGGTTCCGAAGCGCCACTCACGAGCGTGAGCTCATCCCTCCCGCCGCGCCAGCTGCGCCCGCGCCCGCGCGTCCATCGGACCGTCGCGCCGCGCCAGCTCCGCGTCGATCCGTGACCGGTCGGCCGGCTGCTTGTTGCCGCCGAACTTGAACTTCGCCCGCACGCCGGTCACGGTCAGCTCGACCCCGCGGATGCCGGGGAGCAGCCGCTTGTCCGGCGCCTCGGTGGCGCTCACCGCGACCCGGTCCCCGGATGGCTCGAAGTGCCCGAGCTGCCGGTCCAGGAGCGCGGCCTTCTCCGCGGCGTCGTCGATCAGCCGGACGTCGCATTCGAGCTGGACGGACGCGTAATACGACGTCGGCACACCGTGCGGTGGGTCGGCGGGGGTGTTCCAGTCGGAGCGGATGTAGGTGTGGTCGTCGATCACCGACAGCAGCGCACGCGGGTGTTCCTCCAGCAGCGGCCAGACCGGATTGGGGCGCGCGAGGTGCAGCAGGACCGTCCGGTCGCCGTCGTAGACGAAGTGCACCGGGTTGACGATCGGCAGGTCACGGCCCGTGCCTCCGGCGATCAGCTGGCCGAAGTCATGTTCGGAGAGCCAGGCCTGCCATTCGGCGTCGTCGTGGGCGGAGTCCCACGGGTGGATCAGCATGATCGAGTATGAACACGCGGAATGGACCTATAGAAGGGCCATTTTCGCGTCAGATCAGGTGGCCACTTCGGAACGTTCGTCCTCGGCCAGCATTTCCGCGACACTCTTGCGCCGCTGCGGCCGTTCCGTGGTCAGCGCGCCGCCAGGCTTGAGCTCCCGGACGGTGAAATACAGCCAGCCCATCAACGCCATCGCCCCGAAAGCGATCCACTGGAGCGCGTAGGAGAAGAACGGTCCGGCGTCGGTCTGCGGGAGCGGTAGCGCGCCCAGCACGCCGGGCTGGTTCACGTCGAGCTGGAAGTAGCCCGGCCGGATGTCCAGCTTCGCGGCCCGCGCGACGACCTGGGAATCGACGACGTAGCTCTGCAGCTTCCCGCCTGTCGACTCGTCGGCGAACGCATCGCGGTTCTTGCCGTCCTTCTCGTCGTGCCGTGCCCGCGTGACGATGTCGACCGTGCCGGCGGGAGGCGCGGCGAAGGGGAGGGCGCGCGATTTGTCGTCGAGCCGGACGTACCCGCGGTCCACGAGCACGATCGTGCCCTCGACGGTACGGAAGGGCGTCAGGACCTCGTAGGCCGCTTCGCCCTGTACGGAGCGCAGACGGGCGATGACCTCGCCCTCGGGCAGGTACGTGCCCTTCATCGCGACCAGATGCCATTCGGTGCGCTGATCAGGGGCGGCGCCGTGGGGAAGCAGCTGGTCCAGCGACCGCGGCTGCCCGGAGAACGACTCGCGCAGCGCCGCGTTCTGGTGTTCGCGTTCGTTGTCGCGGGAGAACTGCCATGGCGCGAGCAGGGTGAAGCAGGTGATGGCGAAGGTGAACACCACCAACGTCAACGCCAGCCACCCGGGCTTCAGCAGGAACTTCAACCGCACCCCACCACGGTAAGCGGTCCGTCTCAGGCGTGTGCGCGCACCCAGTCGAGCAGGCCGGGAACGGAGCGCTCGATCATGCCGAGGACGTCCTCGAAACCGTCGTCCTCGCCGTAGTACGGGTCCGGGACCTCGGCGCCTTCGGGCGCGGACGGATCGAATTCGCGCAGCAGGCGGACCTTCTCCGGGTCCGCGACCTTGCGCCGAAGGAACGAGAGGTGACTCTCGTCCGCAGCGAGCAGCAGATCGGCGGCCAGATGCCCGCGGTCGACCTCGGCCGCGACGTGACCGGTCGGGTAACCGTGTTCGGCCAGCTTCGCGCGCGCACGCTTGTCCGCGGCCTCGCCCACGTGCCAGCCACCGGTGCCCGCGCTGGACGCCTGCACGAGGTGGTCGAGACCGGCTTCTTCGGCTTTCGCGCGGAAGACGAGTTCGGCCATCGGGGAGCGGCAGATGTTGCCGGAACAGACGAAGACGATGTGCAGCACCCGATCAGTGTGCGGCAGCCGGAGATCGACCGCTCACCGGCTCCGAACGGCTACCGGGCGCGCGGAGCTGGAAAGCCGGGACGAAGCGGGAGTAGACCTCCTTGAGAGAAACACGCAGGAAGGTCGCGTATGAGCGCACCAACACCCATCGTCGAGTCCGCGGCAACCGGGCTCCGCTGGTATCGCATCACCGTTACGGATCCGCACCCCTACGAGGTCGGGCGGATCGTGTCGGAGCATCACTTCGTTCAGGCGAGATCGCCGAAAGAGGCGATGACCAGGATGCCGTTGCACCTCCGGTCGAGCGCGTCCGTCGCGCCGTACCGGGTCAGCCACACCGAAGTCCCCGATCATCCGACGAAGGCCTACCGGGTGATGTTGTGGACGGGCCGTGTGATGCGCGCGGCCGGGCGCTGGGCGATCAACAAGGACGCGAAGGCGCTGGACTGACCCGGGGGCGAGAGCAAAGGTCCCTTGCTCCCGCCGCCGCGGTCAAGGGTGCGCGCAGGCCGACCGCACGGACTCCCCGAGCGCGACCGAGTGCGGCCGGTCCAGGCCGCGCCGTGCGTCGACCAGCCGCACCGTGACCGCGAGCCGCACATCGCACGACCGCCGCGCCCGCGCGTCCCGGGTCGAGCCGAGTTCGGCGAGCAGGCCCGCGTTCAGCCGGTCGATCACCGGCCGCACCTCGGTCGCCAGGTCCGGTCGCCCGGGCGGACGCGTGCCGGGGTGCTCGGTCCACCGCGCGTACAGGCCGCGCTGCACGGCCTTGTTCGCCTCGATCTGATCGCGGAAGAACAGCACCACGCCGTTTGCGTCGAGACCGAGGCCAGGCGCCTTCGCCGCCACCGAGTCGAGGATCTGCTGTTCGCGCACCGGATCGTCGATGGGCGACGGCGTGCCGAACTTCGCGGCCGCGACCTTGTCGGCGATCTGCACGCGCTGAGCGGCCAGGTCGGTCAGCGTCCAGAAACCGGACGACGCCGAAGCAGGCGCGGGCACCGCCGGCAGTCCGGCCACGAGCAGCGCGCAGAGCACCCGAAGTCGCATGCCCGGAAACGCTACATGCGAAAATCGCCGGGTGCCCGCGCTAGCTGAAGTCATCGCCGCCCTCGAGCAGGCGTACCCGCCCGAACTCGCCGAATCGTGGGACGCCGTCGGTCTCGTCTGCGGCGACCCGGCCGAGAACGTGGACAAGGTGCTGTTCTGCGTCGACCCGGTCGACGAGACGGTCGAGGAAGCCATCGAAGGCGGCGCGCGGCTGATCGTCGCGCACCACCCGCTGCTGCTGCGCGGCGTCCACGGTGTCCCGGCCGACAGCACCAAAGGGCGCCTCGTACACCGCCTCATCCGCGCGGGCGTCGCGCTCTACTGCGCGCACACCAACGCCGATTCCGCGTCACCCGGCGTCTCCGACGCGCTCGCCGACGCCATCGGCCTGACCGTCCTCGGCCCGCTCGACCCCCGCGAGGACGGCGTCACCGGCATCGGCCGCATCGGCGAACTGCCCGCGCCCGAACCGTTTTCCGTCTTCGTCGAACGCGTCGCGAATGCCTTGCCGCGTACGGAACCCGGCGTCTACGGCGCGGGCGACCCGGCCCGGCCGATCCGTCGAGTCGCCGTTTCCGGAGGCTCCGGCGACAGCTATCTCAAGCGGGCCACCGCGGCCGGTGTCGACGCGTACGTCACCGCCGATCTCCGGCATCATCCCGCCGGCGAGCACCTCGCCGAGATCGCCGAAGTCCCCGCCCTGGTCGGCGTCACGCACTGGGCGAGCGAATGGCCGTGGTGCGAGCAAGCCTCGGCCGTCGTCCGCGCCGCGTTTGCGGGTAACGTCGACCTTCACGTCTCCACGCGGTGCACCGACCCGTGGACGCTACGGGCCACCCGAACCGCGCATTGAGAATCCAAGGAGCACCGTGAAGGCCGACCCCGCCGTCCAGCGCAAGCTGCTCGAACTCGCGAAGGTGGACGCCGAACTTTCGCGTACCGCCCACCGTCGCCGCACCCTGCCGGAGATCGCCGAGATCGACGCGGGCGAGAAGACGGTGCGCGAACGACGTGACGCGCTGGTCTCGGTCCAGACCGCGGCGTCCGACCTCGACCGCGAGATCGCCCGGCAGGAGAAGGAGATCGAGTCGGTGCGCGCTCGCGGAGACCGCGACCGCAAGCTCCTCGAATCCGGTTCCGTCGCGGCGAAGCAGATGACCGACATCGAGCACGAGCTGAACAGTCTCAACCGGCGCCAGTCCGCGCTGGAGGACGACCTGCTCGAACTGATGGAGCGCCGCGAAGCGCTTGAGCTCGACGCCCAGCGCACCAGCGCGGAGGTCGCGAAGGCCGAGAACGAGGTCGCCGAAGCCATTCGCCGGCGCGACGAGCACTTCACCGACCTCGACACCACGAAGGCGCGCCGCGACGAGGACCGCGCCAAGCTCCTGCCGCGTCTCCCGGAAGACCTGATGAAGCTCTACGAGCGGGTCCGGGCGCAGAAGGGCATCGGCGCGGCACTGCTGCGGTCCCGCCGCTGCGGTGCCTGCCAGCTCGACATCGACCGCCGCGAGATCGCCGAAATCAAGGCCGCCCCCGAAGACAACGTCATCCAGTGCGAGAACTGCGGCGCCATCCTGGTGCGCACGCTGGAGTCCGGCCTGTGACCGACCACGTCCTCGTCGAGGCCGACGGCGGTTCGCGGGGCAACCCCGGCCCCGCCGGGTACGGCGCGGTCGTCAAGGACGTGGCCACCGGTGAGGTGCTCGCCGAGCGCAAGGCCTACGTCGGCATCGCGACCAACAACGTCGCCGAGTACTCCGGCCTGATCGCCGGGCTCGCCGCGGCCGCCGAGCTCGGAGCGTCCACAGTGGACGTCCGGATGGACTCGAAACTCGTGGTGGAGCAGATGGCCGGGCGCTGGAAGGTCAAGCACCCGTCGATGCAACCGCTGAACGCCGAGGCCAAGGAGTTGGCCGCCCGCTTCTCCCGCGTGCGCTACGAGTGGATTCCGCGTGCGGAGAACTCCCACGCGGACGGGCTCGCGAACGAGGCGATGGATGCCGGGGCCGCGAGGAAGCCAGAACCGCCGAAGACCGTGAAGCAGGACAGGGTCAGCCCGGTCGGCTGGACCGGCGCGACCGGGACGCCGACCAAGCTGCTCCTCGTGCGGCACGGTCAGACGGCGATGTCGGTCGAGAAGCGGTATTCCGGCCGCGGCGACGTCCCTCTCACCGAGCACGGCAAGCAGCAGGCGGCCGCGGCCGCGAAACGCCTCGGCGCGATGGAGGGCCTGGTCGTCGACGGCGAGGCCGCGCCGATCATCGCCTCGCCGCTGATCCGCACCCAGCAGACCGCGCAGGCGATCGCGGACGCGCTCGGCGGCCGGGTCGAGACCCACCCGGGGCTGATCGAGACCGATTTCGGCGACTGGGAAGGCCTCACCTTCACAGAGGCGATGGAACGCGACCCCGAATTCCAGACCAGCTGGCTTTCCGACACCTCGATCGCGGCGCCGGGCGGCGAAAGCTTCGACGGCGTCCACCGGCGGGTCCGCAAGGCCCGCGACGAACTGATCGCGAAGTACGGCGGGCGGACGCTCGTGCTGGTCAGCCATGTCACGCCGATCAAGGCGCTGCTGCGGATGGGCCTGGACGCCGGGCCGTCGCTGCTGTTCCGCCTGCATCTGGACCTGGCGTCGCTCTCGATCGTCGAGTTCTACCCGGACGGCAACGCGTCGGTGCGGTTGGTGAACGACATCTCGCACCTGTCCTGATCGGGAAGATGTGGCGCGGATCACGCCTGGATATGACGTGTCGCAAGCGGCCGATGGGGTATTGGCTACAGTCTCGGCGACGGCACGTGAGCGAAAAGGCGAAGACGGGGACATGACGGCGAGCGCACTCAGCGAAGCTTCCGAACAAGACGTGCCCGACCCGGCCGAGTCGTCGGCCCGTCGTGGCCTGGCCGCCCGTGTCGCGCCGTACCTGGCGGTGCTCGCCGGTGTCGCGGCCCTGGCCTGGCACGCCACCCTCTACGGCCACTGGATCGTCGACGACGCGGCCATCACCTTCTCCTACGCGCGCAGCTTCGCCGACGGGCTCGGCCCGGTGTTGCAGCCGGGGCAGCCGTCGGTCGAAGGCTGGTCGAACTCGACCTGGCTGGTGGTGCTGGCGCTCGGCAAGCTCATCGGCGTCTTCGACAGCGGCATGCTGTTCGGTCTCCCGGACTACGTCCTGTTCCCGAAGCTGCTCGGGCTCCTGTTCACCGCCGGGACGCTGGCCGCGTGTCACATCGCGGCGAAGCAGATCTTCGCGCGCTTCGCTTGGCTGGCGACGCTGGTCGTCGGGCTGACGCTGGCCGCCATCCCGTCGTTCGTCATCTGGACGATCTCCGGTCTGGAGAACTCCCTCTTCGGGATGGCCGTCGCCTGGCTCGCCGTGCTGCTGTTCTTGGCCGTGCGCAAGGACACCGTGCTCACCGCGAAGGTCGCCATCTGGTCCGGGGTGCTGGTCGCGTTCGCCGCGTTGACCCGTCCCGAAGGCCTGATCTACGGCGGCGCGTACCCGCTCGTCGTCCTGTTCCAGCTGCGGAAGCCGCTGCTGGGGCAGAGCGTCAAACTGGTCGTGGTGTCGGTGGTCGCGTTCGCGATCCCGTTCGGGGCGTACCTGGCCTGGCGGATCGCGGAGTTCGGCAGGCTGCTGGCGAACCCGTCCATCGCGAAGGGTCAGGGCCTGCCCGGGCTTTCGGCGCTGAAGCAGCCCTTCGAACTGGTCGGCTACGCGGGTGTCGCCGGGACGATCCTGCTCGCGCTGACCGTCGGGTACGCGCTGTTCCGCGCGGAGTGGCGGCGCGCCCTGATCGCCTTGCTGGTGCCGCTGGCGCTGGGCATCATCGCGTACGGCGTGATGGTCCCGGACTGGATGGGCCAGCACCGGTTCGCGACCCCGATCTGGATCCTCGCCGTGCTGGCGGGAACGCTGGCCGCCGGCGAACTGCTGCGCCGGTCGCGTGCCGTGCTCCGGACCGTCGTGGTGCTCGTGCTGGTCGCCGCCGCGATCCCGTCCGGAATGGGCTTCGCGTCGGCGTCGAAGAAGTTCCAAGAGGTCCCGACGGTGCCCGCTTGCCTCATCGCCGACCGCTTCGGCCGCGGGTTCAACACCATGGCCGACATCCTCGGCCTCCAGCAGGCGTCGCTGCTGCTGCCCGACCTCGGTGGCTCGTCGATGACCAGCCGCCTGCACCTGGTCGACATGGCCGGGCTGGTCGAGGCGGACGTCGCGGACTTCCTCAAGAACGGTGACCTGCCGGGGCTGCGCGACTACGTGTTCGAGAAGGTCAAGCCGACCTTCATCCACTCGTGGGGGCCGTGGGCCGCGGGCAACGGCATCACCGTCGACCCGCGAATCGACCGCGACTACGAGCCGATCTTCGTGTACCCGGGCGGCGGGCCACGCAACGGGGACTTCGTGCGCAAGGACGCCGTCTCCAGCCCCGAGAAGCTGAAGGCCGTCCGGGAGTACGCCGCGAAGACCATGCCGGACGTCGAGAAGGCGCGCTTCGGCGGTCCGCTCAAGGACTGCGGCCCGACCATGCACCCCGGCCAGACCGTCTACCTCCCCTGACCCTCCACGCGATTAGTCCTCTGAATGCGGTAGTTGCCCGCGCAACTACCGCATCCAGAGGACTGAATTGAGGGGTGAGGCGAACGTGGCGTGACCCGAGCCCCGGAGAGTTCCGTTTGGTGCCGATGTGTCCGGGTCCGCTCGGGGGTGGGGGGGGGGGGGGGGGGGGGGGGGGGGGGAAAAACCACACACAACCACGAAAACCCAAAAAACCAAAAAAACCCCTTCGCTT
>NZ_JBVJCE010000012.1:254003-278318 GCF_055588925.1 Amycolatopsis sp. NPDC041971 | reverse complement strand
TCTTTCGCAAGACAACCCCAACCAGGGCGTCAGTGGCTTTCCGAGCCAGACCCCGCCAAGTCTCCGTCCACACACATCATCACTGTGGCTTTCGCGACCTGCCACCTGTGCCTCACCCCTCGATAGAACCCGAATCGGCACTCACGACCCGCTGTGCCGACCCCCGCATACCCCTGGCGCCACACCAGCAACAGTCCATAATGGACACAATGAACTGAGGTGCGCAAGCTGTCGTCACCAACGAAAAAGCGCAGTTCAACCGGTTGATCCACTCAAGCTAACGGGATTGGATTCTAGCCCTCTTTTTCGCCCACGAGCCCAGTCGGGAAACTTACCTGAGCGCATCGAATGAACACCCAGCGATCGGATAGTGTCCTTTGTGGACACTATAGACATCCTGTCACCCGCCCCATCTGAAGTCCAGTTCGAATCATCAAGCCACCGATCAGCGGCTCTGCGACTGAGGAAGTCCACGAGACCGTCGCGGCACCCCACTGTCCTGGACGGACTGCGAACTGATGGGCTGTTCCATCACCCCGGTCCAGGCCGCACCGGTTCAACGAGTGCGATTACCTGTACGCGCTGTTCGACGCGGCGGTGGCCGGAGAAACACCGGAGCAGGCGGCAGTCGCCATCATCAACGAAGTCGCTGCCACGGCCCAGAGTGCACTCTGCTGTTCGTGCCAACACACGCGCGCGGACGCCTTCTGCGGGCGCCGAGGGGCGGATTTGCCTCCAGGTCACGTCCAGTCGTTCAGGTACCGCATACCCAGCACTACCGCGATGCAGAACACCATCCCGACGATAATCAGCACTCGATGCTTACCGTTCGCTTTCGTACCCCGGGCTTCCGCCGACAGGAAGTAGCCGAAGAACGCGCCGAACACCACGCCGATGACGCCCGTCACCACCGGGTTCAACCAGCTCGCATCGGCGTCTTGGCCAGAGCCGAACCACGCACCCGCCGCACCGAAGAATACGGCCGAGACAACGGCTAACACTCCACCGTGTTCCGCTATCCAGCGCTTGCGCCGGTGTTGCGGCTCCGACCGGGCGGCCTGTTCATCGACTGGACTCGACATACCCCCTTACTTCCCGATCCCGTCGCCCCTCAAACCGGACCGACGTTCACAGCCGGTCGTTCGGGTTGCCGGTAGGACCCAGCGTGTTCGTCGGTCGAAACGCCGGGGCCCACGCGTTGCCGAACGTGCCGGGTCGGCCTGGCACCCTGGCAGTCCCCACCGACGTGTTACTCCGCCTGACGATGGTCAGTGCGCCGACGAAGGCCCGGCGCTGTCGCGCCGATCGTCCGGTCGCGCGAGTTCGGTCGTCGCTTCGTCGATCTTCCGTTCGAGGCGCGAGTCGTTCTCGAGCAAGGCGAGCACCTCGTCGTCGTCCAGTTCCAGGAGGGTTTTCGTGACGTGTACCGCGAGGATGGGCTGGTGTTTCTGCACACGAGGCAGCAGCGCCTGGCCCAGTCGCGCCTTTCGCTGCTCCGGATTCAACTCGGCGAGCGCCGCGGCGGACATGACGTTTTCCCGGTCGTCGGAAGGCATGCGGGTGATCACCAGTCCAGATCGAAGTCTTCGGTGACCGAGTTCAGCGCGGTCACCGTCGCGTGGCCTTCACTCAGCAGACGGGCGTCGCTGCCCTGCGACAACTCGCCTTCGTCCGTGACGGCGGTGAGGGTGAACGCGCCGTCCTCGCCGTTCTGGACGTGACTGCGCACCGCGCCGAATTCGGCCAGCCGGGCGCGTTTCGGCGGACCCGCCTCGGCACGGTCGGGCACGTTGAGGTTCAGTACCGTGCCGGCGGGCAGTTCCGTGAGCCTGTCGAACAAGGTCGCGGCGACACCGACGGCGGTGTCCCAGTGGGTTCGCGGGCCGGGAGTCAAGCCCACGTCGAGAGACACCGCGAGGGCCCTGGCGCCGTTGATCGAGGCGGTCAGCGCGGCGCCGACCGTGCCGGAGTGCAGGACGGCGCGTCCGACGTTCGCCCCGTGGTTCACCCCGGACAGCACGATCTCCGGTGGCTCGCCGAATGTTCCCTGCGCGGCGGCCAAGGCGATCAGCCCGGGATGCGCGGCGACGGCGAACGCCGGGACCTCGGGGAGGCCGGGCAGTTCCCGCCGTTCGACCGCGACCCGTCCCTTTTCCCCGGCACCGGTCAGGCCCGCGCTGGTTCCGCTGGCCTCCGCGGCGGGCGCGGCGACCACCACGGTCCAGCCGTGGTCCGCGGCGCCCCGGGCCAGCGCCGCCAGACCCGGGGAATCGATACCGTCGTCATTGGTGATCAGGGCACGCATCAGGAGGCCTCCCACGGTTTCAGCCGTACTCGTCCGGTGAGTTCCCGCACGGCGTCGTCGCTACCCGAACCGAGACCGTGTCGTGTCACATTGATCGCGCCGGCCGCCGCCCCGAGCTTCACCGCGTCCTCCAGTGACCGGCCTTGCGCCAAGCCGACCGCGAGCCCCGCGGTCATCGAGTCCCCGCCGCCGCGGGTGTCGACCGGGGTCAGGTCGGGCGACTCCACCAGAACCAGCCGTCCCTCGAGGTAGGCGAGCGTCTCCTCGGCCGCGCGGGACACGACGACCGCGCGGGCGCTGCCCGACGCCAGCTCACGGCAACCGTCCGCGAGATCGGGAAGCGAGTCCGACTTGGCCAGCCCGTCCTCGACCATTTCCTCATGGCTGACCTTGATCACCGCCGGATCGCCCGCGAGCGCTCGAGTGAGCCGTTCCCCGGACAGGTCCACCACGACCGGCGTGCCCTGCGTGCCCAGATCTCGGGCGAGCCGCTCGTACATCGAGTGCGGCACCGGTACGTCATCCTCGTCCGGCCCGCTCAGGATGGCCACGTCCGCGCGCAGACCCTGGACAAGAGCCATCTCGTACAGGTCGTCGAGTTCGTGGCGGGTCAACGCGTCCGCGGGCATCCGCACCATCTCGTCCCGACTGCCGTCACGCCGATCGTGCACGTAGGCGCCGTTGCGTGCCGCGACTTCGCGGACCTCGGCATCGACACCGATCAGATGCCGCAGCACCCCTCCGGTCTCCCCGCCGAGCGCGCAGCACAACACCACCCGCGCGCCGAGGGCGTCGATCATCCGCGACTGCCACACCCCCTGCCCGCCCGCGTGCACGTGGACGTCGGGCGCCCCATCCAGCTCTTCCACCGTCACCGTCAGTTGCGGAGACGGCGCGAACACCATCACTCGTCCCTCAGTCATACCGGCCTGTACCCGTTTTGCCGGATTTCATTCTTCGTCGCCAGGCGGCCCCGCCCGGAGAACCGCTCGAGTCATGCGGAAATTTCCCACAGAGCGGCGGACGAGGTACTTGGCTGACCCGGTGTCGAAGAAACTATGGGACGCCACGGCGTACTACCAGCAGACCGTCACCGGATCCACCTCGCCGAGTGCGACACGGCGGGCTCCCAGCTCGCCCAGCGGAACGCGCCGAGGCCACCTCGTCACCTGGACCGGCTGCGGACACCAGGGCTTCGGCTACGTCGGGGTGGTCAGCTGGTCGGGCTGAGTCCGGTAGTCGATCGAGCCGTCCACCCGCTGCGAAAGCCTTGTCCGGAAGCCGGTTCGCCGTCAGTGGGGGCGCGACAGGTCGACAAGACAGTCGAACAGAACCTCCGCCGCGTCGCGCACCGCTCGCGAAGTGGTGTCGAGCGGTTTGATGATCCCGGAAAGCTGCTCCCAGGCGAGCCTGCCCAGCACTCGGGCGACCACGGCCCTGACCGCGGCCGGTTCGCCGGGGAGTGCGCGCAGCGCGTCCTTTCCCCCACTGAGCCCGCTGCCCGGCATGAGTGCGTCGAGGCATCGTGACAGCACCTCTCCGATGAGCCGGTCCGCCACCGGGCGAGAGGATCCTCGCAGGTACGGGGCGATGTCCGGCATGGTGGCCATCCGGCGCACCACGCCGGCCACCATGCGGTCCCGGATCAGACGCAATTCGAGAGCGGACGTTACAGGCTCCCGGAATCGCTTCGACACAGTCTTCCCTTCGGCAGGCAGTCCCGTACAGCTTCTATGCCATTGGCGGCACTGACCAGCCCGAAAGCAATAAGTACGGGACCTTAGCTATCGCCCCGTTCTGCATGGTCGGCTTGAGTTGCCGCCACTACCTCAAGAACCTCGGTGGTACCGACAAGGTCGGCCATCTTCTCGCCGTCTCCGGGCCGAACCACGGGCTCGCGATGGCCAACTGGTCCTCTTTGGCTTTCCTGTTCCCCTGCGGCCTCGGGCGCCACCGGGTGGCTTCCCGGAGCGGTCAGCGCAGCGCCGCCAGGACGTAGTCGTCACCGAACTGCCACACCGGGGCCGCTTCCGCGAAGCCCGCCTCCCTGAGCAGTCTGGTGTGCTCCTGTGGGCTGAGCCGGTTGCCGTAACCGGTCGAGACGCCCCGCAACTCGTCCGCCGTGAATCGCTTTCCCAGCGCGGAATCGGCCGCGACCGCCGCCCACCAGCTTTTCCAGTCTTCGTTGGCCTCGACTCCGGCCCGCGCGGCACGCCGGTTCTTGACCGCTTCGGTGAGGTCGCGGATGCCGGGTCGCGCGTCGTAGAAGTGGTCGCCGTTGACGAGGGCTCCCCCTGCCCGGAGTGCGCCGGCGAGATCACGGTAGAGGCCGGCGAGCCGATCCGGCCGCAGCCAATGCAGCGCGGTCGTCGAGACCGCGGCGTCGATCGGCCGCCACTTCAGCCAGTCGCGCTCGGCGAGGTCGGCCTGGAGGTACTCGATGTCCGCGTGCTCGGGCCGGGTGGCCTCGGCGAGGGCGAGCAGGAACGGATCGTTGTCGATGCCGACGACTCGGGCGTGCGGTAGCCGCCGGGCGAGCCTGGTGGCCAGCGAGCCGGGGCCACAGCCGAGGTCGAGTACCAGCGGCTCGGCGACGTCGTGGCAAACGTGCTCGACGACATCGATCAGGACGTCGAAACGTTCTTCGCGGTCGGCGATGTAGCGTTCCTGCTGGACGTCCCACCGTCGCACCCAGCTCGCCGCGAGCTCCTGGTCCACCGCGCTCCCCTCGTGATCTTCATCCTGTGTAGCACAACTCGGCCATGGGCTACCGTGTGCGTCACAACGTAAGAAGGTGCCCGTCGGGGGAAGCCGGTGCGAATCCGGCGCTGACCCGCAACCGTGAACGGCCTGTGCCGTGAGCCGGACTGCCCGCCGAGTGCTGCCACCCCAACTGTCGTGGAGTACGGAGCGGGGTCCCGTTCACGTGCGGCCGCGCGCCCGGGACAGTGCTCGATGTCCCGGAGGTCCCTATGACGCGTCATCCGCTCACCCGTCGGCGTCTGCTCGCGTTGGCCGCGCTCACGCCCTTGGCCGCCTGCGGTACCGCGCCGGCGGACGCGGGCAGGCTGAGGGTCGCGTTCGCCGCGGGCGGGTCGAAGGAGACGCTCGACCCGTCACAGGTCTCCCTTTTCGTCGACCAGGCACGGGCCAAGGCGCTCTTCGACACGCTGGTCGCCTATGACGCCGACACCTCGTTGCGTCCGCGGCTGGCCGAAACCTGGGAAAGTGACGGCTCCGGTACGCGCTGGCGGATCAGGCTGCGGCAGGCGGCCTTCCACGACGGGCGTCCGGTCACCGCGGACGACGTGCTCTACAGCTTCCGGCGGATCGCCGATCCCGCACTGGCCTCCTCGTCCCGGCAGTACTTCGCGAAGGTGGACTTCGCCCGCAGCAAGGCGACGTCGCCCTCCGAACTCGAACTGGTGCTGTCCGCTCCCGACTTCGAATTCCCGTCGGGGTGGGGCGCGCCGGGTGCGGAGATCGTGCCAGCCGGGACGACGGATTTCACGGCGCCGATCGGATCCGGCCCGTTCCGCTTCGTCTCGTTCGCTCCCGGCGGCCCGGCGGTGTTCCGTAAGCACGAGTCCTATTGGGACGGCGCACCGAGCATCGACGAGCTGGAGTTCGTCCCGGTCAACGACGAAACCGCGCGCGTCAACGCCTTGCTGTCCGGACAGGTCGACTACGCCCACGATCTCGCGGCCGGTACCGCGGCCCGGCTGACCGGCGACGGGCGCGTCTCGCTGCTCGAAGCCAAGGGAACGACGATGCAGGGCTTGATCCTGCGCCTGACCCGGCCACCGTTCACCGACCCGAGGTTGCTGCGCGCCGTACTGTCCGGAGTGGACAGAGAGGCACTGAACCGCGTCGCCTTGGCCGGACGCGGCGAGATCGGCAACGACCTGTTCGGCAAAGGACTCCGCGGTTACGCCGCCGGCATCCCCCAACGTAGGCGCGACGGGGAACTCGCCCGGTCGCTCGTGCGGGAGGCAGGAGCCGAGGGGCTCGCCTTCGCCGTCGAAACCAGCGACGTCGACCCGGGCTTCGCCACGGCGGCCACGCTGATTTCCCAGCAGCTTAAGGAGATCGGGCTCACCGTCACGCCGAACACCCGCGCGTCGAGCACCTACTTCGGCGAGATCAAGACCAAGGGCGTCGCCGCGCTCACCCGTACGGCGACCCTGCCGGTGGCGACGTTCCTCAACCAGCGCTTCCGCACCGGCGGCTCCAACAACGTCAACGGATTCGCCTCACCGGAATTCGACGCCCTCATGGACCGCGCCGCGGCCACCGCGGACGAACCCGCCAGGCTGGCGCTGTTCGGCGACGCCCAGCGAATCGTCCACGACTCCGGCGGCCTGCTCGCCTGGGGATTCAGCACCTGGACGATCGCGGCGTCGAAGCGGGTTTCCGGCTTGGTGACCGCGCCGCCGAACACCTTCGCCTGGGCGAGGTTCGACCGCGCCCGGCTGTCCTGACGTGCCGGGGCACACCGTGCGCCGGCTGGGCTTCGCCGCTCTGCAGGCGATGGTCGTGCTGGTCGCGACGTTCGCCGTGACCGCGTTGCTCCCCGGCGACGCGGCCTCGGTCGTGCTCGGCGAACAGGCGACCGACGAGCAGGTGGCGACCGTACGCCATCGGCTCGGCCTCGACCAGCCGCTCCTCGACCGGTTCGGGAACTGGGTTTCGGGGCTGGTCACCGGCGATCTCGGCCGGTCGCTCGTGACCGGTGCGCCGGTGACCGACGAGATCGTCCGCCGCTTCACCGCCACCGCGGTGCTCGCCGGAGTGACCCTGCTCGTGCTCGTACCGCTCGCGCTGGGCATCGGGGTGACCTGCGGCCTGCGCGAAGGGTCGCGGATCGACCGGGTACTCACCGCCGTCACACTGTTCCTGCATTCGATCCCCGAGTTCGTCCTCGGCCTGCTGCTGGTCGCGGGATTCGCCGTCTACGCCGGATTGCTTCCGGCCACCGCGGCCGGAACCGACCTCGCCGCGCGTCCCGAGGTGCTCGTGCTGCCGGTGATCGTGCTCGTCGGCAGGCAACTGTGCGACGTCGCCCGGCAACTCCGGATCGGGATCGCCGAGCAGACCCGGGGACAGGTGGCCGAGCACCTGCGGTTGCTCGGCCTGCCCGAACGCACCGTGGTGCTGCGGCATCTCCTGCCCGCCGCCGCGGCCCCCGCCGTGCAGCAACTCGCCCGCGCCGTCGAAGGGCTGCTGACCGGCGCGGTGATCGTCGAGTCCCTGTTCGCGATCACCGGCCTCGGCACGGGTTTCGTGGAAGCCGTACAGAACCGGGACATCCCGCAGGTGCAGGGATACGTGCTGGTGTTCGCCGGTGTGGTCGTGCTCGGGAACCTCGTCGCCGATCTCGTCGCGCACCGGCTGACCCCACGCCGGGAGCTGGTCACGTGGTGAGCAGGGCCCTCGGCTGGCCGCTGCTCGCGGTTCCGCTCCTGCTCGCGGTGGCCGGGCCGGTGATGGCGGGCCCCGTGGTGTCGGTCGGGGCACCGTGGCAGGCACCGGACGCCGCCCATCCGCTCGGCACCGACGTCCTCGGCCGCGACACGCTCACCGTGATCCTCGCGGGTGGTCTTCCCGTGATCGGCATGACGGTGACCGCGCTCCTGCTCGCCTACCTCATCGGGGTGCCGCTCGGGCTCGTCGCGGCCGGGCGCGGTCGGCTGGCCGACGAGACCGTGATGCGCTCACTCGACCTCGTGCTGGCCTTCCCCTCGCTGCTGGTCCTCATGGTGCTCGCCGCGACCGGACACCGCGGACCCGGCGTCCTCGTCCCCGCCGTCGCCGCCCTTCAGCTACCGGCGATCACCCGCGTGGTGCGGGCCGCGGCACTGGCGCCAGGGTGCCGAACCGCCGTGGAAGCCCTGACCCTGCAAGGACGATCGTGGTCGCGCATCCAGCTCGGGTACGTCGCCCGGCACGTCACCGGTCCGGTCGCGACCGATGCCGGCACCCGGCTCGGCGTAGTGCTCTACCTGCTGGCATCGGCGAACTTCCTCGGACTCGGCCTGCCTGCCGACTCCCCGGACTGGGCCGTGGTCATCGAACGCAACAGCGAAGCCCTCTATACCGCCCCCGCGGTGGTCCTGGTGCCCGCCGCGCTGCTGATGGCCCTGTGCGTCGGCACCAACCTCGTCACCGACCGGCTGCTCGCCGCCCGGAGGGTGCTCCCGTGACCGTACTGGAGATCGCCGGACTGTCCGCCCGCGCCGGGAAAACCGTTCTGCTCGAGGACGTCTCACTGGCCCTCGAACCCGGCCGCGTCCTCGTCGTGCTCGGCGCGTCCGGCGCGGGAAAGACCACCCTGGGCCTCGCCGCGACCGGACGAGCCCGTCCTGGGATCGAGCTGTCCGGTTCGGTCCGCCTCGCGGGGTCCCCGCTGCTGGACAGCCCCGCGGCCGAACTGCGACGGGCGCGGGCCGGGGTCGTCGGCCACCTGCCGCAGCAGCCGTCGGCGGTGCTGGACCCGGTCCGCCGCTGTGGCCCGGTGCTGGCCGAACTCGCCGCGCTTCACCACCATGGCCGTGCCGCACGGCTGGCGGCCGCCCGCACCGCCTTGGCGGAAGCGGGACTCGAGCCGGACCTGTGGCGCCGGTTCCCGCACCAGCTGTCCGGCGGCCAGCAGCAGCGCATGGCCCTCGCCACCACCCTCGTGACCCGGCCGCGTGTTCTCGTTCTCGACGAACCGACCAGCGGTCTCGACGCGGCGAACAGGACCGTGCTCACCACCCGCCTCGCGGCGCTTTCCGGTGCCGGGACAGCGCTGCTGATCCTGACCCATGACCTCACGCTGGCGCGTGCCGTCGCCGACGACGTCGCCGAACTCCGCGACCACCGGTTGATGCCGTCTCCCGCCGTTCCCGGCCACAGACGTTTCGAGGATTCTTCGACCGTGTCGCCTGCCTCTCCGGTGCTCGTCGTCCGCGGACTCACGGTGCGCGCCGGGCGGACGACACTCGTCGAGGATGTCGACCTGGAGCTGGCGGCGGGCAGCCGCACCACGCTCACCGGTGCCTCGGGCGCGGGCAAAACGACGCTCGGCCGCGCACTGGCGGGCTTGACCCCACCGGCCGCGGGCACGATCGAAGTCGACGGCGTCCGTCTCCCCCACCTCGCCCGTCGTCGCGATCGCACGCAACTGCGTGCGGTCCAATACGTCCACCAGGACAGCCGCGCCTCGTTCGACGAATTCCGCGGGGTGCTCGACCAAGTGGCCGACACCGGCCGCCTCCTCCGCGGCCTCGGCCGTGCGGACGCCCGGCTCGAAGCGACGGAGATCCTGCGTTCCCTCGGCATCGACCCGCTCGACCCGCTCGACCCCCGTCCCGGCCTGCTCTCCGGCGGACAGCTCCAACGCTGCGCCGTGGCCCGCGCGCTCATGGCCCACCCGAGAATCCTCGTCTGCGACGAGGTGACATCGGCTCTCGACGCGGCCAACCGCACCCGGCTGCTCGACGTCCTCACCGCCGCGGCGAACCGGCACGGCACCGCACTGCTCATGATCAGCCACGACGAAACCTTGGCCCCGTTCGTGGATCGCACCCTCGCCCTCACCGACGGACGGCTTTCACAGCAAGCTTTTTGACCCGGGCCGGCACCACGTCAGGGAAGTTCGGCTCGAGTCGTGTCGAGGTCGGCGAGCAGATCTCCCAGCTCGCCGACACGGTCGAGGACGTCGTCCGCGGTGAACACCAGCCGCGTCGGACGACGGCAGGAGCGGACCTCGTCCCAGGTGACCGGGGTGGAGACGGTGGGATGGTCGCGGCCGCGCAATGAGTACGGGGCGACCGTGGTCTTCGCGGGATTGTTCTGGGACCAGTCGATGAACACCCGTCCGGTCCGCTGGGCCTTGGCCATCACCGCGGTCACCTCGTCCGGGGTCTCGCGTGCCAGGCGTTGCGCGAGTTTCTTCGCGTAGGCCGAGGGCGCGGCGGGGTCATCGGTGGAAATGGCGCAGTAGAGCTGCATTCCCTTCGACCCGGACGTCTTGGCGAACGGCGTCAGCCCGTCGTCGGTCAGGGATTCGTGAAGCCGTTCCGCGACGCGGCAACAGTGCACGATCGAGGTGCCCGGTCCCGGGTCGAGGTCGAACACCAGCCGGTCCGGCGGGCGGCGAACCCCGTCGGCGTCGACGGTCCAT
This sequence comes from Amycolatopsis sp. NPDC041971, assembly GCF_055588925.1. Lineage (NCBI taxonomy): Bacteria > Bacillati > Actinomycetota > Actinomycetes > Pseudonocardiales > Pseudonocardiaceae > Amycolatopsis > Amycolatopsis sp. NPDC041971. Next base: position 267,846 of record NZ_JBVJCE010000012.1, on the reverse strand, counting down.
TGTGGAATGTGGAGTTCGAGGGCGGCCAGGTTGGCCGCCCACACCAAGGCGCCGAGTTCGTCGAGGAGCGCGTACGTGATCGCTTCACCGGTGCCGCGGGAACCGGAGCGGGCCACCCGCGCGGTGGGGAGCCAGGCCGGGGCGCCGTGTGGGACGTTCTTCTCGAAGAACTGCTCGCCTTCGACGCCGTCGGGAAAGCGGATGAACGTGACCGGCCGCCCGGCCAGGTGTGGCAGCAGGACCGGGGCGACGCGGGAGTAATAGTTGATGACCTCGCCCTTGGTGAACCCGTCCGGGTACAGCGCCTTGTCCAGGTTCGACAACGTGAGTCGGCGTTCTCCCGCCTGCACCGTGATCTTCGGGCCGAGCCGCACGGACGCCTCGGGCGGTTTTCCCGTGGCTGGCGCGTCGCCGGTGATCCGTGCCGGATCAGCACCGCGGGGTCCGGGCGGCTGAGGCTTGAGGACCTCGCCGGGTTCCTTGTCCTGCCGGAGACCTCGCCAGGCGGTGTGGCGCAGGCGGCCCGCGCCGCGGGTGAAATGCCGGTACTCGACCTCGCCCACCAGTACCGGGTTCACCCAGTGCGCCCGCACGGTGTCCTCGCGCGGCGGGGTGACGGCGAACGGATGGCTCCGCCGTGCCAGTGCCTCCAACCGGGTTTGCAACCGGGAGCGTTCGGCTTCGCTGAACCCCGTCCCGACGTCACCGATGTAGACAAGGTCGCCGGTGCCGGGGTCGTGGGCGCCGAGCAGGAGACCGCCCATGCGCCCCGCGATACGGCCCTGGCCGGGCCGGTAACCACAGATGACGACCTCGGTGTTCCGGGTGAGCGGATGTTTGAGCCAGGCGTCGCTGCGGCGGCCGGGGTTGTAGGCCGAAGTGCGGTGCTTCGCGACCAGTCCTTCGTGGCCGCTGGAGACGACGTGCTCGAGCAGCTGTCCCGGGGTACGGCGGTCCGCGGCGAGGTCGGTGAAGGTGAAGCCGCGCACCGTGGAGATCCGGTAGGGATCGGGCATCGGCAGCCCGGTCAGCAGCCGGCGGCGCTCGTCATAGGGCTCGTTCAGCAACTTCTCGGTACCCAGCTGGAGCAGATCGAAGGCGAGATACCGCACCGGGACATCGTCGAAACGCTGGCCGCGGCGGCTCGTGCTGTGGGTCTGGTACCGGCCACGGCGTTCCTGCAACGCCCCGAAATCGATCTCCCCGGCCTCGTTGTAGACGACGATCTCGCCGTCCAGCACCGCGGCCCGGCCTTCCAGGGCTTCGGCGAGGACGCCGCTCAGACCGGCGAACTCGGCGGTGAAGTCGATACCGTTGCGGCTGGTCAGCACCGTCGTACCGGCCGGCGCTATCCGCATGCAAGCCCGGTAACCGTCGAGTTTGTACTCGTAGGCCCACTCGGGGCCCTCCCGCAGCCGGCCGCCGTCCGGTTTGGCCAGCATCGGCTCCACCCAGGCGGGGACCTCGGTGCCACCACGGCCGCCCGCCGTCCGCGCCATCACCAGCTCCCGTCGTCGGGCCGGCCGGCACCCGCTCGTCCGGCGGCCTGAACCGACGGTAACCCGAACAGCCTAGTAGCGCCGGATATGTGCAGGTGGCGGCTTAGTACCGCAATCCCAGCAGCTCGAACACCCTGATCCTGCTCACGGGTTCGGAAGCACACGTGAGACGGCGGTTCGCCGGGAGGTGCCGTTCGCGCAGGTACACCGTGCAGTCGGGTCCGGCGAACTCCACCCGCCGGACGGGACCGCTGTCGCGCGCGTCCTCGATCAACCGGAGGTCGTCGATCCCGGTGGCGCCGGTGGCGGCGCGTGCGTGATGGTGAGCCGCCTGGACTATCGGATCGAACGAGGACCGGCCGCGAAGGTACTTCGTGTCGAGCGTGCCACGCAGGTACTCGTGGACGACGCCGCCAACGTCGCCAGGACTCAGACCGCCGAAAGTGAAACCGTGCGGCAGCAGCACCATCGAGGGTGCGAAGCGGCAGCCGCCGAGGTGACTGCATTCCCAGGTGACCTCGGGGAAATCCGCGGCCAGCGCGGCCGCGAGCGAACGACCGCGCACCGCACAGCACGTGTCGTGCCTGCCATGAACGCACACGAGCGCGAGCGGCTCCGGCCACCCGCGCCCCCGCGCGGAGGTGGCGAGGGAGAGTTCGGCGGCGTCCGTGAATTCTCCGGCGCGGATCTCTTCGTGGCCGGGTCGCGCGTCGATCCGGAACCAGCGATAACGCCGTTCCCGTGTTGGGGTGCGCCGGGCGACCCGGCGTATCAAGGCGATCCGGCCGTTGACCCGCCGCGCCCAGGAACTCAGCGAAGCGACCGCGACCGGATCGATTCCGGACTCCTTGAGCGCGAACCGTCCCCACGGGCCCGGATGCTCGATCAGTAGCCAGTGCTCCGCGGGTGGCGCCGTGCCTTCACCGGGATCACCCGCGGCTTCGGCCAAATCCGCGCAACGGCCCGCCGGGGTCGCGGTCATGCGGTCGCGGCCATCAGCACGCCTTCCCGGAGCAGGCGGCGCACGAGCACGAGCTGATCGGGCCGGTCCAGTCCCGGGATCTCCCCCACCCGCCACGTTGTCCCGTCGAGCAACGCCGCCAAGGCGGTCGACGTGGAAACCGGCAACGAGAGGCGGCGATCCGGGAGTTCGAGCACGACCTGACCGTCCGCTGTGTCCCCGATACGGAAACGCAGGCCGTCGCGGCGCCGTACGGAGTCCCCGTCGCCGAGGTTCAGCACGAACTTGGCGGCGGCGACCGGTGCCAGCGGTTCCGGCCGATTTCCCTTCCATGCCCTGTCTCGAACGTGCCGGGCGACGTCTTCGCCGGGCACTGCCCGCAGAGCGTCGATCAGGTCCTCCCGGACGGATTTGAGGTGGCCTTCGAGCTGGTCTGGATCCGCGACGTCGATACCCAACGGCAGGGACGCGCGCAGCCGTTCGTCGGAACCGGCCAGTGAGGTGAGCGCTTCCACCAAGGCGAAGGTGGTGATCACGTGGACGCCGACGGTCAAATGCGCGGAAACATCACCGAGCGCGGTCGCCGAGTGGAGCCAGCCGCGAGGCAGGTACATCACGTCACCGGGCTCGAGGACCTCGTCGATGACCGGAGCGTCTTCACGGACGCGCGCGGCGACGGCACCGGCGTGCTCGTCCCAAGGCTGGTCACGCAAAGGCGACGGGTGTACCGGCGCGTGCACCTTCCACCGCTTGCGACCGGCCAGCTGAAGGACGAAGACATCGTGCACGTCGTAGTGCGCCGAGAAGCCCTGCGACGACGGCGGGGTGATGTAGGCGTTGACCTGCGCGGGGTGGCCCAGCTCGCCGGTCAAGCGCGTGCTGAAGTCGATGATGCTCGGCCAGGTGCGGTGCAGGGCCTGGAGCACGATGGTGCTGCCTTCGGCGAAGAGTGCGGCGACCCGGTCGTCGCGGACCTGGTCGCCGATTTCGGCACCGACCCCGCCGCCACCGGTGAACGAACGGGAATCGACCACCGCCCCATCGCGGGCCAGCCGGAGGAACGGCGTGCGCAGCCCGCGGCGGGACAGCAGTTCGTCGACGCCGTCGAGGTCGAGCAGATCACCGAACTCGCCGCCCGTCCGCCGCAACAACGGCTCGCGGCCCCAGTGCCGGACGGAGAATTCCTCGATGTCGGAACCGACCAATCGGGCCAAGACACCTTCCGGAGCGCGGCCGGCGACCGGTACCGGGAAGCTTTCGCCGCCTTGCCCGGTACCGGTCTTCGGCTCGCTCGGATCAGCTGGCGCCACTGTCCGCGCCGCCGTCGGCTCCGCCGTCGTGCTGGCCGGCGGTGCCTTCGCCGGCACCGGAGTCAGCCGGGCCTTCGGCCCCGCCGTCGGCTCCGCCATCGTGCTGGCCCGGTGTGCCCTGGCTCGCGCCGGAGTCGGCCGGACCTTCGGCTTCCTTGTCCGATGTGGTGGAGATGTCGTCATTGTTCAGGCTCACGTCGGTTCCCTTTCGCCTTGGCGGGATGGATCACCGACTGGCTACCCCGGATCGGCACGGCGCACACCTGCGCGACGAACACGAGCGAGTTCCGCGTTCGCCGACACCGCCGTTTCCGCACCGGATGCCGGGGTATCACCGGCTGGTGAAGGTAACGGAAAGACGCGAAGAGTTGCAGCGGATCGCCGCGGAGGTCTTCGGCTGGTCGAAACTCACCGGCGAGCAACTCGAGGCGATGGAGCACGTCGTGGCGGGTCGCGACGTATTGGTCGTACTCCCCACCGGCGCGGGGAAGTCCGCGATCTACCAGGTGCCCACCATGCGGCTGGACGGCGTGACGCTCGTGGTGTCCCCGCTGATCGCCCTGCAGAACGATCAGCGGGAGAGCATCGAGGACAGCCACGCTCCGGACGCGGTCGCGGTGAATTCTTCCCAGCGTGCGAGTGAGCGGAAGAACGCGTGGAAGGCCGTCGAGGAAGGCGAAGCGAGATATTTGTTCCTCTCGCCGGAGCAACTGTCCAAAGAAGACGTTCTCGACACACTGACCAAGCTGGAGATCTCCCTGATCGTCGTCGACGAGGCACACTGCGTCTCGGCTTGGGGCCATGAATTCCGCCCCGATTACCTTCGCCTCGCGCCGGTGATCGAGCAGCTCGGGCATCCGCCGGTGCTCGCCCTCACCGCCACCGCCGCGCTGCCGGTGCGCGAAGACATCGTCGAACGGCTCGGCCTGCGGGACCATCGTGCGGTGATCGCCGGTTTCGACCGCCCCAACCTGCACCTGTCGGTGGAGCGGTTCAGCGACGACGAAGACAAACGGCATACGCTGATCGCCTTGGCCCGGTCACTGGCGAACGAACACGGAACCGGCCTGGTGTACGTCGCCAGCCGGAAGGACGCCGAGTATTTCGCCGACGAGCTCGCGCGGGCGGGTGTGCGCGCGGCGGCTTACCACGCCGGGATGAAGACCCATGGTCGCGAACAGGTCCACGAACGCTTTCTCGACGGTGCGGTGGACGTCGTGGTCGCCACCTCGGCGTTCGGCATGGGCATCGACAAACCCGACGTGCGGTTCGTCCTGCACGCGTCGGTCCCCGATTCGCTCGACACCTACTACCAGCAGATCGGCCGTGCCGGCCGTGATGGCGAACCCGCCACGATCACGCTGCTCTACCGGCCTCAGGACCTGGGTCTCCAGAAGTTCCTCACCGCCGCCAAAGCCCCGGAAGAGCTTCTCGGCCAGGTGGCGAAGACCCTCGGCGAGAAAGGCTCACCTGTCCGGCCGGCCGATTTGAAGGACACAGTGGACGCTTCGGCGGCCCAGCGCACCAAGGCGGTCAATCTTCTCGAGGAGACCGGAGCCGTCGGCACCACCAGTGACGGGCGGATCGAGTACGTCGACCACGACCTCCCACCGGATCAGGCTGTCCGGCAAGCCGTCGAGGCCGCCGAGCGGCACCAGCGGCTGGTCCGGTCCCGGATCGAGATGATCCGCGGCTACGCGGAGACCATGGAATGCCGTCGGAGGTATCTGCTCGGCTATTTCGGGGAACAGCTCGTCGAGCCCTGCGGTAACTGCGACACCTGCGACTTCGGCACCGGTGAGCAGAAACGCGTGGAAAACGACAAGTACATCGTCAACAGCATCGTCCACCACGCCGATTTGGGGCGGGGTGCCGTGATGTCGGTGGAGCCGGACCGCATCACGATCCTGTTCGACGAAATCGGCTACAAGACCCTGGACCTGTCCGCCGTCGACGAAAACGACCTCCTCACCTCCGACGAAACCACGACCGAGCGAAATCCGTCCGCCGCCGAGCGGTGAAATCGCCCGCCGGCTCGGCGTGTTTCAGAAGGCGCCCTTGATGCGAAAGCACCAGGCCTCTCTTCACGCCGATTCGGGAACCAGCGCCCGATCGGTCCCGTACCGCAAGCGCCGGTGTAGTTCGGTGACGAAGAAAGGATCGGCGCCCGCCAGCGTTTCGAGGTCGACCTCGCGCGGTATCGGCACCTCGGCCGGCAGCAGCGAGTCGAGGACCAACCCGGCGGCGCACAACGCCACTGCGTCGTCCGCCGCCGACGGCAGGTCCACCGCCTCACGCAACCACGGTGTCAGCAATACCTCGAACATCCCGGCGCCCGAACCACGGCAGCAGTACTCCACCCGGTACCGGAATCGCTCGACGAACCGGACCTGCCAAACCGCTCTCGCCGTGTTCCGCGTCATGCCTGCCCTTACCCCGTCACACGGTGGGCAAACCGGCGGCGTCACAAGAGATGACGAGTTCGATCATCTTCTCGGTGCCTTCGGCCCAGGCCGATCGGGCCCGGTACCTCAAATGGACGCGCGGGCGGCCCGCGAGGCGTCGGTCAACGTGGTGCCGAAACCGGACACCAGCCCTGTGTCGACGCAAGTGAGCGTGACCTTGTAGCCGCCGGGAGCTGTGGCATGCATGAACGCGCTGCAGGTGTCGCCGCCGTTGAGGGCGATCTGTGCCAGCGCACGTGCCTCTTCCCCGGCGTCGGTGAGGGTGGTGCCGAGCCCGTCGACGAAGGAAAGCCCGATACCGTTGCAGCTGAGTGTGGCTTTGTAACCACCACTGACCGCCGAGTTCATGAACGCCGAGCACCTGGCGGCGGGTGCGGCGCTCGCCACGGCCGGCAAGGCGAAATTCGTGACGGCCAGTGCTCCGATCACGACCACCGCTCGCTTGGCCGAACCGATTCTGCTGAAGTTTTCGCGCATCGACGCGTCCTCTCTCCTACGACGCGAGACGTCGCTTCGACGGAACGCGCCGGCTGGTCAACCCACGGGTATCCGACGATGGGCGACCCCCTCTGGTTCCCAAGGGCGACCAACGCATCGAGACCACGAAAAACGGGTGCGCCACCCTCATCGGCGACCGCGACCTTCACGGCACGGCGGTGACCCAGGGGTTGGGCCGGCACACCGCGCCGTCCGGGCTGACCTTCCCCGCCGCTCCCGATTCGGCGCGGTTCAGTTCCGCGACGTAGGTGTTGGACAGGCCGAAGGTCTGCTGCATCATCACCGGAGCCGGCGCTCCGTCGGCGGGGCAGCCCACATGACCCTGGCCGAGCGCGTGGCCCACCTCGTGATTGAGCGCGTAGCGGTGGTAGCCCGGCAGATCGTCCTGGTACGAATGCGCGCCGCGCACCCAGCGGGCGAGATTGACGACGATCCTGTGCTCGCGGGTCAGGTGACACGACGAGTCGTAGGGGATCGCGAACCCGCAGACGTCCGGGCGACGGCTCGTGCCGGGACTGGTGAGACTGATCCGGAAGTCCGGTGAGGCGTCCGCGCCGTCGACCCGCCGGAACGACACGTCACCGAGTCCGATCCAGCCGCGCGGGTCCGCCAGGATCGTCTCGACCTCCGCGGCGAACGACGGATACTCGACCCCGTCCTCGATTTCGATGGTGTAGGTCAAAAGCCGCGCGCCGGTGCCGACCGCGGGAGCTCCCGCACCGGCCACCACTCGCCACGTTCCCATCCCGGAGGAAGTGACTGGACCGCCTTCCGGGAGCGCCGCGGACTCCGGTGCGTGGATGACCGGCCGCGCCACCGACACCTCAGAAGTGGGTGAGGGGCGGGGAGAAATGGTGGCGGGCGCCTCGGGAACCTCGATGGCGAACGGCGCGACGAAAAGCGCCATCGAAAGCACCAGCGCGACGAAGATGACGATCAGCGGCCACCACGTCCGATCCGGGGGCGCGTTCACCGACGCGGGCTCCGGCGGCGGCGAAGGTTTGCGTGCCGTCGGAAAAGGCTTACGAGGCTGCGGGAGCCAGTCCACCAGAGTGCCGTCGCGGCGTACGTGCCGCTGTTCAGTAGGCAAGGCTCACGCTCGCGCAAGTCGGTGCGGGTTCGCCCGCGGAACGCGGATGCGACACCGTCGACGGGTCACCGTCCGAAGTGTACCGGCGGCCGGCCGGGGAACCGAGTTCGTCCAGCCAGTGGGCGGAGCCGTACTCCGCTTCCGGACCGGCCCCCTGTGACCGGATCCGGGGAATCGACGCCGGTTCGAAGGCGGGAGAACAAGGCGAAGGCGCCGGCCCGGCTCCCACAAGCAGCGCGCCTCGGTAGGAGTAGCCCTCTCCCCGCAGCGCCAGTTCTTCACGCCGGGGCTGGGCTCCGTACGGCAAGGCGAGGGTGCTGACCCGGTAGCCGGGGACCGCCTGCCTGATCGAGGCGTCCCCGTCGGCGATGGCCTTCGTCGCCGACGATTCCGTGGCCCGGCGCAGGTTCGTGTGCTGGGCCGTGTGGTTGCCGATCTCGAAGTGGTGGTCGGCGAGCCAGCGCAGGGCACGTCCATCACCACCGAAGGGCCGCTCGTTGACGTACAGACTCGCGACCGGCCGGAACCGGGGATGTGCGGCCGCGACGTCCAGCAGAATCCGGATCGCGGTTCCCGGGGCGGGTTCTCCCTCGGGCGTCAGGGTGAGCACGCTCGGGTCGCCGTCGTCGAAGGTCAGTACGACCGGGTGCGCGCCGGCGGGCAGATCGAGCTTCCCCTCCACGAGGTCCGCGGTCGTCACGGGGACGTAGTCCTCGGCGGCGAGGCGTTCCAGTTCCGCGGCGAACTCGGCGGGGGTGCGGTCGTAGGCCGATTTCGGTTTCGCGACGACACGGTGGTACATCAGGATCGGGATACGGCCCAGTTCGTCGGCGCCCGCCTGGCGCGCGAACTCCGCGGTGACCCTGGCGGGCGCCGCGAGCGCCAGACCCGGTGTTGGTTGTGCCGGGGTCACGGGTGCGGGAGCCCCGCAAGCCCCCACGAAGAGGATCGCGAAGCCCGCGCCGAGCCGGCGAAGAAGAGACATGCGAGCAGTGTGCGGCCGGTCCCGGACGCGGTCGCGGGCTACCACCGAGCCGGGTGAGTGCGACTTTCATTGCCCCAAGCCGAAAAAGGACGTTTCCCCAGCTAGAGACGTCGAGGCCGGAGTCTGCTCCACCACGATCCGGTGATCCTCGGAAATCGGGTTTATCGAAGATCAAAACGGGCCATTATTCTCTCCGCCAACGAAAGCGTGGTCGTCTGCCACGTGCGCATCACTCAAGGAGACCGCATGCCCGATCTCAGTCGCCGCCTCGTTCTGACCGTAGGGCTCGCGGGCCTCGCTGCGAGTGCTTGCGGCGCGACCCAGCAGGGCGGGTCGCCGGTCGCACCGGCGATCGCTCCCGCCGCGGCCGCGGAGCCGCCGGTGGTGACGCCCCCTGCCGATCCCCTTGCCGACAGTCTGCTGATCGGCTTCTGTGGTGCGCCAGGCGCGAAAGCGCTCGGCCGGATGACGGGTGACCTGTCGGCCGCGAGCCGCCGGCTCCGCGAGCAGATCGAGACCTTCCCGCCGGGACGGCCGGTCACCCCGGTCGTCGAACTGATCGCCACCACGACACACCGGTCGCCGGGCTCGGACGGTATGTACCGAAGCCGGTGCTCCGACAAGACCGTGCAGGAGTACCTCGACGCGGCACGAGCCCTCAAAGGCCTGCTCCTACTGGACATCCAACCCGGCCGGGCGGACTTCCTGCCCGAGGTCCAAGCCTATGAACGCTGGCTGAAGGAGCCCGATGTCGGCGTCGCGCTCGACCCGGAATGGGCGGTCGAACCGGGCGCCGTCCCCGGCAGGAAATTCGGTCGCACCACCGGAGCCGAACTGGACGGGGTGGCCCGCTATCTCGGCGACCTCGCGCAGACGCATCGCCTGCCCGCCAAGGTCATGGTCTATCACCAGGTGACCTCCTCCGTGGTTCGCGACGAAGCACTCCTGCTCCCCCACCCCGGTGTCTCGCCGGTGAAGGTGGTGGACGGCATCGGGTCCGCCGCGGCGAAGAAGTCGACGTGGCAGACGCTCATGCCCAGCAAGCCTGCCCACGTACGGTCGGGGTTCAAACTCTTCTTCGACGAGGACACACGGCGTGGAGTCGCGCTGATGACCCCCGCCGAAGTTCTCGCGCTCACGCCGACACCGTCCTACGTTCTCTACGAATAGCCGATCGCGGGAACCTCCGGTACCGGCGACACCTGCTGCCGGACCCGGGTTTCCGCGCCACTCATCGCTTCCCTATGATGTCCGTCGGTTCGAAAAAGAGCCGCGTCCCGCCCCTCGGCCGTCCTTCTCCTTGTTCGCGGCGCCACGCTTCGGCACTGATCCACGCCCGGCAACCCTGCTCTTCGACGACGGAGCAGGGTTACTTGGCGTGCCCGGATTTTGTTGCCACACAAGCGTTGCCACGGGGCGACAAGCGTCGAAAGGTTGCCGGACAACGAGCTGCTCGTAACCCGATCGGGCCACCCGATGCGCGGTCAGCGGTTCGCGGTACCCACACGATGGTGGACCTGTCGTGGAAATCACGGGCGATCGTCAGTACGTTTCGCAGGCACTGGACGGAAACACCCTTGACACCGTCCTGTCCGAAGCAATCGTCAATCCAAGGAGAACACATGTTGAAGAAGATCGGCTTCGTCGCGGCCGCCATGGCCGCCGGCGCCTTCATCGGCGGGGGTGTCGCCTCCGCCGACACTCCGGACGACCACTACGGCTACGACCACAGCGGCCAGCTGGGTCTGGTCAACCTGAACAACATCGACGCCCTGCACAACGTCAACGCCGTGGTGGGCGCGTGCGACAACAACGTGAACGTGCTCGGCGTGCAGGTGCCGATCCGCGACTCGCTCAACGGCATCGGTGTGCCGATCCTGTCGCCGGGTGCGCACGAGGCCAGCGGGGAGTCCCCGTACAACTGCGCCGCCGGTGGCATCACCGACGGTGGCACGTCGCAGGACAACTGATTCTCCCGCCGAGGTCGCCCGCAAGGGTGTGCGGAAGCCGACCGAGGCGTGGGGTCCGGCGATTCGCGTCGATGTCGTGAGGCGTGTCCGGAACACGGGGAGAGCTGCATACTCCGTACCCGTATTCCGGGCACGTAGCGACGCGTAGCGACGCCGGCGCGGGTGGGGCCGGGTCTTCCTGCCCAGGAGTGGACCGGCCCCACCTGGCGCGAACGCACCATAACCGACAGCGGCGGGCGGGGCGAGCCGATGTGCCGCCCGCCCGCGACTTTCGTCCACCGGAGTGTCCGGTGCGGTATTCCTAGGAGATCTTTCAGTGATCAAGCAGCTCGGATTCGTCGCCACCGCTCTTGCCGCCGGAATGGCGCTCGCCGGCGGATCCGCCGGCGCGGCCGGCATCACCGTCGCGGGACAGCCGGTCGACCACAGCGATCAGATCGGGCTCGCCAACGTGCAGAACCTGGACGTGGTCCACAACGCCAACGTCATCGGCGCCTTGTGCGACAACAACGTCAACGTTCTCGGGGTCCAGGTCCCGGTCCGCGACGTCGCCGAAGGCATCGCCGTTCCGGTCCTGTCCCCCGGCGAGACCGAGGCCGAAGGCGCCACCCCGGACAACTGCGCCGGCGGTGGCATCGTAGACGGCGGGACCGTCCAGGGAAACTGAACGATCTCGCTGAAAAGCCGCTGCGTGGACGTCCCTCCACGCAGCGGCTTTTTCCTTGCGGTAGAACGTGAATCTTCCGGCGGCGTTCCTCGGCTCGGCTCGGGCGAACGGACCGCTGACGACGAAGGCCCGGCGCGGAAAGGAGATTCCGCGCCGGGCCTTCGCCGGGCGCCCGTCCGGGGCCCGGCCGGCCTTAGCCGACCGGCACGGTCAGCCCACCGAGAAGGTCGTTCACCAGCGACGACAAACTGATCAGCAACCGCTGGACCAGCGCGTTGAGCAGTGCGGACACCGGCGGCAGTCCGGCACGGTTCTCGCCCTGCGCGGCCAGCTCGTCGACGCCCTTCCGCGCTTCGACGTTGTCCTGCCGAGCCGTGGCAGCGGATTCCTTCGCCTGCGCTTGAATCACGTACCGCTTGCCCTGCGCCAGGTCGGTGAGCACCGGGGCGAGTTCGCCGAGCGTCGCCTGCGTACCCGAAATGTCCCCGCTGTCCACACGCGAAACCAACGCGTCACGCTTGGCCTGGACCTCCGCCGCCGCGCTGGTGGTACTGGACGAGCCGCTACCGCCGGGACCGCCCGCCGCCGCCACACCGATACCCGCCAGGGTCAGCGATGCCGCGGTGACGAAAATCGTCAATGCTCGCGTCAGTTGGCTTCTCATGTAGCACTCCTTTGGATTCCTGCTGCCGACTTCGACCAATGGTGAACTCACACCGCGGATATAGCCACCGGAGGCCGTCACCCATGCACGGAACACAATTCCACACCGTGCACGCCGCACCGGCTCCGTGGAAACAAACGGAAGTTTCGCGTGAACATGGAACGCCTGTCACGCACCGGCGAACACGGAGCGTGTCCAGGCCACCCGATTGGTACATCCGTCGTCACCGTTCAGGGGGAAGTTCCCACTTTTCCCGACACAAGGCACCCTTCGACATTCTGGAGGCGCGACCCCGGATTTCCCTCTTCGACATCGTTTGAGAACGAATCTCACGGGTAACCATCCTGCTTTGACCTGACACTGAAAGACACTCTTAAGAATGGCACTGCCCGAGTGGGTTACTTACGCGGAAATACGGCGCTAACCTGAACCGGCTGATCGAACCGGCTCGCGGCGCTGCGACCTGACACGAAAGCGCCTGTCAGAGGCATCGGCGGGATGAACGCCCCGTCCGGGGCGTGCGTCGGGCAGGGACATTCCTCCCGAAACGCACGCGACATCGGCCTTCGATCGCCGTTTCCGTTCGCGACATTCCCGTCGGCCTGGCTGTGCAATCGACTTCCACACCTGCCTGGCGCCATGACACGCGCGCATTCTCCGATCAGCCCTTTTGCCCGCGATGCGTTGTACCGCAATGGGGTTGCGCCGACCTGGAAAACCCGGCCATTCGTAGTACCGAACGGGTGTGATGCCCCGGCTGCTCTTTTCCTCGACGCGGATCCAGGTAATGTCGTCGAGCGGGCAGGCTTTCTGCCCGAGTCGATTCCAGTGACTCAGTTCGTGTCAGGTAATCCCAGCTCGAAAGGATCACAATAATCATGACTGAATTGCGCCGGTGGGCGCTTGCGGCGGCGGCAGTCGTTCCCCTCTCCCTCGGCTTCACCGGAGTCGCGGCGGCCGGCACGGACCACGGCCCCGGCACCTCCGAGTCTTCCGTGACCTACGCCGGTATCAACGGCGCCGGGACGATCGACAGCGCTTCGGTTACCGATTACCACGGGAACCACTGGTCCGAAGAGGACGCCGTGCTGGCCGGGCCGATGGGCGCCGTGGTGATGCACACCGAAGAATCCGACATCGACACGGACGACGACTGGGATGTCTACCACAAGCCCGGTCGTCCGACATACAGTCACGGGAAACGGCCGATCGCGCACACCCACGACGAGGTGTCGACCACGAAGCATCGTCCTGTGAAGAACCGCCCGGTCCGGGAAACCCGTCCCGCGCACGTCGCTTACGCCGCGTCCACCCAGACCGCGGACGAGGACGGCGCGACGTCGTCGCACGTCGTCAGCCACGCGAGCAACAACCACGCCGCGTACGAGGCCAGCGATCTGTCCGCCGGGCCGGACGGGGCGGTCTCCGAAGGTGTGAAGGCCGTCTCCGTGCCGCAGTACGCGAGCTACGACAAGTGGTACACCGCCGCCGGCGAAGACGGCGCGATCACCCACGAGGTGAGCGCGGTGGCCGACGCGACCGACTGGTCCGGACACCACCGGCACCCCTCGCACCACTCGCACTACCGCCGATGAACCGGTGGGCCGGACCGCCGTGGCGGTCCGGCCCACGTCGCGGGGGGTGTGCTTTCGGTGTGCTCTTCTTCCTTCCTGCTCTTTCCCCCACCCCCCCCCCTCTCCCCGGCCAAGCTCCGCCACAAGCCCCCCCCCCCCT
>NZ_JBVJCE010000012.1:143878-253993 GCF_055588925.1 Amycolatopsis sp. NPDC041971 | reverse complement strand
TCAAACCAACAAGGGGGGGGGGGGGGGGGGCGGAACGGACGGTTGGGGTAGACCACAGCCAACCCCCCTGAACCACGTGGCACCACGGTGGGGAAACGGGGGGCGGGGACCGCGTGGGCGGCCCGCCCCACGTCGCGGGCCCCGCGTTCGCGGTGCCCGCTCAGTCGTGCCGGCTCGGACCACCGTCCAGCACGCTGCCGGCGGCACGGTGATACGGAGACTCCCCGCCGTCGGCCATGACCGCGGCGACGAGCCCGATCCTCCCTCACGTGCTTTGCCGGGAGCAGGACGACGGCCAAGATTCGTCCTGCGTGGGGGAACGTACTGACGGGGCCTCGGTGTTTCCACCCGGTTCCACCATCGTGTAGGTACCGCGGACCCGTGAGCGCACAACGCGTGGCCGATCGAGTCAGCGCGTTCTAGCCGGCAAGCATGCGAAACGCCATGGAAGCCCCGCGCCTGGCGAAGGACGGCCGGGCTTCGCGTGGTCAGTCGGGCCAGGCTTCGGCTTCCGCGGTCAAAGCCGTCGAGACCTCGACCTCTCCCGAGCGCACTTGCCACGCCAGCGAGCCCGGCCGAGGTTCGAGAAGCAGCCAGCCGGCGACATCTTCGTCCGCGTAACAAGGACTTTCGATGTCACCGATGCCGAGCGCCTCGAAGTACTGCCGGGCGGCCCAGGTCTCGGCAACCCATCTTCGAGCCCAGCGGACGACGATGCGGGCGAGGTCGTTGCGACCGTCGGCCGGATGAATGAGACGATCGCCTGCCAGACAGACCAGGCGCGAGGTGAAAGCCGCGCCCACGGGCGCGGCCATTAGTTGATCTTTCACGTTTTCCCTGGCTCCACCGGCGTGGGCCATATCTCCTTCCGGAGAATATGTCGGTGCGCGGACACGGAAGGCCGACCGGGTGACGGACCCGCATACGCGGCCCGCACTTCCACGGCTCCTGGCTGAACCGGTGCACACTTTAGGGAAGAAGGGCTTCACAGAGAACCCCCAACCCGCAGGATGTGGCGGTTCGAGCACCGATCCATTCTTATGGGTGTATTTTCGGTACGGAAGAACCCTATGTCCACCCAGTGAACCTGTCGAGAAACAACACTAACGAGTGGCGTTGCCGCGGCACGAGCCGCAGATCGACACTTTCCGTAGCGCCTCGGGCGGCAAGCGCGCCGTGTGGACAGAGAAACCGCCCGATACCCACACCGTCGAAGTCGCGGACGACGGCACGGGGCTCCGCCGGACGACGGCGTTGCGCGAAGTCGTCGATCGGCGTGCCGGAACAGGCCACGTGGCGGTAGGCCCACCGAACGAGATCATCCGTCTCTTCGGTACCTGCATCGTGCTCACCCGTCAGGATTGCTTTACCGGTAACGCGTTACCCGACCAGGCCCTGGTCTCCTACGATAGGACCATTCTGTGGTCGAGTACCGGGCCTCGCTTCTTCGAGTTGTCCGGGTCCATGGCGACCCATCACTTCGGCCCGCGGGGGACATCGCGATGAACATCCTGGTCTTGGACAGTCGACGCGAGCCGCGTGACCGCATGGCCCGCCTGCTCATGACCGTGCCGGGAGTGGCGCGTGTCGGTGCCGCCGCGAGCAGTACGGACCTCGTGGGCAAATTTCGCTTCCTGCCCGCGGACATGGTCTTCCTGAGCGTTCACATGCCATCCGAGGTGCTGGTGGAGACGATCCGGAAGCTGTCGACGACCCGACACGGGACAAGAGTGGTCGTGTACGGTCCGCCGGAGTCCGAGAATCTCGTCGCCACCGCGATCAAAGAGGGAGCCGTCGGATTCTTGTCCTGCGAAGCGAGCGCCACGAACGCGCTCGGCTTCGGCCGCGGACCGCATTCCCTGCCACTTCCGCGAGCCGCGTCGGAGCAGGGGTTCAGCTTGTCGAAACGCGAACTGGAAGTACTTCGTGGAATGAGTCTTGGAAAGACCAACGGCCAGATCGGCGGCGATCTGAAATTGTCCGAGGACACGGTGAAGACACATGCCCAGCGGTTGTTCCGCAAGCTTTCCGCGACCGACCGCGCCCACGCGGTCGTCCAAGGCATGCGACAGAACCTCATCGACTGATGAGTTTCGCCTCCTCGTGTCCGCCGGGCGCTTCGGGGGACACGTCACCTCCCGTACTGGACCAGATCATGGCCGGACGCCCGCACACCATCGGCACTTTCCGCTTCCACTTCGACGACCACTCGTGGGAATGGTCCGACGAAGTCGCTCTGCTCCACGGCTACCGGCCGGGAACCGTCAAGCCCACGACCGAATTGGTGTTGTCGCACAAACACCCCGAAGACCGTGCCGCGGTCGCCGGCACGCTCCGCGACGGCACTCCGTTCTGCAACCGCCACCGCGTCATCGACACCTACGGTATCGAGCACCATGTGCTGGTCGTCGGTGATCACCTCCACGACGACACCGGCGCCACCGTCGGCATCACCGGCTACTACGTCGACCTCGACGCCGACCGGGACGAGCACCGGCGGCAGATCCTCGCCGAAGCCCTCCCGGAATTCCTCGAGACCCGCGCGAGCATCGAGCAGGCCAAGG
Source organism: Amycolatopsis sp. NPDC041971 (assembly GCF_055588925.1). Taxonomy (NCBI): domain Bacteria; kingdom Bacillati; phylum Actinomycetota; class Actinomycetes; order Pseudonocardiales; family Pseudonocardiaceae; genus Amycolatopsis; species Amycolatopsis sp. NPDC041971. Next base: position 251,429 of record NZ_JBVJCE010000012.1, on the reverse strand, counting down.
GAGCGCTCATGTTCGTCTACAACATCACTGACGAGCAGGCCTTCCACGTCCTGCAGTGGCGGTCCCAGGAGACCAACACCAAACTGCGTGTCCTCGCCGCGAGACTCACCGCCGCGTTCACCACCCTCGGCGGCAGCTCCGTGCGACAACGCGCCCGGTTCGACCGCCTCCTGTTCACCGTCCACCGACACCCCGACCCGGAGTGAAGGCCTGCCACCGACCGTCGGCCAGGTTGATCGCGGGCGCTTTGTACGGATCTTGTACGACCTCGGAGAATTTTCGTTCGGACCGCGAAACTCAACGAAGGTGAGCGTTCATGTCCGAGCAAGTGCCCCGGGATCTCGTTTCTCGACGTTCACTGCTGCGCATCGGCGGGGGTCTCGCCGCGTCGACGGCACTGCTCGGCGCCGGCGCGATATTCGCCGGACCGGCTTCGGCCGCGATCACCGCGCTGCCGGTGTCCCGGCGTTTCGACCTCACCGAGCCGTCTTACGACGAGTTCCGCGGCAAGCTCCTGCACGAATCGCACCACGTGATGCAGAGCTTCGCCTTCGACAACCAGAACGTGCGTATTTTCGTCGTGAACGCCCGCAACGGCGGCACCGGGGACGATCTGTGCATCACGCAAGTCAACTTTGCCGGGGAGATCCAGGGGTCGATGCATCTCGACAACGCCGGGCACGGTGTGTCGATCGGCGTCGAACCGGTGGGCACCGACTCCTACATCTGGATGGAATGCGACTCGGACGGGCCCACCGGTGCCGGTCGCGGGACGGCGCTGGCCAGGTTCAAGTTCGTCAACGGTGGCACGCCGTCGGTGAAGAAGTTCCTCACCGGCAGTGACACGATCACCTGTGCCACCGACCCGATCAACAAACGGATCGCGGTACGGCGCAAGGAAGGCGGCAGGATGTTCATCAGCGTGTACCCGCTGGCGTCCGCCGCCGCCGGCGACTTCGGCGCACCGATGGCGCACTTCCCGCAGCCCGCACTGGCCGCCGAGCCGGTGACATTCCAGGGGTACACCATCCACGGCCAGTATCTGTACACGTTGGACGGTACGGGCCACGCGGACCCCGCCGACATCAATTCCTACGTCACGTGCATCGACATGAACACCGGCAAGGTGAAGAGCCGAGCGCTGACCAGGGCGGGGAAGTCGCTGGTGTTCCGCGAGCCGGAGGGGCTCGGGATCTACCGGAGCCTGGCCGGGGAGACCCGGTTGTATCTGGGCTTCGGTTCGCGCAGCAGCATGGACAACGCCAACCGCTACGCGAACCTGTTCTACAAGAACGTCCTCATCGACTGAGTCCTCGTAACGGACTCAGTGTCCGCGGGCGATCCATTCGGCCAGATGGGGCGCTTCGGTACCGATGGTGGTGGGGTCGCCGTGCCCGGTGTGGACCTTGGTGTCCTCCGGCAACGCGAAGAGCCGTTCCCTGATCGAGGAAATGATCGTCGGGAAGTCGGAGAACGAGCGCCCCGTCGCGCCGGGGCCGCCCGCGAAGAGCGTGTCCCCGGAGAACAGCGCTTTGGCCTCGGGAAGATGCAGGCAGACCGATCCGGGCGAATGTCCCGGTGTGTGGATGACCACGAGCTCCGTGCCGGCGACGGCGATCCGCTCACCGTCCTCCGTGCGCCGGAAACGGCTGCCGGGGTGGGTCATCTCCCACAGTTCCCGATCCCCCGGATGCAGAACGGCCGGGGCGTGCAGGTGCTCGCTCAGCCGCGGAGCGACGGTGACGTGGTCGTTGTGCCCGTGGGTGCAGACGACGGCGACCACGTCCCGGCCGCCCACGGCCTCGGTGATGGTCTTCTCGTCGTGCGCGGCGTCCACGATCACGACCTCGTCGTCGTCCCCGACGAGCCAGACGTTGTTGTCGACGTCCCAGCTCCCGCCGTCGAGCTCGAAGACCCCGGCGGTGACGACGCGTTCGATCCGCAGGTTCCCGCTCACAGGATCACCACCGAGCGCAGCACCTCGCCGGCGTGCATGGCGTGGAAGGCCTGCTCGACACCGTCGAGCGTGATCCTCTCGGTCACGAACCGTTCCAGCGGCAACCTGCCCTGAAGGTAGAGGTCGATCAGCATCGGGAAGTCCCGCTCCGGCAGGCAATCGCCGTACCAGGACGACTTCAGCGCGCCACCGCGGGAGAAGAAGTCGATCAACGGCATCTCCAGGCGCATGTCCGGCGTCGGGACGCCGACCAGGACCACGGTGCCCGCCAGGTCACGTGCGTAGAAGGCCGCTTTCCACGTCTCCGGACGGCCGACCGCGTCGATGACGACGTCGGCGCCGAAACCGCCGGTCAGCTCCTGGATCGCGGTGACCGTGTCGGTGTCGGAGGCGTTGACGGTGTGGGTCGCGCCGAGTTCACGTGCCCACACGAGCTTCCGCTCGTCGCGGTCGACCGCGATGATCGTGCCCGCACCGGCCAGCCGGGCCCCGACGACGGCGGCGTCGCCGACTCCCCCGCAGCCGATGACCGCGACCGAATCCCCGCGGCCGACGGCGCCGGTGTTGACCGCCGCGCCGAGACCGGCCATCACGCCACAGCCGAGCAGGCCCGCGACGGCCGGGTCCGCGGCGGAGTCGACCTTGGTGCACTGTCCGGCGTGGACGAGTGTCTTGTCCGCGAACGCGCCGATGCCCAGGGCCGGGGTCAGCGTGGTCCCGTCGGTCAGCGTCATCTTCTGTGTCGCGTTGAAGGTGTCGAAGCAGTACTGCGGGCGTCCGTGCTTGCAGGCCCGGCACCGCCCGCACACCGCACGCCAGTTGAGGACGACGAAATCCCCTGGTCGCACGGAATCCACGCCGTCTCCGACGCTTTCCACGGTGCCCGCGGCCTCGTGACCGAGCAGGAACGGGAACTCGTCGTTGACGCCGCCGTCGCGGTAGGTCAGATCGGTGTGGCAGACCCCGCAGGCCGCGATCGACACGACGACCTCGCCGGGGCCCGGATCCGGGATCACGATGTCCGTCAGCTCCACCGGAGCGTTCCGGGACCGGGCGATCACTCCGCGCACCTGCTGTGGCATTCCCTGTTTCCTCCGCCGGTTGGCAACACAGGCATGCACATCAACGCATGCTTCCCCTGAGGCTAAGCCAGGAGGCCGTGTCAGCGACCTGGTCATCGGTCCAGTGGATCCTGTCCTTTAGACCAGGTAAGCCGGCGGCTAGGCTCGCCGGATGCCCGACTCCGCCGACCTGACCGCACTGCGCGACGTCATCGAGGGCCCGCTGCGCGAAATCGCCGACCGGTTCTCGCGCTTCCTCGCCGACGACTGGCCGCACCAGGCCCTGGTCATCTTCACCCGGGAGTGCACCGGGCGACCGCGCAAGGTCACCGGCGCCCGGGAGATCACCGACAAGATCACCATCGCCGAACTCGAAACGCTCAAAGCGAGCGTGCCGCCCGGCCATCAGCTGACCACGACGGCCACTCTCGGCGGCACCACCCGGACGGTCTGGGCCGTGCAGGATCCGATCGGCACCCTGCTCGCGCTCGTCCCCCGGTCGAGCCGGACCCGTTTTCCGCATCCCGCTCCCCTGGCCGAGATCTTCGGTATCGTCGCGACCTCGATCCGCCAACAGGTGACCCAGGCCAGCCCCGACTACCTCGCCGAATCCCGCGCGGCCTCCAGCGAACGCGCCCGGACGATCGCCGAAATGGCCGCCGCGCACGAGACCGCGCTCGTCACCATCCTCACCACACTGCGGTCCTCCCGACTGGACGACCACCGCGCCCGGCTCGCCGCGACCGACTCCGCCTCGGCCGCGCTGGTGGCGCTCCGGTCGGCCCAGAAGACCGATCTCGCTCAGTCCGAGGAGCCCGTGCACACCGCGTTCGGCAGGCTGCGGCGGGAAATCCGGCAGCTGCTGCGCCACCACGACGCGCGACTGGAATTCGTCGCCCCGCCGAAGAACGGACCGCCGATACCCGGCGAGATCGCCCACGCCGCCCACGCGATGACCTGCACGGCCGTGCTGACCTTCACCAGCCAACCCGAGCTGGCCCGGCTCCGGATCGCCTGGTCGAGCGACAGCACCGCACTGCACCTCGACGTCCGCGATCAAGGGTCGGGCGGTCTCGACAGCGCCGGCCTGCGCCTGCGACTCGACGGGCGCGCGAAAACCCTCGGCGCCACCGTCCGGATCGACGCACTCCCCGACTGGGGAAGCCACGTCGCCATCAGCGTCCCGTTCGCCCCCGCCGCGGGCCGGACCGACGAGACGCTGCCGTCGAATCTCAACCGCCGTGAAGTCGAAGTGCTGCGGCTGGTCGCTCAAGGGCAGCGCAACAAGTCCATCGCCGACGCGCTCGGGATCACCGAGAGCACGGTCAAGTTCCATGTCACCGGCCTGCTGAAGAAGCTGGACGTCACTTCACGCGGTGAAGCCGCGGCCTTGGCCCTGAGCGCCGGAATCACGAACCTCTGAGTCGCTCCGGCGGCACCGACCTGTCCACGGACCACCCGTCCCGCGGGCGCTGAATCCGTCGGTGAGGGCGGCCTTGTCGGTGGAGCCCTTCGTGTCGGGGTCCTGCGACCGCGACCAGGTCGTCCGCACCCGATGACTGTCATAAAATCCTAATACCGTGTCGGGCACGCTGTCCCCAGACCGCACAAGCACGCCACGGGGAGGACATCCGATGCTCTTCCAGCTCCTCGGACCGATCGAGGTCACCGTACCCGGACACCCGCCTCTCGCGATCAAGCCGGGCAAGCCGACCACTGTGCTGACCTCGCTGCTGCTAGACCGCGGCAAGTGGGTCGGCGTGGACCGGCTGGTCGACGCGGCCTGGCATGGCCGCGCCGTTCCGGCGTCGGCCGGGGGCAACTTGAAATCCTATATCTGCGGACTGCGCCGCGCACTGGCACCCGCGGCGGACAGGACCCGTATCGAGAGCAGGCCCGGCGCGTATCGGATCGTCGTCGACCGCGACGAGACCGACATCGACCATGTCGGCCGCAACTTCGCCGAGGGCCGCGACGCGCTCCGCGAAGGCGACTGCGAGCGGGCGGCCAAGCTGCTCACCGACGCGCTGGATCTGTGGCGCGGTACGCCGTTCGAGGGCCTGCGGACCCCGGACGCCCTTGCCGAAGTCGCCCGGCTGGAACGTCTTCACACGCAGATTCGCGAAGACCTGGCCGAAACCGGTCACGCGCTCGGCAGGCACCTCGACGCGATCTCGCTCCTGCACGGCCTGATCGACGAAGACCCGCTGCGCGAGCACGCGTGGGCACGGCTTGTGCTGGTGCTGAACGAAACCGGTCAGCGCAGCGAAGCGCTCGCCGCGTTCCGCCGAGCCCGCGCGATCATCGTGCGGGAACTCGGCGTCGAACCGGGGTCCGCCCTCACCGATGCCCACCGGACCGCGTTGCTCGGCTGCGCCACCGGATGGCGCCCGGCCGCCTGACCACACCGAAAGGCCTCCGTCTCCCCCTCACGGTGACGGAGGCCTTTCGCGACGTCCGCCCGGAACATGACCCCGCCCCGCGGGCACTGGGTACACCCGGTCGTGAGCGGCGATCCGGGGCCGAACCCGAATCGCCGCTCACGAGCTTGACGTTATTTGACCGCGACCTTGGCGCTCGACCAGGACGTACCGTCCGGGCTGGACGTGGAGACCGTGCGGGTCTGGCCGGGCTTCAGGCCCTTGCTGTCCACCGAAACGTGCCCGGTGCCGGCCCGCTTGGCAGGATCGGGCTTGGTCTGCTTCCGGTTCTCGCAGTCCTTCCGCTTCTCCTTGTCGTGCCTGGCCTTCTCGGACGAATCCTGGTGCTTGCCGGGCTTGATCTTCTTCAGCTCACTCTTCACCTTGTCCAGCTCGTCCTTGGCCTTCTTGACCTCGTCCCCCGCCTTGTCGATGAGCTTCTTGGCCGTGTCCAGCGAGCCGTTGGCCTTGGCGACCGACTCGATGATCTTCTTCGAGCCGTCCGTCACGACGGGAGCGGGCTTCTCGACGGCGATCACCCGGGGTGCGAGCTGGACGTGGCTGTCCTTGGCGACGGCCGCCTTGGCCACTGGAGTCTTCGTCTTCTGACGTTGCACCTTCTTCGCCGTCGTCGCGGCGGGTTTGATCTCGGCCACCTTCTTGACCGGAATCGGTTGCGCGGCCGGAGCCGCGGCGACCGCGGCGGGTGGAGCGACCTGCTGCACGAGCGGGTTGACGGGGGCGGCCTGCTGCTGCGGGGCGACGGCCGGTTTCGGCGCGGCGGCCGCGATGGGGCCCGCGGGGACGGCGGACGCGGCCGCTTCGTCGGTACCCTCGAAGGCGCCGAAGGTCCACGCGCCGACGGCGGCGGTCGTCAGGCCCGCGACGCCGAGCACGCCTACACGCTTGATGTTCATGGGATACCTCGATTTCCTGTTGCCCGCCGTGACGTTCACAGCCGGGATTCGTCTTCGTGACGGCGTTCGTAGAACTCTTCGGCCAGCGAACGGCCCATCAGGCCGCCGAAGATGCCGGCGGCCACGCCGACGGCTATTCCGACCGGGGTGGCGATGACCAGTCCGGTCGTCACCCCGAAGACCAGTGACGCGGTCCCACCGCCGAAGCCGGTGACCGCGCTCTTGCTGAGCGGCTTTTCTTCGTGCTCCAGGTAATAGTCGTACTCGACGTGATCGACCTCTTCGGTGTCCGGAATGGACGGTCGCTCGTTCAACCACACTTCGTCCGGAACCACGAGATACCGGGGTTGCGGGACGACAGGGCCGCGGGGAACGGAAAACTTCCGGAAGGCCGCCCACAGCGACAGCGCCGGTCGTTCGGCAAGGGTCGTGGTCATGGCACTCAGTCCCGGTCGCCCGTCATGATCTTGACCGGCTTGTCGTGGTCCTTGATCTTCTTGACGGTCTCGTGGAGCTTCTTCAGATCGCCTTTGGCCTTTTTCAGGTCGTCCTTGGCCTTGTCCAGCACCTTGCTCGCACGCTCCACCGCTTCGTTCGCGGTGTCGACGGCCTTGGCCTTGTCCTGCAGCTGCTCGCGGATCGTCCGCGGCGCGGTCTCGGCGACCGCGGCGCGAACGACGAACTTCCTCTCCGGGAGGACGCTCGACAGTTTCGGCGCGGCCGTCTTCACCACACGCGGTTTGACGGCCGCCGCCTTCTTCACCACCGGCACCGAGTGGGCGACCTTCTTGACCGTCTGTGCGGGCTTCACCGTCCGCTGTTCCGCGGCGGCCCGCTTGACCACGGGAACGACAGGCATCCGGGCCGGCACGACGGGGGTCACCGCCGGTGACGGGGCCACCTGCCGCGGCGCGGGCGGCGCGGCTTCGGTCCGTGGCTCCGGTTTGGTCTGCGGTGCGGCCCGGTCCGCCTGCTTCACCGCGGCGGGCGCCGTCTCCGGGACCTGAACGTGCTGCGGTTTGGCCGCCTGCGCGATGTCCTGTACCGGTTTCTCGTCGGGCCGGTCGTCCACCATCGCGTTCGCGGTGGAGGCGCCGATGGCCGCGGTGGCTAGACCGGCGACGCCGTAGACGGCCGCCCGCCGGAGATTGTTCTTCTGCTTCATACGTCCCACCTCGCTGTTCCCGTCGCGTCGCTGCTGAGAAGCAGCGTGGCGCGCGACGGTTCAGTACCGGTACATCGGCGGTTCATCCGCACTCCCGCGATCGCACTCTCCGCACTACCCTGGGGTCATGCGACCGGAGGACGGGGAAGCGCTCGGAAGCGGATCGGCCGGCGCCGTCTTCGCCCTTCCGACGGACGAAGGCGAAGTCGCGCTCAAAGTGTTCCCCGGCAGGCTGTACCAGCGCACCCGCCTCCGGCTGGAGCGTGAGCTGGAGCGGCTTTCCGCACTGGACGGGCAGTTTCTGGTGCCCGAAGCCATCGAGGAACTGCCCGACGGCCGGTGCGCGCTCCGCGGCGAACGCTGCGCCCGATCGCTGCTCGATCTGGTCGAGAACACCGGTCCGCTGTCGGTCGCGGACACCCTCGTCCTCGGCTCCGCGATCGCGTCGACGCTCGCGAGCGCGCACGAAGCCGGGATCGTCCACGGCAGGCTCACTCCCGCCAACGTGCTGTTCCGCGCGTCGGGCGAACCCGTGATCAACGACTTCGAACGCACCCTGCGCCCGGTGTTCGTCCGCGATCCGGACCACGGATGCGACTTCCTCGCCCCGGAAGGAACCGACGGCGAAAGCGCGGACCTCTACGGACTCGGTGCCGTGCTCCATTTCGCGCTGACCGGTCTGCCGCCCCGGCCCGACCGGCCGGAACTGCACCGGGCGGACGCGCCGATCGATCTCCTCGCCCTCATCGAGAACCTCCTCACCGACGACCCCGGTTCTCGTCCGGCCAGTGCGGCCGTCGTCGAAGAGCTCCTCACTGGCCTGGCGGCGGGGCACAGCATCCCCGAAAAGTCCACTATGGACGAAGAGGCACCCGTCGTGGTGTCACGGGGGATCCAGGGCTTCCCGCTTCTGACCATCGAACCGGAACCGGAACCGGCACCCGAGCGCCGCAAGAAGTCCGTCTGGCCGGTACTCGCCATCGGCGCGGCCACCGTGTTCTCCGCCACCGTCTGGTTCCTTCTCCCTGGTTCGACCGAACCGGCGCCGAGCGCTCAGGCACAGCCGGGCCCGTCGAAGGCGAGCACCAGCCCGAAACCCGCGCCGCGGGTGGAGCTGGCCGCGCCGGTCGACCACGGCTCGACGGTCGAGCTGACGTGGCGGGCACCGGAGGGCTTCGACTCCGCTGTCGTCGTCGCGGATGGCACCGGTGCGGCCAAGACCACGATCGTCCGGCAGCAGCGGACGATGAAGGTCCCCGTCGACCCTGGCCGGAAGTACTGCTTCCTGATCCAGATCACCGACGGCGGTGGGGTGCAGGAAAGCGCACCACAACCCATCCGGGGCGCGGTCTGCCGGAAATGAACCGGGCCCTGTTGTACCTTGGACGAGTCCGCGGTGGAGAGGGGATCCGGTCCCATGCGCGCGCTCGCGACCGGGCATCCGCGTCACCATCACGACGGCCCGACGACCGACGATTCGCTGCACGATTCGGCGGACCTCCGGGAGGTCCGTCACCTGCACTGGAAGGCCACGGCCCGGACGGGGCAGCTGATGGTCAGGGACTACGTCGATCCCGACCACCCCCGGTTCACGCTGCTGCTCGACACCCGGGCGAAAGTGTTGTCCGAGAACGAATTCGAAGAGGCCGCCGAGTTGGCGGCGTCACTGGTGAACGCGGCGGCGATGGCCGGGCACCGCTGCCGCCTGCTCACCTCGACCGGCGAGGACCTGACGACCTTCGGCGGTGCACAGGCGGCACGGCGGTCGCTGGACGTGCTGTGCGAAGTCCGCCAGGACCCGGCGGGCGACCGGCCGATGATCCCGATCTCGCTGTCCCGCAAGGATGTCCGTGGTGGCTGCCTGGTCGTCGTGACCGGCAGGATACGTGCTCGGCACTTCGGCGTCCGCCCGCTTACCCGCCCCGTCGATATGGAACGCCTTGCCGAGCACGGAATTGTAGATTCAGTGCCCGGTCGGCGACAGATCCAAACCGGGCAGCGGCTTCGCGGCACCACTCACGGCGAGACCCGCCACCGCGACACAGCCCGCCACGATCAACGCGATCGGAGCCCTTGCCCGCCAGCGCGTCCCGGCGGTCTCCTTACCTGCACGGATCACATCCGGCAGAGTAACGCGCTCGTTCGGCGTCATGACCTGCTCACCCGCTCCCCATCGGCAAGGCGAACTCGAAGATCGCTCCGCCCTCGTCGCGGTTGTAGATACGCAGCGTGCCGCCATGGATGTCGGCGACCCACTTGACGACGGCAAGGCCGATCCCGGTCGATCCGCCGCCGCTGACGAATCGTTCGAACAGTTCGGCCGCCCCTTCCGGATCGACACCGGGACCGCGGTCGGCGATGATCACCCTGCCGTCGAGCACGGTGACCTGGATGTCGGCCTCCTCACCCGGTGCGCGGCCGTGGTTCAAGGCGTTCCCGATCAGGTTCGCGACGGCACGCCGCAGCAACGTCGCGTCGCCCTCGACACGGGTCGGCACGGACGTGATCGAGATCCGGGCACCGTCGGCAGGCATGTCCTCGACGACCATCTCGACCAGTTGATCGAGCATCAGCGGCCCCATGGCCGGTTTCTCGACACCGGCGGTGACCCTGGCACGGCTCGGCCAAAGATCGATGATGTCGCCCATCATCGAAGCGAGCCGGATGGTCCTCGGCAACATCTCGGCCTGTGCGGCGGGGTTCCGCGACGCCGTCTCGGCCAGCGCGCGTAACCCGGCCACCGGTGTCTTGAGATCGTGCACGACGCCGTCGAGGAGCTGGGAAACACCGTCCAGCAACGACTTCTGCTGTTCCAGCGCCGCGGTCGCCGGGCGCATGGCGCGTCCCGCGATCAAGTACCCGACGGCGCCGAGCCCGAGCACCAGGAGCGCACAGCCGCCGATCACCAGCAAGGTCCACTCGTCGTGCCGCCCGCCGACGACTTCGGCATCGGCCACCACGACGACGGCGCCGACGATCTGCTTCGAGGGGTCCGTGATCGGATCGGCGGCGACGTAGACGGACCGGCCGGTGGCCGTCCGCTCATAGCCGGTCTTCGAGAGGTTCGTGCCGGTGGCCTCGGTCGCGAGCCGGTTCAGCAGGTCGTCGTCGACGGGGACGCACTCGCGCTTGCCGCGGTAGGGCTCGAAGCGCGGGGCGGTGCCAGGGAGGACGGCGAACTGCGGGCACTGCTCGTTCACGGTGTCGGTGCCGATGTAGGCGGTGACGATCGCGCCGCCGTCCGCCGAGATCAGCCTGGCCAGCGTCGCGGAGACCTGGCGGACGTCGCTGTCGAGCCGCTGCCTGCCCTGGTCGGCGTCCGCCTCGATCAGCAGCCACGCCAGCACCACCAGGCCGAGCGCGTTCATCGCGGTGAACAGCAACGTCAGCAGACGGCGGAGCCGTCGCAGCCGCCAGGTCGAGGTCTCGGTCGAGGTGTCGGTCACGAGAGCCGGAACCCGACTCCGCGTACCGTCTCCACCGGATCGGGCTCGCCCAGTTTGCGGCGCAGCCGTTTGACGACGGCGTCGACGACATTGGCCATGGGTTCGTTCTCGAGGTCCCAGCAGTGCTCGACGAGGTCCGCTCGGGACACCACCATCCCGGGGCGGGTCGCCAGATATTCGAGGATCGCGAATTCCCGGTTGCTCAGGGAGAGCAGCACACCGCCCCGGCGGACTTCGCAGCGCGCGAAGTCGACTTCGAGGCCGGCGTGGCGCAACACCGGCGGCCTGCCGTCGCGGCGGCGGCACAGGTTCATCACCCGCGCCAGCAGTTCCGCCATCACGAAGGGTTTGACCAGGTAATCGTCCCCGCCGTGTTCGAATCCCTCGATCCGGGCACTGCTCGAATCCAGCGCGGTCAGGAACAGCACCGGCACGGCCCAGCCCAGCCGTCTGCGCGCGTCGACGAACCCGATGGCGTCTCCGTCGGGCAGCATCCGGTCGAAGACCACGCAGTCGTGCGCCCCGCCGGGCACGTCGAGCGCTTCGGCCGCGGCCGCCAGCGAGCCGGCCGCGTCCACGGCGAACGAGGCGGCCCGCAACTCGGCGGACACCGCCATCCGAATGTCCTCGTCGTCCTCGACGATCAGCACCCTCGCGTTCATCGGCATCGGATCCTCGCACCAAAGAGGGAGGTCATGGGGTCTCCGTGAAAGATTAGCGTCCCGAACACCGCGGAACGGCCGATCACCCGAATCCGCCCTTCCGGTGACTCGGCTACCTTGGCCGAGTGCGGATACTGGTCATCGAAGACGACGAAGCACTCCGGTCGTCGGTCCATTCGTCCCTGCGCGCCGCCGGGTTCGCCGTCGACGCCGTCGGCGATCTCCGGCCCGCGGACGAAGCGCTGTTCGTCAACTCCTACGACTGTGCGGTGTTCGACCGGATGCTGCCCAGCGGAGATTCGCTGGATTACGTCGAGCAGAAACGCGGCACCGGCTGGATGACCCCGGTGCTGTTCCTGACCGCGCTGGGCGATCCCGATCAGCGCGTCGCCGGTTTGCGGCGCGGCGGCGACGACTACCTCGAAAAGCCTTTCGCCATCGCGGAAATGGTGGCACGAGTACGCAGCCTTTGCCGCCGCGGCCGGGTCCCGCCGCCGTCGGTGCTGCGGGCCGCGGACCTCGAACTCGACACCGGACGGCACGAGGTCCGGCGCGGCGGGGTCCTGCTCGGCCTGACCCGCACGGAGTTCGCCGTGCTGCGATGCCTGCTGGAAAACGCGGGACAGCCGGTTTCCCGTGATCGGCTCACGAGAGCGGGCTGGGACGAGGTGGTCGATCCGACCTCCAACGTTCTCGACGTCGTGTTGACGAACCTCAGGCGGAAGCTGCTGAAACCGCCGCTGATCACCAGGGTGCCGAAAGCCGGCTACCGCATCGGCTGACCTCGCGGTCCGGACATCATCGCTGAGCAACTCGCCACCTGTCTCACACACCCTGGGCCGATACCGCCATCACCGGCGGCGATCCGTCCTGATGATGGCGGACACCGGTTCATCGCCGGTTCATTCACCGCGACGACGCCGGGTTCGAGACACCTCGAAATCCACCGAATCGCAAATCATCCGAGGGCACAGAATCGGCCGATCCGCAAATCCCGCAGAGGGCATACAATTCATTCGGCCGCAACAGTATCGGACAATAAAACAAAGTTTGACAGCGTCGCGAGGTTTGCTTATTGTCGCTCGAGTTCCCGCCGATCGATATCCGAAGGTGTTCCTTGACCACGCCTCCGCCGCTGCCGAAAATCAGGCAGCAATTGATTCTCGCCGTTCTCATGTTGTGTTCGCTGCTGATTTGGCTGGACAACACCGTCCTGAGTACCACATTGGAGACCCTCGCGGACCCGGTCCGCGGCCTGGGGGCCGATCCCGGTGAGCTGCAATGGGCGACCGGTTCGTACACGCTGGCCTTCGCCACTTTGATGTTCACCGCAGGCGCTTTGGGCGATCGCTTCGGTCACCGGACCGTGTTTTCCGGCGGGTTGGTGATCTTCGCCGGATCCTCGCTGTGGGCGGCATACGCGAGCGATGCGGGACAATTGATCGCGGCTCGAGCTGTGATGGGGGTCGGCAGCGCCCTGATCACACCCGCCATGCTGGCCATCCTCATGTGGACCTTCACCGGACCCGCCCGCGCTGCCGCCATCGGCGTTTTCTCGACGTCGGCCGGTGTCGGAATGGCCGCCGGACCGGTGCTGGCGGGCTTCCTGCTCGATCATTTCCACTGGGGCTCGGTCTTTCTGATCAATGTCCCGGTCTCGGTGGTGGCGTTCGCCGGGCTCGCCGTACTGGTTCCGAATTTCCGCAGCCCTACTCCGCGGCCTTTGGACCCCGCTGGGATGTTGCTGTCGGCCGGTGGTCTCGTGGCCTTGTCCTACGGGCTGATCCGGGCGGGGCAGGCGGCCGCGTGGAGTCGTACCGACGTCTGGGCGCCGGTCGTCGCCGGTCTGGTTCTGCTGGCCGTTTTCGTGCTCGTCGAACTGCGCGCCAAGGTGCCCGGCTTCGATCCGCGGCTGCTCGCGCGACGGGCGTTCGGTGGCGGCAATGTGGCGCTCGGGCTGCTGCTCTTCGCCGTGGCCGCCATCACCTTCTACAACGCGTTCTACCTGCAAGGCGCCCTCGGATTCTCACCGATGGAAGCGGGTTTGGCCACTCTCCCGACCGCACTCGGCGCGCTCGCGGGGGCACCCCTCGCCACACGCCTGGTCCGCCGCCTGTCACTACGCCTCGTCACCGTCCCGGCGCTGACCATGGCCGCGCTGACCATGGGCGGGTACGGATTCCTCGGACTGGACACCCCACTCGGCTGGATCGAGGCCCTGTTGCTGGTGCAGGGTCTCTCGATCGGCATGGTGATCGGCCCCGTCACGGCCGCGTTGATCGGCGACCTCCCGTTGGCACAGGCCGGCGCGGGCTCGGCCGTCACCAACACCGTGCGGCAAACCGGCAGCGTGATCGGAATCGCGGTCGGCGGCACGATCATGTCGATCGTGTACCGGCGTGCGATCGAACCTTCGCTGGCGGATGCACCCGGTCCGGTGCGGGATCAGGCGCTGATTTCCGCCGAGCAGGCCCGCCACGTCGCCACCGCTGCCGACCAGCCCGCTCTCGCGGAGGCCGCGGACAACGCGTTCATCCATGCCATGCACGTCGGCGCGGGCTGGATCGCGGTCATCACCCTCCTCGGAGCGGCCGTCCTGCTGGCCACCTTGCCCGCCACCGAAAAGAAGAAGGGCCGGCCGAATCGATGACACCGGTACCCGTGCGAGCCGACTGACCGTCAGGATCTCGTCGACGCGACATCGGCGCTGGGATTGGGCCCGAACCAGTCGAGACAGACGATCATGGCGTCGTCGGTGGCCAGGTCGCCTTCACGGCGGTCGCGCAGTTCGTCGAGGACGGCACCGGGGACATGGGCGGCGGGGAGACTCGCGGTCGCGACGACGGCCTGGTTGAGATCGCGATCGCCGTAGAGTTCCCCGTGCGCCCCAGGCAAGTCGTACACGCCGTCGCTGACGAAGACGAAGCGGTCGCCGGGCAAGGCCTGGAGGCGTTCGATGGTGTAGGTGGTGTCTTCGAACGTGCCGAGCGGGAGTTGCTCGTCGAAGACGACGCGTTCGACCTTGCTGTCGCGCAGCCGCCACAGGCGAGGCGAACCGGCGTCGACCGCGGCGATCTCACCGGTCGAGAGGTCGAATTCCAGCAGGAGGGCGGCGACATGTTCCTGGCCGCGATATTGGGCGTAGAGGGCTTGGTCGGCGAGTTCGGCCTGGGCGTCGAGGCCGATGCCCGCTCGCCGGGCGTTGCGCAGCGCGTTGATCGCGAGGTTGGTCAGCAACGCCGCGCTGGTGCCCTCACCCATGCCGTTGATCAGCGTGACCGCCAGTTTGCGGGCGGAAGCCGACCAGTCGAAGCAGTCGCCGTAGATGGCGTACGCGGGTTCGAGCTGACCTCCGAGGGCGAACTCGGGACGGGCACAGGCACGGCCGGGGAGCAGCTGCCATTGCATCTCGGCGGCGAGGGTGAGCCGGGAAGACCGGCGTGCTTGCACGTAGAGGTCGGTGTCGCGGTCGGCGACGAACACCTCGTGCCCGAGTACCTCGGCGAACCGGCTCAACTCGGCCCATACGGGCGGCTCCGGCTCTTCGGGCAGGGTGACGACCAGGACACCGATGCCGTCGCCCCGGACGGTGACCGGGAGATACGCCCGCACGCCGTTCTCGTCCGTGTCGAACGTCGCCTGCTGGGCGGTGAAGGCTTTGCCCGCCGTGGTGCCGGCGACCGGCATCGGCTCCGCGGTGTAGGGCAACATCGTCACCCGTCGTAGTTCGGTGAGGCTGTAGTCGGCCATCAGCAGATCGACGGACCTGGCTCCGAAATGCTCCTGCAACGCCGAACGCAGCCCGTCGAGCAGTGCGTGGGGCTGGACGCCGCGCAGAACGCGTTCGACTGCCAGGGATCTGTCCACCGAACTGCCTCCTGCTCACCGGAACCGATGCCTGACCTGGGCACTCGGTATTTGTCGGCGCTGCTCCGTCGAACCTGTGCAGGGACGCGTCTCAGTGAGCTGGGCTGACAGCTCAGCATAAGGATGCGAGAGTGGCGGTGTGAACCGGTCCCCTGAGCAGTCCGACACCGAGACGGTGGCGGCCGTGGCCGATACGGCCGAGCTGCTCGAGTTCATGTTCGAACGAGCCCGCGAGGTCTCTCCCCGCCCGCTCTCGACGTCCCAGGTCCGCGCGGTCGTCGCGCTCGACCACCACGACGGGCTGAACCTGCGCGCACTCGCCGATCTGCTCGGCTCGACGCCTCCGCTGGTGAGCCGCCTGTGTGACCGGCTCGAGGCCGTCGGCTTCCTCGAACGGCTGCCCAGCAGCCGAAGCCGCCGCGAACTCACCCTGAGACTCAGCGACCAGGGCAAGGCCTACCTGCGGAATCTCCGCGACCGGCGCCGCGAAAGCCTCCAGACCGCGCTGGTGAAAATGTCGCCGGAAGCCAGGGCGGCGCTCGCCACCGGTCTACTCGAGTTCCAAGAGGCCGCTGGACAGCGCACGCCGCGCTGAACCGTCGGAACCGCTCCAGTAGGGTTACTGTTGTCATATGACAACAGTTGCGGACGCGCTGGAGCTTCGCGACGGTGATCGGCTGGGAGGTCGCGTTGCACGGCACGGAAGAACTTGTTGCCCGGGACCTGCTGTCGCGGATCTTCGAGGTGGACCAAGACGTCTTGATAGACGATTGGGTGCGCCGGCAGCTGGCCGATTCGTCGGCACAGCTCGGCGAGGACGGGCTACGGCGCGAAGCCAAGGAACTGCTGGGAGCGCTCGGCGGCGCACTGGGCACTGACATACCGTCGGCCCAGGTCATCGAGCTGGACGAAGCGGTCCGCTCCGCCCTGCGAGGGCTGTCCGAGCGACGATCCCGCGCGGGCGCGGCTCCCTCCGCCACGGCACAAGCGATCTTCGCGCTGAAGCGCACCACGTTGACGGCGCTCGAACGGCACACCGACGACAGCGCCGTGCGCTACGCCGCCTCGTTGGAGGTCAACCGTCTTTTCGACGCCGCGGGACTTTTGACGTTCTCGGTCTACGTCGAAGGCCGCGAGGAGATCATCCGCCGCCAGCACCAGCAGATGCTGGAGCTGTCCACCCCGGTGGTCCGGCTGTGGCGGCAGGTACTGGCCGTGCCCCTGATCGGCACCCTCGACAGCGCCCGCACGCAGATCGTGATGCACAACCTCCTGGAGGCGATCCAGACCCACGAGGCACGTGTGGCGATCATCGACATCACCGGCGTGTCCACAGTGGACACAGCGGTGGCGCAACATCTGCTGCAGACCGTCAGCGCCGTCCGGCTGATGGGCGCGGAATGCCTGATCAGCGGCGTCCGCCCGTCGATCGCGCAGACCGTCACCCAGCTCGGCATCGATCTGTCGCACATCGTGACCCGCGGTTCGCTGGCCGACGCGCTCGCCACGGCGATGAGACTGCTCGACGACCACATCCGCCCCGGCGCGGTGACCGGGTGAACGCCCGCGCCGGCCTGCCGATCCTGCGGCTCGGGGACATCCTGATCAGCGGCCTGCTCAGCGATCTCGACGACACGACCGCGCTCCAGTTCACCGACGAACTCACCTCGCGGATCTCCGACGAGGGGATTCGAGGGGTCATCCTCGACATCTCCCGGCTGGAGATCATCGACTCCTTCGTCGCCCGGGTGCTGATGGAACTCGCCGCCACCGGACGGCTCCTCGGCGCCCGCATGATCGTCGCCGGAATGCGCCCCGCCGTCGCGATCACCCTGTCCGAACTGGGGTTGCGGCTCACCGGCGTGCAGACCGCGCTCAACGCCGAACAGGCCATGGAACTGCTGGGGTGGCGTCGTGCGAGCAAGGCCGCCGAAGAGGCGCCTCATGCTTCCTGACGAATTGACCGACCAAGGCCCGCGCGAACACTCCGTCCGCGCCGAAGAGGATCTGCTCAGCGCCCGCCACGCGGTACGGGCCGACGCGGTCGCGGCCGGGTTCTCGATCGTCGACCAGACCAAGATCGTGACCGCGGCCAGCGAACTGGTGCGCAACGCCTACATCCACGGTGGTGGCGGCGTCATGACGATCGCCGTCGTGCGAGACGGCCGGGGACGGATGGGGCTGAAGTTGTCCGTCCGCGACGAAGGTCCCGGTATCGCCGACGTCGAGCAGGCCATGGCCGACGGCTTCTCCACCGGCGCCGGCCTCGGACACGGCCTCGGCGGCACTCGGCGGCTGGTCGACGAATTCACCCTCGACACGGCGCCGGGCGAGGGCACCACGGTCACGATCGTGCGCTGGAAACCATGACCGTCACAGTCGCGCATGCCACGACGCTGATCCGCATCGACCACGCGAGCGCGGTCTACACCGCGGTACGCGCGGCCCGCGAGGTCGCGGCCCGGATCGGGCTACCCGAGGTGCTCGCCGAACGCGCCGCCGTCATCGCCTCCGAACTGGCCGGCAACATCGACAAACACGCCAGCGACGGATGCGTGTTCGTTCAGCGCTCCCTTGCCGGACACGGGATCGACCTCTACGCCACCGACGCCGGGCCGGGTATGGCGAACTTGGATCACTGGCGAATCGACGGCCACACCACGACCGACACGCTCGGCACGGGACTCGGCGCCGTCGGCAGGCTGGCCACGGAATTCCGTATCCGGTCGACGCCCGGAGCCGGCACCATCGCGGCGGCCAGGGTGCTCACTCCCGGTCTGCCACCGACCGGGGTCGCTCACCTTCGCCTGGCCCGTGAGGGCGAAGAGCGTTGCGGCGACGCACTCGCGCTGTCGACGGGGCCCGGCGTCCGCACGATCGCCATCGTGGACGGGCTCGGCCACGGCCCCGAAGCGAGCGACGCCGCCGAAGCCGCGATCGACGTCTTCCGCCAAAGACCGGGCCGCTCCCTGCCCGAACATCTGACCGCCATGCACCGCACACTGCGACAGACCCGCGGTGCCGCGGTCGCCTTGGCGCGCCTTTCCGGGGAACTCCTGGAGTTCTGCGGTGTCGGCAACATCAGCGGCCTGGTGCTGACACCCGGACGGAGCCGGCCGCTCCTGAGCCTGCCCGGTGTGGTCGGTTTCAGCCTGCCGCCGACGCAGGTGCGCTCCCTCGACCTGGGTGGGCACCACGTCGTCGTGCTGCACACCGACGGAATCGGCACCACGTGGCGCGGCCCCGCGCCACTCGGCCCGCTCCCGGTACCCGCGCTGCTGGCCGCGGACCTCGCCCAGCACCACCGTGATCCCCGCGATGACGCCACGCTGATCGCGGTCGGCCCGAGCGGTGACACGGCATGACGCATCCTCACGTGGCGCGATTGCGCCGCGAACTACGCCAGATCTGCGCGGCCGCGGGAGTCCCGGCCGCGGACCGGGCGCGACTGGTCCTCGCCGTGACCCTGCTCGCCGAGCCCGCGCCGGATACCGGACTTTCCTCGTCGATGGTGGACAACAGGCTGGCCGTGACCCTGCGGTTGCCCCGCCCCGTCGGGCAACGGCAACGCAACGCACTGCCACTCCTGCCTGACGCCGGGGACAGCGCGACCCTGACCTGGCACCTCAGTGCCGGTCACTCCGCCGCGACCGTGCCGGACGACGACGAGCCTGCCACCCGGGAGGAGATGCTGGCGCTGATCGCCCGCACCGACGTGATCACCAAGGAGCAACGCGAACTCAAACACGAACTGGCGGAGACGAACAGCGGCGTGCTCGCCATGTACGTCGAACTCGAGGAACGGGACGAACAACTGCGCCGTGCGCACTCGGTGATCTTTCGTGAACTGGAAGACGCGCTGCGGCCCCCGCCGCCGCACGTCGCCGGGTTCGAACTGGCCGTCCACTACGCGCCCAGCGAGCCGGACTCCCCCGCCGGCGGCGATCTCTACGACTGGTTCGTCCTGCCCGACGGGAACGTGCACATCACCCTCGTCGACGCCGTCGGGCACGGCGTCACCTCGACCCGGCACGCGCTGACCGTCACCCACGCCATCCGCACCCTTGCCCTGGAAGGCCATCCCTTCCCGGACCTGATCGCGCACGCCGCCCGCACCCTCGCGACCATCGAACCCGACCTGATGGCGACCGTGCTGCTGGCCCGGCTCGACCCGGCGACCGGCGACGTCGCCTTCGCCAACGGCAGCCACCCCCGTCCGGTGCTGGTCACCACCACCGGGGACACCGAACTCCTGGTGCCGTCCCAGGTCGGGAGAGGGGTCGGATTTCCCGATCCCGGCACCGGAAGCCTGGTCCACCGCACCCTCGCACCGGGCGATCTGATCCTCCTGTACACCGACGGACTGATCGAAAGCCGCAAGAACTACCAGGAGGGCGAAGCCCGGCTGCTGGCCATCGCACCACACCACACCGGAGAACCCACAGCGGCGATCCCCGGCACCCTCGCCGCGAAGATGCACGACGTCGTCCTGCATGCCGACGACACCGTCGTCAT
The DNA here is from genome assembly GCF_055588925.1 of Amycolatopsis sp. NPDC041971. Classification (NCBI taxonomy): domain Bacteria; kingdom Bacillati; phylum Actinomycetota; class Actinomycetes; order Pseudonocardiales; family Pseudonocardiaceae; genus Amycolatopsis; species Amycolatopsis sp. NPDC041971. Next base: position 231,419 of record NZ_JBVJCE010000012.1, on the reverse strand, counting down.
CGTGATCCGGCGAGAAGCGGCGGAACGAAATCCTTGACGGACAATGACCATCGGCGGCCGGATAGGACGCGTCGGCGACAGAGTTTGCTTTCGCCGAGCACGGGGTAATGAATTCAGTACGCGATGTTTCCAGTCAATCGTCGAGAACGAGGCGGGTGGGACGGATGTCGACACAGCCGGGGAATAGTGAGTGCACCGAGCTGAATGCCGGCGACGTGACCTACGACCTGGACACGACCGCGACCAAGGACATCCGGCACGGCGTACGTCAAGCGTTGGCACGTTATCGCGGGCTCACCGTGGACGACGCGGTCCTGGTGGCCGACGAACTGATCAGCAACGCCCACCGGCACGGTGACGCTCCGCGCGCCTGCCGGCTCGAGCTCACCCACCAAGGCCGGTATCTGCGGATCGAGGTGGACGACGCCTCGCCGCGTCAACCGCGACGGCGGGCCCCGGACGGTTCCGGCGGGCGCGGGCTGATGCTGATCGACCGGCTTTCTTCCCGTTGGGGTGTGCGAAACCACGCCCGGCACAAGACCGTGTGGGCCGAGCTGGCACTGGACCGCGAAGGAAGCAGCGGTCACGCACCACACCTGACCGCGGCTCGCGACTGGAGCAGCGGTAGCCCGCGGTGATCCGCACCGAAACCGGCGGGATCCGGACCGGCGACGCGTCCTACCGCGTCGCCGGTCCGCTACCGTCCACCACTGTGAGCCAACCCCCGCAGGCCGAGCCACCGCCCCCGGACTTGGGCATCGTCAGCCGTCCGGTGAAGGGTGACGTCGTCATCGCGGTGACCGGTGAGATCGACACCGAAGCCGCGCCGAAGCTGCGAACGGTTCTCATCGCGGCACTGGACGAAACCGCCAGTGCGTGTGTTCTCGATCTGACCACGGTGAACTTCCTGGACTCCGCGGGCCTCGCCACCCTGGTCGCCGCCGACAGCCACGCGAAAGCACACCGGAAGTCCCTGCGCATCGCCGTGGACTCCAACAGCACCGTCATCCGGCCCATGGAGATCACCGGACTCGACACTGTTTTGCGGCTCTATCACACCGTGGACGAAGCGCTCGATGCCTCCGGCCACCCCGGTGAACCTCCACGGTGAGAGACCGGCGCGGCCCTGACCGTCAAAGGCCGCTCGCCGCCCGCGTCACCCAGTGGACGTCGGTGTTCTCGACCGTGCCGCCCAGCCGGGTGGCGCCGGGGCCTTCGGCGGTGACCGGAGTGTCGGAGCCGGTGTGGTCGTGGGTCGTCCAGTCCCCGCCCGCCCACATCGCCTCCCGATAGTTAGGAACTGTTGCTAACAGAGAAGGCGCGCGAAAACCAGGGCCCGGCCAGCTGAGCGGACCGGAAGACATACCCGCGGACCGTGAGATCCAGACCACACGATCAGGTCGTGACGTTCTTCGCGCCGCTGGGTCTATGGAGTGGTGAAGGGAAGAACTTCCCCCGCAGGCAAACGGAAACCGAACTTCAGGAGAGCGCGATGACGAACGCCGTCACCACCACCAGGCCGAACTCGAACTCCGCCGCCCCCACCGAGAACAGCGCCCTCGTCTCCACGCAGGGCGTGACCACGATCGCCGACACCGTCGTGCAGAAGGTCGCGGGCCTCGCGACCAGCGAGATCAGCGGTGTCCACGCGCTCGGCGGCGGCGCCGTGCGGGCGTTCAACGCGTTGCGCGAGCGCATCCCGGGCGCCACCGCGTCCGCCGGGCAGGGCGTGTCGGTCGAGGTCGGCGAACGTCAGGCCGCGGTCGACCTGCAGATCGTCGTCGAATACGGCGTCGCGATCGCGGATCTCGCCAAATCGGTGCGCCGCAACGTGATCGGCGCGGTCGAGCAGATGACCGGGCTCGAGGTCGTCGAGGTCAACATCAACGTGTCCGACGTGCACGTCCCGGGCGACGACGACGCCGACGAGACCACCGAATCCGGCCGCGTCCTGTGATCGCCTTCCCAACACGCGAGTTCGCCTTCCGATCACGCGAGTTCGCCTTCCGATCACGCATGATCCCCCTCCGCTCACACCCCGAGGGGGATCATCGCGACGGCCGGGGCGGACGGCGCCCGTGAACCTCCGGCGGGTTCCGCGGTGATGCCGACCCGGTCGATCCCACCGGGCAGATCCGCGAGGACCGGAAGAGTCCGCTGTGGACCGTCCGGTGCCAGCAGTCCGGCCGAATGCACGCCGCTCGCTCCGAGAAGCCAGACCTGATAAGCCTTACCCGGCGCCAACGGCGGCAGGTCGCCCGCCAGCACGACGATCTTGCCGTGGCTCCGCGAAGTCACGACCGTGGTCGTCCCGCTCTCGGTGCCCTTGACCGTCGAGGCGTCGGGCGCGGTGAGCACCGCGTTCACCGAGGCGAGCCGCTGTGGCGCGGGATCGGTCACCGGCTCGATGTTCGTGGTGACCAGGCCGAACACCAGCGCTCCGGCGGCGGCCGCCGCGGCACCCCACAGGGCGATCCGCGTCTTCAGTGGTCCGTCTCGACGCGCCACAGCGACCAGCGGCGGCCACTGGCGGGTTCCGGCGACCTGCCTGAGCGTCGCTTCCCTCAGCCTCGCCGGCGGCGCGGTGGCGATCGCCGCCCCCAAACGCGCCGCGGTCTCCCGGAGTTCCCGGACTTCCTGGCCGCATGAGGGACAACCCCGCAGGTGCCGCTTGAACGCCGCGGCCTCCTCCTCGGGGACGGCGTCCAGGGCGTAGGCCCCGGTCAGCGTGTGCAGTTCCGCCGTCATTGCCCGACCCCCAAGCAGTCACGCAACCGGATCAGGCCGTCGCGGATGCGGGTCTTCACCGTGCCGGGCGCGGTCTTGAGCACTTCCGCGACTTCCGGGTAGGTGTAACCGTTGTAGTAGGCCAGCACCACCGATTCCCGTTGCAGGTCGGTCAGCGCGGACAGGCATTGGCGCACCCGTTGCTGCTCGAGATTGCTGATCGTCGACTCGGCGACCTCGTCGAACGGACGCCGGAAATCGAGTCTGCCCGCACGGTCGTCCCGGTCGAGCGAGGCCTGATGCGAACGCACCCTGTCCACCGCCCGCCGGTGCGCGATGGTGAGCACCCAGGCCAGCGTGCTCCCCTTGCCCGGTTTGAACCGCGCGGCGGTCCGCCACACCTCCACCAGGACCTCTTGAGTGACCTCCTCGGCGAACGTGCCGTTACGAAGGACCCTGTTCACCACTCCCCACACCGGTCCCGCCACGACGTCGTACAGGTCGGCGAACGCCTGTTCGTCACCGGCCGCGACCCGCTGCATCAAGCTCGTTTCGGCAGGCTCCGTCCCGGCGCCGCCGCTTCCGCGCGGACTCGTCCGCACACCCTCGACCATCAAGCTGCCTCCACCTCACCCGACGCCCGGCTACGCGGTTCCCCGGCGTCAAGGAGGGATTCGGCGCCGAGGGCGTGGCGGACTGGTCAGGTGGGTGAGAACACTCGAACGGAGTCTCAACCCTGTTCTTCGAGCACTTTGTCCATTGTGGACCGAAGATGCCGCAGAAAGGACTCGAACCGTTCGATCTCCTCCGCCGGGTACTCCGCGACCAGCGCCGCGAGCCCGGCGCTGAACGGGCCGAAGAATTCCCGCGCGGGTCCTCGGATGTCGGGGCCGCTGCGCAAGGTCACCACGCGCCGGTCGGTGTTCTCCCGGGTGCGCACCACGTAGCCGAGGTTCTCCAGCCGGTTCAGCAGATTCGTGGTCGCGCCGGAGGTCAGCGAGATGCGTCCGCCGAGCCGGGACGGGGACAGCGGCGAACCGGCGTCTTCGGCGTAGAGGATCTCCACCAGCGCGGCGGCGTCGGTGGCGGGCAGGCCGAGCCAGTTCGCGAAACGCCGGGTGAACTCGGTGTAGTTCGCCCCGAAGCTCCGGAGGCCGTCCAGCAGCGACGTGATCCGATCCTCCATCACCCCTCCTCGACTCGAGTGCATTGACAACCTACCGGTCGCAAATATATCTTCACACTGAAGCTACTTTCTCATGAAGGAGTTCCTGTGCTCCCCGATCCGTTCGCCGCGAAGACCCGCGGCATCACCGAGCCCGATCCTGTCCGACCCGCGCTGCGAGCCGCCGGCCCTCTCGTCGAAGTGGCCGCGCCCGAGGGCGGCAGCGCGTGGATCGTGACCGAGGAGAAGCTGGCCCGCGAGGTCCTGTCGGACCCGCGCGTCGCCAAGGACCCCGCGCTGGCCCCCGAGGAGTGGACCGGACTCGAACGAACCGCCGCCGAACAGCCGTCACTCACCACATTGGACGGTCCCGATCACACGCTCTTGCGGCGAGCGCACGCTCCGCTCCTGAGCGCCAAACGGATCCAGGCGCAGTCGGACCGCATCCACCGGATCGCGCAAGCGCTACTGACGGAACTCGGCGACGGGACCGTCGACCTCATGGACGGCTTCTCCACTCGTTTCCCGCTCACCGTGCTGCTCGACCTGCTCGGCATCCCGCTCCGGCTGCTCGACGCCGCCGTCGACGCCTGCCGCCGCATGTCCGACCCCGCACCGGGCGCCCAGGGCGAGGCCATCGCCGCGATCGCGGACCTCGCCGCCGCGGGGCTGACGCCGAACCGGAACGGGCTCGCGAAGGAACTCCGCGACAACCTCCCGCCCGAGACGTCCGAAGAGGATTTGCGGTACCACCTGTTCGCGTTGATCTTCGCCGGGCAACTGACCACCGACGCTTCAATCGGTTTCCTGATCTCACGGCTGTTGAACGGGGACACCGCCCCCGAGGGCGACCTGGTCCGCGAAACCCTCCGGGAGCACCCACCAGCACCGTTCACCCTTTGGCGGTTCACGACCGTGGAGCTCGACCTCGCCGGGATCCGGCTCCCCGCCAAAGCCCCGGTGCTCATCGACATCCAGGGCATCAACACCGACCCGGCCAGGAAACCCGGTCCGGATCTGACCTTCGGCGCGGGTCCGCATTTCTGCGTCGGCGCCCAGCTCGCGCAGCTCGAACTGCGGGCGGTCGCGACCGTCCTGCGCACGGACTTCCCCCGAGCCCGGCTCGCCGTGCCCTACGCCGAACTCCGCCAGACGTTCCTCGGCGGGATCCAGGGCACGCGGCTCACGAGTCTGCCGGTAACGCTGCACGGCTGAAAGCGGGCCGGGGCGCGGAAATCCGCCACCCCGGCCCGCGAGAGCCCGCTACTTCTCGAAGGTGTCGCGGAGCTTGTCCGCCGCGTCGCCGACGGCGTCCTTCACGTTTTCGACGGCACCCATGAGACCGGCCTTCGCCTGGTCCGTCTGACCTTCCGCACGCAGTTCCTCGTCGCCGGTGGCGCCGCCCGCGGCTTCGGTGATCACCCTCATTTGAGCAGTGAAGCCACAGCGGCGGCGAAAGCCTCGGGCGCCTCTTGAGGAACATTGTGGCCGACACCAGGCAGAACGCGGTGGTCGTACGGTCCGGTGAAGTACTCGCGGTCACCCGCGGCACTCGGCCCGCCGATGCCGTCGTCCCCGCTTTCCAGTACGACCGTCGGCACCGTGATCGCCGGTTCCTCCGCGAGCAGGTCTTCGAGCGCCTGGTACCGCGGATCCCCTTCCGCGAGACCGAATCGATGCCGGTAGGAATGGATGACGACGTCGACGAAGTCCGGGTTGTGGAGGCTCGGGGCGCTGGCAGGGAACGCCGCGTCGGCACCCGTCCAGGTCGGCGACCAGGTGCGCCACAACAAGGCGCACAACTCGTCACGGTTCTCCGCCAGCCCGCGGCGGCCGCGCTCGGAATGGAAATAAAACTGGTACCAGTAGGTGCGTTCCCATTCCGGCGGCGCCGGTTTTCCGACGTAGGCGAGATTCTGGACGTTGTAGCCGTCCACCGAGACCAGCCCGCGTACGCGTTCGGGCCGGAGCGCCGCCGTGATGCACGCCGCGCGGCCACCCCAGTCGTATCCGGCGACGACGGCGTTTTCCAGCCCCAGCGCGTCCATGAACTCGATCAGGTCCTGCGCGAGCGCGGCCTGCTGTCCGGAGCGGGGTGTGGCGTCGTCGAGGAACCGCGTCCCGCCGAACCCGCGCAGATACGGGACGTACACCGAGGCGCCGCCGTCCGCGAGGATCCGGGCGACCTCGTCGTAGGCCCGGACGTCGTACGGGAACCCGTGGAGCAGGACCACCGGCGGTCCACCGGAGGCACCGGCGTGTTCGTACGCGATCTCCAGAACCGGTGTGGTGACGCGCTTCGTGCCCATCAGCCGGACCATCCGCTCAGCCGCGTCAGAAGTCGTTCCAGGACTTCGGGATCGGCGCCGACGGGGGCACCGGAGACCGGCTCGTCCACCAGGGTGCGGCGGTCGCCCCGCCGCGGCAGCTGGACCTGTCCGGCCGACAGGCCACCGGGCAGCGGCAGCTCGCACCACGTGGTCACGCCCCCTGTCTCGCCCGGCGCCACCCCGGTCCGCTCACCGGGCGCGGGCGTGGGCGCGGGAAGCCCGTCCAGGTCGTGGTCGACCTCGATGACCAGGACGTCCGAGCGCAACCGCAGCCTGAGCGTGAGGAACGGCGGTTCCTTCGGGTCGGCCACGTCGACGAGCGCGCCCACCATTCTGGCGGCGGCGGTCTTCGCCTGATCGAGCAACGGCCGCAAGGACCAATCCGACAGGATGAGACGGACGAAAAGCTCGGAGCACAACACGGCATTCGGTTGTGCCACCAGCCGGAGGTCGTCCATCTGGGAAGTGCGCGCGCTCAAACCAAGGCCTTCCTCGTCGACGTGCGAGCGTGCATCATGCCACCCCATCCGGTGAAGCCGTCAGGCCGCCTCACGCAAGCCTTTGGTCCAGTGGGTCGAGCGGGCTTTGGCTCTGTCCACGGGGCCAAACCGCGCGCACAGTGATCGGCGTGAGCATCGCCTTCCTGATCACCACGCTGGTCGTGGTCGCCACGCCCGGTACCGGTGTGGTCTACACGCTTTCCGCCGGACTGGCTCGCGGGAGACGCGCGAGCGTCATCGCCGCGACCGCCTGCACCCTCGGCATCATCCCGCATATGGTCGCCGCGATCACCGGTCTCGCGGCGCTGTTGCACGCGAGCACGCTGGCGTTCGAGATCCTCAAGTACCTCGGTGTCGCCTACCTGCTCTACATGGCGTGGGCGACGCTGAAGGACCGGGAAGCGATCGTCGTGGAGGGCGATCCCGAACCCGCGTCGACCCTGCGGACGATCACCTCCGGCGTGTTGATCAACTTCCTGAACCCGAAGCTGACCCTGTTCTTCTTCGCGTTCCTGCCCCAATTCGTGCCGGCGGGCGAACCCGGCTCGGTCCCCCGGATGCTGCTGCTGAGCGGGGTGTTCATGCTGGCGACGTTCGTGGTGTTCAGCGGGTACGGCGTCCTCGCCGCCGGCGTGCGGCACCACGTTCTTTCCCGGCCGCGTGTCCTCGCCTGGCTCCGGCGGATCTTCGCCGGTTCCTTCGCCGCGCTCGGCGCCAAACTCGCGTTCACCACCCAATAGAAGGTCCAGCATGCGACTCCAGCACCACCCAGAGATCCACGCCGCCCACCCCGGCCTCGCCGTCGGCACGCTCCAGGCCGTCGGTGTCACCCCGGAAACGCCGGTCGACCTGCAGAAGTTCGTCGAGCGGGCGACACGACGGCTAGCTGATGGCCCGGAATCGGAGTTCCCCGAGATCCAAGCCTGGCGCCGGGCGTTCGCCAAGATGGGCCTGAAGCCGACGCAGTACCGCTGCGCGTCGGAGTCCTTGCTGCGCCGGTTGCGGAAAGAAGGTTCACTCCCCCGGATCCACCCGGTGATCGACCTCTGCAACGCGGTTTCGGTCGCCTACGCCATTCCCGTCGCGGTACTGGACGTCGCGAAGATCAGCGGTTCGCTGGAGGTCCGCCACGCTCGAGGCGACGAGAAATACGTGACTTTCGCCGGGACTGTCGAACAACCGAACCCCGGCGAGGTGATCTTCGCGGACGAGGAGGGTCAGGCCCACGCGCGGCGGTGGACGAACCGGCAGAGCGGGCACTCGGCGGTTTCCGCCACGACGTCCGAGGTGATCATCGTTTCCGAAGGGCTGCACGCGACCGCGGCCGAGGACATCCGGCTGCTGGTCGAGGCCATCGCGGGCGAACTGGCGACGGCGGGCATCGTCACGAGGCCTTGAGCGCCTTCTCCAGACCGGCGCGCGTCATCTTCGACCGCCCCTTGATGTCCCGTTCCCGAGCCAGTTTCTCCAGATCCGCCTTCGACAACGAGGACAAGTCCTTCTTGGGCGCGGTCTTCTTCGCAGGAGGCTTCTTCGTCCCGGATTTCTTCTTGGCCTTCCCGCTCTCCACGCTCTTCGAAAGCGCTTCGAAAAGGTCGAGGACCTTCGTCGGCTCACCGGGTTCGGTGGCGGGCGTGATGGTGTCGCCCTTCTTCTTGGCCTTGATCAGCTCTCGCACACGGTCGGTGTAGGTGTCGCGGTACCCCTCGGGCCGCCAGTCGTCGCTCATCGCGTCGATCAGGTTGACGGCCATGTCGAGTTCCTTGCCGCGTGCTTTCACCTTGCCGGGGAGGTCCGGCAGCTGCTCGGCGGGATCCCGCAGGTCGGCGGCGAAATGCAGGGTGTTGAGCACCATGACGCCGTCGCCGGAACGGACCAGCGCCAGGTATTCGCGACCGCGCATGACGAACTTCGCGATCCCGGCCTTGCCCGACGAACGCATCGCTTCGAGCAGCAGCGCGTACGGACGCTCGAAGTCGTCTTTCGCGGGCGCGAGCCAATACGTCTTGTCGAAGAACATCGGGTCGATGGCCTCCAGCTCGACGAAGCTTTCGATGTCGAGCGACTTCGACCGCCCGGGGGCGATCTCGTCGAGTTCCTCGGGTTCGACGACCACGTAGTCGCCGCCGTCGAGCTCGTAACCCTTGACGATGTCCTCGTAACCGACTTCCTTGCCGGTGCGCTCGTTCACCCGCCGGTACCGGATGCGGTCTTCGGTGCCGCGCTGGAACTGGCGGAAGTGCACCGTGTGGTCCTCGACCGCGCTGTACAACCGGACCGGCACCGTCACCAGACCGAGTGAAAGCGAACCACTCCAGACCGGGCGCATGGGCACACACTCCTCTCCTCCAGCCACCTGGTACCCGCGACGGCGGCGGATCACACCTGGTCAGCGACTGAAAGCGAGGGACTGCGGGAGAACGACGCCGAGGAACACCAGCGTGAAGGCGAGATCGAACGCCACCCCGTACCGGAGGAAGCAACCTGCGCCGGGAAAGGGCTACCAGGGCGGTTGGCCACCCCCAGTTCGAAGGCCAACCGCCGCGGAGCCCCTACACACGGTTCGGCGCGCTGCCCCGTCGCGCCGAGCCGCCAGCTGATGTCTTCAGCTTTCCAAGGCCCTGCATCGGAATTACATCGGCTCTTCACCGCCGGGCATCCGCGCAGATCAGGGGTCACCGGGCGTAGAATCGAACCCGTTCCAGGGCAGCCACGAGCGCGCCCGTTAGGCCGAATGCCGTACGGCGTGCCCCCGCGCTGACCTGGCTGGAGGCCGAAGCGGTGGGTTAGGGTGCCGATCAGCCGGCGAACGGACTGGAGGTAGTGCGTGAGCACGCTCACGGTCTCGGACGACATAGTCGCATATGACCGCTGATCGTTTACCCGATTCGGCGAGATCTCCCCGGACCGCCGCCCACGGCTCCCAACTCGGCTTCTCCGTTCTCGGCCCGCTCGAAGTCGAAGTCGACGGCGTGCCCGTCCGGCTCGGCGGACGCCGTGAGCAGCGTCTTCTCGCCGCCCTGCTGATCAACGCCGGCAGGCTGGTCCCGGTTTCGTACCTGATCGGCACGATGTGGCCGGAGAACCCGCCGAAGACGGCGGTCCGCCAGGTCAGCAACGCGATCGCGCGGCTGCGGCACGACCTCGGCGTGGCCCGGTCCGCCGTGGTCACCACCGGCTCGGCGTACCGCGTCGTCATCAGCAGCGCTTCGCTCGACTCGGCCCGATTCGAAGCGGACTACAACCAGGGCGCCGAACTTTTGGCGGCTGGGCTGATCTCGCAGGCGGCCGTCAAACTCGCGGACGCGCTGTCGCTCTGGCGCGGCCCGGCCTTCGACGGTCTCGAAGGCGACGCCATCGAGCAGACGGCACGGCGTCTCGACGAAGAACGCCTCGCCGCCTGCGAACTCCTGATCGGCGCCAGGCTCCGGCTCGGCGAGACCGAGGCGGCGGCCCGCGAGGCGTTCGACCTCGCCGCCTGGCATCCCACCCGCGAAACCCTGCAGTGCCTCACCATGCTGGCGCTCTACCGGGCGGGCCGCGGCGCCGACGCGCTCCGGACGTTCGACCGGACCAGGATCGCGCTCGCCGAAGAGCTCGGCGTCGACCCGAGCAGCGAACTGAGCGCGCTGCACCAGCAGATCCTGCGCGCCGACGCCGAACTGATGGAGGACGGCGCCCTCGTCCGGTACGGCGTCGGCGGGCTCCGGGCCGGAATGGACACCGTCGGGCGACGTGCGGACGCGGACGCGCAGAAGGCGCTCTTCCCCCGCCCCGCGCAGCTTCCCGCGGATCTTCCCGCGTTCGGCGGCCGCGCCGCGGAACTGCGGGCCGTCCTCGAAATCGGCCAGGACGGCTCCTCCGCGGGGCCACGGCTGATCGCGATCGACGGGATGCCCGGTGTCGGCAAGACCGCGCTGGCCGTCCACGCCGCGCACCGGCTCGCCTCGCTGTTCCCCGACGGGCAGCTGTTCGTGAACCTCGAAGGGTTCTCGCCGGCGGGTGACCCGGTCGATCCGGGGTCCGCGCTCGAAGCGCTGCTGAGGTCGCTCGGCATCCAGGGTTCGGACATCCCCGCCGGGACCGACCAGCGCGCGGCGTTGTTCCGCAGCTGCCTCGCCGGCAAACGCGTACTTCTGGTGCTGGACAACGCCATCGGGGCGACGCAGGTGAACCCGCTGCTGCCCGGTTCGGCGAGCTGCTGCGTGCTGATCACCAGCCGCACCCGGCTCGTGGACCTCGACGGCGCCGAACTGCTGTCCCTGGAACCGTTCAGCCGGGCCGACGCGGTGGACCTGCTCGGCCGCATCGTCGGACCTTCCCGGCTGAAGCGGGAATCCCCGGACGCGGCCGACCAGGTCGCGAGCCTGTGCGGCGATCTCCCGCTCGCGCTGGCCGTCACGGCGAGCAGGCTGCGCGCGCGGGCGTCATGGACGCTCGACTTCGTCGCCCGGCAGCTGCGCGACGAACGGAACCGGTTCGGCGAGCTCACCGCGGGGGAACGCGACGTCGCGGGTGCGTTCCGGGTGTCCTATCTGAACTTGAGCGAAACCGAACGCCGGGTGTTCCGCCGGTTGAGCCATCATCCCGGCGCCGCTTTCGATCTCCATTCGACGGCGGCGCTGGCGGAAGTGGACCTCGGCGAGGCCCGTCGTCTCGCCGAACGCCTCGTCGACGTGAATCTCCTGCGCCAGCCGTCGATGAACCGGTACGAGATGCACGACCTCCTCCGCAGCTACGGCCGCGAACTCCTGCTCGCCGAGGAGCCCGAACACCAGCGCGAGGCGATGATGCGGCGGCTGTTCGACTACTACCGCAGCACCGTCGCGGCCGCGATGGACTTCATCGACCCGGATTCCGAAGAGGAACCGGGCGGCCTCGAGGTCCCGAAGAGCGAGTACGGACAGTCCTTCGCGGACTACGACCAGGCCGCGCACTGGATGGACGCCCAATGGCAGAACGTCCTGCCGGTGGCCGTCGCGATGAACAACCACCAGCATTATTCGGACCTCGTGCCGTTCTGCTCGGCGGTGTGGCGCTACTTCGACAACCGCGGCTACTACCGGCAGGCCAGGGAGCTGGAGACCCTCGCCCTGTCCGCCGCGCGGGTCACGGGGAACGTGGTCCTCGAGTACCAGGCCCTGCACATGTACGCGCTGACCCTGTGGCGGCTCAACGAGTTCACCGAAGCGAACCGGCTGTTCAACGAGGTCTTCGAATTGGCCGCGACCACCGGCGACATCCGGATGCAATGCCGGGCCAGGGGCAATTCGGGGGTCACCCACTGGCTGAAAGGCGAGTCGGACGAGGCGATCGAGCACCTCGGCTGGGTCCGCGAGACCGCTCATGCCCACGGCAGCGTGCTCATCGAAGCCCGCGCCAGGCATCGGATCGGGCTGATCCACACCGAGAACAGGCGCTATCCCGAAGCCGCCGAGGAACTCGACGAGGCGCTGAGACTCGCGCACGAGAACGAATCACCCGATCTCGAGGCGGAATGTTTTCTCGCTCTCGGTATCAATTCGCGTGCGCTCGGCGATGCCGCACTCGCGGTCGCCCAGTTCACCACCGCGGTGGAAGTGCTCGAATCGACCGGGAATCGCAGCATGCTGCCCATCGCCCACAAGGAGATGGCGGCGGCGTTCGACATTCTCGGTAAGCGACTGAATGCGGAACGTCATCGCCGCTTCGCTTTGCGTTTGTACACCGATCTCGGCATTTCCGAGTCGGCAGAGGTGCGCGAACTCAAGCAGCACCTGACTGATTACTCGGCGTAATTAGCCGTTCTGCTCCGGTACTCTGTTGGCGTAGGTATATTCGCTTGACCGGAGTAACCGCTCACGGAGAGGATCGGCGGCATGCACGACGAAGACGACGACGAGTTCTTGTACGAACTCGAAGCGGAGTACAAGGCGCAGAGCACCTGGGGTGGATTCGAGCCGCCGCCGAACGGCGGACCCCCTTTCCGTTCGCGACGCTGAATGACCTGACGTATTCGGAAAGTATAACTGGGGACTGGGGCGCAAGACATTCGATGCTGGTAAGGGTTTCCTCTTGTGGAACGCTCTATTGGTCCGATGGTGAGGTCGTCTGGGACGACCACCTCGGACATCGCCAGCTCAAACTCGCCGAAGGAACCGAACGCGTCCTGCGATGGTTCGGTTCTTGGCGAGAACCGGAATCGGTCCGCGCGGCGGACGAGAATCCCGAGATCGGGGAAAGGCTCGTCCGTATCGCGCGAGCGATGATCCGGTACGACGTGCTGGTGGTCAAAGGTTCTTCCCGGCACCAGCGGGAAGAAGAGATCCTTCGGGATTGGGGCCCTTGGGGAACGTCCGCGAGGGCTTTCCACTTTGGCACCCGCTCGTTGCGTGATACCGAGTTCACGACCAGCGAAATGACGGCGAAATCCTTGCTGGAGAAGGCGAAGGGCAGCCCTCCGCCTTCTCCGGTGAGACCTTCGGGCGAGTACGAGGCGATAGCGCTGCCCGAACCGGCACCGGAAGAACTGAACACGATCGGACTCGGCGACGCGCTGAACCAGCGCAGAAGCGTCCGCGAGTTCGGTGAAGAACCCTTACGGCTGCGCGATTTGAGCGCACTCCTCACCGCCGCCCGGCTGACGAGACCGGAAACGCATTCCGACATCCCCGCCACCGGCAACGTCTTCAAGACGAGCCCGTCCGGCGGAGCCAGGCACCCCACAGAGGTGTACGTCTACACGAGGAACGTCGAAGGCCTCGATCAAGGCATCTACCACTACGACGGTTTCCGGCACGGCCTCACGCCACTGGACGGTAAGATCGACGACGACGAACTGATCGCGCTCGCCGGCGACCAGCACTGGACCGGGAACGCCGGCGCGCTGCTGATCTACACCAGCGTCATCGAGCGGAACCAGTGGAAGTACTCGGTGAGCCGTACTTACCGGGTCCTGCTGATGGACGTCGGCCATCTCAGCCAGACCGTGTACCTGCTGGCGACCGCGCTCGGCCTGAACGTCACGTTCACCGCGGCGCTCCGCGACGAACTGGTCGAAGACCTCCTCGGCTGCGATCCCGCGAACGAACTGGTGCTCGGCATGTCGGTGCTCGGTACCCGGGTTTGAAGGTCGCTTTGCTTTGCGCCGCAGTGGGTCGGTGGTGGGATGCCCGGTCGCGGCCGTCCATGTTCTTTCCTGGGTCAGCTCGCCGTTGCCGTTTCCATCCACAAGCTCAGGACGGCGGGGGTTCCTCGGCCACGCGGGGTTCGTGCGGGGGCGGTGGTGAGCTGTCGTGGGTTTGTCTTGTCGGTGTGGTGACCGTGAGGGTGCCGTCCGAGGCGAGCCGGTAGGTCCAGCCGGGTTCGTCTTTGAGCCGGTGGTCGCGGCGGCAGAGGTCGATCAGCTCGTCGGCGTTGGTGTGGCCGCCGAACTGCCCATGGCATCACATGGTCGAGATCGCGGGCCTGGGCGGGACGCCGGCAGCCGGGTCTTCGGCACTCACGGTCCCGTACCCGCGACGAACTCACCCCCTGGACCTGTTGCTCGGCGGTCAGGGCGGGAAAAGTGAAAGAGGCAGGACTGAGCCTCGACGGCATCCGCGAGATGTATCAGGAGCTTGGCGAACGCGAGACGGTACTCAAACAACACAAGAAAGCCCTCGAGCAACGTATCGCGGCCGCTCGGGCGTCGCTCGCGATCGTCGACTGCGCTCTCGGGTGTGAGCACGAAGACTTCGCCCAGTGCGCGCATTTTCGGGAGGCGGTGGCGCGGGCCGGCTGACCCGCGCCACCGTCCGGCTCAGCCGAGCAGTGCGCGCATCTCGGTGATCTCGGCCTGCTGACCGTCGATCACCTTCTGCGCCAAGGCCTTCACCTCGGCGTTGCTGCCCTGCCGCAGCGCGGCCTTCGCCATCTCGAGCGCGCCTTCGTGATGTTTGACCATCATCTCCAGCCATTGCTTGTCGAAGGCCGCGTCCTTGGCTTGGCCGAGTTTCCCGAGATCTTCCTCGGTCATCATGCCGGACGCCGAGCCGTGTCCGGAGTGCTCGCCCGACGGCGACACTCCCCAGCCTTTCAGCAATCCGTTCAACTGCTGGATCTCCGGATCCTGCGCCTTCTGGATCCGCGCGGCGAGGTCGACGACCTTCGCGTTACGGGTGCGGCCGTCGACGAGTTTCGCCATCGCGAGCGCCTGTTCGTGGTGCGGGATCATCCCTTGCGCGAAGGTGACGTCGGCCTGATTGTGGCCGGCCTGCTGGGGATCCGGCGCCTTCACCGTGGACATGTGGTGCCCGGTGGAGGCGGTGTCGGAGCTGGCGCAGCCGGTGAGCACGGCGAAGGAGGCCAGGGCGGCGAGTGCCGCCCCGACCAGTTTGCTGCTGGTCATGGTTCTTTCCTCAACTCGGTTTCGGGGAGGGCGGGACGAGCCCGCCTGTCACACCCGCAACACGCAAAGGAAGGACAATCTCTCGGGCACCGGTCTCCAGCGCGGAGGATCACGGCCCGACGCCGTACCGCCACCCCGCCGCGATTTCCACGCCGCCCCCGCCGTCCGTCCTTTTCGGACGAGCAGCCAGGTGACGATCAGCAGCACGGCCGCGGCGAGCACCGCGAGACACAGGTGCAGTCCATTGTGCCCGCCGTCGTCGTGCGACGGCCTGTCCGCGCAACACGGATCCGCCATCGCGACAGCGGAGTGCCCCGCGCCGTGGCCGGACTCGCCGACGACGTGATGCATGCCGACCAGCCCCAGCGCCACCACGCACAACAGCAGCCATCGCAGGGCGGCCGGGTACGAGGACTGGGTCACGGTTTCACCGTAGCCGGATTCAGCGCGCCGCCGGACGGTGGGGTTTCCCCGCCGAATGCAGCGCCGGGATGTCGCGATCGATGTGGTCGGCGTGGAACAACGCCTGCGCGAGCAGGCCGCGGACGTGGTCGTTGGCCGCCGAGTAATAGACGAACGTCCCCTCGCGACGCCCCTTGACCAGTCCGGCGAGCCGTAGTTTCGCGAGATGCTGACTGACCGCCGTCGGCGCGGCGCCCGCCAGTTCCGCGAGACAGGCGACCGAGGACTCGCCCTGTAAGAGCGCCCAGAGCACCTTGACCCGCGTCGGATCCGCGAGCAGCCGGAACGTCTCCGCGGCCAGGTGGACCTGCTCCTCGGTGGGCATCTCGAAATCCGGGACCGACTCGTGCATGCCAGGAGGATAGCCGCTACCCTTCTATCTGCGTATCTGCATGACTGCGCAGGTATCAGAAGGGTGAGGTGAGGAATGACCGGCCACGGACACGGTCACGGCCACGGGCGGAAGAAGAGCCGCCTCCGCCATCTGCTGACCCCGCACAGCCACGACAGCGCCGACCGCGTCGACACCGCGCTGGAGACCAGCAAACGCGGCGTCCGGACGCTGATCTGGTCGTTCGCCGCCCTGTTCGTCACCGCCGTCGCCCAACTCGTGCTCGTGCTGATCACCGGTTCGGTGGCCTTGCTCGGTGACACGATCCACAACTTCGCCGACGCGCTGACCGCGGTCCCGCTCGGCATCGCCTTCCTGCTCGGTCGCCGCGCCGCCACCCGCCGCTACACCTACGGGCTGGGGCGCGCCGAAGACCTCGCCGGCGTGCTCATCGTCCTGCTCATCGCCGCGTCGGCCTTCCTCGCGGGGTACGAGTCGATCCAGCGACTGCTCGATCCGCGCCCGGTCCAGCATCTGTGGGTGGTCGCCGCGGCGGGGGTCATCGGTTTCGCGGGCAACGAAATCGTGGCCAGGTACCGGATCACCGTCGGCCGGGAAATCGGGTCCGCCGCGCTGGTCGCCGACGGGTTGCACGCGCGCACGGACGGCTTCACCTCCCTCGCCGTCGTGCTCGGCGCGGCCGGTGTCGCGTTCGGTTTCCCGCGGGCCGATCCGATCATCGGTCTCGCCATCACGGTCGCGATCCTGTTCGTCCTGCGCGACGCGGCCAAGGAGGTCTTCCGCCGCCTGATGGACGCCGTCGACCCGGCCGACGTCGATCGCGCCGAACGCGCGGCCGCCGAGGTACCCGGGGTGCTCGGCACGCGGGACCTGCGGATGCGCTGGCTCGGTCACAGCCTGCGCGCGGAACTGGCGGTGTCGGTCGAGTCCGGGCTGACCGTCACCGAGGCACACCACCTCGCCCATCGCGTCGAGCAACGATTACGCGAGGTCCTCCCGCGGCTCGCGGAGGCCGTCGTGCACACCGAACCGGCGAACGCCCATGAGATCGTCACCGGATGACGCTGTCCGGCAACGACATCCGCGCCGTCCGCGCCCACGCGCAACTGCTGACCGCCCCGGTCGAGGACGTGCTCGCCGTGGCCAGGTCCGTCGCCGCGATCCAGGCGCAGTCGACGCCCGCCGCCCGGCTCGCGATCCGGGCCCGCAGCCGGGGCCTGACCGCGCCGGACGTCGACGCGTCCCGCGCCGTGGCGCGCACCTGGCTGATGCGCAAGACGCTCCACTTGGTGCCGACGGCGGATCTCCGCTGGCTGAACCGGCTGTTCGGCCCACGCAACGCCCAGGCGGGGCAGGGCCGCCGCACGCAACTGGGACTCACGGACGAACTCTGCGAACGCGCACTGGAGACGCTCCAGGATCTCTTGCCGGGCAGAGCACTCACCCGGCAACAGATCCTGGACGGTTTGGCCGCCGACGGCATCGTTCTCGACGCGAGGTCTCAGGCGCCGGCCCATCTCCTGGCGTACGCGGCGAATCGCGGTCTGCTCTGCCGAGGTCGAGACGACGGAACGGAACCGACGTACGTACTCCTCGACGAATGGGCCACCGAGGACCACACGCCGGACGAACCACACGCGGAACTCGCCCACCGGTACCTGACCGCGTATGGCGTCGTGACCACCGAGGACTTCGGCACTTGGTCCGGTCTCCCGCTCGGCCTCTGCCGCAAGGCTTTCGCCGCGCTGGATCTCGTGCCCGCCGGTCACGGTTTCGCGCTGTCGGAGACCGACCTCTCCGCTTCGTCGTGTCCCCCGCGCCTGCTCGGCGCCTTCGACACCTACCTGCTGGGCTATCGCGACCGCGAACTGCTCCTCGACGCGGCCGAGGCGAAGCGAGTCAACTCCGGCGGCGGGATGATCGCGCCGACCGTGCTGATCGACGACCGGATCGCCGGAACCTGGCACACCAAGCGGACCGCGAAGCAGACGAGGGTCGTCGTCGAGCCCTTCGCCACGCTTCCGCGGTCCGTCATCGTGGGCCTGGAGTCCGAAGTGGACGATTACGGCCGCTTCCTCGGGGAAGCGGCCGTAATCGTCATTTGAGGGACCGGAAGAATTCCCGCACGTCCGTGACCAGGATTTCGGGCTCTTCCAACGCCGCGAAGTGCCCGCCGCGATCGACATCGGTCCACCGCACGATCGTATGCGCGTCCTCCGAGTACCGCCGGATCCCGACGTCGTGCGCGAAGATCAGCGCCGCCGTCGGCACGCCGGAGTTCTTCTCGACGGCTCCCCAGGCCTCCGCCTGCGCGTAGCCGACGTACGCCGACGACGCAGCCGTGCCGGTGAGCCAGGTGAACATGACGTTGGTCAGCAACCGGTCGCGGCCGATGATCTCTTCCGGCAGCGTCGGGCGCGGATGCGTCCACTCCCGGAACTTGTCCATGATCCAGGCCAGCTGCGCGATCGGCGAGTCGACGAGCCCATAGCCGAGGGTCTGCGGCCGCGTCGACTGGATCGCGATGTACCCGAACTCCTCCTGCATGAAGGCGCCGATCCGCTGGAGGCGGTCGCGTTCGATGTCGGTGAGCGAAGCGAGTTCCTCCTCCGACAACGACGTCGGCGGCATCGGTGACAGTCCACCGTTGACGTGCACGCCGATCACCTTGTCCGGCGCGAACCTCGCCACCTCCGGCGACACGGAGGCGCCGAGGTCGCCGCCCTGTACGCCGTAGCGTTCGTAGCCGAGCCGGCGCATCAGCTCCGCCCAAGCGCGGCCGATCCGCGGCATGGTCCAGCCCGAATCCGAGACGGGGCCCGAAAAACCGAAGCCGGGCAGCGACGGGATCACGAGGTGGAACGCGTCCGCCGGATCGCCTCCGTACGCCTTCGGGTCGGTGAGCGGACCGATGACGTCGAGGAACTCCACCACCGAACCCGGCCAGCCGTGCGTGAGGATCAGCGGCGTCGCGTCGGCTTCGGGCGAGCGGACGTGCAGGAAGTGGATCCGCTGCCCGTCGATGACCGTGGTGAACTGCGGGTGGCCGTTGAGCTCGCGTTCGGCGGCGCGCCAGTCGTAACCGTGGCGCCAGTATTCGGCGAGTCCGCGCAGCCATTCCACCGGCACCCCGGTGTCCCAGCCGTCACCGGGAAGCGGAGCGGGCCAGCGCGCGCTGTCGATCTTCGCGTGCAGTTCGTCCAGCTGCTCCTGCGGGACATCGAGGCGGAAGGGGCGGATCTCGGTGTTTTCCATGGTGCCCACGTTAAACGCTATTGCGGACAGGTACGGTCCTCAATCGGGACGGGCTTTCCGGGTTACGGGAAGATGCGCTCGTGACGGACAAGTACTTGGCCTACGGCAGGCTCATCCGCGACGGGAAGATCCTGTTCATCCGGCGGCGGCCGGGGTCCTTCCTGGGCGGCCGCTGGGAACTGCCGGGTGGGACCGTCGAGCCGGGCGAGCGGCCCGCCGAGACCGTGGTCCGCGAGTTCGCCGAGGAGACCGGGCTGACCGTCCGCGTCACCGGCGAACGCGGCGCCCGCAGCTGGGACGACGTCGCGGGCACGCCGATGCGGATCCACGCCACGGTGTACACGCTCGCCGAAGAGGACACGGACGACGTCGTGCTCGATCCCGAGGAACACGACGCCCACGCCTGGTACACGCGGGACGAAGCCGCCGCGCTCGACCTCGCCGAGCACTTCCGCCACGCGCTCGAGGACTGATCGGTCCACATGGGACGGTCACCGAGATGTCATGAAAGGGTCGTTCAGGACACTTTTCGTCTTGAGCGACCCTTTCCTGACATCCGACCGCCACGGGCCGCCGGAAACTGTCGTACCCCGGTGGTCTCCTCTTCCCCGGCGACAGCGGGCCCGGCCGGGCCCGCGCGCGGAAGCGAGGAGAAAGTCCCATGGCCGGAGAAACGGTGCTCACGGTGATCGGAAACCTGACGACCGACCCGGAGCTGAGGTTCACCCCTTCGGGGGCGGCGGTCGCGAATTTCACGGTCGCGTCGACGCCGCGCGTACTGGACCGCGCGAGCGGGGAATGGCACGACGGCGACCCGCTGTTCCTGCGCTGCTCACTGTGGAAACAGGCCGCGGAGAACCTGACCGAATCACTCACCAGAGGGACCAGGGTGATCGTGCAGGGCAGGTTGAAACAGCGGTCGTTCGAGACAAAGGAAGGCGAGAAACGAACGGTGGTGGAACTCGACGTCGACGAGATCGGCCCGTCGCTGCGTTATGCCACGGCGAAGGTGAACAAGGCGGGCCGGAGCTCGGGAGGCACCCCGTCGGACGGCGCGTGGGAACGAACGCCCGTGACCGCCGGAAGTCCGGAGCCGCCCTTCTGACCCGGCGGTTTTCCCTCCAGGGAGGGAACGATCTCCCTCTCGGGCGCCATGCGGTCGCGGCCTTCCGGCTCGGATGCTGGAAGTCGTGAACACGACCACGATCGTCACCGAAATCGGGCTGGACCCGGCCGACGAGCGGCACGCGGAGTTCGCCGCCGAACTCCGCACCGGGTTGGCCCTGGTCGAAGACAGACTTCAGGAGGTGTTGCGCAGCCCGGGACAGCCGGATCTCACCCAAGCCGCCACCCATCTCGTCCGCGCGGGCGGGAAACGGCTGCGGCCGTTGATGGCGCTGGCCGGAGCGGCGTTCGGCGACGGACGAGGCGACGCGATCTCGGCGGCCGTACTCGCCGAACTCGTCCATGTGGCGACGCTCTACCACGACGACGTCATGGACGAGGCGCCGATGCGGCATGGGGTGACGAGTGCGAATTCGTTGTGGGGCAACAAGAAAGCCGTCCTGATCGGCGACTACGTGCTCGCCCGCGCGGCACACGTCGGTGCCGGGCTCGGCGACTACGCGTTGCGGTCGCAGGCGCAGACATTCGGCAGGCTCGTACGCGGCCAGTTCCTGGAAACGACGGGGCCGTTCGAGGACTGTGGCCGTCACGCGCCCTACGAGCACCACATCCAGGTGATGGCCGACAAATCCGCCTCGCTGATCGCGATGGCGGGGCGGCTCGGCGCCCAGGTGTCGGGAGCGGATGAGCGGACCATCGAAACGTTGGGCCAGTATGGCGAATTGATCGGCGTGGCGTTCCAGATCTCCGACGACGTCCTCGACATCTCCGCGTCCACCACCGACCTCGGCAAGTCCGCGGGCACCGATCTCCGCGAAGGCATCGTCACCCTGCCGATGCTGCACGCGCTCGACGACGACGGACCCGGCGCCGCACGGTTGCGCGCGATCATCGGCCACGGGCCGGTTTCCGATCCGGCGGTCCGCCAGGAGGCGCTCGGTCTCCTGCGCGGCTCCGCCGGTGTCGACCGCGCCCTCGCCGAAGCCCACGGATACGCCGCCAAGGCGAGGGACCTCGCACTAGGCCTCCCCGACCGTCCGGCGAGAGCGCTGCTCGTCGGCCTTTCGGCGTTCGTGGTCGACCGCGGCGAATAGGCCCTTGACGAGCGTGACCAGGTTTAAGGTGGCGGAATGACCACCGAAAACCTGGAGAACGTCGAAGGCCGCGACATCGGCTCCGGAGTCTCGATCATCCGCGAGCGGACCGGCGTCGACGGTTCCGGGCCGAGGCTGCACCAGCACCCGTACCGCGAGATGTTCGTCATCATCCGGGGCCGGGCCAGGTTCACCATCGGGGACGCCGAACGCGAAGGCGGTGCGGGCGAAGTCCTCGTCGTGCCCGCGGACACCCCGCACAAGTTCGCCGTGATCGGCCCGGAGACCTACGAAGCCGTCCACATCCACGAGAGCGACCATTTCATCACCGAGTGGCTCGAATGAATTCTGTCGGGCGCAAGAAAACCCTTTCCCGGGCTAGAATCCGACGACGTGCTCGTGTCCGGCGGGCACCCGAGGCGACGGGAACCGGGAACTGTGACCGACGTGGCGGACCGCAGCGGTGACGAAACCCGCCGGGTGGACAGCTTCGATCAGCGACGCGCGCAGCTGGCGATGTCGGCGCTGGTCACCTTGTCCGAACTGGGCTACGCGCGCACGAGCCTGCGGGAGATCGCGCAGAACTCCGAGTTCTCCCACGGGGTACTGCACTATTACTTCCGGAACAAGGCCGAGCTGATCACCTACTGCGTCAAACAGTACAAGGCCGAATGCGTCACCCGGTACGACCGGATGGTCGAGACCGCGGAAACGGCCGAAGAACTGAAACTGGCCTTCGGCGCCGCGACGGCGGCCACGCTGCGGGAAAACGCCCGCCTGCACCGGCTCTGGTACGACCTGCGTAACCAGAGCCTGTTCGAGAAGTTGTTCCAGGCGGAAGTCCTCGTCATCGACGAGACACTCGAACTGATGATCTGGCGGGTCGTCTCCCGCTATGCGGAACTGCTGGGAAAGCCGGCGGATTTCGCCCCGTCGACGACGTATGCGCTCTTCGACGGCCTGTTCCAGCAAGGCCTGCTGAAGCACCTCGCCGGCCGGGCGGACGCGGCGAGGTGCCTTCAGGAATCGGTCGAACAACTACTGGCGTGGCTCTTCACCACTTGATGGTCGGGTACCAGATGACGCCGGTCCTGCCCAGTACCCGCAGATCCCAGTACAGCAACGTGAACGTGCCGGCGACCAGCAACGCGGCTCCGGTCACCACGGCGATCCTGGTGGGCTTAGCGAACATCCATCGCTGAAGCCGCCCGCCCGTGCCGTGGGTGAGCAGCAGGAACAACAGCGCCATCACCAGGATGTTGCCGAGCGACTGGAGGGAGAACGCGGCGGCGCCGTAGAAGACGTTGTGGCTTTCGGCCGCGCTGCGGAACATCATCCGGAACAGCGGGAACGGCCTGCCGATCAGGAATCCGCCGATGAGCGCGCCCATCAGCACGAGCGGCGCGGACGGGAACCGCCGGGTGAGGCCGGCGATCGGGTTGCGGACGAGACCGACGGACGCCAGGCCCAGCACGATGAACACGATCCCGATCACGCCGTAGACGATCATCGACTGGATGTTCCGCGGCGTGAGCCCGCCCGGCGACGAAACGGTCGAGAACTGCGGCATCCTCGTACCGACGAGCGCGACGACGACGCCGTACGCGACGGAAACCGTCAGCATTCCCGCCGCGATCCAGCCCAGCGGCTTCAAGGTGTCGGTGAACTTCGGCCGCCCGGCGGCCCCTCCTCCGACAAGTGGGGCGACGGCGCCGAAGGCGGCGATATTGCACGCGGTGAACGTTCCGGCGAGCCCCGAGACGAACGCGAAGAACGTCCCGGCCAGCACTCCGCCGATCGGGGTCTCTTTGGCGTCGTGCCCGAGGAGGGTGTTGGCGACACTGTCGCCGATCACACTGTCCACAAAGGGCGCCGACCAGATCACCGTCAGCGCGAATCCGGCGAGGACGGACCAGAGCACCACCCGCCACCGCTGTTCCGGATAAGGTCCGGAGCCGAGGAAATGCGCCTGCGACGAAACGGGAGCGCGTTCGATGACGGACATTCGTGCCTCCAGCGGCCGGTGACTTCCCCTGCCGCTCATCGTTGTTGCGCCGGAGGGAGCGCACCACCTCCAAAATGCCGATCTGTCCTTGGGCCGACCGGCCCCGGGTAATCCGCGTGACCGAATACCACCGAAAAGGTGAAAGCTCCGGGGTCTCGTGGGATCATCGTCGGACGTATGCGGCAGCATGGCCACCTGATCGGCCTTGACCGGCCACTGATCCTGCGGAGGACGATGGACTTCGACCAGGTCGCGGACGAGCTCTACGCCGGCGATCCGGCCGAGTTCGTATCGGTGCGCAACCAACGGGCGAAAGAGGCCAAAGCGGCGGGCGAACCCGCCTTGGCCGAACGTATCCGCGCGTTGCGGAAGCCCACGCTCGCGGCCGCGATCCTCAATCGCCGGGCGGGCTCCCCCGAGCTCGCGGAGCTGGCCAGGCTGGGCGACGATCTGCGCAAGGCGCATTCGGCGCTGGCCGGCGCGGATCTGCGCAAGCTGACCCGGCGGCGTCAGGAACTGGTGAACCGGATCCTGCGGGACGAACGGTCGATGAGCGAGCCTGTCACCCGCGAAGTCGAGGCGACCCTCGAGGCCGTCGTGGCCGATCCCGAGGTGGCGGCGCTCGCGCTGGCCGGGCGGCTGAGCAGTGGCGCGGACAGCTCCGGAGACCAGTGGCTGACCAGCGGTTTCACCCCTCAACCGAAGCGAAAACCCGCCCCGGAGCGGAAGAAACCCGCCACCGTGTCGCATTTGGACGATCGGCGGAAGGCGAAACGGGAGGCCGCCGAGAAGGCCGACCAGGAGCGCATCGCCAAGGCCCGAGAAGAGGCCGAACGCGAAGAGAAACGGATGGCGGAGTTCAACCGGCTCCGGCGCGAGGCGGCCGATCTCGCGAAGGCACGCAAGCAGGCCGAGATCGACTTCTCCCGCGCCGAACGCCGGTCCGAGAAAGCCACCGAGAGGGCGGACGACCTCCGGCGGCGGCTCGCCGCCGCCGAACTCGAGGAAGAGACCGCGAACGGGGAGACCGCGGCCGCGCAGACCGTCTTGGACGATCTGCGCGCCGAAGCCGAGCGGGTCGACGAAGCCCTCGAAGAGTTCTAGGCGGGCTGACGTTCACGAATCCGCGTGGCGGTCACCCGGCGTCCATAGGGTGTCTTGCCGCCGGGCTTGTAGACCGACAGCACGGTCATGGTCACGTACATCGCCGTGGACACGATGATCGGGTAGAACCCGTCCACGCGCCGTCCCGCTTCCACGAATACACCGTCCATAGTGGACTCGGCCGCCACCGCCAGTTCCCGGATCCCCGGCAGCAGGGAGAACAGTGTCAGCCCGGCGGCGGCCAAGGTCAGCACCAGTTTGATCGCGACCCATTTGTACCGGATCAGCCCCCATTTCGTGCCCACGCTGAGCACGATCCCGCTGATCAGGGCGGTCAAGCTGACCGGCGGCAACAGGTAGCCGCCGATCTGGTCCATCATCAGGATGGCCGCGTGCTGGCGACGGACGTCTTCGGTGAACACGGAGGTGAAGGTCAGGACCGCGTTCACCATGGTGATCCCGAGCCAGCCGAGCGACGAAACGACATGAACGACGAGGACGAGTTTCCGCCACCGCGGGGTGAGCTTCGTCGGCGGTCGCCGCACTGTGGGAGTACTCATGTGCCCAGTGTTTCCGCGGGCGGGACCCCCGTCGTCCGTCGTGGAGCGGCACCTCGTCTACGTATCGCGCAGTACGAGCCCGCGGACGTACGCGGCCTGCCCGGCGTGTTGGAGATCGTCGGAAAGCACGCTGATCAGGCGAATCCCGAGGGTGACGGGCGGATCCCACGCCTCGTCGACGATACGGTCGAGGTCGGCTTCGGCGAGGCCGGCGGCCCAAGCGGTCGTCGCCTCGTGCACCGCGTCGTGGTATCCGGTCAGCAGTTCGGCGGAACCGACGCGGACCGCGGCGACGTCCTCCGGGCGGTGTCCGTATCCGATGTCCGACGCCGGGAAGGGCAGTTCGAACCGGCCCACCCAGTCCTGTGCGGTCCAGATCTGTTCGGTACCCATCAGATCGGCGATGTGATCGTCCTGCACCCTGGTCAGATGCCAGACCAGCCAGGCGATCGTGTTCCCGCCCGGAGCCGGGCTCTCGGCCAGCTGGTCGGCGTCCAACCCCTCGACGGCGTCGTGCACGACCTCTTGGACGCGGCCGAACCCGTCGGCCACCACTTCGGCCAGTTTCATCGAAGCCCCTTCCTTCGTCTCCCGCCACCTTGCCACCGTCTCCACGATGACACCGGCAGGTGACCCATGCCTTACAACCTTGACTTATATAAGCCCAGGCCTTGATAGTTGCCGGATGCACGCGTTCGACGTCCTGGGGGATCCGGTGCGCCGCCGGATCCTGGAACTGCTCGCGGGCGGGGAACAGAGCTCCGGCGACGTGACCACGGTGGTGCGCGCCGAGTTCGGGATCTCGCAACCCGCGGTCTCCCAGCATCTGCGTGTCCTGCGCGAGAACGGCTTCACCACGGTCCGGGCGGAGGGCGCGCGGCGGCTGTACTCCGTCGATCCCGGTCCGCTCAAGGAGATCGACGGCTGGCTGGACCAGTACCGGCGCTTCTGGACCGGACCGCTCGACGCGCTCGCCACCGAGATCGCCCGTGGCCGCCGCGAGCGTCGCAAGGCCGCGGAAGAGAACGACTAGGCTCGCGCCATGCGCAAGTCGTGGGGGCGCGCGGTGGTGGTCGCCGTCGCGAGCGTCGTCATCGTGCTGGGACTCGTTTTCGCGGTCACGGTACGCGGCGGCCGGCGCGAGGGAGCGCAGTGGCTCTCGTCCGCGCAGGCCTCGCGGACCACACCGCACCTGCCGTCCTATTCGACGGCCGCACCCGCGCCCACGACCCGGCCGACGTTGACCGTCGACAGTGGTTGCCGCCTGGGACAGGGCCCTGCCGAGCTCGCGCCGGTCCCCGAGGCGACCACCCGGCGGGTGAACGCCGCCTGGGACCGCGTGGAACGCTGGCTCACGGCCAACGCGCAGACGACGGCGGCGACCCTCCGCCCACCCGCGACGATCGCGCGGATCGTCGAGGCACAACGGAAGACCGGCGTCGCCTTCCCCGCCGAACTCGTCGCCTTCCTGCTGCGGCACGACGGCGTCTCGGGCATCGGCGACAGCTTCGCTTTACCCCCGTTCCACCGCCTCGCGTCCACGGAAACCGTCGCGAACGAGGCGAAGGTCCTGTGCGAAGTGCTGATTTCGAGCGGGCTGGACGACAACGTCGGTTCCTGGTGGCACGGACGGTTCGTGCCGGTCGCCGTCGACGGCGGCGGTGACGGGCTGTTCCTCGACCAGCGCACCGGCACCGGGCGGCTCGGCGACTGGAACCACGAGGGATCGGTGGGCTTCGACCGCTTGCCCGCGACCCTCACCGAACTGCTGGAGCAGACCGCGACGGCGCTGGAGACCGGCGGGACGGTCGTCGGCGGCTACCGGCCGGTCGTCACCGAAAACCGGGCGCTGGACTGGGACTTCCCGCGCTGAGGTGCGCGGGCGCGTCGACTGTCGGACCCCGCCCCTAGAATCGGCCGGGTGGCAGCCCCCGACATCGGTACCTCGGAAGCCCTCGTAACGCTGAACCGCGTCTTCGGCTACGACGACTTCCGCGGCGACCAGCACGCCATCGTCGAACACGTCATCGCAGGCGGTGACGCGCTCGTTCTCATGCCCACCGGCGGCGGCAAGTCGCTGTGCTACCAGATTCCCGCGCTGGTCCGGCCGGGCGTCGGGGTGGTGATCTCGCCGTTGATCGCCCTGATGCAGGACCAGGTCGACGCGCTGCGCAACCTCGGCGTACGCGCGGGTTTCCTGAACTCGACGCAGGATTATGCCGAGCGGAACAGGGTCGAGGCCGCCTTCGTCGCCGGTGAACTGGACCTGCTGTACCTGGCACCGGAGCGGCTCTCGGTCGAATCCACCGTGCGGCTGCTCGATCGCGGCAAGATCTCGCTGTTCGCGATCGACGAAGCGCACTGCGTCTCCCAGTGGGGGCACGATTTCCGGCCCGACTACCTGATGCTGTCCGCGGTGCACGAGCGCTGGCCGGACGTACCGAGGATCGCGCTCACCGCGACCGCCACCAAGACGACGCACGCCGAGATCGCGTCCCGGCTCAATCTGGAGGACGCGCGGCATTTCGTCGCGAGTTTCGACCGGCCGAACATCCAGTACCGGATCGTCGGCAAGAACTCGCCGCAGCGGCAGCTGCTGGAACTGCTGCGCACCGAGCACAAGGGCGACGCGGGCATCGTCTACTGCCTGTCGCGGAACTCGGTCGAGAAGACCGCTGACTTCCTGGTCGAGAACGGGATTCCGGCGGTGCCCTATCACGCCGGGCTGGACGGGCGGACGCGCGCGAAGCACCAGTCGCGGTTCCTGCGCGAAGACGGGCTGATCGTCGTCGCGACGATCGCGTTCGGCATGGGCATCGACAAGCCCGACGTACGGTTCGTCGCGCATCTGGACCTGCCGAAGTCCGTCGAGGGCTACTACCAGGAGACCGGGCGTGCCGGTCGTGACGGGCTGCCGTCGACGGCGTGGCTGGCGTACGGCCTCCAGGACGTGGTCCAGCAGCGCAAGATGATCGACATGTCGGAGGGGTCCGAGGCGCACAAGCGGCAGCTGAGCGCCCATCTCAACGCGATGCTGGCGCTGTGCGAGACGGTCGAATGCCGTCGCGTGCAGGTGCTGAACTACTTCGGGCAGCAGAGCGAGCCGTGCGGCAACTGCGACACCTGCCTGGCGCCGCCGGAGACCTGGGACGGGACGGTCCCGGCGCAGAAACTCCTCTCCACCATCGTCCGGCTGCAGAACGAGCGGCGGCAGAAGTTCGGCGCGGGCCAGATCATCGACATCCTGCTCGGCAAGTCGACGCCGAAGGTGACCCAGCACCGGCACGACTCACTGAAGGTGTTCGGGATCGGCACTGAGCTGAAGGAGCCCGAGTGGCGGGCCGTCGTGCGGCAGCTGCTGGCGCAGGGGCTCGCGGCGGTCGAGGGCGACTACGGCTCGCTCGTGCTGACCGAGGGCAGTGCCGAGGTGCTGAACGGGCAGCGGAAGGTCCAGCTGCGGCGTGAGCCGGAGCGGGCGGCCAAGGCCGCGGCCCGGTCGAGCGCGAAGAAGGCCGCGGTCGCCGACATGCCGGCCGAAGCGGCGCCGGTGTTCGAACTGCTGCGGTCGTGGCGAGCCGCGGCGGCGAAGGAGCAGGGAGTGCCCGCGTACGTGATCTTCCACGACGCGACCCTGCGCCAGATCGCCACCAAACGGCCCGCCACGCTGCAGGAGCTGGGTACGGTCAGCGGCGTCGGCGAGAACAAGCTCGCCAAGTACGGCGAGCAGATCCTCGACGCGCTGGCCGAGGCCTAGCTCAGTGGTCGTAGGGTCGGCGCGGCCGTCCGGTCATCCCGTCGACCTTGCGTACCGCGCCGTCGATCTTGCCGTGGTACTTGCCCTTCGTCTTGTGATCGACGAAGGTCGCGGCCTTGTTCACGACCTTCGAGACCTTCTCGGGGTTCTTCCGCACGTAGGCGCGCACGGCCCCGGCGGTGCCGGCCAGGGCGGTCAACTTCCGCAGTAGAGGCACTGTGGTCCCTTTCCTCGGGGTCGTCTGGTTCCTGCTCAACGACCGGTAGTGGTCACTGGGTTCCCCGAAGCGCGCCAAATCACTCATTTTGGAGACCCGTGCTGGTCAGCGGCCGGAAAATGAGGCGCGCGGCGCGGGTCGAGGCATTATGTTCGGGCCCATGCGGGATCTTTCGCTGTTGCCCAAGGCCCATCTGCACGTCCACCTCGAAAGCACGATCCGGCCGGACACGCTTCGTGACCTCGGTGAGGCGAACGGCGTCGCCGTACCCGCGGTACAACCCGTGTTCGACGGGTTCCGCGCGTTCGGTGACTACAACGGGCTGCTGCGGTCCTGCCTGCGGCGGCCGGAGGACTTCGAACGGGTGGCACGCGAGTTCTGCGAGGACCAGGTCGCGGACGGGGTCCGCTACGCCGAAGTCACCTTCACGGCGGCTGCGCACGGCGAACGACTGGGCGAGCCGGACATGCCGCTGGCATCCGTCCTCAAAGGACTCTCGGCGGGGGCGGCCGAATACGGGCTCCCTTGGCGGGTGCTCCTGGACCACTCACGCCGCCGGTCGGTCGAACGCGCCCGGCTCACCCTCGACCTGGCGCGCCGGTACGCCCCGGACGGGGTATTCGCGATCGGCCTGGCCGGGGAGGAGAAGTATCCGCTCGCGCCGTTCGCCGGGATCTGCGACGAGGCCGAGGAGGCCGGACTGCGCCTGATCCACCACGCGGGCGAGGACGCCGGACCGGCCAGCATCCGCGAAGCTCTCGAGGTCGGCCACAGCGAGCGGATCGGCCACGGAATCCGGATCCTGGAGGACGTCGCGCTGGTCGCCGAGGTGCGGGAACGCGGTATCGCGCTGGAGGTCTGCCCGTCGTCGAACGTGACGCTCGGGCTCGTGCCGTCGTTCGAGGAGCACCCGCTCCCCCGGCTGGTCGACGCCGGGCTCGTGGTCACGCTCAGCACCGACGTCCCGTCGATCACCGGGACGACGCTGACCGACGAGTTCCTGCGCACCCGCGAGGCGTTCGCCTACGACGACTTCGCGCTCGCCGGACTCGCCCGGGCGTCCGTCGACGCGTCCTTCGCGCCCGCCGAACTCAAGCGCGCGATCCACCAGGAGATCGACGCCTGGCTCTCCTGACGCGTTTAGTCCTCTGAATGCGGTAGTTGCACGCGCAAGGACCGCATTCAGAGGACGAAATGCGGGAGGTGGCCCGGCTCACCCGGACGGCGGGCCACACAAGTTCTCCACAACCGTCACGTACCGTGGAACCGGTGACCGCTTCGTCCCCTTCGGCACTGGATTTCATGGACCAGTGGCAACCACCGCCCAAGAGGCGCGGCCCGCGTGGCTGTGTGATGCTCGCGCTGCTGGTCGTGGGCGCCTTGGTGGCCGGCGCCGTATGGGTCGTGGTCAGCCTCACCGACCGCGAGCCGGTGCCGGTCAAACCGGCCTTCGTCGTCCCCGCGCTCAAACCCGCCCCGCGTTCGGCGATCCCCGGCGACGCCGGACCGCTGCCCGCGGAGCCCGCGAAGGACGCCTGGATCGCAAAGGTGTCGGAAAACACGGACATACCTTCGCGCGCGCTGCGGGCGTACGTGAACGCGGCCGTGAAGACCGCGACGACCACGCCACGCTGCGGAATCACCTGGGCGACCATCGCCGGGATCGGCCGGACCGAGTCCCAGCACGCCCGGCACGACGGCTCCCGCGCCGGTGAGGACGGGGTCGTGACGCCGCCGATCATCGGCATCCCGCTCGACGGCTCCCCCGGTGTGCTGGCGATCGTCGACACCGACAAGGGCGCCCTCGACGGCGACCCGAAGTGGGATCGCGCGGTCGGTCCGATGCAGTTCCTGCCCGCCACCTGGAAGCGGTACGGCGTCCGCGCGAGCGGTGACGGCGCCGCACCGGATCCGCAGAACATCGACGACGCCGCGCTGACGACCGCGCGGTACCTGTGCGCGCGGGGCGGCGACCTCGGCAAACCCACCGGCTGGTGGTCGGCCGTGCTGACCTACAACAACTCCACCGCGTACGGGCAAGAAGTGTTCAGCAACGCCGACGCCTACGGCAAGGCCGCGCTGAAGCCCTAGGCGGGAAGCAGCCGCGTCACCAGCCGGGTCAGCTGGTGCACGTTCCGGCATTCGTACATCTCGACGACCTCCGCGTAGGCGTGCGCCTCGGAGTCCCCGGTGGACCACAACGCCGTCCGCTCGGGATTGAGCCAGTACGTATGCCTCGCCGCGGCGGCGATCGCGCGTACCGCCGCCAGGTTCGGGTCGCCGCCGTTGGTCCTGGCGTCCCCGAGGATGAGCATGGATGTCTTGGGCCCCACGGCATCCGAGTACCGTTCGACGAACTCGCCGAGCGCGTGGCCGTAGTCGCTGTGCCCGTCCCAGCGGGTCAGTTCCGCGTCGGCGAGGATGCGCGCGCCGAGGTCCTCCGGATCGGCGGCTCCGGTGTCGACGAGGTGGGTGATCTCGTCGCACGCGTCGATGAACGCGAACACCCGCACCTTGCTGAACTGGTCACGCAAGGCCTGCACCAGCAGCATGGTGAAGTTCGCGAAACCGGCCACCGAGCCCGACATGTCGCACAGCAGCACGATTTCCGGCCTCCCCGGCCGGTGCCGCCGGTACGACGGCCGCATCGGGACGCCGCCGGTGGACAACGAGCGCCGCAGCGTCCGGCGCAGGTCGATCTGCCCGCGCGCGTGCCGCCGTCGCCGGGCGGCCAGCCGGGTGGCGAGCTTGCGGGACAGGGGCCGCACGACGCGGCGGAGTTCGGCGAGTTGCGCGCGGCTGGCGAGCAGGAAGTCGACGCGGTCGGCCGCCGGTGGGACGGCGTGCCGTGAAACCCGTTCCCTGCCACGGACTTCCGCCACCCTGCGGCGTGCTTCGGTCCGCACCATTCCCCGGAAGCCTTCGACCCGCCGCCGGACGTCGTCGCGGTCCAGTCTGTCAGTGAAATCGCTCAAAGCTCCCGCACGGATCGCTTCCAGCACGCGGACGACGAGGGTTTGCGGCTGGAGCCGTTCCAGCGTCTGGTGCGCCGACCAGCCGCCGGTGCCCGCCGTGCCGCCGTACTCCCCGAGCAGGTCGACGGCGAGCCCGGCCAGTTGCGTCAGGTCCGTCTGATCGTTGGCGGCGAGCGCCGTGGCGAGCCGGTCTCGCAGCGCGGCCAGGTCTTCGACGGGGTCCTGCGAGGGCGCGCCGACGCCGAGCGGGAAGTAGATGTCGAACGTCGCGTCGAACACCGCGCGCTGGCCGCCGCGCCGGACGAGCGCCGCCGCGAGCCCTTCCCTCATCTGCTCGCGGGAGGCAAGGCCCAGCACTTCGAGTGCCGCCGCGGCGTCGACCGTCTCACTGGGACCCGCCGGGATCCCGTGTTCCCGCAACGCTTCCACGAACTCGACGAGCCTGCCCGGCACACCGCTCACGAGTCGAGGACCTTGCCGAGTTCCAGCCGCGCGTCCGCCTTCACGACGTCTTCCTGATGCTTGAGGATCACGCCGAGACTCGCGCGGACGACGTCCTCACCGAGGCTGTCCGCGCCGAGCGCCAGCAGAGTGCGGGCCCAGTCGATGGTCTCCGCGACCGACGGCGCCTTCCGCAGTTCCATCGCCCGCAGCGCGGTGATCACCTTGACCACGGACGCCGCGAGCGCGTCGTCGACGCCGGGCACCTTGAGCCGCACGATGCGCTGTTCCAGTGCCGCGTCGGGGAAATCGATGTGCAGGAACAGGCAGCGCCGCCGCAGCGCCTCGGAAAGTTCGCGCGTCGCGTTGGAGGTCAGCACCACGAACGGCTTGCGCCCGGCGGTGATCGTGCCGAGTTCCGGGACGGTGATCTGGAAGTCGCCGAGCACCTCCAGTAGCAGCCCCTCGATCTCGACGTCGGCCTTGTCGGTCTCGTCGATGAGCAGGACGGTCGGCTCGTCGCCCTTGATCGCCGTCAGCAGCGGCCTGGCCAGGAGGAATTCCTCGCCGAAGATGTCGGTGCGGGCTTCGTCCCACGTCTCGTCCTTGCCGGCGGTGATCCGGAGAAGCTGTTTCGCGTGGTTCCACTCGTATAGGGCGCGTGACTCATCGACGCCTTCGTAGCACTGCAACCGCACGAGCCGGGAGCCGCTCGCCTGTGCGACCGCCTTCGCCAGTTCGGTCTTGCCGACCCCCGCGGGGCCCTCGATCAGCAACGGCTTGCCGAGGGCGTCCGCGAGGAACACCGTGGTGGCGACGGCCGCGGAGGCCAGGTAGCCGGTGTCGGCGAGCTTCGCCGTCACGTCTTCGACGGATGTGAAGTACCCGGTCCCAGCCACGCGGCCTCCCAGCTCGATCGCCTACCCGGCCGACTCTACGTCGCGGATCTGCTTGGGCAGCAGGAACCCGACCGCGAAGGTGAGCATCACCATCACCGCCACCACCCAGAACGTCCGCTGGGCGGCGTCGGTCGGTTCGGCGGTCCCGGCGTCGAAGAACACCGTGCCCAGCAACGCCATCCCCAGCGCGCCACCGACCTGCTGGAGCGAGGTCAGCGCGCCCGACGCCGATCCGGCTTCCGACGGTTCCACTCCGGACAGCGCGATCTCGAAGTACGGTCCCATGATCAGCCCGGAGCCGATCCCGACCACCAGCAACGCGGGGGCGATCGACCACGGACCGGTTTCCGGGCCGAGGAGCAGCAGCAGCGCGACCACACCCGCGGCCATGATCAGCGCGCCGGTGTGCAGCACCTTGCGGCCGTGCTTGCGCACCGCCTGCACCAGGCCCATCCCGACGATCATCCCCAGCGACATCGGCACCCCGGTCAACCCCGCTTTGAGCGGCGAGAAACCGAGCCCGAGTTGCAGGTACAGCGTGAAGACGAGACCGAAACCGGAGAACGCCGCGAAGTAGATCGTCCCGGTCGCCATCCCGGCGAGAAAACTGCGCTTGCGGAACAGGCTGGGTTCCACCAGCGGGTCACCGCCGCGACCGCTCTTGCGCTTCTCGAACCACGCGAAGACCCCGAACACCACGACCGCGGCGGCCATCATCGCGAACGTCCACAGCGGCCAGCCGTACTCGCGGCCCTGTACCAGCGGGAAGACGATCAGCAGCGCACCGGTCGTGGCGAGCAGCGCGCCAGGGATGTCGAGGGTGAGCGAACCACCGGGACGGGACTCGGGAAGGAATTTCAGCGCGGCCAGCACGGCGAGCGCGCCGATCGGGAGATTGATCAGGAAGATCATCCGCCAGCCGGTGCCGAAGAGATCGGCGTCCACCAGCCAGCCCGCGAGGATCGGGCCGCCGACCGCGGCGAGCCCCATCACCGGGCCGAACAGGCCGAACGCGGACTGAAGCTCCTTTCCGGTGAACATCTCCTTCATCATGCCGAGGCCCTGCGGGATCATCGCGGCGCCGAACAGGCCCTGCACCACCCGCGCGGCGATGATCATCTCCGGGTTCACCGCGATCGCGCAGAACAGCGAGCCGACGACGAAGCCGACCGCGCCGATCAGGAACATGCGCTTGCGACCGAAGATGTCGCCGAGCCGTCCGCCGGTGAGCAGGCCGGACACCATCGCGAGGGTGTAGGCGACGCCGAGCCACTGGATCATCGCCGTGCCACCGCCGAGCGAGGCCCGCATGACCGGTCCGGCGATGCTCGTGACCGTCATGTCGAGCAGTTCCATCACCGAGCCGGTCAGGATCACGAACAGCGCGGGCCAGCGCCAGCGGTACGGCTTCGCCACGAGCGCGTCTTCCGAGGTCGCATCGCTCGGCGTATCCAGTGTCATCGTCATGGAAACAACGCTAAAGTCAATTCCGGCCACATTCTGACCGGAATCGGAGCGAACCTGGATTCATGGCGAATACGAGTGCGCGGATGCTGCGGCTGCTGTCACTGCTGCAGACACACCGCTTCTGGTCGGGGACTGAACTGAGCGACAAACTCGAGGTGAGCGAGCGGACGCTGCGACGCGACGTCGAGCGACTGCGCGAACTGGGCTATCCGGTCAACGCGAGCCGCGGCGTCGCGGGTGGGTACCAGCTGCGGTCGGGGACGGTCATGCCGCCGCTGCTGCTGGACGACGAGGAGGCCGTGGCGATCGCCGTCGGCCTGCGGACGGCGGCGGGCGGTTCGGTGGAAGGCATCGAGGAGACCTCGGTCCGGGCGCTGACGAAGGTCGTCCAGGTGATGCCGCCCCGGCTGCGTCGACGCGTCGACGCGCTCCAGGCGTACACGACCCCGGCGGCCGTCACCGGTCCCCGGGTCAACGCGGCCAGCCTGGCGGAAGGTGATCTGGATCGTGCCGGGCTTCGAGGTGGAGAACTACCACGACGAGCTCGCGGACCTCCATCGGATGATCGAGGCCGACGAGAAGTTCGTCGCGCACTCCCGGCGGGTGCTCGTGGAGGCCGTCAAGCCTGGCCACACCTCGAGTGCCCACTCTCCGCCGTCCGCCACTTGACCAAATTTCAAAATCAGTCATAAACTAGCGCGTGACCGAGGACCGGCAGGAACGCGCCGAACGTATTCTCGACGCCGCCGCGGACCTGCTCCTGCGGCACGGCTACCGGCGGGTGACCGTGGAGGACGTCGCCGAGCACGCCGACGTCGGCAAGGGAACCCTTTACCTGCACTGGAAAACCCGGGAACAGCTGTTCCTCGCGGTGATGCTGCGCGAGGCGGCGCGGTCCATCGAGAACCTGGCACAGGCGATCGAGGACGATCCCGACCTCACCCTGCTGCACCGGATGACCCGCACCCAGTTCCTCAACGTCGTGCGCAGGCCCCTGCTCCACGCGCCCTACCTCGCCGACTCCGGCGTGCTGGGCAAGCTCGCGGCGAAGCTCCACGAAAACCAGGACCCCCGGCACCACGAGGCGTTCCTGGACTACCTGAAACTGCAAGCCGAGCACGGCCTGATCCGCACCGACATCGAGGTCGAAGACCTGGCGAAGGCTTACCAGGCCGTCCTGCACGGCTTCCTTCTCGCCCCTTCGGCGGATCCCGAAGCCGCCGCCGACCTGCTGGCCGACACCGTCGCCCACGCCTTCCAGCCGACGGCCACTCCGCCCGCCGCGAAGGTACGCGCGGCGGCACCGGGCGCCATCGCCCTCTTCCGCGCGACCGCGGAAATCGACCACGCCAACCTCCGGCGCGCCTACTGACGGGAGCCGCCCATGCGGACCGGAATCCTCCTCGACGAAATCGGTGTCCCCTTCGGCGACGTCGTCGCGCAAGCGAAAGAAGCCGCCAGGCTGGGCTACGACGCGATCTGGCTCGCGCAGCGCGGCGGCTGGGACGCCCTCACGGCGTTGACGGCGCTGGGCGCGGCCGCCCCCGGTCTCGCGCTGGGCACTTCGGTGCTGCCCACCTACCCGAGGCACCCGATTTCCTTGGCGGCGCAGGCTTTGACATTACAAGCCGCCACGGGCGCGCCGGTCTCGCTCGGCGTCGGGCTGAGCCATCGGCCGATCATCGAAGACCAGTACGGCTACTCCTTCGACCGCCCTGTCCGGCATCTGCGCGAGTACCTTCAGGCGCTCTACCCGTTGTTGCACCACGAAAAGGCCGACGTGCACGGCGAGACGCTGACCGCTGTCGGCACCGTCGAGGCGCCCGGCGCCGAGCCACCTTCGGTCGTCGTCGGCGCGCTGAGCCCGCTGTCGCTGAAGGTCAGCGGCGCCTGCTCCGACGGCGTGGTGTCCACTTGGGCCGGGCCACGCTCGCTGGCCGAGTACATCGTCCCGACGCTGACGAAAGCGGCGACGGAGGCCGGGCGTACGGCACCGCGCGTCATCACCGGGCAGCTGATCTCCGTCACCCACAACCCCGACGGGCCGCGGAACTGGGTCGCCGAGAACTACGGCATGGCGGCGAACATCCCGGCGTACCAAGCGATTTTCACCCGCGACCGGGTCGACGGCCCTGGCGGGACGGTGCTCGCCGGCGACGAGGAGTTCGTCCGGGCACGGATCCGCGAACTCGAAGAGGCCGGTGCGACGGAGCTGATCCTGATGCCGGTGGGGACGCCCGAAGAGCAAGCGCGGACCCGGGAACTGCTCAGCTCCCCAAGCGCTCCAGGTGCTCGGCCGTCAGTGTGACCTCCGCGGCGGCGAAGTTCTCCTCCAGGTGCGCGACGTTCGCCGTCCCCGGGATCGGCAGGATCACCGGCGACCGGGCGAGCAGCCACGCCAGCCCGGCCTGTGCCGTGGTCACCCCCAGCTCCGCCGCGACGGCGGTGAGTTCGGAACCGGCCTCCGACGCGGCGCCTAGTACCGGACGCCAAGGCAGGAAAGCGATGCCTGCCGACTCGCACGCGTCCAGCACCGCCTCGTGCTCGCGGTCGAGCAGGCTGTAGCGGTTCTGCACGCTCGCGATGTCCACGATCTCACGTGCCCGCGCGAGTTCGTCCACGGTGACCTCGGACAGCCCGATCCGGCCGATCTTGCCCTCGTCCCGCAGGTCCCGCAGCGCGCCGAGCTGGTCGGCCAACGGGGTCTCCGGATCGATGCGGTGCAGTTGCAGCAGCTCGATCCGTTCGACACGCAGCCGCCGCAGCCCTTCGTCGACCTGCACGCGCAGCGATTCCGGCCGTGCGTCGTACTTCCAGTCGTCCCCGGTCCGCACGACACCGACCTTGGTGGTGACCACCAGGTCGTCCGGGTACGGGTACAGCGCTTCCGCGAGGAGTTCCTCGTTGGCACCGCCGCCGTACAGGTGCGCGGTGTCGATCAGGGTGATGCCGAGCTCCACGGCCCTTCGCGCCAAGGCGATGGACGCCTCACGCGCGGGGCCGGCTTCGGTCGGCAGGTGCATGGCGCCGAAACCGAGACGGTGCACGGCCAGATCTCCACCGATGGCGAATTCGTTCATGGGGGAAACCTAGCGCAGCGGATCCCTCGGCGAGGGCAGATGAGAAGTGTCCGGGAACATGTGGAGCGCGCGCAGGGCGGCGCCGAGCTCGGCGATGTCGGCCGGGTCGGTCAGCGAACGGCCCAGTTCCTCGGAGATCCGCTTCAGCCGGTGCCGGATCGTGTTGGGGTGGCAGAACATCCGCTCCGACGTCAGTTTCGTGGAGCCCTGGCATTCGAACCACGCCCGCAACGTCAGCAACAGCACGTTCCGGTCGTCGCCGGGCAGGTCGAGGATCGGCCGCAGCACGTGGTGCGCGAGCTGGACCGAAGCTTCCGGCGCGCTGGCGACCAGACCGGCGAGCGGAGATTCGTTGAACTGCACCATTCCCGTCGTCCCCGGCATCATGCTGGAGAGCGCGACCCTGGCGAGATGCAGTGCGCGTGAGGTGTTCCCGAGGCCGGTGAACACCGGACTGACCCCGATCCGGCCGGTCTGGTTCTCCCGCAGCAACTCGACGATCAGCTCCGACGCCGACGGATCCCGCATCGACACGACCCCGACCTGCAGGTCCGGGGTGAGCCGCCAGGCGGACGCGTGATGCCGGTCGCGGAGCCGGTTTTCGATCTTCGGCAACGGTTCGTGCCCGACGCGCGGGGTCTCCGCCGCGACGACCACATAGGTCCCGTCGAGGGAGAGTTCCAGCACGCGCGCGATGTCCCACAGCGTGCCCTCGGTGGCCGCGCCACCGGCGAACAGCGCCTCTACCAACGCGGAGCGTCTGCTTTGGTGCGCCAGCATGACTTCGGCGGTGGTGTCGCGGTACGTCGTCGTCAGCGCCTCGGCGTAGTCGTCGATCAGCGCCCAGATCGCCGACGTCGCGGCGACGAGGCCGCGGAGGTCCTGAAGCTCGCCCGAAGCGGTCAGCTCGACGAACCGGTTCCACACCTCGGTGAGCCCGATCCGGTAGGCCCGCAGCAGTTCCGGCAGCGGCGCGCCCTGCAACGCCCGCGCGCGCCCGGTCGCCCGCGCCTGCGCGAGGTCGGGTTCCTCGGTGCCGCGCAGGGTCCGCATGACGAACTCGAGGTTGTTCCGCACCGAGGTCCGCAGTTCGGTGAGGGTCACGAACTGCGCGTCGCGGTACACCGGCATCTCGGCGCGGATCTGCGCGACGGTGGTCTCGCTGAGGCTTGGCAACTGCATTTCGACCTCGAAGGCCAGTTCGGCGACGACGGCGGCCGAGCCTTCGCGGAGCACAGTTCGGTAGTGCATGGACGCCCTCCGGGCCAGGGGCTCCTCGTCGAGTCCCTGGGGACGTCATCTAACACGACTTGCCCGGAGGTGGCCTGCCGAAGCCGAAGGGCTCCGCCGGTGCGGCGGAAAACCGGGATTTCCACCGCACCGGCGGGATCTCACAGCTTCGCGGCCGCGCTCTTGATGGCTTCGCGGATCCGGAAGTAGGTGCCGCACCGGCAGACGTTCTCGATCGCGTCGATCTCGGCGTCGGTCGGGTTCTTCGTCTTCTTCAGCAGCGCCACGGCGGCCATGATCTGCCCCGGCTGACAGTAGCCGCACTGCGCGACATCCTGCTCCAGCCAGGCCTCCTGCACCGGGTGCAGGTCATCGCCGTCGGCGAGGCCTTCGATGGTGGTGACCTCCTTGCCCGAGCAGTCGGACACCGGCGTCACGCACGGATTGAACGCCTCGCCGTCGAGGTGGCTGGTGCAGGCCTTGCAGACGTTGATCCCGCAGCCGTACTTCGGGCCGCGGACGCCGAGCTTGTCCCGAAGCGCCCACAGCATGGGCAGATCCGCGGGCGCGTCGACGGTGACGGTCGTCCCGTTCACCGTGAAGGTGTAGTTGGGCATCGAAACTCCTTGGCGGGGAAGGAAAGTCAACGAGGGAAGGGTTCGAAGTCGACCGGGAAGTCGATCGGGAAGCTGCGGGGCTTGATGCCGGTCGCCCGCGCATAGGCGTTGGCGATCGCGCCGACCGGCGCCGGCACGCCGAGCTCTCCCGCGCCACCGATCTCGCCCGTCTCCGGCATGACGAACACCTTGACGTCCGTCGGCGAGTTCTTCTGTCGCGCGTAGTGGAACTGCGAGTAGCTGCCCTCAAGCGGCAGGCCCTTGTCGATGTGCAGTCCGGCGGTCAGCGTGGTCGAGATGCCGTCGGTCAGGCCGCCGAGCATCTGCGCCTCGATCCCCCGCGGGTTGATCGGCTTGCCGACGTCGACCGCGATGGTCGCCTTGGTGACACGCGGCTTCTTCGGGTCGCGTCCGTCGAGTTCGACCAGGCAAGCGGTGTACGACTTGTACTCGCCGTGCACGGCGACACCCTGCGCGAAACCCTTGGGCATCTTCTTGCCCCATTCGCCGAGTTCGGCGACCTTGTCCAGGACGGCGCGCTGCCGGTCGTTCTTGATGAACTCCCGCCGGAAAGCCACCGGATCCTTGCCGAGCTTCGCGGCGATCTCGTCGACCATGATCTCTTCCGCGCCGCGCGTGCTCGACGAGTACACCGACCGCCAGGCGCCGGTGTGGAAGTCGACCGGGACCTCGTTGAGCAACTGGGTGGTGACACCGAAGTTGTACGGCGATTTCACCGTCAGCAGGAACACCGTCTGCGCGAAGCTCAGGTTGCCGCCGACCGGCAGTTCCGCGGCGAACGCGGTCAGGACCTCGCCGAGCCCGTGCCCCCAGTCGGTCTCCACGCTGGCGACGCGGTGTTCGAAGGTGAGCACCTGGCCGAGTGCGAAGGTGGCGCGGATCTTGTGGTGACTGGCGGCGCGGGCCCGGCCGTGGCGCATGTCGTCGATGCGACTCCACATCAGCCGCACCGGCCGCTTCATCGCCTTCGAGATCCGCGCGGCTTCGATGGCACCGTCGGAGAACAGGCGGCGGCCGAACGATCCACCCGCCTGCTGGACGTGCACGGTGATCTTGTTCTCCGGCAATCCGAGTTCCCGCGCGATGTGCTGCTTCGCGAGGATCGGGACCTTCATCCCGGACCAGATGGTCGCGCTGTCCTCGCGGACGTCGGCGACCGCCGAGTTGGTCTCCAGCGGCGCGTGGCTGGCGAAGGCGAAGTCGAACTCGCCATCGACGTACTGGGTCAGCAGCGGCGGCACGACGAACGGCAGCGTCGCGGCTCGCAGCTTCTTCTTGATCGTCGCGTTGTTCTCGCCGTCGACGGTGCCCGCGTTCCAGGTGACGTCGAGCGCGTTCTTGCCGTCGAGTGCCTGGCCGAAGGTCTCCGCCAGCACCGCGACTCCGGTCTTGATGACGGCGATGTCGATGATGCCGGGCATCGCGCGCACGGCGGCTTCGTTGTTGACCTTCTCGACCGTGCCGTTGATCGTCGGCGGGCGGCGGACCATCGCCGGTTTCGCACCGGGGATGTCCAGGTCGAGCGTGTACTCAAGCTGCCCGGTGACCATCGCGCGCGCGTCCTTGCGCGATTGAGGCGTGCCCACTAGCCGGTGCGCGGACTCCGCCTTCGGGGTCACCGTGAGCTTCCCCAGATCGGCACGCGCGGCGGGCTTGGACAGCGCGCCGTACTCCGCGCGGCGGCCGTCGGGCGCGATCACCGCACCGTCCCTTGTGGACAGCCGGTCGGCCTTCGCCCCCCACTGCCGCGCCGCGGTCGCGACCAGGCGGGCGCGGGCGGCGGCCGCCGCGGTCCGCACCGGGGTGTAGAGCGAGCGCATCGTGTTGGAACCACCGGTCAGCTGGTTGAACAGCAGTTCGGAGCGGGCGTCGGAGAGCACGGCGTCGACCCGGTCGAGCGGCAGGTCCATCTCCTCGGCGACCAGCATCGCGTTGGCCGTGGTGATTCCCTGGCCGACCTCGGTCCGCGGCAGCTCCAGCCGGACGCGGCCGTCTTCGCGGACTTCGAGGACGAGCAGATTCGCGGTCGGGGCGTTCGAAAGGGTGAGGACGTCGCCGAGGTCGAGGATCTCCGCAGGGCCGGGCAGAGTCGGGATGACGGCTGCGGCCTCTTCGGGCGCGAAGCCGTCGATTCCGATCTTCGTGGCGATCGTGAGCGTGGGGGCGGCGACGAGGAAGCTCAGGAACCGGCGGCGGCCGAGACCGCCGGGGTCCTGAGTCTCGCCTGGGGTTCCAGTGGTGGGACTGGCCATCGGGAAGATCCCTTCGAGAACGCGCGGATAAGGCGGGGACCCTCGCGCGGCCTGGGGTCGGAGGGCGACACGCTAGGCACCGGCATTCGGCCTAGTCAACGCGGAGTATCGGCCCGGCCCATCTGTGTGACGAGGTGACAGCGAACGGGCCCGAATGTGTGGCGCGCCACAGCGCGGGCTGCTCGACCAGCGCCCCGAACGCCGCATTTCGTCCTCTGAATGCGGTACTTGCGCGTGCAACTACCGCATTCAGAGGACGAAATGCGTTAGATGGAGTCGCGCTCCCGGCCCGCTTCGAGCAGGTCTTCGCGGGCTCGCGCGATCCGCGAGCGCACCGTGCCGATCGGGCAACCGCAGATCTCGGCCGCCTCGGCGTACGAAAGCCCCAGCACCTGGGTGAGGACGAGTACCTCGCGCCGCTCCGGGTCGAGCGCGTCGAGCAGCATCCGCAGCTCCACGAGGTCTTCGAACCCCGCGACACCCTCCGCCTGCCGAGCGCCGCGGCGCTCGGCGGTGGCCTCCCAGTCGACATCGGCGAGCTTCGGACGGGCCGAAGCCGCCCGGATGCGGTCGACGACCACGCGGCGCGCGATCGACAGGAGCCAGGTCCGCGAGGAGGACCGGCCGGCGAACCGGCGCAGGCTGCCGAAGGCGCGCAGGTACGTCTCTTGGGTGAGATCGTCGGCGGCACCGACGTCGGCGAGGTGCGCCACGAACCGCCAGACATCCGCCTGGGTGGCACGCACCCAGTCCTCGAGGGCCCGCCGGTCACCGCGGGCGGCGGCGAGGGCGAGCGCGGTCACCCGCTCGTCGTCGTGGTTGCGCGGCCCGGCCATACGGGAAACGTAGCAGCGTCCCGGGAACCGGGGCAGGCCCGCGCCCGACAAGTGAGACGTGAAGTGCGAGACCTGCCGCGAGGCCCTGTCGGCCCGGCTCGACGGCGAAACCGAACCCGCCCCGCCTGAGGTGGTCGACCGGCACGTGGCGGGCTGCGCCGCCTGCCGGTCGTGGCACGCGCGCGCCGAGCGACTGCACCGCACGATGCTGCTGCGGCCCGCTCCGCCGGTCCCGGACCTCACCGCCGTCATCCTCGAGCGCACCCCCGCCCCGCCGGGCGAGGGCTGGCCCGCCAGGATCGCGCTCGCCATGGTCGCGATCGCGCAGCTCGGTCTCGCCTTCGCCCAGCTGCTGGGCGTCGACGACCACGGCGCCGGACACGCCACGGAATCGCTGGTCGGCCACCTTTCCCACGAGAGCAGCGCATGGAACCTGGCCGTCGGCGTCGGGCTCGGCTGGGCGGCCGTCCGCACGAAGGCGGCGGCCGGGCAGCTGCCGGCGCTGACCGGTTTCGTCGCGCTCCTCCTGGCGTTGTCGGCGGGCGACCTCGTCACCGGACAGGTCACCGCCGGACGCGTGCTCACCCACGGGCTGGTCGTCGCCGGACTGCTCTTGCTCTACGTGGTGAATCGCCAGCACCGGCTGCGCAACCGGCCCAGTCCCGCGACGACGGCCGACGGTCAGGGTTCCCACCTCGCGGAAACGGGCCACGAGACCGGCGACGTCCCCGAACGGCCGCGCCAGCACAGGGGATTCCGGCGTCCCGCGAGTCGCCACGCCGCTTGAACCTTCTGGTCTAGACCATTTCCGGTCACTGGGAGCATCCGCCCGGACACCGGGTGAATCACCGGGTTTTCGCGCGCGGCGTGCGCGATTCGCGGCGCGGCACGTTTATCGTCACCGGGAACCACCGAATGTAAACCTTCTTGCCCCTTTCGGGCCGGACCCGGATAACTTTGGTGGAACACCTTGGTTCGACAGGAGGCGAAGTTCGTGGTTGGCGCAGGAAATCCGCCCGTCGGCACCCCCGCCGGGATGCGGAAGATCAATCAGCGCGCCGTGCTGGACCTCCTGCGCCGCAGCGGCCCGGCGACGCGGCCCCAGGTCGCCAAAGACACCGGTCTTTCGAAACCCACGGTGAGCCAAGCGTTACTGGCGCTCGAAGCGGCCGGTCTCGCCAGGGCGACCGGGCACACCTCGACCGGTACCGGCCGGTCCGCCGTC
The DNA here is from genome assembly GCF_055588925.1 of Amycolatopsis sp. NPDC041971. NCBI lineage: Bacteria > Bacillati > Actinomycetota > Actinomycetes > Pseudonocardiales > Pseudonocardiaceae > Amycolatopsis > Amycolatopsis sp. NPDC041971. The sequence continues at coordinate 187,358 of NZ_JBVJCE010000012.1, read as the reverse complement.
CTGTACGAAGCGGATCCCACGGCCGGATATGTCCTGGGTGTCGACATCGGACGCGAACATCTCCGCGTCGCCGTCTCGGATCTCGGCCACACCGTGGTCGCCCGCCGTGACGAGCGGAACACCGCGCGTTCGGGCACCGCACTCGTCAGCGCGGTGGGCGCCCTCGCGGCGGCGACGGTGCGCGAAGCGGGGTTGAGCCAGACCGACATCGTCGTGCGGGTCCTCGGCTCACCCGGCGTCGCGGACCCGGCGAAGCGCTGCTTCCGGCACGCGCCGAACCTGCCCGGCTGGGGCAAGGCCGGCCTGCTCGACGAACTCCAAGCCGTCCTCGGCCCGGAACTCATGGTCGAGAACGACGCGAACCTCACCGCCGTCGGCGAATGGGAACGCGGTGCCGCGCGCGGCGCTTCCGTGTTCGGCTGCATCACCATCGGCACCGGCGTCGGCATGGGCGTGATGGTCGACGGCCAGGTCTTCCGCGGCGCGACGGGCGCGGCGGGCGAAATCGGCTACCTGCCTTACGGTCAATCGCACGCGCCGGGCGGGGGTGAGGACGCCCCGCCGGTCCGCGGGCACCTCGAAGAGGCGACTGCGGCACAGTCCGTCGTCCGCGGCGCACGCGAACTCGGCCTCGGCACGGCGAAATCGGCCCGTGAGGTCTTCCGGCTCGCCCGCGACGGCGACGAACTCGCCCTCCGCGCCGTCGAAGCGGAGGCGGACAGGCTCGCGTACACCGTGGCGTCGGTGGCTGCGGTGATCGACCCCGAACTGATCGTGCTGGGCGGCGGGATCGGCACCGCGGCCGATCTGCTGCTCGACCCGATCGACCGCGCGCTGCGCTCGTTCACTCCCCTGGTCCCCTCGGTCGTCCAGGGCGAACTGGGCGACGACGGGGTGCTGACCGGCGCGATCAGCGTCGGGTTGCGCGCCGCCGAGGGCCTGGTCTTCGAGCGCAAGGTCGGCGCGGCCTAGGTCGCCCGCCGCCAGGTCTTCCCGCCCACGCTGACCCGCCACGGCGTCAGCGTGCGCCGGATCCCGGTACGAGCACGAGACGAACGGCGTCGGAACGATGTCCGCATGACCACAGCCAAGAGGATCGTCGTCGACTGTTTCGAGAACCTGTTCGTACGCAAGGACTTCGCCGCCGCGGCCGCGAACGTGCACCCGGATTTCGTCACGCACCTGCACGTGGTCCCGCCGGGCGAAGTGCTCGGGACTGCCGTCATCGACGCGATGTTCCAGGACTCGATGATCAGGCAGGTGCCCGACGCCGGCCGGCCGCGTCGCGCCGGAAAGCCGAGCGGGCACCGGCGAGCACGGGTAGCGTTAGGACACATGATCGGTCTGCCCCACACCATCACGGCCTGCCTCTTCGACCTCGACGGCGTGCTGACCGGCACCGCGGCCCAGCACCGCGAAGCGTGGAAACGCACGTTCGACGAATTCCTGCGCACCCGCGACGGTGACGCGTTCTTCCCCTTCACCGACACCGACTACGCGGCCTACGTCGACGGAAGGCCGAGGGCCGACGGCGTTCGCACCTTCCTCACTTCCCGCGGGATCGAACTACCCGAGGGGAGCCCGGACGACGGCATCGACGCCGCCACCGTCAACGGGCTCGGAAACCGCAAGAACCAGCTGGTCCTGAAGATCCTCGACGAAGAAGGCGTCACTCCGTATCCGGGTTCCGTCCGATATCTGGAGGCGGCGAAGGCGGCCGGCTTGCGCATCGGCGTCGTCACCTCGTCGGCCAACGGCGCGAAGGTGCTCGACGCCGCCGACCTGACCAAGTTCGTCGAAGCGCGGATCGACGGGATCGTGCTCACCGAGAGGAACCTGCGCGGCAAGCCCGCTCCTGATTCGTTCCTCGCCGGTGCCGAGGCGTTCGGTATCGCTCCGGAGAACGCGGCTGTCTTCGAGGACGCCCTCGCGGGGGTTCAGGCGGGCAAGGAAGGCGGTTTCGGTTACGTGGTCGGGGTGAACCGCGCGCATCAGGCAGGCGAACTGCTTTCACACGGTGCCGACGTCGTGGTGGACGACCTCGCCGAACTCCTGGAGGACCGCAAGTGACCGAATCGTTTCTCCACGGCTACGAGGTCTCGCCCTGGGAGCTGCGCTGGCACGGGATGGACGTCGACGCGTTGCAGCGCACCGAATCGGCGTTTGCGCTGTCCAACGGGCACATCGGCCTGCGCGGGACGCTGGAGGAGGCCGAGCCGCGCGGCCTGCCGGGCACCTACCTGAACGGTTTCTACGAAGAGCACGACCTTCCCTACGCGGAGACCGGCTACGGCTACCCCGAAGAGGGGCAGACCGTCGTCAACGTGACCGACGGCAAGATCATCCGCCTGCTGGTCGAGGACGAACCGCTCGACATGCGCTACGGCCAGGCGACCGAGCACGATCGCGTCCTCGATTTCCGGAAGGGGACGCTCGCGCGCGAGACCGTCTGGGCGTCACCGACCGGCCGCCGGGTTCGGGTGAAGACCGAACGCCTGGTCTCCTTCACCCAGCGTGCCGTCGCCGCGATCCGGTACGAGGTCGAACCGCTCGACGACGAGCTCCAGCTGGTGGCGCAGTCGGATCTGCTGGCGAACGAACCGATCGAATCCGACACGCGTGATCCGCGGGTCGCGGCCGCGCTGGAGTCGCCGCTGGTCGGTGAATACCACCACGCGGAGGCGTATCACGCGGTGCTGGTGCACCAGACCCGGAAATCCGGGTTGCGGATGGCCGCCGCGATGGACCACAAGATCGACGTCTCCGATGGCGTGCGGACGCAGATCGAAGCCGAAGAGGATCTGGCACGGCTCACCATCGCCGTCGACGTGCCCAAGGGCGGACGGCTGCGGATCACCAAGTTCCTCGCTTACGGCTGGTCCGCGCAGCGTTCGGTGCCTGCCGTGCGCGCCCAGGTCGAGGCCGCGCTGGCCGGGGCCCGGCAGACCGGTTGGAAGGGACTGCTCGCCGAGCAGAAGGCGTTCCTCGACGACTTCTGGGAAACCTCGGACATCGAAATCGACGGCGACCCGGAACTGCAGCAGGCCGTGCGGTTCGCGCTCTTCCACCTCCTGCAGGCCGGGGCCCGCGGCGAGGCGAGGGCCTTGGCGGGCAAGGGTTTGACCGGTCCCGGTTACGACGGTCACGCGTTCTGGGACACCGAGACCTTCGTGCTGCCCGTGCTCACCTACAGCATGCCGGACGCCGCTCGCGACGCACTGCGCTGGCGTTACTCCACTTTGGACAAAGCCCGGGAAAGGGCCGTACAGCTGGGTTTGCGCGGCGCGGCGTTCCCTTGGCGGTCCATCAACGGCGCCGAGTGTTCGGCGTATTGGCCGGCGGGCACCGCGGCCTTCCATGTCAGCGCGGACATCTCGGACGCCGTCGTGCGGTATCTCAACGCCACCGGCGACGAAGAATTCATGCGGACCTGCGGGGCGGAACTGCTGCTCGAAACCGCACGGATGTGGTCGTCACTGGGGCATTTCGACCGGCGGGGCCGGTTCCGCGTCGACGGTGTCACGGGGCCGGACGAGTACTCCGCGGTGGCGGACAACAACGTCTACACCAACCTGATGGCTCGCCGGAACCTGTTCTACGCCGCCGAAATCGTCGGACAGCACGACGACGTGGCCCGGCGGTTCGACGTCAGCGAGGAGGAGGTCGCGTCGTGGCGCAAGGCGGCCGACGCGATGCTGGTGCCCTACGACGAGGACCTCGGCGTCCATCCGCAGTCCGAAGGGTTCCTCGAGCATGACGAGTGGGACTTCGAGGCCACGGACCCGGACTTCTACCCACTGCTGCTGAACTTCCCGTATTTCGACCTGTACCGCAAGCAGGTCGTCAAACAGGCGGATCTGGTACTCGCGCTGCACCTGTGCGGGGATTCCTTCACCCCGGAGCAAAAGGCGCGCGACTTCGCCTACTACGAGGCGCGGACGGTGCGGGATTCTTCGCTGTCGGCGGGGACGCAGGCCGTGATGGCCGCCGAAGTGGGGCATCTCGAACTGGCTTACGACTACCTCGCCGAGGCGGCGCTCACCGACCTGCACGACGTGCACAACAACGTCCGCAACGGTCTGCACCTGGCCTCGCTGGCCGGCGCCTGGCAGGGCACCGTCGCCGGGTTCGGCGGTCTGCGCGATCACGGCGGACGGCTGACCTTCGCGCCGAGGCTGCCACCCCAACTCCGGCGGATCGCGTTCCGGTTGACCTTCCGCGGCACCCGGTTCCAGGTCGAGATCGACGGCGATGGCGCGACGTATCACGTGATCACCGGGGATCCGCTGGAACTGGCGCACCACGGTGAGACGTTCACGGTGACCACGGAGCCGGTGCGGCTGCCGATCCCGGTGGTCGATCCGGGTCCGGCGCCGGTGCAGCCCGCGGGCCGCGCTCCGGTGCGGAGGCAGCCGAAGGACGGGTGATCGGTCCCTTCTCGTGCCATGAACGGTCCGTTACTTGCAAATTTTGCAAGTAACGGACCGTTCATGGCACGCGCGACAGTTCAGTCCGGAGGTTCGACGGGCACTTCGCCGCTGCCCGGCACGCCGTCGACCTCCTCGGTGCCGTGCGGGCCGACGTCACGGTTGGGCGCGCTCGGCACGTCGGTCTTCGGCTGGATCCCGCGGAGGTCGTCGAGGCCTTCTTCGTCGTCCTGCCCGAAGCTCTTTTTGCTTTCCCTCATGTGTCCGGGGTACCCGCTCACGGCCGGAAACGCCAGTTTTCAAGCGGCTTTCGCCGGTTTGCCCTCCAGCGTGACGAGCCCGTCGAGCAGGCCGAGCAGCAGTCCGTCCCTGGTGGACCACGGGCAGATGGCGACCTGCCCACCGGAAAGCGTCAGCAGCGCCTCGGCGACGATCGCGCCCGCGAGCGCCTGATGCGAGCGTTGCCGCGAGATGCCCGGTAGTTCGGCGCGGCGTTTCGCGGGTAGTTTCGCCAGCCTCGGGATCCACGCGCGAAGGTCGTCGAGGTGCAGTTCCCTGGCACGGGATGGCCGGTCGCCGGCGAGCCGGGCGAGTTGCCGCAGCACCTTGGAGCAGCCGACGGCGCGGTGGTCGCGGATCTGCGGCAGGACGTCCTGCATCGCGTCGCGGACCTCGTCGAGCACGTGGTCGCGCATCGCCCGCACGACCTTGGGCGACGGACACTCGGTGGTGAACCAGTCCCGCGTCAGCGAACGCGCACCGAGCGGCAGCGAATGCGCGAACTCGGCCTCTTCGGCGTTCCCCGCGGCGAGTTCGACGGTCCCGCCACCGATGTCGAGCACCAGCAGCCCGCCCGCCGAAGCCCCGTACCACCTGCGCGCGCCGACGTAGGCCAGTTCGGCCTCGCGGCGGCCGGTGAGGAACCGCAGTTCGACTCCGGTGGCCTTCGCGACTTCGCGGACTACCTGCTTCACGTTGGCCGCGTCGCGGATCGAAGAAGTGGCCAGCGGGAACACGTTCCGGACGCCGTGTTTGGCGGCCATGGTCATTCCCGCTTCGACCGCGGACGAGACCGCGTCGATGCCGCGCCGGGTCAGATTCCCACCGTCGTCGAGTTCCCGGTCGAGCCGCAGACGCGTCTGGTGACTCAGCGCGGGAGCGAGCGGCGAACCACCCTTGGCCAGAACGACCAGCCGTGCACTGAACGACCCGATGTCCAGGACCGCGGCGGACGGCTCCCCGATCTGCTTGCGCACGCGAGGCACCTCACCTTCGTCGCGAACGTATTCCCCCGAGGTCTCGCTTTCACTCCTGATAATGGCGGATTTTCCCGCCGTTCAGGCGCGGTTTACGTTCTCTTTCCACCGGGAGGCCGCTTTTTGACCGAGAAGAAGTCAAACCCGCGCAGGTCAAGTATACCGTATCGATACAGATGAGAGGTTCGCCTCCCCACCTGCCTAGTCGATGAGTTCGCGCAGCTTCGAAACCTGCGCCACACGGGCTTCACGGCCGGGTAGCAGCGGGTTGACCACCAGTGTGGTCGCGCCGGCCTCACGGAACGCGGCCAGCCGCTCCTTGACGTGACCCTCCGGCCCGATCAGTGAGATCGCCCTGATCAGTTCCGCCGGCACCGCCGCGGCGGCTTCGTCCTTCTTGCCGTCCAGGTACAGGTCCTGAATGAGCTTCGCTTCTGCCTCGTAGCCGTACCGCTGAGCGAGACTGTTGTAGAAGTTCTTCCCGCGCGCGCCCATCCCGCCGATGTACAGCGCCAGCATGCCGCGCAGGTGGTCCAGCAGCCCGTCGACGTCGTCACCGATCGCCAGCGCGGTGCCGACGAAAGTGTCCAGCTCGCCCAGCGACGAATCGCGCTTCGCCTTGCCCTCGGCCAGCGACGCGCCCCAGACCTCGGCGGCCTTCTCGGGGTGGAAGAAGATCGGCTCCCAGCCCTCGGCGAGTTCGGCGGTGAGCGCGACGTTCTTCGGGCCGATCGAGGCCAGCAGGATCGGGATCCGCTCGCGCACCGGGTGGTTGATCAGCTTCAGCGGCTTGCCAAGGCCAGTGCCCTGCTCGGGTGGCAGCGGGATCGAGTAGTGCGTGCCGGAGTGCACCACCTTCTCCCGCCGCCACACCTGACGGCAGATGTCGATGATCTCGCGTGTGCGACCGAGCGGCGCGTCGTACTTCACGCCGTGGAAACCCTCGATGACCTGCGGACCGGACGCGCCGATGCCGAGGGTGAACCGGCCGTCGGAGACGAAGTCGAGCCCGGCGGCGGTCATCGCGGTCAGCGTCGGCGTCCGCGTGTAGATCTGGAAGATGCCGGACGCGATCTGGACCCGCTCGGTCTTCGCCGCGACGTAGCCGAGCTGGCTGACCGCGTCGAACGAATAGGCCTCGGGGACGAAGACGATGTCCAGTCCGGCCTTCTCCAGCTCGACGATGTCCGCCACGCTGTCGGCGAAACCACCGGCGTAGCTGATCGCGGTCCCGATCCTCATCGACATCTCCTCACAAGTTACTGAGCGTTCGCTTAGCGACAGTATGCGCTGGCACGCCGTTGGGCGCCTGTGTGCCGGCTCACTGCGCGGCCACCCACTCCTTCACGACGTCGTCCAGGACCCGCAGCGGCAGGATCCCGTTGCTCAGCACGACCTCGTGGAAGCCCTTGATGTCGAACCGATCGCCCAGCGCCGCCTCGGCCTCGGCACGGATCCGCTCGATCTCCAGCCGTCCCACCATGTACGACAGCGCCTGCCCCGGAACGGCGGCGTAGCGGTCGATCTCGGCCTCGATCTCCACCCTCGCCATGGGCGTGTTCTCGGTGAGGAAGTCGACGGCCTGCTGACGGCTCCAGCCGAGCGCGTGCATCCCGGTGTCGACGACGAGCCGCCCGGCGCGCATCGAATCCTGGGTGAGCATGCCGAACCTGGTCAGATCGCTGGAGTACAGACCCATCTCGTCGGCGAGGCGCTCCGCGTAGAGCCCCCAGCCTTCGACGTAGGCGTTGACGTCGGCGTGACCGCGCAACATCGGCAGGCCCTTGAGCTCATGCGCGATGCAGATCTGGAAGTGGTGCCCCGGAACGGCTTCGTGGAAGGCGATCGCCTCGCTCGTGTGCTTCGGGCGCAGCTCGGCCTCGTAAGTGTTCGCGTAGTAGATGCCCGGCCGCGAGCCGTCGAGCGCGGCCTCGACGTAGTACGCCAGCGTGCCGCCGGGCGCCTCCGCGGGCGGGACCGGCTCGACCTGGCACCGCTGCCCGGGGACGGTCGAGAACCACTGCGGGGCGACGGCTTCGGCGCGGGTGATGGCGTCACGCGCGGCGTCGAGCAGTTCGTCGCCGTCCCGCCAGCGCAGGGCCGGGTCGGTGCGCAGCCGCTCGAAGATCTCGTCGAGATCCTTGGTGCCGAAGATCTTGTCGCCAAGCTCGCGGTACTGGTCGGCCAGTTTCGCGATCATGTCGAGGCCGGTGTCGTGCAGTTCCCGCGCGGTGCGTTCGGTAGAGGTATGCGCCCGGATCAGCGCGGCGTACTTCTCCTGCCCGCCGGGAAGCGCGCACAGACCGGGCTCCTTCTCGGACTTCGCCACGGGACGCAGCTCGTCGGCGAGGAAGTCGCGATACCGGGCATAGGCCGGCCGGACGACCTCGGCCAGCAGTCGATCCCGTTCGGCTTCGTAGCCCTCCACGGAAACTGACGCGGTGAGCGCCAGCGGGTCACCCGCCTCGTCACCGAGATAGCGCTCCACGTAAGCGATCCCGCCTTCGACGAGGAAGCCGGGCGGGACCAGCCCTTCGGCCGCCGCCGCGCGCTGGCGCACGATGAGGGCGTCCAGGTAGGCGCCCATGCCGTCCAGCCGCTTCAGGTAGCCGCGGACCTTCTCCTCGTCGTTCAGCGACAGCACCGAGAGTTCGTTGAGCATGAACAGCGCGGGCGAAGCCAGTCCGTCGCTGACCGAGAACTCGGCGGCGCGGGCGTCGATCAGGTCGATCATCGCCTTCGCCTGCTGGATCACGACCTCGCGGGTGACCGCTTCGGCCGGAAAAAGTCCTTCGGTGGCGAGGGCTTCGGCCCGCTCGGCGATGGCGACCGCCGACGCGCGCTGTGCGGTCGCGGCCTCCGCGCTCGGGTCGGGCAGCGCGCCGTGATCGCCGGGCAGCCCGAGCAGGGACGGCCACAGCGGGAGTTCTTCGAACTTGAGCTCCATCAGCTCGTCGGCGAGACCGTTCGGGGTGTCGCCGTGCCCGGCGACCCAGTCGCGGACCACACCGTCCAGCACCGAAAGCGGCAGCGACCCGCCGCCGAGCACGACGTCGTGGAAGGCCTTGATGTCGAACCTGCTGCCCAGCGTCAGCTCGGCCCGCGCGCGGATGCGCTGGATCTCCAGCCGTCCCACCATGTACGACAGCGCCTGGCCGGGGAAGGCGATGTAACGGTCCACTTCGGACTCGATCTCCACCAGCGCCATCGGCGTGTTCTCGGTGAGGAAGTCGATGGCCTGGCGGCGGCTCCATCCCAGCGCGTGCAGCCCGGTGTCGACGACCAGCCGCCCGGCCCGCATCGAATCCATGGTCAGCATGCCGAGTTTCGCGACGTCGTCGGAGTACAGACCCATCTCGTCGGCGAGGCGCTCGGTGTACAGGCCCCAGCCCTCGGCGTACGCGGTGAAGTCGCCGATGCGGCGCAGCAACGGGAGCTCGGTGAGTCCCTGCGCGAGGCTCAGCTGGAAGTGGTGGCCGGGGATGGCCTCGTGGAACGCCGTCGCCTCGGCCGCGTGCCGGAACCGCTCCTCCGCCTTGTGGGTGTTGGCGAAGTAGATGCCCGGCCGGGAGCCGTCGACCGCGGGCCACATGTAGTACGCGGCGGGCGCGCCGGGCGCGGATTCGGCGGGGACCGGCTCGACCGTCCACGGCTGCGGCGGGATCCGGCCGAACCACTTCGGTGCCTCGGCCTCGGCCCTGGTGATGGCCGCGCGGGCGGAGTCGAGCATCTCCTCGGCGCCCGACCAGCGCAGTGCCGGGTCGCTGCGGAGCCTGCTGAAGATCTCGGCGAGGTCGCTGGTGCCGAAGACCCGGGAGCCGTACTCGCGGTACTCGGCGGCCAGGTTCGCGATCACGTCGAGTCCGGTCTGGTGCAGCTCACGCGGGGTGCGGGCGGTCGTGGTGTGCATCTCGGCGAGCAGCGTGTAGATGCGCTCGCCGTCGGGCAGCCAGCAGACGCCGGGCTTGTCCTCGGGACGGCCGTGCGGCGCGATCTCCTTCGCGAGCACCTCGCGGTACTCGGCGATCGCGGGCCGGACGACGTCGCGCAGGAGGTCGGCGCGGCGGATTTCGAAGTCTTCGTCGGGCGCGGGCTGGCGCAGCAGCGGATCGGCCGACGGGTCGACGAGGTGCCGGTCGAGGTACGCGACGGTGGCGTCGACGAGGTAGGCGACCGGGACCAGGCCGCGGGCGACGCCGTCACGATGCCGCTGCGCGGCCTGCCGCAGGTACTCGGGGATCGCGGCGATCCGCCCGAGGTGCGCCTCCGCCTGCGCGCCCGTCCCGACCGACATCATCGGCAACACGGTGAGCACCTCGGCGGCGGGCGAGATGAACAGGTCGCTGACGGTGAACTCGACGAACCGCGAGTCCAGCAACGCGATCCTCGCCCGCGCCATCGCGATCAGGACGTCACGGGTGGTCTTCTCCTCCGCGCTCAGGCCGTCGGTGGTGAGCGCCTCGGCCCGCTCGGCGAACCCGGCCAACCGCGCGCGGAAAGCGTCTCCCGCGGCCTCGCTGAGATCGGTGAGCCCGGTCGATTCAGGACGGAAGCCCTGCAAAGCGGGCATGACCGGCTCGGCGTCGAAGAGGGCTTCGACGAACTCGTCGGCGAGGGCGGAGACTTCGCTCATGTTTCTTCCCCAGTGATCGGTGGAGACGGTATCCCCGACCCTAATGGAGACCGCGTCCTACCGAAGCCGGGTTTTGCGGCACTCGGACGGCCTCTCCCCGCGGCGCCGGAGGTGAGACGGTAGCGTTCCCGGACGTGGCCGTGACCGATCCCGTGGACATCCGCCTGCTCGCCGCCCTCGCGGACCTGGGCAAGGTGGCAGTACACGAACTCGCGGCCAAGGTGGGGATGGATCCGCGTGAGGTCGCGTACCGGCTGGTCGCCCTCTCCGGAAGCGGGCTGCCGCTGCTCGTCGGCGTGGAGAGCGACCCGAACGGGCTACGGGCCGCCATCGCCGGGGCGCCACCTTCGTGGGCGCAGCAGCCGCCTCAGCCTCAGCAACTCCAGCAGTCTCAGCGTCCGCCGGGTCACTCCGGGCCGCACAACATCCAGGGCACCCCCTCGGGGCCGTACAACGTCCAAGGGACACCGTCGGGTGCGTACAACGTGCACGGCACGCCGTCGGGCGCCTACAACGTGCACGGCACGCCGTCGGGGCGCTACCCCGGTCCGCCGTCGGCCCCGGTGCGCCAGCCGATGGCGCCGCCGCGACCGCCCGCCCCGCCGCAGCAGCAGTTCGCCCCGTCCCCGATGGCGCCCGCCGACCCGGTGATGAGCACCTGGGGTGTCCCGCAGACCGCGTCCTGGGCCCGCGGCGACGAACAGCAGGTCACCCCCCAGTCCGCACCGGAGGGCAAGAAGGGCCGGACCGGTGACGTGATGGAGACCCAGGGCCTGGAGGGCGAACAGCTCACCGTCCAGTTGCTCGAGGTCCAGGACCCGGCGGACTACCTGTTCAGCGCGGCGGGCTACTCGCTGGAGGCCGGGGAACGGTCGGTCGTGGTGCACACCGAGATCACCAACCGCGGGAACATCCCCTTCGTGTCGCTCCCGGACAACTACCTCGAACTGCTCACCGTGGACGGCAAGCCGATCACGAAGGCGCCGGTCTCGCTGACCTCGCGGCCGCCGCACAAGATCGGTGTCCGGCCCGGTGAGACCCTCGGCGGCCACACCGTCTACGTGCTGCCGGACGCCACCCGCGTGGTCGCCGTGCGCTGGTCACCCCGCCCGGAACCGGACGAGCGCACGCTGACCTGGTCGATCGACGACTGACCCGCGCGGCGCCCGCAACGCCTTCGGTAGCGACGGCCTAGTCCTCTTCAAGTACATGAAGGGGTCCTTCACGGAGCCAGGCGCAAGGATGGGGGCCTTCATGTACTTGAGAGCGCATCCGGTGGCGACGGCCGGGGGCCCCTTCGCGCCAGCGCCTAAGGTCCAGAAGTCGGGGCTAGTTCTCGTCTTGCAGGATCCGCAACGCGGTGGCGAGGTCGTCGGGGTACTCCGACTCGAACTCGACCCAGCGCCCGTCGGACGGGTGGGCGAAGCCGAGCGTTTTGGCGTGCAGCCATTGCCGGGAGAGCCCGAGCTTGCGCGCCAGCACCGGGTCGGCGCCGTAGGTCAGGTCGCCGACACACGGATGCTTGAGCGCCGAGAAGTGCACGCGGATCTGGTGCGTGCGGCCGGTCTCCAGCTTGATCTGCGCCAGCGACGCGGCGCGGAAGGCCTCGACGACCTCGTAGTGCGTGACGCTGGGCCGTCCGCCCTGGACGACGGCGAACTTGTAGTCGTGCCGGGGGTGCCGGTCGATCGGCGCGTCGATGGTGCCGCGCGTCGGATCCGGGTGGCCCTGGACGATGGCGTGGTAACCCTTGTCGACGGTGCGTTCCTTGAACGCCCGCTTCAGGACGGTGTACGCGTGCTCGCTCTTCGCCACGACCATCACGCCGGTGGTGCCGGCGTCCAGCCGGTGGACGACGCCCTGGCGTTCGGCCGCGCCCGAGGTCGCGATCCGCAGCCCGGCGGCGGCGAGCCCGCCGACGACGGTCGGGCCGGTCCAGCCGGGGCTCGGGTGCACGGCGACGCCGACCGGCTTCGAGATCACCACGATGTCGTCATCGTCGTGCAGGATCTTCATGCCTTCGACGGCTTCCGCGACGACCTCGATGGGCGAGGCCGGATCGGGCAGCGTCACTTCGAGCAGCCCGCCGGCGGTCAGCCGGTCCGACTTCCCGGCCTGCCTGCCGTCGAGCAGGATCTCGCCGGATTCGGCCAGTTCCGCCACGATCGTGCGGGAAAGCCCCAGTAGTTTCGCCAGCCCCGCGTCGACGCGCATGCCGTCGAGCCCGTCGGGAACGGGCAACATCCGCGCGCTCATTCGCTCGCCGCTTTCTTCTTGTCCTTCGTGGATGTCCCGTCGTAGTCCTTGCCCAGCAAGGAAAGGATCACGACGAGCACGCCGCCGACACAGATCGCGGAGTCGGCGACGTTGAAGATCGCCCAACCCTGCCCGTTCGGCGCGAACGCGGAGATCATGTCGACCACATGTCCCCGCAGCGGGCCCGGCGCGCGGAAGATCCGGTCGGTCAGGTTGCCGAGCGCACCGGCCAGCACCAGGCCGAGGCCGATCGCCCAGCCGACCGAGCGCAGCCGCCGGGACAGCCAGACGATGGCGATCACGACGGCGATCGCGACCAGCGCGAGCACCCAGGTCAGCCCGGTCGCCATCGAGAAGGCGGCACCGGGGTTGCGCACCAGCTGGAAGTACACCAGCCCGCCGAGGAACTCGACCGGCTGCTTGCCCTCGAGCGTGGACACGGCGATCTGCTTGGTGAGGAGGTCGATCCCCCACAGCACCGCGGCGACGGCGAACACCACGGCGACGCGCTTCTTGGGCAGCGGCGGCGACGGTGGCGCGGTTTCGGGCTCTGTACTCACTCCCCCATTGTCCACTGAGCGTGCTCAGGCCTCCTCGGCGGCTGTCTTCGGCCTGCTCAACAGGGCCGCGAACGCCCCGGCGAGCGCGACCAGCGACGACAGCACCAGCGCGAGCTGTCCTCGCGCGAGCACGACCGCGCAGAGCACGAACGCCGCGGCCACGACTAGCACCAGCACGCTGCGCTCCAGCCAGGCGAGCAGGACCAGGCCAAGCGTCAGCAAAACCGCGCTCCGCGTGTCGCCGTCCATGTCGAATTCCCAGTAGCCGACCAGATCAGCCAGCACGATGGCGACCAGTCCGCCGAGCGCGATCGCGGCGACCTTCCACCACCGCACGGTCTTCGCCCGGAAGGCATAGAACAACACCGTGCCGAGATAGACCGCGAGGACGGCGAACAGCCAGCCGTCGTTCCGGCCGACGCCGGAGAACGACATGTCCAGCGTGGTCGCGTACTCGCGGCTCATCTCGACCCCAGAGAAGCCCACATATCCGTAGGAATGCCGCTGGTCTGTACCAGGCGCGTAGGCGAACCAGCCCCCGGACCACGGTCCGCCGAAGGCCACGGCCACCACCACCAGCTGGGCGAATCCCAGCAACGCCAGCGGAAACCAGTAACGCGGTCGTTCGTTCCCCATGCGGGGTGAGGGTAGTGGGTCAGGCGCAGAACGGGGGAAGCTCCCGCGGATCGTTCTCCGGCACCCAGCGGCCCTCGGGCTTCTCGTACTGCCAGCGCGCGCCGCGGGCGACGATCTGACGCAGCGCCAGCACGAGGCGGTCCACATGTTCGGTGGTGCTACCGAGGCCGAGGCTGACCCGGACTGCCTGCTGTCCGGTCGAACCGGCTGCGGAGATCAGCCGTTTGGTCGCGATGTGCGCGCAGAACGCGCCGTCCCGCACGCCGATGCCGTACTCCGCCGAAAGGACGGCGGCGAGCCAGCCCGGGTCGAAGCCGTCGACGACGAAGCTGAGCGTGCCGACCCTGTCGACCGGAGCGTCGAACAGCCGCAGTTCGGCGAATCCGGGAACGGCGGCGAGACCGCGACGCAGCCGCGCCAGCAGTTCGTCTTCGTGAGCGACGATCGCGTCCCAGTTCTCAGCCAGTGTCTCGCAGGCGACACCGAGCGCGTGGACGCCGACGGTGTTGGGAGAACCGGCTTCGTGCCGCTCGGGGCCGGAATTCCAGACCACGCCGAGGTTTTCGGAGTCACGGTTGACGAGCTTCGTCGCGCCGCCACCGGCGAGGTACGGCTGAGCGGCGCGCAGCCAGTCGGCGCGGCCGATCAGCGCGCCGGCCCCGAAAGGCGCGTACAGCTTGTGGCCCGACAGCGCGACGTAGTCGACGTCAAGTTCGCGCACGGAGATCTTGCGATGGGGCGCGAGCTGCGCCGCGTCGAGCGCGATCCGGGCGCCGTGCCGCCGCGCGACCGCGGTGATCTCCTTGACCGGCAACAGTTCCCCGGTCACGTTGGACGCGCCGGTGATGACGACCAGCCGCGGGCCCTGCGGGCAGTCCGCGAGCGCTTCGTCCACAGCGGACACCGCGGCGAGGCGGGTGCGAGGGGTCTGGACCCGGCGGACGTTCGGGCCCCTCCATGGCAGCAGCGCGGCGTGGTGGTCGGTGTCGAACACGACGACCGACGTGTGCTTCGGCAGGCTGCGCGCGAGAAGGTTGAAGGAATCGGTGGTGTTGCGGGTGAACACGACGGCGTCGGTCGACCGCGCGTCGACGAAGTTCCGCAGGATTCCCCGCGTGCGCTCGTAAAGCTTGGTGGAGACCTGCGACGCGAACCCGGCCCCGCGGTGCACGCTGGCGTACCAGGGCAGGAATTCGTCGACCGCGGCCCGCACCTTGTCCAGACAGGGAGCGCTCGCCGCGTGGTCGAGGTTCGCGTATCCGATCTCGCCACCGGTCACCAGCGGAACCCGCAGATCGGCGCACGCGACCGTCGGGATTTCATGCGTGGCCACGGTTTCCGCGACAGCGGCGGGGGTGTTCGTGCGTTCGAGAGCGAGTGTCATCGTCATCCTCCGGGCCAGGGGACCCGGCGAGGATCCCGCGCTTGCCCGTCGCACCACGCGACGAGCCAGGTCCTCACCCGGGGCACCCCACCGCGGAAGGAGGGTTGCCGGTCAGCTAGCCGGGGCTTGACGCTGACACTCGTGACCTACGGACGAAGTTAGCGGATGGGCGGGCGATCGAGCCACCCCTCGTCCGCATGTTGAGACGCCGGTCACGCGTTCCGTAACCGAAGAGAACCCCCGCATTTAGTCCTCTAGTTGCGATAGATGCGCGTGCAAGTACCGCATCCAGAGGACTAAATGCGAGAGGTCAGACGTGGAATCGGCCGGGCAGGGGGACGGTCGCGCGGGAGGACACCTCAGTCGCGGTCCCCGAGTACTGATCGGTGCCCGCGGTGAACTGCCAGCCGCCGAAGGTCTTGCCGTCGATGGGCTCGCCGTAGGCCTGCGCGACCTTGGTCGAGACCTCGTCGTAGGACATGCCGTTCCAGTTGCCCGCGCCGACGCCGAAGTCGCGCGAGTCGCCGCCCCGCGCGGCGGCCGTCGGCAGGGTCCAGAGGGTGAAGTGCACGTGGGCGCCGGTACTGCTGCCACCGCAGGGCAGCGCGTTACCGGTCCGGCCGAGGGCGTCGCCAGGAGCGACCTTCTGGCCGTCGGTGACCGAAATGCCTTCCAGGTGGTAGTACCCGGTCCGCCGGCCGCCGTCGTGGTCGACGGTCACCCAGTCGCCGCCGTCGCAGTGCTGGATCCGGACCGTGCCCGCCAGCGGGGCGCGAACGGTCCTGTCGCCGGGGCTGAAGTCGATGGCGTTCTTCACGCCGGAGGTCCCGTTGTCCGAGTGGATCCCCGCCGAGTAGACCGACTGGCCCGTACCGAAGGGCAATCCGAACGCCGGGAACGCGTCGGCCGCGGCTGCGGTCGGCGCGGCGAGAACCACCCCGACGAGTGCAGCAGTGACCCCCAGACCGGCGAACCGCACAGGAAGTTTCGTCACCTTGCGTACTCCTTATCCCGCGACACTCACCCATTCGATGGAGTCGATTGCCGGGAAGGTAATCCAAAAGGAGGACGAAAAGGAAGAACTTTCTGAGATCAACCGACGAACAGCCGGTGCCGATCGTGACCTACTGGCCGGATTCGCCCTTCCACCTGGCCAGGCGACCAGCGCGGTCGACGGCCCGCAGGCGTCGTTCGGCCACGTCGCGGGCCTCGGCGGTGGTCACGACGAGTAACTGATCACGTTCCTGGAGCCGGGTGTCCTTGTTGGGCGTGAAGCCTGTGCCGTCGCGGACGAGGAGGCTGATCGTCGCCCCCACCGGCAGCCGCAGTTCGGCCAGGTAGACGCCGTGCATCTTGGAGCCGGAGTGGATACGGACCTGCAGCAGCTCCGCGCCCATCTCGTCGAGTGGCGCCGAGTCGACCTCGATCTCATGCGCTTCGGAGTGCTGGGCGAGTCCGAGCACTCGGGCGAGCGGGGTCAGGGTCGCGCCCTGAAGCAACGTCAGCACGATGACCAGCACGAACACCGCGTCGACCAGTTCCTGCGCGCCGGGCACCCCGGACGACAAGGGGATCAGCGCGAGCACGATCGGGACCGCCCCGCGCAAGCCCGCCCAGGAGAGGAACACCTGTTCTCGCCAAGGGATCTTGAACGGCAGCGCCGAGAGCACCACCGACAACGGACGGGCGAGCAACAGCACGACCGCACCCGCGACCAGGCCCTGAACCAGGCTTTCGAGGATCCTGCTCGGCGAGGCGAACAGGCCCAGCAGCACGAACAGCCCGATCTGCGCGAGCCAGCCGAGCCCCTCGGCGAAGGACAGTGTGTCCGACCGGTGCGGCAGCTTCGAGTTCCCGAGCACCAGGGCCGCGACGTAGGTGGCGAGCAGTCCCGACGCGTGGGCGAGCTGCCCGCTCGAGTACGCCACGACGCAGACCGCGACCGTGGCCAGCGGATAAAGGCCGGTGGCGGGAAGCGCCGCCCGGCGCAGCGCGAACGCCCCGCCCCAGCCGAAGGCCAGGCCGATCACCAGCCCGGCGCCGAGTTCGTAGACCACCAGCAGCGGTAGCGACCAGTCGATGGTCGTCCCCTCGGCCAGGACGACGACGGCGATGTAGGCCGGGGCGTCGTTGATCCCCGACTCGATCTCCAGCGCGCCGACGAGCCGTTTGCCGATGCCCGCCGATCTCAGCACGGAGAAGACCGCGGCGGCGTCGGTCGAGGCCAGTACCGCGCCCCACAGCAACGCCATCCGCCAGTCCAGGCCCAGCAACCAGTGCAGGGCCGCGCCGGTGACCGCGATGCTCACCACGACGGCCACTGTGGACAGTGCGATGCCGATGCCCAACGACGGTTTCACGGCCGTCCACCGGGTGGTGAGGCCACCTTCGGACAGGATCATCACCAGCGCGGCGAGGCCTAGCGACTGGGTGAGTTCGGGGTTTTCGTACTGGATGCCGAAGCCGGCTTCGCCGAGCAGGACTCCCATCCCCAAGTACAGCAACAGCGAAGGGAGGCCGACCCGGATCGACACCCGGACGGCGATCACGGCGACGAGGAGCACGGCTCCACCGGTACCGAGGATGAGCGGGAGCTGCTCCATGTCGCCTCCCGTCCGGTCGCCGTGAGGGCTCCAGAATAGTGAGGCGGTGGCCGTCACACCTTCGTGTACCGCTCGACGGTGAGCCGAACGGACTGTGTTACAGACTGTCCTTTACGGACTCCGCAGGGCCACCAGATCGACGCCGAGTTCGGCGAACGGTTCCTCCGCCGTCGGCAGGACTTTCACCGCGCGGTTGCCCTCACGGGACAACCAGCCGACCCGCACTCCGTGAGACAGTAACGCCGCGGGGACCCGGCCCGCCAAATGATCACGGCGGACCGTCCAATCCAGACAGTCGCGCAGCATCGGGCGGCGGCCGTCGGCGATCTCCACCCCGAGCCCGCCGAGCACCTCGCGTCCGCGACCGGTCAGCGTCAGTCCGTCGGCCTCGTCGATCAGCCCGGTGGCCAGCATCCCGTCCCGCAGCGCGACACCGACCGTCCCGGCGAGGTGGTCGTAGCAGGTCCGGGCGAACTCGAGCCGTTTCACCCGCACCGACGAACGCAACCCCTTCACCGGGCGGTGCTCGGCGTGCTGCGCCAGATGCTCGATCAGCTCCGCCACCCGGGGATCGGCGATCCGGACGTAGCTGTGCCGCCCCTGTTTGACCCGCACGACGAATCCGGCCTCGGCCAGCTTCGTCACGTGCTCGCTCGCCGTCGACGCGGCCACCTCGGCCGCGCCCGCCAGCTCCGTCACCGTCCAGGCACGTCCGTCGAGCAGCGCGAGGCACATCGACGCGCGGCTCGGATCGGCGAGCACGGCCGCCACCTGGGCCAGAGCGATCGTTTCCATGCGTTCACCGTAGAAGACCGAAGCTTCGGCGAGGACCGAACCGTCAGCCCGCCAGGAACTTGGCCGCCAGCTGCACCGCGGGCCCGGAGTCGTCGGAACCCTCGAGCATGACGGCGAAGGCGACGTCCCCGCGGTAGCCGACGAACCAGCCGTTGGCGTCGGCACCCGAGCCGAACTGCGCCGTCCCCGTCTTGCCGAAGACGGCGCCGCTGCCCTTCAACGCCTTCGCGGTCCCCGTCGTGCAGACCTCGCGCATCATCGCGCGGACCTGGTTCAGCACCCCGGCGGTCGGGGCCTGGTAACCGGCGTTGACCTTGGTCTCCAGTCCCTGCCACAGCTTCGGCACCACCGGCTTCCCCGTGGCGACGGTCGCGGCCATGAGCGCCGCGCCCAGCGGGCTGACCTGCACCCTTCCCTGGCCGATCCCGGCCTCCACCTGCTCGTCGCCGCTGCCTGAGGACTCCACTTTCCCGGTCTCGGTGGCCAGTCCCGGGATCTCGAAGTCGGCGTTGAGGCCGAACTGGTTCGCGGCCTTCGCGAGGCCGTCCGCGGGCAGTTGCCCGGCGAGCCGCCCGAAGGTCGTGTTGCACGACGCGGCGAACGCCGTCTTCAGCGAAACGGTCCCCAGGTCGAACCCGTTGTCGTTCTTGAGCGTGCGGGTGCCGATCTGCTCACTGCCCGGGCAGGCCACCGGCGAGTCCGCGGAGACCCCGCCCTGCTGCAACGCCGCGGTCGCCGTGGCGATCTTGAAGGCCGAGCCAGGCGCGTAGAGACCGCTGAGCGCTTTCGGCTGATTCCCGGCGGCGGCGTTCTGCGCGACCGCCAGGAGCTCGCCCGAGGTCTTCATCGCGACGATGATCGCCGATCCACCGAAGCCGTCGACGGCTTTCTGCGCGGCGGTCTGGGACGCCACGCTCAAGGTCGAGACCAGCGGTTTGCCGGTCTCGGCGGCTTGCCCGAAGAGCGTTTCGACCGGTTTCCCGGAAGCGTCGACGCGCGACACCGTGACGGTCGCCGGGGTCCCGGTGCCGCCGTTCTGCCCGGACGCGACCTTGGACAACGCCCCCTGCAGGATCGGCGCGACACCGGCCGCGTCCCCGCCGACGAGGGCCTTGCCGTCCCGGTCGGCCACAACCGGCTTTGCCGAAACCGGAGCGGCGGAAAGCCGCTGCCCGGCTTCGAGCTTCGGGTGGATCGCCGACATCGCCCAGCGGACCACCCATTTCCCGGCGTTGCGCACCAGGTCCAGCTTGCCTTCGTACTTCCAGACGCTGTTGGCAGCGAAGGTCCACGCGGCATGGAAGGTGGCCGACGTCGTGGTCGCCTCGCCCGGCGTCGTCGGAACCTCGCCGAGCGTCGTCTTGACCGACGCCCCGCTGAGCGCGCCGCGCGTCCCGGCAAGAGCGGCCGTGGCCGCCGCCGGATCGTCGACCGGCGCACCGGTCAGGTCGCCGGTGTCGAACTGCCGCAGGAACCGGGTGGCGACCTGCGCCGGGCTCTCCTGCGCGTTCGCGGTGGACTCCCCCGGCCCGCCGTCTGCCGCGGGCGCCTGGTCCTCCTTGACCAGCAACACCACCGCCGCCACCACGATGGCGACGACCGCCAGCACGGCGCCGAGCAGGATCCCTCTTTTCCGGGCAGGACTCATGGCTTCGCTCTCCCCCAGTGCGGCACGCCCCTCGCGCGCCTCGGGCGCCAGCCTGCCGATTTCCCCGGGGCAAGGCTGCCTCCGGGCGGGAAAGCGACGTTTCCGAATCCGTTTCGTAATCCCGGCGATCAGGCCCCCTCGATGCTATGAACGGTCCGTTCCTTGCAAATTTTGCAAGGAACGGACCGTTCATAGCGCTCACGAGGGTCAGGCCTTGGCGACCGTCACGGTCACCTTGGTGCCCTCCCCGACCGTCCCGGCCGAGCCGTCGGCGACGGCGCCGTAGGCGACCGAAGTCGCCAGCGTCTCCGAAGCGATGAACTCCTCGTGCGTCTTCGCGGCCGTGACCACGTCTTCCGGCGCGTCGACCGTCAGCGCGATCCGGTCGGCGACGTCGAGTCCGGCGTCACGGCGAGCCTGCTGCACGACGCGGACCAGGTCACGAGCGAGACCCTCGGCCGCCAGCTCGTCGGTCACCTCGGTGTCGAGCAGCACCAGCCCGGCGCCGCCCGGCAGTTCCGCGGCCGCGCCGCCGCCCTTGGCGACCAGACGCCGGTCGTACTCGCCTTCGACGAGTTCGATCCCGGCGGCCACGACGGCACCGCTCTCCGAAGTCGTCCACTCGCCGGCCTTGACGGCCTTGATCACCGTCTGGACGTCCTTGCCCAGCCGCGGTCCGGCGGCGCGCGCGTTCACGGCGACCTCGAAACCGCCGTGGGCGGCGACGTCCGTGGTCAGCTCGACGGACTTGACGTTGACCTCGTCACGCAGGATGTCGGTGAACTCGCGCAGCGAGTCGGCCTCGTGCGCGGCGACGACCAGCTTGGCCAACGGCAACCGCACGCGCAGCTTGTTCGACTTCCGCAGCGAAAGCGCCGAGGACGCCACCTGGCGCACCCGGTCCATCGCCGTCACCAGAGCCGCGTCGGCGGGCAGGTCGAGCGCGTTCGGCCAGTCGGTCAGGTGTACCGAACGGCCGCCGGTCAGCCCACGCCAGACGACCTCGGTGGTCAGTGGCAGCAGCGGCGCCACCACCCGCGACGTCACCTCCAGCACGGTGTGCAGGGTGTCGATCGCGTCCTGCTCGCCCGCCCAGAACCGGTCGCGCGACCGGCGTACGTACCAGTTCGTCAGCACTTCGAGGAAGTCACGGACGGTCGAGCAGGCACCGGCGACGTCGTAGGTGTCGAGCGCGTGCTCGACGTCGGTCACCAGTTCGTGCGTCTTCGCCAGCACATACCGGTCGAGGACGTGCTTCGAATCCGTGCGCCACTTGCCTTCCACACCCTCGGCGTTCGCGTAGAGCGCGAGGAAGTAGTACGAGTTCCACAGCGGCAGCACGGCCTGGCGGACGGCGTCGCGGATGCCCTTGTCGGTGACGACCAGGTTCCCGCCGCGCAGGATCGGGCTCGCCATCAGGTACCAGCGCATCGCGTCGGAGCCGTCGCGGTCGAAGACCTCGTTGACGTCCGGGTAGTTGCGCAGCGACTTGGACATCTTCTGGCCGTCCGAGCCCAGCACGATCCCGTGCGAGACGCAGGTGCGGAACGCCGGCCGGTCGAACAGCGCGGTCGCCAGCACGTGCAGCAGGTAGAACCAGCCGCGGGTCTGCCCGATGTACTCGACGATGAAGTCGCCCGGGTAGTGGTGCTCGAACCACTCGGTGTTCTCGAACGGGTAGTGCACCTGCGCATACGGCATCGAACCCGAGTCGAACCAGACGTCGAACACGTCCTCGATCCGGCGCATGGTGGACTTCCCGGTCGGGTCGTCCGGGTTGGGCCGGGTCAGCTCGTCGATGAAGGGGCGGTGCAGGTTCTCCAGCCGCACGCCGAAGTCGCGCTCGAGTTCGTCGAGCGAGCCGTAGACGTCCGTGCGCGGATACGCCGGGTCGTCCGACTGCCACACCGGGATCGGCGTGCCGAAGTACCGATTGCGGGAGACCGACCAGTCGCGGGCGTTCTCCAGCCACTTGCCGAACTGGCCGTCCTTGACGTTCTCCGGGTACCAGGTGATCTGCTGGTTCAGCTCGATCATCCGGTCCTTGAACTCGGTCACCGCGACGAACCACGACGAGACGGCGCGGTAGATCAGCGGGTTCCGGCAGCGCCAGCAGTGCGGGTACGGGTGCTCGTAGGTCTCGTGGCGCAGCAGCACCGCGCCCTGACGGCCGGCGGATCCGGTGCCGTTCTTGAGATCCTTGATGATGTTCGGGTTGGCGTCGAACACCTGCTGGCCCGCGTAGTCCGAGACGGTCGCGTCGAACTTGCCCTGCGCGTCCACCGGGGTGACCGGCACGATGCCTGCCGCGTCGGTGACGACCTTGTCCTCTTCACCGTAGGCGGGCGCGATGTGGACGACACCGGTGCCGTCCTCGGTGGTGACGTAGTCCGCGGACAGCACGCGGTGCGCGTTCTCATGGCCGGTGAAGTACGGGAACGGTGGGGCGTAACGAGTTCCGAGCAGTTCGGTGCCGGTGTAGTGCCCGACGACCTTCGGTTCTTCACCGAGCTCGCGAGCGTACGAGGCGACGCGCGCTTCGGCGAGCAGGAACCGCTTGCCGTCGGATTCCACCACGACGTAGCGCACGTCGGGGTGCACCGCGGTCGCGAGGTTGGACGGCAACGTCCACGGGGTCGTGGTCCAGATCAGCAGATACGTGCCGTCGAGCTCGTTGTCGTTGCCCTCCAAGCGGAAACCGACCGTGACGGCCGGGTCCTGGCGGCTGGCGTAGACGTCGTCGTCCATCCGCAGCTCATGGTTGGACAGCGGCGTCTCGTCGCGCCAGCAGTAGGGCAGGACGCGGTAGCCCTCGTAGACCAGGCCCTTGTCCCACAGCTGCTTGAACGCCCAGATGACCGACTCCATGTAGGACAGGTCGAGCGTCTTGTAGTCGTTCTCGAAGTCGACCCAGCGGGCCTGGCGGGTGACGTAGTCCTGCCATTCGCCGGTGTAGCGCAGCACGGACTCGCGGCAGGCCTCGTTGAAGACGTCGATACCCATCGCGTCGATCTCGGACTTCTCGGTGATCCCGAGCTGGCGCATGGCCTCGAGTTCGGCGGGCAGGCCGTGGGTGTCCCAGCCGAAGCGGCGCTCGACGCGCTTGCCCTTCATGGTCTGGTAACGCGGCACCAGGTCCTTCACGTACCCGGTGAGCAGGTGACCGTAGTGCGGGAGACCGTTGGCGAACGGCGGGCCGTCGTAGAAGACGTACTCGTTCGAACCGTTGACGCCGGGGTCGCGGGCATCGATCGAAGCCTGGAAGGTCCGATCGGATTCCCAGTACGCGAGGACGCGCTTTTCCGACTCGGGGAACGAAGGCTGGGACGGGACGCCGGTCTCGCCGTCCATCTGTGCCTTGGGATACATCTTCGGTGCTCCTCAGATCCGACACTGCTCGTCTCTCTCGTACAGGCTCGCGCCCACACGGGGACGAGACGGCCGTTTCCGGCGCGTTCCGCGGTACCACCCCGCTTGCCCGGCCGGTGGTGTTCCGGCTGGGCCGCTCATTCGACGGCTGTGACGGGCCGTACCCGTCCGGTTCTACTGAGGGCCTGTGCCCTGTTCTTCCGGAGGCTCCCCGGTGATGCCGGATCGGTGCCAGTTGAGTCAAGGGTAGCGCGCGAGGGCAATCGGGTTGTCACCCGGTCTTCGGGGTCAGCCGGACCAGGCCGACTCCTTGAGTATGGACGGCTCGGATCCCGAAGTGCCCTTTCTCGATCTCGACGTACGCCTGCTCCGGCTTCCCGCCGGCGGGATACTCGACGCCCAGCTCCGGGCCGGCCGCCACCGAGTCCATGAGAATCGCGGGGCCGTCGGTCTCCCACTGGCCGCAGTCCTGCCATGGTGTGGCGGGATCGGCGAGGAGCCACTCGGCCTCGGTGAGCAAATCTGCCTCGGAGTCGGCGGCGAACCATCGAAGGAACGCGCGGTGTTCCGGGAGATAGCAAGTGGTGGCGGGCTCCTCTCCGAGGACCAGGCCCGTCACCCCGCCGATGGGAAGGGTGCCCGCCGGCGCGCTCACCGCGCAGGCACGGTCGTAGTCGTCTTCACCCCCTTCCAGGCTTCCCTTCCACTGCGGCAAGACGGAGACGGGCACGACGATGAGCGGGCCGCCGAGCGATTCGACCCAGGCTTGCGTCCGCGTGATGGTCACGGCGGCAGTGTGCCGTGAGGGACCGACAGTTTCGGCGATACTGCGAATATGGCGCGGGACGACTGGCTGGCCGAGCAAGCAGGGAGCTTCGCGTCGTTGCGTGGCAGGCAAGTCGACATGTGGACCGGCGTAAAGATGGCTCTCCGGGAGAACGTGGCGGGAGCCGGTCCACAATTCGCCGACCCCGACGTTCCTTGCCTCCAGCTTCACTGGCTTCAGGCGTGGCTGGACGACGGCAGCGCGATGGAGATCGGCACCTATCAGGACGACGACGGATTCGGTCTCCGCGGCCATACTTCGGGCAGGTCGTAACGACGGACGTCGGGACGGGATCTATCGATGGAAAATCAACGCCGCCAACGTCGAATGACCAGAACACCCCCGAACACCACGGGAATTGTTTTCCGTCAGAATCACATTCTGCTCCGCGTCGATCCGACGCTTCCAGATCTCGAGTTCCTGCTTGCGGACATGCAGCGTCGCGGTATCGACACGCCACCACGCGGTGGACGTCTCCGGGGATGCATCGTCGCTGTCCACAACCCCACGCTACTTCAAATCGAACACATGCGCTAGCCCGAACAGCCTAGCGAACAAAGTGGCCGGAATGCGCATGCAGCGAAGCAACTTTAAGGGCGCGAAGGCGTCGTGAGTGACAATTTGAGTTCAAGCAACCCTTTCGCAAGTGACGTGCGGCGCATATTTGCCTGATGCCAAGAGGCCAGCGCTCACGTGAAGTACACGAAGGCCCCCTTCCTGTACCTAGACGCAAGGAAGGGGGCCTTCATGTACTTCATGGTCTGAGTTCAGCCGCAGTAGTCTTGGCTCCCACAGGGCCCGAGTTGCCGTCCCCGCCATCGCCTCTAGGTTGACGGGTATGTCGATCTGCGGGGCACGATGAAAGGGCCCGGACTCCTCGTCGTCCTGTTGGTGGTCCTCGGCGGCGTCAGTGGGCTCGGGTTCCTGCTGGGGCTGGGCAACGCGGCCGTACTGGCGGCCCTCACCGCGCTTTTCTGTCTCATGGCGGTGGTGGGCGGGCCGCTTTGGGCGGATCTGCGGTTGCTGGGGTGGTTCGCGCCCGCGTTGATCCTCGCGGTCGGCGTGCCACGTTTGCTGGGGGCGGTGTCGCAGTGGGCGGCGATCGGGCTGTTGGTGGTGATCGTGGTCGTCGCCGGGCTGCTGCCGGTGCTCGGGGCGCGGTTCGTGACGGTCGGCCTGGGGCTCGGGATGGCGTCGCTGTTCGGGTACGGCTTCCAGTTGACGGGGACGGCGTCGGCGGGGCAGATCCTGGGCGCGCCGTCGCTCGCGGTGGGGGTCGTAGTCCTGTTGCGAGTGCTGATGGGCGCGAAGGATCCGGCCAAGCCGACCCGTGACGCGCTGGCCGACGCGCTCGCGACGGGTTCGCCCGAAACGCAGGAACGTGCGGCGCGGCTTTGGCTCGCGGATCGGCCCCGTCGCTGGACCGGGAGGGTCCTCGGCGGCATGTTCCGGTATCGCGCGGTCACCGGGTTGCTCGAGATCCGCGGGAAACGGCTGAACGGCCCCGAAATCGGTGAAACGCTCGGCGTCGCCAAGGAAGAAGCCGCCAAGCTTGCCGTGGCCGTCCGGAACGCGACGGCGCCGGACGAGGTCGAACCGGTGCGGCGCAAAGAACCCGTCGGACTTCCGGGTGCCTCGGCAAGGCTCGTCGACGGGCTCTGGGACGCTCTCGAAACCATCCGGGCCGCGGCGATCGAACGCGACGAGTCGCGTGTGGACGTTCCTAAAGGACTCCGTAAGGAGTTGCGCCGGATCGAGCTGAGCGGCGCGTTTTCCTGGCAGTCGGCGCAGTTCCGGCACGCACTCCGCTGCGGGCTCGGCGTCGGGCTGGCACTGGTGGTCGCGAGTTTCCGGCCCAGCGACCCGCTCACCGTGTCGTTCCTGCTCGCCACTTTCGCCATCATGCAACCGGAATGGCGGGACAGCCTGAGCAAGGCCTGGCAGCGGATCGGCGGGTCTCTCGGCGGTGCCGTCGTGCTCACGCTCGTTCTTTGGCTTCTGCCGCGAGGGTTTCTGCTGCCGATCGGGCTCGTCGCGCTGCTTGTCGGGTTCTCGTTCATGCGGACGCGACCGGCGGTGTTCAACGGCTGCATGGTCCTGATGTCGGTCGGCATGAACGCGACCACCAGACACCTCGACCCGCGCTACGTACTCGTCGAGTACTTGCTTCTGATGGTCCTCGCCGGCGCCATCGCCCTGCTGTTCGGTTTCGCCGCGATCCCCGGCGTACCGAAACCCGGCCCGGCGGAACGGTTCGAGAGCGCGGTCGGCGCCACCCGTGCGCTGCTCGGCTCGGTGGGGCGGAAACTGCGCGGCGAGGACGTCGACCCGCGAACGCTCGGCCGCGAGTTCCGTGCCGCCGCCGTCGCCCATCACGGCCTGCGCGCCGCGGAGCCGGGCACCAAGCAGCCCGCGCCCGGCCAGCAGGACGCGCTGGAGAACGCCGCCGAAGCCTTGCGCGGCCTGTCCGTCACCGCGTCGTCGCTCTTGCTGCGGCCGGGATCGGCCGGAGCGGCGGAAGCCGTCGACGAAGCGGCACGCACACTCGGGACCGAAGAGGCGGCGGAAATCCCGGTGCC
This sequence comes from Amycolatopsis sp. NPDC041971, assembly GCF_055588925.1. Classification (NCBI taxonomy): domain Bacteria; kingdom Bacillati; phylum Actinomycetota; class Actinomycetes; order Pseudonocardiales; family Pseudonocardiaceae; genus Amycolatopsis; species Amycolatopsis sp. NPDC041971. The sequence continues at coordinate 160,386 of NZ_JBVJCE010000012.1, read as the reverse complement.
ACGGGACGCGGACGCGGAACAGCGCCTGGTGCTCGACACGATCGCCGCCGACGTGGTGGCGGTCGGCGAAGCGGCTCAGACGCTCAAGAGTGCCTAGACCTTGTCGCGGTGCTGCCTGGCGGTCTCGGCGTCGGGCGTGCACAGCGCGCACGGGGTGAAGCCGAGCTGCCGCGCCTCGCCGATACCGAGCGGGATCGTGTCCCGGGTTTCGAGCCACGTGCACGAGATCACGTGATAGCGCGGGTACTCGTCGACGACGACGATCTCGGCCTCGAGTTCGGAGACGACCGCCACGTCCTCGGGGTCGCTGTCCTCCTCGCCGGGGTCGCCGGCGCCCTGAGGCTCCGAAGACTCTTCAGCGTCGCCCAGCTCACCGGAGGCGGGCATCAAGACGGTCTGCTCGACATCCTCGGATTTCTTTTCCTCGCCCTCGGCGAGTTCGTCGTCATCGGACGCGTCTTCGACCGATTCCTCCGCCGGTTCTTCGGCGGGGGTGTCGGCCGCGCGCTTCTTCCGGCGGCGCAGCAAGTCGAAGAGAAGCAGCAACCCCGCGACGACGGAGAGACCGATGGAGAGCCAAGCCCACAGGGAGTTCGCGGTGATGAGCGCCGCGACGAGCAGCCCCAGAGCCGCCAGTACCAGTACCAGGACGATGTAGAGCACGGTGAATTACAACACGAGAGCCCAGCGAAACGGCCCCGACCCTCCGGAGAGTGCCGAGGCCGTTCCACTGTGTAGAAATAGACCGCGTAGGAACAACCAGGTGGAAACCACCCGGGCGGAGATCAGCCCGCTTCGGCCCGAGGACCGAACGAGTAGCCCTGTCCGCCACCGGAGGACGGCGACTGGCCCGAGTTCGACGAGGACGCCGAGGCGGGAGCGGCCGAACCGCGGTCGTCGAGCTCACGCAGCTGGGACTCGAGGAACCCGCGCAACCTCGTGCGGTACTCCCGCTCGATCGTGCGCAGCTCTTCGATCTTCTTGCCCAGCGAGCCCTTCTCCGCGTTCATGTTGTTCATGGTCTCGGTGTACTTGCGCTGAGCCTCGCGCTCCATGGTCGTCGCCTTGTCGCGCGCCTGGCGCTCCAAGGTCTCGGCACGGGTTCGCGCGTCGTTCAGCATGGTCTCGGCGCGCGTGCGCGCCTCGTTCACCATCGAGTCCGACTTGGACCGCGCGTCCGACAGCAGCTGCTCGGACTTGGTCCGGGCTTCGGCGAGCATGCCGTCCGACTCGGTCTTGGCCTCGGCGGTGAGCCGGTCGGCCATTTCCTGCGCCAGCCCGAGCACCTTCGCGGCCTGGACGTTGGGCTCCCCGTTGTCCGGCACCATCGAGTGGGCCTGGGTCTGCTCCATCGCCGACTGCGGCGGCGGCACCGGCGCCAGGCGACGCGACGGCTCGTCGCGTACCTGTGGCGGCGGGCCGACGGCGCCGGCCTTGGCGTTCTCGAGCTCACCACGGGTGGTCTCGAGCTCGTTGTCGAGCTGTTCGACCTGCTGCCGCAGCTCGTTGTTGTCTTCGATCAGCCGGGCAAGCTCGGTCTCCACCAGGTCGAGGAACGCGTCCACCTCGTCCTCGTTGTAGCCCCTTTTGCCAATGGGCGGCTTGCTGAACGCGACGTTGTGCACGTCAGCGGGGGTCAACGACATCAGATCACCTCACGCACTCCATGGCCTGCAGGTCCACCGGGGCTTCCCCGAAAATCACCCTGGCGTTGCCAGCTGCATCGCAAAGAACACAACCAACAGCAGCACCATAATCGATAAGTCCAGTCCGACGCCGCCGATTCGTACGGTCGGGATGATTCGTCTGAACAGACGAACCGGTGGGTCGGTCACTGTGTAGATGGTCTCCAGCGTTACCGCAACCCCTCCGGCAGGACGCCACTCGCGAGCGAAAGCACGCACGAGCTCGACGACGATCCGTGCCGTCAGCAGGAGCCAGAAGGCGAACAGCACGTACCAGACGACCAGCAACACAGCATTCACGTAACCACTCTGCCATGGTCTGCGTCAAAAGACGCAGTGGACGGGCAAGAGATGCCGATGAGTCGACAAAATCACATCCGGCTGCGTTCAGCGGTCACCGGGTGATCAGCCGCGCAGGAATAATCCGCCTTCGGCAATCCGCCGACGGTCCTCCGCCGTGACGTCCACATCGGGCGGTGAGAGAAGGAACACCTTGTTGGTGACCTTGTCCATCGATCCGCGCAACGCGAAAGCGAGCCCAGCGGCGAAGTCGACGAGACGCTTCGCGTCCGCGTTCTCCATCTCCGTGAGGTTCATGATCACCGGGATGCCCTCCCGGTAGTGCTCCCCGATCGCCCGCGCTTCGGCGTAGCTCGTCGGGTGCAGCGTGGTGATCCGGCTCAACGGGTCACGCACCGCGGCACGGACCGGCTCGGTGACCGGCCGCAGCCGGGCGACCGGTTCCGGCTGGCGATCGATGGCCAGCGCCCCGTGGACCACAGGCTCCGCGCTGGGCACGGAGCGTGACCGAGGGCGCGGCGCGGGCTCGTCATACGTGTCATCGAGGTCCCGGTAACGTCCACCCCGTGACCGGGCCGGCGGCTCATCGTCGTAGTCATATTCGTCGTCGGCATATTCCTTTGGGGCGTAGCCTCGCCGGTAGTCATCCTCGACGTCATAGCCGTCTTCGTCCGCGGGCACCATCCCGAAGTAGGCCTTCAGCTTCTGCAGCGCGCTCATGCCTCTCCCTAGCCTTAGCCGCGTCCCGCACCGTACTCCCCCGCCCTCGCCACCACTCCCCGTAACGACGAGACGGTATTCCCTAGGGCGAGGCTAAACCGCGTCCACCGAGCAACGCGGTTCCGACACGCACACAGGTTGAGCCGTGCGCGATCGCCTGCTCGAGATCATTGCTCATTCCGGCGGAGATCTCACGGGCTTTTGGGTGCTCTTCCCGTAGACGCTCCGACGCGCGAGCGAGTTCCTCGAACGCCTCCACAGGAGCAATACCCAGCGGAGCCACGGCCATAAGCCCCCGGAGGCGAAGATCACCCACATGGGCTATTCGCTCCGCCAATTGGCTTAAGTCGCTCACCCGAATGCCCCCGCGCTTCGGATCGTCATCGAGACTTACTTGAATGAGGACGTCCAGCGGGTGCTCGCGTTGCCCGGAATCGAGGGCCGACCTGGTGGCCTTCGCGAGCGCGTCGGCGAGGCGTTCGGAGTCGACGGACTGGACCTCGTCGGCCCAGCGCACCACCGAGCGGGCCTTGTTCCGTTGCAGACTGCCGACCATATGCCAGCGGACGCGGGCGTCCGGACGGAGATCGGCGACTTCCTGGGCTTTCGCGCCCGCCTCTTGATCGCGGTTCTCGGCGAGGTCGAGCGCGCCGAGGTCGGCGAGCAGCGCGGCGTCGAGCGCCGGGAAGGTCTTGGTGACCGCGAGCAACTTGACCTCGTCGCGCGCCCGCCCGGCGGCCTTGCACGCGGCGCCGACCCGCTCTTCCACTTCGGCGAGGGAGGCGGCGAGTTCCGCCTTTCGTTCGTCGGCGGTACTCACGACGCGTCCAGCCAGGTGATCCCCGCGATCCGGCCGGTGGTGCCGTCGCGGCGGAAGCTGAAGAGTGTCTTGTCTTCGTTGGTGCAGCGCGGGTCGACACCGATCTTGCCGACGCCGAGGTCGGCCAGTTGCCGCCAGAGGCCGGCGCGCAGATCGAGCCCCGGCGTGCCCTTGCGGGTTTTGCAGGCGCTGCCCGGCACGTGCTTTTCGACGTCGGCGGCCATGTCGGCGGGGACTTCGTAGCAGTCGCCGCAGATCGCGGGGCCGAGCAGCGCTTCGGTGCGGGCCGGCTCGGCACCGAGACCGCGCATCGCCTCGATCGCGGCGGGGACGACACCGACCCTGGTGCCGACGCGGCCCGCGTGGACAGCGGCGACGACACCGGCTTCGGCATCGGCATCGGCGAGCATGAGGGGAACGCAGTCGGCGACGAGCACCACGAGCGCGAGGCCGGGCTCGGCCGTCACGAGCGCGTCGGTCGCTTCGGCGGCGGAGGTTTCGGAACCGTCGACGACGGTGGCGGTACGGCCGTGGACCTGCTCCATCCACGCCAGCCTGTCCTCGGTGAGGCCGAGTTCGGTGGCGAGACGTTTGCGGTTGGCGTAGACGTCGCCGGCGTCGTCACCGACGTGGTCACCGAGGTTGAAGGTGTCGTAAGGCGGCCGCGAGGCCCCGCCCGCCCTTGTCGTGACAACCCGCCGTACCCGCAAAACTTGCCTCCTAAGCCAAGGTGCCCCAGCTCAGGCGACCCAGCTGAGGTGACCAAGGTCTTTTGATCTTCTGAAGTCGCGCCTTTTGGCCGACAGGCCCCGCTATCACGATGACAGGGCGCCCTCCAGGGAGAATGTACCTTCTCCCCGAACGGGCGCCCTGGCAGCGTGATAGCGGCAGCGCGATAAAAATACAGCTCGATTTACCTGCGCATGAACGGCGGCACGTCGACCTCGTCGTCCGAAGGGTCGTCGTGCACCGGGGTGGCGCGGCCGGGCAGGCTGCCGTGGGTCGAGTTCGATCCGATCGGCGAGTAGCCGCGCGAGCCGCCGCCGGGCTGCGGAAGTCCGCCGCTCAGCGAGCCGTTGCCCTCGTTGCGCGAGGACGGCATCGGCGTGTGCGTGCGCGGCGGCGCGACCGGGTAGCCGTTCGAACCGGTCGACGGCACCGGCGTGGCACCCGAAGGCGGGCTTTGCACCGGAGTCGCCCCGCCGCCGTTGACCTGGCCGGCCTGTGCGGACGCGGTCGACGAGTTGGAGCGGGAGCCGAAGGTCGACGGGTCGAGCTTCTTGTGGGTCGGGGTGCCGGCATCGAAACCGGCCGCGATCACGGTGACCCGGACCTCGTCGCCGAGCGAGTCGTCGATGATCGTCCCGAAGATGATGTTGGCGTCGGGGTGCGCGGATTCCTGCACCAGCGACGCGGCTTCGTTGATCTCGAACAGGCCGAGGTCCGAACCGCCCGCGATCGACAGCAGCGCGCCGTGCGCCCCGTCCATCGACGCTTCCAGCAGCGGCGAGTTGATCGCCTTCTCCGCCGCCTGGATCGCCCGGCCTTCCCCGCGCGCCGAGCCGATGCCCATCAGCGCGGAACCCGCACCGGACATGACGCTCTTGACGTCGGCGAAGTCCAGGTTGATCAGACCCGGCGTGGTGATCAGGTCGGTGATGCCCTGGACACCCGAAAGCAGCACCTCGTCCGCCGAACGGAAGGCGTCCATCAGCGAGACGCCGATGTCGCCCAGCTGGAGCAGCCGGTCGTTCGGGATGACGATGAGGGTGTCGCATTCGTTGCGCAGCTGCTGGATGCCGTCTTCGGCCTGCTTGCTGCGGCGCTTGCCCTCGAAGGTGAACGGGCGGGTGACGACGCCGATGGTCAGCGCGCCGAGTTTGCGGGCGATCTGGGCGACGACGGGCGCGCCACCGGTGCCGGTGCCACCGCCTTCACCCGCGGTCACGAACACCATGTCGGCGCCCTTGATGACCTCTTCGATCTCTTCGCGGTGGTCCTCGGCGGCCTTCTGCCCCACCTCGGGGGCGGCGCCGGCACCGAGACCGCGGGTCAGTTCCCGGCCGATGTCGAGCTTGACGTCGGCGTCGGACATGAGCAGTGCCTGTGCGTCGGTGTTCACCGCGATGAACTCGACACCCTTGAGGCCGACCTCGATCATGCGGTTCACGGCGTTCACTCCGCCGCCGCCGATACCGACGACCTTGATCACCGCAAGGTAGTTGTGCGGGGGCGTCATCGGAGCCGCCTTCCTGATCGTGTGTGCTCGTGCTGCCCGCCGGTCGCTGAGCCTCTGCCGAAACCCTCGAGCTGAAGTTCAGATCGAGAGTTATGTCAACTGCCGACGTTGAAGCAGGACGGTATGCACCAGGCTGGCTCGAATCCAGTAGCCACGCCGTGTGTCGCAAAGGTGTTTTGCCACAACATGTTCGCGGGCGCAAGAGCGAGACCCGGTCGCGGCGGCGAACGGCGGCCTGGTAGGGGCGGGGATCAGGTGGGCATGGGCATGACCATGACGACGTCCTTCGACGGCGTTCCGGTCGGTGATCCGCCCGCCTGTTCGACGCTGAGCGCGAACCTCTCGGCCCCGCCGAGTCCGTCGGCGACCAGCAGCGCACCGCCCTGACCACCGGAAATGAGCCCGGCGGGCTTGGGTGCGGTGCCCGGGAACATCAGCCACGCCTGGTAGGTCCGGCCCGGTTCGTTCTTCGGCAGCTGTGCCGCCATGAAGACGAGCTTGTCCTTCGAGCGCGACATCATCACGGTCCCGCCACCCCCGACGGTGGCGTCGGCGCGCCCGGTCCGGACGTCGGCGGCCGAAAGCACCTCGGCGACGGGCTCGTAGCGCGCCGCTTGTTCGCGCGCGGCGGTCAGCTGGGTGTGGTTGTCGTAGGCGATGCCGCCGAACACGGCGGTGCCCGCCAGCCCGACGATCGCCGCCGCGGCCGCCGCGATCGCCCAGCGCGGGGCGCGGCGGCGGTCCTTGACACGCTGCCCGGTCTCGAAGCGTGTCTTCGGCGGCTGCTGCCTGGTCGCCATCGCCTCCTCGAGCACCCGGCGCTTGAGTTCGGGCGGCGGGTCTTCGGCCAGCGCGGCGCCGAGCCGGGTCGCGGTCATCTGCAGTTCGAGGACCTCTTGAGCGCAGGAAGCGCACTCCCCGAGGTGCCGCTGGAACTGCGCACGCTCCACATCGGACAACGCGTCGACGGCGTAGGCGCCGGTGAGCGTGTGCATTTCGGGCATGGTCATGCCGTCACCCCCAAACAGTCCCGGAGCCGGATCAGGCCGTCCCGGAGCCGGGTCTTGATGGTCCCGTGCGGGGTCTGGAGCACTTCCGAGACCTCACGATAGGTATATCCCTGGTAGTAGGCGAGCAGCACGGATTCCCGTTGCAGCTCGGTCAAGGTCGTGAGACAGCGGCGCACCTGCGACCGTTCCCAGCGGGCCGCGACGGCCTCGGCCACCTCGTCGAAGGGCCGGGCGCGGGCGGCCTCGAAGGTCGCCTTGACCTCGCGGTCCGAACTGGCGCGTGCCGAACGGACGCGGTCGACGGCACGGCGGTGCGCGAGCGTCATGGCCCAGTTCAGCGCGCTCCCCCGCTCCGGGGAGTAGCGCGTGGCCGTGCGCCACAGCTCCACCATCACCTCCTGGGTGACTTCTTCCGACTGCGCGGAGTCACGCAGGATCCGCCGCACCAGGCCGAGGACCGGGCCGGCGAGCTTGTCGTACAAAGCGTCGAAGGACCGCTCATCGCCCTTCGCGACCCGGACGAGCAGATCCTCGGCCGTCGGGCCTGCCGGTTCGCCGTCTTCGGGAACGGGCGCCATCCGGCGCGGGCGTGCCGATTCATCCATCAAGCGTGCCTCCGGCCGTCAGTAATGCCTGTGGTGTCTGTGGTGTTCGCCGCGTGATCGGTGCCTTCTTCCACCACAGTGTGATCCCGTGCCGCCGGATCAGCGCGGAGACCCGGTGCGGCATGAGCGGACGGGTGATCAGCATATGCGCCAGCCACTTGGCGGTGGCCGGTCGGCGCACCCCGCGCAGCGACGCGATCAGCAGGGTCTTCCCGTCCTGGCGGAGGGCGATCTCGACCGAGAGCAGCGACTCCGGCCTGGGCACCTCCATCCGGTACTCACCGTCCATCGGCTGGAACGGCGAGACGTAGAACTCCTTGTCCGCGACGGCGTTTCCGGCTTCGTCGGGACGCAGGAGGTACGCGTGCCTGCCGCGGTAGGTGTTGTGGACCTCGGCGACCACGCATTCGAGCGCACCGTCGGGCCGGTGGCACCAGTACAGGGTGATCGGGTTGAAGTTGTGGCCGAACATCCGCGCGCCGGCGAGCATCAGCACCCGGCCGGCGCGAAGGTCGACGTCGCGCGCCGCGAGCCAGCGGTCCAATTTGGACCGGATGCTGGCGGTGTCCTTGGACGCGAAGTGGTCTCGAGGGTCGAAGCGGGCGAAGGGGCGCAGCCACCACGGCAGCTTCGGCGGCGCGTCGAGGTCGATGAACCACAGATAGACGCGGTGGGCGAACGAGAGCGGCGGATCGTTGCGCCGGACATGCGCCACCGTGGAGTCGTAGAGCACGGCCATCACCGTCACCAGCGCACCCCGAATTTCTCGGCGGCGCGGACACCGGAGGCGCAGCCGTCCTCGTGGAACCCCCAGCCGTGATACGCCCCGGCGAAGGCGACCGCGTCGTCGTTCAGTTCCGGCAGACGACGCTGGGCGGCGACGGATTCCGGCGTGTAGACGGGGTGTTCGTAGGTCATCTTGGCCAGCACCGCATCAAGGTCAGGGGCCTTGCCGGGGTTGAGCGTGACGACGTGGCCGGTCGGCTCGTCGAGCCGCATCAGGCGGTTCATATCGTAGGACACCTGGACCGCGCCGTGGCCCGCACCGCAGAAGGGGGTGGCGTAGTTCCAGCCCGCCCGAGCCGATTCCGCCGTCGGGAGCACGCCGGTGTCGGTGTGCAGCCACGCCTCGTTGCTGAAGTAGCGGAACGAGCCGAGGACCGCACGTTCGGCCTCGGTCGGCGCCGTGAGCAGCTTCAGTGCCTGGTCCGCGTGCGTGGCCAGGACGACTTTGTCGAGCTTGTGCCGCGTGTCGGCGTCGTCACGGACCTCGATCCCCCGCGGGGTGCGCTTGACCGAGCGGACCGGCGTCGACAGGTGCACGGCGGTCAGCTGCTTGGCCGCCCGCTCGACATACTCGCGGGAGCCTCCGGCGACGGTACGCCAGCACGGGGAACCGCCGACCGACAGCATGCCGTGGTTGCGCAGGAACTCGAACAGATAGCGCGCCGGGTAGCGGAGCGTGTCGGTCCGGTCGGCCGACCAGACGGTCGAGACGACCGGGAGCATGAAGTGGTCGACGAAGTACTTCGAGTACCCGCCGATCGCGAGGAACGCGCCGAGCGTGACGTCTCCGGCCTCGGGCGCTTCGAGGACGCGTTTCGCGTGCCGATGGAAGCGCTTGACGTCGGCGAGCATCCGCAGGTAGCGCCCTCGGGTGACGTTGCGTGGCTGGGCGAACAGGCCTTTCATGCCCTTCGCCCCGGCGTACTGGAGTCCGCAGCCGTCGCAGCGGATGCTCATCGACATCTCCGCGTCGCGGGTGGTGACACCCAGTTCGGCGAAGAGGCGGAGCAGGTTCGGATAGGTGCGCTCGTTGTGCACGATGAACCCGGAGTCGACGCCGACGGTGCCGCCGTGCGCGCTCGGGACGTCGTGGGTGTGCGCGTGCCCGCCCAGCCTGTCGTCGGCTTCGAACAGCAGCACTTCGTAACGGCGTTGAAGCAGGTAGGCCGCCGTGAGGCCGGCGACGCCGCTGCCGATGACCCCGATGCGTTGCCCCTTGGTGTGCACATAAGACATTCGGAGCCGGAGCGGCCGAGGATTGGATCGCGTGAAGCGGTGCCACCTCCGACCCATCCCTTTCCGGTCCGGGAGCGAATGACGACTATGCCGAACAGTCCCGCGTCCCGCCTGGCCCCGTTCGTCGAGCGGCTCCTCGGTCGCTCCTTGCCGGTCGGTCTCCGTACCTGGGATGGCGTACGCACCGGTCCGCCGGATACCCCGACCGTGGTACTCCGGAACCGGCGTGCGCTGCGCCGTCTCCTCTACGCCCCCGGCGAACTGGGGCTGGCGAGGGCCTACGTCTCCGGAGATCTCGATGTCGAAGGCGATCTCGCCGACGGATTCCGCCGGATCTGGACGCTGACCCGGTCGGGTGCCTCGCGCGGTGCCAAGCTCGGCCCGCGCGAATGGGCCGAGGCGCTGCGGATCGCGGTGCGCCTGGGTGTCGTCGGGCCGCCGCCCAAGCCGCCCGTCGAGGAAGCCCGGCTGTCCGGGAAACTGCACACCCTGCTCCGCGACAAGTCCGCGATCGTGCATCACTACGACCTGAGCAACGCCTTCTACCAGCTGCTGCTCGACGAATCGATGGCCTACTCGTCCGGGTATTGGGCCTCCGACGAGGACGGCTACGACGTCGAACAGGCCCAGTGGGACAAACTGGAGCTGATCTGCCGCAAGCTCGGCCTCCGGCCGGGGATGCGCCTGCTCGACGTCGGTTGTGGCTGGGGCTCGCTGCTGGTGCACGCGGCGAAGCACCACGGCGTGCACGCCGTCGGGATCACGCTTTCGGCGGAGCAGCGGCAGCACATCCGCGGCCGTCTCGTCCAGCACGACCTCGAGGAACGCGTCGAGGTCCGGCGGCAGGACTATCGCGAACTGTGCACCCGGACCCTCGGCGGGAAAACGTACCTCGGGTCGGCCGACGAGCCGTTCGACGCGGTCGCGTCCATCGAGATGGGCGAACACGTCGGCGAGGAGAACTACCCCGAGTACACGCGGACGCTGTACCGGATGCTCAAGCCCACCGGACGGCTGGTCCTGCAGCAGATGTCCCGCGGCACGGTGGCCCCCGGCGGCGGCGCGTTCATCGAGCGCTACATCGCCCCCGACATGACGATGCGGCCGTTGGGCCGCACGCTCGGGCATCTGGAGACCGCCGGATTCGAGATCCGCGACGTCCACGCGCTGCGCGAGCACTACGTGCGCACGGTCCGGGCATGGGAGAAGACGCTCGAAGCCAACTGGGACGACGTCGTGGCGCTGATCGGTGAGTCCGGTGCGCGGGTCTGGCGGCTGTACCTGGTCGGCGGGGCGCTCGCGTTCGAGGAGAACCGGATGGGCGTCGACCAGATCCTCGCGGTCCACCCGTCCGAGGAAGGCTTGAGCGCGCTACCCGCCACCCGGGAGTGGTCCTGATGGCCCTCGGCGGGACCCTCGCGGTGACGGCGGGCGCGACCCTCGTGGCCTTCGTCGTCACCTTCGCCGTCGCGCGGTGGCGCAAGCGGTACGACACCGTCGACACGTTCTGGGGACCGGGCTTCGCCCTCGTCGCGCTGGTGGCGGCCCCACTCGGGGACGGGTCGGTGGCGCTGCGCGTGGTCACCGCGCTGCTGACCACGGTCTGGGGTGTGCGCCTCGGCGTCCACCTCCACCTGCGCAACCACAAACTGCCGGAAGACCCGCGTTATGTGCGGATGGCGGAGAACGCCGGGGAGAATCCGGCGCTCAACCTCTTCGTCCGCGTGTACCTGCTGCAGGCGGTGGTGCTCTGGTTCGCCTCGCTACCGGTCCAGTTCGCGATGTACGGCGACTCGTTCGGGCTGACGGCGTGGCTCGGTGTCGCGGTGTGGCTGGCCGGCTTCGGGTTCGAGACGATCGGCGACGAGCAGCTGCGCCGTTTCAAGGCCGTCCCGGCCAACAAGGGGAAGGTGCTCGACAGCGGACTGTGGCGCTACACGCGGCATCCCAACTACTTCGGCGACGCGTGCGTGTGGTGGGGCCTGTACCTGCTGGCGTGTTCGAGCTGGGTGGGGGCGGCGACGATCCTGTCGCCGATCGCGATGACGTACACCCTCGCCAAGGGCACTGGAAAACCTTTGCTGGAGAAGGGTTTGCGGCGTTCGCGGCCGGGATACGCGACGTACGTCGAGCGGACCAGCGGATTCTTCCCGCTGCCCCCGCGCAGGGTCACTCCCCGGTGAGACCGTCGGTCAGCTCGCGTAACAGGTCGAGGTGGCCGGCGTGCCTGCCGGTCTCCTCGATCATGTGCGCGACCACGAACCGGACGTTGACCTTGCGATCGCCGCGGAAGGGGACCTCGTCGTCCAGCCCCATCCCGGCGACGACCTTGCGGCTGCGCTCGCACTCGGCCTCGTAGACGGCGATCAGCTGGTCGATCGGGGTCTGCATGGCGACCCGGAATTCGGCGTCCGGATCGACCTCCAGCGCCTCCTTCCAGACGTCTTCCTGGCCGTTGAGCACCACGGTGAACCAGTACTGCTCGACGAGGGTCAGATGCCCGAGCAGACCGGCGACGGTGGTCAGTTCACTGGGGACGAGCGGCCGCCGGGCCTGCTCGTCGGTGAGGCCCGAGCACTTCCACACGACCGTGGCGCGGAGGAAGTCGAGAAAGCCGTTCAGCTGGGTGCGCTCGTCGCCGGTGAGCGGCGGTTCGGGGCGCTGCGGTTCGTCGGTCATGGTGGTGCAGTCTGCCGGTTTCCTCGGATGATCCGCTAACGAGTTACCCCGGGACGCACGGTCCACCATCTGTCGCAGAGCCGTGGTCCATGTCCGAACACGATCCCATCGTTCGAGTGAAACCAGCGGTAATTAGCGCCGAGGAAACATGACGACCACCCGCCCGTCATGTCAGGCTGGTGCAGTTGTGCCCCTAGCCGGAGCGTCACGGAAGGCAAATGATGTCAGGCCTGCAGCTGAGCGCACTCGATGTCGCTTTCCTTTGCCTGGAAAGCGAAACGACACCGATGCACATGGGCGCGGTGGCCACCTTCCGCCCGCACGGGCAGGTGCACGCGCGTCAGCTGACCACGTTGCTCGCCGAGCGGGCGGCCCGGCTTCCGAAGCTGCGTCAGCGCCCTCGCACCACGCTGTTCCCGCCCGGCGCCGCCATCTGGGCCGAGGACCCGGATTTCGTTGCCAGTGAACATATTTCACATCACCATCTGAGCTCCCTGTACGAACCGGACCCGCTCTCCGCCTACGCGTCGCACTGGATGGGCCGTCCGCTCGACACCGGAAAACCCTTGTGGGACTTGCATCTCGTCACCGGCCTGCCGGACGGCGAGTTCGCGTTGCTGCTGAAACTGCACCACGCGCTCACCGACGGGGCGGGGGCGTACGCCGTCGCCGCGGGCCTGCTCGACGAGCTTCCTCACGCGACGCGGCGTCCGCGCGGCGGCACCGGACCGCCCGCGCCTCGCTCCCCTGTGGACGCTGTCAAGGAGGCCGTCGGCTCGACGCTGGCCCAGGCCGGGATCGCCTCTTCGGTCGTCCGCGCGACCCGTTCGCCGCTGTCGCCGATCAGCGCGCCGCCGTCGACCGAACGACGGCTCGGCCTCGTCCGGCTGGACACCACCGAGATCCGGCGGATCCGCCGGGCCCACGGCGGGACGGCCAACGACGTCGTGCTGGCGATCCTCAGCGGCGCGCTGCGCGAATGGATGACCAACCGCGGTCAACGCGCCGACGACCGGACACTGCGGGCGCTCATCCCGGTCAGCGTGCGCGGACGGTCCGCCGAGCAACTGGGCGGGAACAAGCTGTCCGGCTACCTCTGCGACCTGCCGGTCGGCCTCGACGACCCGGTGCGGCGGCTGCTGGCCGTCCAGCGCGAGATGAGCCGGAACAAGGCCGGGGGCCCGGCCCGGGGCGCCGGCGCGTTCCCGCTGCTCGCCGGCCGGATGCCGCCGATGCTGCACCGGCTCGGCAGCAAGGCCGCCGGACTGGCCGCGCCGCTGCTGTTCGACCTCGTGATCACCACCGTGCCGGTGCCGCCCAACCGGCTCGCCCTCGACGGGACGAAACTCGACGGTGTGTACCCGTTCGTGCCGCTGGCGCCGCGGCAGGCGATCGGGATCGCGGTGGCGACCTACCGTGACTCCGTCCACATCGGACTTCAGGCGAACGGGGCGGCGGTCTCGGACGTGGGTTCGCTGCGGGACGGGGTGCTCAAGTCGGCCGCGAGGCTGCTGGACACTGCCTAGCGCGTGCTAGGAACGGTCCGTTCCTTGCGAAATTTGCAAGGAACGGTCCGTTCATAGCGCGTACGAAACCCGGTCAGCCGCGCAGCATCTCCGCGACCAGGAACGCCAGCTCCAGCGACTGCTGCGTGTTCAGGCGCGGGTCGCACGCGGTCTCGTACCGGCCCGAAAGGTCCAGATCCGAGATCTCCTGCGCGCCGCCGAGGCATTCGGTGACGTCCTCGCCGGTGAGTTCGACGTGAATGCCACCCGGGTACGTGCCGAGCTTGCGGTGCACCTCGAAGAAGCCCTGCACCTCGTCCACGATCCGGTCGAAGTGCCGGGTCTTGTAGCCCGTCGAAGACTCGTGCGTGTTGCCGTGCATCGGGTCGCACTGCCAGATGACCTTGTGCCCGGACGCCTCGACCTTCTCGACGATCGCGGGCAGCACCTCGCGGACCTTGCCGTTGCCCATCCGGGCGATCAGCGTCAGGCGGCCGGGCTCGTTGCGCGGGTCGAGGCGGCGGACGTACTCGACGGCCTGCTCGGGTGTGGTCGTCGGGCCGATCTTGAGGCCGATCGGGTTGGCCAGCAGTTCGGCGAAGGCGATGTGCGCGCCGTCGAGCTGCCTGGTCCGCTCGCCCACCCACAGGAAGTGCGAGGACAGGTTGTACAGCTTGGGGTTCGTCGCGTCCGCGCGGTCCATCCGCAGCATGGAGCGCTCGTAGTCCAGCAAGAGCGCCTCGTGGCTGGCGAAGATCTCAGTGGACTGGAGCGAGGCGTCGGTCACGCCGCAGGCGGACATGAACCGCAGGCCGCGGTCGATCTCCGCGGCCAGCGCCTCGTAGCGCTCGCTGGCGGGCGAGGACTTCACGAAGTCCTTGTTCCAGTCGTGCACCTGGTGCAGGTCCGCCATACCGGCGCCGGTGAGCGCGCGGACGAGGTTCATCGCGGCGCCCGCGTTGGCGTAGGCGCGGATCATCCGGCCGGGGTCGGGCACGCGCAGTTCGGGCTTGGCGACGAGCGAGTTGATGATGTCGCCGCGGTACACCGGCAGGCCGAGCGCGTCGTTGGACGCCGAACGCGGCTTCGCGTACTGGCCCGCGATCCGGCCGACCTTCACCACCGGCAGGCTCGCGCCGTAGGTGAGGACGACGGCCATCTGCAGCAGGGTTCGCAGGTTGGCGCGGATGTGCGGCTCGGTGTTCGACTCGAACGTCTCCGCGCAGTCACCACCCTGCAGGAGGAACGCCTCGCCGCGCGCGACCATGGCGAGCCGGTCGGAGAGCCGGTCGATCTCGGCGGGGACGGTGATCGGCGGCACACTCTCCAGCACGCCGCGTACGCGCTTCGTCAGCTCGGCGTCCGGCCATTCGGGCTGCTGCGCGGCGGGCCGGGAAAGCGCGTCGTCGAGCCGGTCACGCAGCTCGGGAGGCAGAGGAGGCAGTTCGGGGAGCGTGTCGACGGGAACGTCCACTGTCCAGTTCACAGGCACCAGGATATGCCGCGCCGAAAGCCGCCCGCCCACCGGGACAAAAGTCCCAAAGAGTGGGCGGGCGACGGGACGATCAGGCGGCCTGCGCCTTGTTGTAGAGGTTCTGCGCGTCCGTGCCGAAGTACGGGCCGAACATGTAGCCGGGCAGGAAGGTGTAGCCGAAGCTGTTCACCGAGGCTTGGACGCCCGCGCCGGTCGCCTCGCTGAAGTTGAGGAACCACGGGCCGCCGCTCGAACCACCGGTCATGTCGCAGTTCATCCCGTGGTCCTTGGTGAGCAGGAAGTCGGTGAACGTGCTCCCGCTGCAGTAGATCAGCTTCATGCCGTCGTACGGTGCCGCCGCGGGGTACCCGAACGTGTACATCGACTGGTTGCGCGCCTGGTTGAAGGCGATCCCCTGCGCGCCGACGACGTCGGTCAGCTTCTGCCCGTTGAGCGGGTTGACCACGGCCGCGCCGATGTCGTAGTTCATGTCCTCGCTCGCTTCCCACTGCGGAGTGGTCAGCGTGCTCTTCGCGGCCCAGGTGCCGTACGGCGTATTGCCGTTGTCGTAGCCCGGAGCGAAGGTCCAGTTGGTGTGCCAGGCGCCCTGGTACTTCACACAATGTCCGGCGGTGATCACGACACTGCCGTTCGCGCTGGTGACCGCGTCACCGGAGCACGAGGCGTTGCGCCCGCCCATGGTGAAGAACACCCGGCCCGCGGTCTGCACGACCTTGCCCGCCCCGGTCCATGCGCCGCCACCGTTGGGGATGCTCTGGATGATCGTGCTCTCGCCCTTCGCGACCTCCTTGGGCGAAAGGGGCGGGGCCTGGACCAGCTGCTCGATCGGCACCGCCGACCGCATCCGCTCGGGCGTCCAGTAGGCCGCCACCGCGTGTGCGTCGGTCGCCGCCTGATGATGGACCGGCCCGGCGTGAGCGGGACTCGCGACCGCGGTCAGCGCCGTCACCGCGAGCCCCATGAGCGCCGCCAGGATCCCCGTCCGGGAAGCCGTCCTCTGCATGGCGTACCACCTTTCGCCACCGGTGAATTGCCGTATGACTTGCACGACTTCCTGAAAGTATTTGTCCTGCTACAGGCCGTACAAGCGGCCGTTCGGCCCAATCAGGCCGGACAGTGGGAGTCGGCGGCGGGGAAGACACCGTCCCGCAGACAGCGGACGACGGCAGGAAAGCCAATATCGCCAACGTTTTTCTCATGCGGAGAGCTTGGCGAGCGAAACGGCTCTACCGCGTCGAACCGCGGCCTG
The DNA here is from genome assembly GCF_055588925.1 of Amycolatopsis sp. NPDC041971. NCBI lineage: Bacteria > Bacillati > Actinomycetota > Actinomycetes > Pseudonocardiales > Pseudonocardiaceae > Amycolatopsis > Amycolatopsis sp. NPDC041971. The sequence continues at coordinate 144,057 of NZ_JBVJCE010000012.1, read as the reverse complement.
ATCCCGGCCCTCCACCTCGGGTGGGAGCGTCCCCTGCCGTTCGTCACCCCGGCTGCGACGTCGGGGGGGGGGGGGGTGGGGGGGGTGGGGGGGGTGGGGGGGGGGGGGGGGGAGAAGGAGAGCGGCAAAGACGCCTCTGGCGAAGGGGTGCACAAAAAAGCAGGGGGGGAAGTACCGGT
>NZ_JBVJCE010000012.1:129645-143868 GCF_055588925.1 Amycolatopsis sp. NPDC041971 | reverse complement strand
CCCTCCCCCCCCCCCCCCCCCCTCTTTTGCTCCCCTCCCCCTCCCCCCCCCCCCCCCCCCCCCCCCCCCCCCACCCCCCCCCCCACCACCCCCCCCCCCCCCCCCCCCCCCCCCCCCCCCCCCACGTCGCCGACGCCGCCGCCTCGTCGGCCCGGGTGTCAGACCACCGCGAGTGGCAGCGCCGTCGGGTGCACCGGAGCGGGCAGATCCGAAGCGCCGGTGAGATAGGCGTCCACCGCGCTCGCCACCGAGCGTCCCTCGGCGATGGCCCACACCACCAGCGACGCGCCACGATGCGCGTCGCCACAGACGAACACGCCGGGTGAGGAGGTCTGCCAGTCCGCGCCACACGAGAGCGTGCCGCGCCGCGTCAGCGACAGGCCGAGCCCGTCGAGCAGCGGCATGTGCTCGACACCCTCGAAGCCGATCGCGAGCAGCACGAGGTCGGCGGGCAGTTCCTCGACCTCGTCGTTGACCGGGGTCACCATCCGCTTGCCGGTCTCGGGGTCCTTGACCACGCGGACCTGCCGGATCTCGACCGCGCGCACGTTGCCCTCGTCGTCGCCGACGAACCGGGTGACCGCGACGGCGAACTTGCGCTCGCCCGCTTCTTCGTGCGCGGGGTAGGTGCGCAGGATGTACGGCCAGGTCGGCCATGGCGAACGCTCGTCGTCCCTTGTGGACGGTGGCGTCGGGTACTGGTCCAGCTGTGTCACCGAAAGCGCGCCCTGACGGGTCGCGGTGCCGTACGAGTCGGCCCCGGTGTCACCGCCGCCGATGATCACGACGTGCTTGCCTGCCGCGTCCACCGCCGACGGGCCGTCACCCTCGACGTACTTGTTGGCGGGGACCAGATGTTCCATCGCCAGGTGGATGCCGGTCAGCTCACGACCGGGCGTCGTGGTGTCGTCACGGCCGCGCAGCGCGCCCACGGCGAGCACGACGGCGTCGTAGCCCGCGCGGAGTTCCTCGACGGTCAGATCGACGCCGACCTCGCAGCCGGTGACGAACTTCGTACCCTCCTTGCGGAGTTGCGCGAGCCGCCGGTCGAGGACCTTCTTCTCCATTTTGAACTCGGGGATGCCGTACCGCAGCAGGCCGCCCAGCCGGTCGTCCCGTTCGTAGACGGTCACCTCGTGGCCGGCGCGGGTCAGCTGCTGCGCGGCGGCGAGCCCGGCCGGGCCGGAGCCGACGACCGCGACCCGCTGCCCCGACGAGACCTCCGAGATCTGCGGTTGCACGTAGCCCGCTTCCCAGGACTGGTCGGCGATCGTCTGCTCGACGCGCTTGATCGCCACCGGGCCGCCGGACAGCGGCGAGACCGACAGGACACAGCCCGCCTCACACGGCGCGGGGCACAGCTTCCCGGTGAACTCGGGGAAGTTGTTGGTCGCGTGCAGCCGGTCGCTCGCCGCGGCCCAGTCGCCGCGACGTACCAGGTCGTTCCACTCCGGGATCAGGTTGCCCAGCGGGCAGCCGGAACCACTGGAATGACAGAACGGGATGCCACAGTCCATGCACCGCGTGGCCTGCTCGCGCACCTTTTCGTTGCGCTCACCGGGTTCCACGTCGGCGTACACCTCGCCCCAGGTGACGAGACGGTCCTCTTTGGACTTCTTCTTCGGCTCTTCACGGTCGTACTTCAGGAAACCCGTCGGATCAGCCACGAGCGGCCTCCATGATCGCTTCGTCGACGTCGCGGCCCGCGGCACGCGCCGCCTTCGCCGCGTCAAGGACACGCTGGTAGTCGCGGGGCATCACCTTGGTGAACGCGGCCGAGCGACGTGGCCAGTCGCCGAGCAGCGACGCGGCCACGGCCGAACGTGTGAGGTCGTAGTGCTTCTGCACGGTCTTCTTGAGCCGGGCGAGGTCCTCCGACGACGGGGTCAGGAGGTTGACCATCTCCTCGTTGACCTTGCCCCGGTCGAGGTCGAGCACGTAGGCCTCGCCGCCGGACATACCCGCCGCGAGGTTGCGCCCGGTCGGGCCGAGCACCACGGCCTGGCCACCGGTCATGTACTCGAAGGCGTGGTCGCCGACCCCCTCGGCGACGACGACCGCGCCGGAGTTGCGCACGCAGAACCGTTCGCCGACCTGGCCGCGCAGGAACATCTCGCCGCCGGTGGCGCCGTAAGCGAGGGTGTTCCCGGCGATGGTCTGGCCTTCCGCGGCGAACTTCGCGTCCGGATGCGGGCGCACGATGATCCGCCCGCCGGAAAGCCCCTTGCCGACATAGTCGTTCGCGTCGCCGACCATATCGAGCGTGATGCCGCGTGGCAGGAACGCCCCGAGCGACTGTCCGGCGGAACCGGTCAGCATCACGTGGATCGTGTCCGCGGGCAGGCCTTCACCGCCGTAGCGGCGGGTGATCTCGGAACCGAGCAGCGTGCCGACGGTCCGGTTCACGTTCCGCACCGGCAGTTCGAGCCGCACCGGATGCGCGTCCTCCAGCGCCGCCTCGGCGAGCTGGATCAGCGTCCGGTCGAGGGCGTGCTCCAGGCCGTGGTCCTGCGTCCGCGTGCGCCGCTTCGCCCCGCCGTACGGGGTTTCGGCGGGCATCTCGAAGATCGGCGCGAGGTCGAGACCGGAGGCCTTCCAGTGCTCGACCGCGTCGTCGGTGTTCAGCATCTCGGCGTGCCCGATCGCCTCGTCGAGGGTGCGGAACCCCAGCTCCGCCAACGTTTCCCGGACCTCTTCGGCGACGAACCGGAAGTAGTTGACGACGTGGTCGGCCTGGCCGGTGTACCGCTTGCGCAGCTCCGGGCTCTGGGTCGCGACGCCGACCGGGCAGGTGTCGAGGTGGCAGACACGCATCATGACGCAGCCTTCGACGATCAGCGGCGCCGTCGCGAAGCCGTACTCCTCCGCGCCGAGCAGCGCGGCGATGACGACGTCCTTGCCGGTCTTCATCGCACCGTCGACCTGCACGGTGATCCGGTCGCGCAAACCGTTGAGCAGCAACGTCTGCTGCGTCTCGGCGAGCCCGATCTCCCATGGTGTCCCCGCGTGCTTGAGCGAGTTCATCGGGGAGGCGCCGGTGCCGCCGTCGTGGCCGGAGATCAGCACGACGTCGGCGTGCGCCTTCGACACACCCGCCGCCACCGTGCCGACGCCGAGCGAGGACACCAGCTTCACGTGGATGCGGGCGTTCTCGTTGGCGTTCTTGAGATCGTGGATCAGCTGGGCGAGATCCTCGATCGAGTAGATGTCGTGGTGCGGCGGCGGCGAGATCAGCCCGACGCCGGGCGTCGAGTGCCGCGTGCGCGCGATCCACGGGTACACCTTGTTCGGCGGCAACTGCCCGCCCTCGCCCGGCTTCGCGCCCTGCGCCATCTTGATCTGGATGTCGTCGGCGTTGACCAGGTACTCGCTCGTCACGCCGAACCGGCCGCTCGCGACCTGCTTGATCGCGCTGCGCCGCTCCGGATCGTAAAGCCGCTCGGGATCTTCCCCGCCCTCACCGGTGTTGGAGCGGCCGCCGATGCGGTTCATCGCGATGGCCAGCGTTTCGTGCGCCTCGGCGGAGATCGAGCCGTAGGACATCGCGCCGGTGTTGAAGCGCTTGAAGATCGCCTCGACGGGCTCGACCTCGTCCAGCGGGACGGGTTCGCGTGTACCCGCGCGGAAGGAGAACAACCCGCGCAGCGCGCCACCCTCGCGGTAGAGACGGTGCACCTCGTCGGAGTACTTCTTGTACACCTCTTCCCGGCCGGTCTTCGTCGCGTGCTGCAACAGGAAGACGGTCTCCGGGGTGAACAGGTGCAGTTCGCCCTCGCGGCGGTACGCGTACTCGCCGCCGGTCTCGAGTCCACGATGGACCCTGTCGGTCGGGTTGTCCGGGTACGCGCGGCGATGGCGGACGGCGACCTCTTCGGCGAGCACGCCCAGGCCGACACCACCGAGCTTCGACGACGTCCCGGTGAAGTACTCGTCGAGGAGATCCTGTGCGAGGCCGAAGGATTCGAAGACCTGCGCCGCGGTGTACGCGCCGACGGTCGAGATGCCCATCTTGGACATGATCTTCAGGACACCCTTCACGAGTGCCTTGACGTAGTTGCGGATCGCCTTGGCGGGCTCGATCCCGGTGATGCCGCCGGTCGAGATCATGTCCTCGATGGTCTCGAAGGCCAGGTACGGGTTCACCGCCGCGGCGCCGTATCCGAGCAGAAGCGCGATGTGGTGGACCTCGCGGGCGTCACCGGTCTCGACGACCAGCGCGACGCGGAGCCTTTCCTTGGTGCGCACCAGATGGTGGTGCACCGCCGACACCAGCAGCAGCGACGGGATCGGCGCCATGCGGTGGTCGGAGTCGCGGTCGGACAGCACGAGCGTGCGCGCGCCCGCCGCGATCGCTTCGGAGGCCTCGCGCCGGACCCGCTCGATCGCGGCCGCCAGCGCGTCGGCACCACCGTCCACTTCGTACAGTCCGGAAAGGACACTGCACGCGAAGCCTGGGAGGTCGCCGTCGTCGTTGATGTGGATCAGCTTGGCGAGTTCGTCGTTGTCGATCACCGGATACGGCAGCTGCACGTGGCGGCAGGAGGCCGGACCGGGGGCGAGCAGATTTCGCTCGGGACCCATGATCCGGCTCATCGAGGTGACGAGTTCTTCGCGGATCGCGTCCAGTGGCGGGTTGGTGACCTGCGCGAAGTTCTGCTTGAAGTAGTCGTAGAGCAGCCGCGAACGCTGCGACAGCACGGCGGGCGGGGTGTCGGAACCCATCGAACCGATCGGCTCGGCCGCCTTGACCGCCATCGGCGCGAGGAGGATCTTCAGCTCTTCTTCGGTGTAGCCGAAGGAAAGCTGGCGCCGCAGCACGGAATCGTGGCTCTGCACGATGTGGTCGCGATCGGGCAGGTCGGCGATCTGCAGCAGACCGGCGTGCAGCCAACCCTCGTACGGGAGTTGCTTCGCCAGCTCCGACTTGACCTCTTCGTCGTCGACGATCCGGCCGGCCTCGGTGTCCACCAGGAACATGCGGCCGGGCTTGAGGCGCCCCTTGGCCACGACGTCCTCGGGGGCCACGTCGAGCACCCCGGCCTCACTCGCCAATACGACACGGTCGTCGGCGGTGCGCCACCAGCGGGCGGGACGCAGGCCGTTGCGGTCCAGCACCGCGCCGACGAGGGTGCCGTCGGTGAAGGTGACGCAGGCCGGGCCGTCCCATGGCTCCATGAGGCTGGCGTGGAACCGGTAGAAGGCACGACGCTGTGCGTCCATCCCGGTGTGGTTCTCCCACGCCTCGGGGATCATCATCAGCACCGCGTGCGGCAGCGACCGCCCGCCGAGGTGCAGCAGTTCCAGCACCTCGTCGAAGGAGGCGGAGTCCGACGCGTCAGGCGAGCAGATCGGGTACAGCCTGGTCAGGTCGCCGGGGATGAGGTCCGATTCGAGCAGCGCCTCACGGGCGCGCATGCGGTTGCGGTTGCCCCGGATGGTGTTGATCTCGCCGTTGTGCGCGACGAACCGGAACGGATGCGCCAGCGGCCACGACGGGAAGGTGTTGGTCGAGAACCGGGAGTGCACGAGCGCGATGGCGCTGGTGAGCCGGGTGTCGGTCAGGTCGGCGAAGAAGAGCGGGAGCTGCTCGGGGGTCAGCATTCCCTTGTAGACGATGGTCCGCGAGGACAGCGACGGGAAGTAGGTGCCCCGTCCCGCGGTCACGCTCTCGTTCTCGACGCGCTTGCGGAGACAGAAGGCCAGACGGTCCAGTTCGAGTCCGCCGGGACGTCGGCCGTCGGTCTCGTGGGCCGCGACGAACAGCATCGTGAAATGCGGCATCACCGAACGGGCGGTCGGGCCGATGTCGGCGCGGTCGGCGTCCACCGGGACCTCGCGCCAGCCGAGGACGTCGAGGCCCTCTTCGCCGGCGATCCGCTCGATCAGGGCGACGGCCTTGTTCCGCTCCTCGCCGTCCGAGGGCAGGAACCCGATGCCGGTCGCGTAGGTCTGCTGACCGGCGGCGTCCGCTTCAGGCAGGATGAAGTCCACTTCCGCGCGCAGCAGCTCGTCGGGGAGCTGCAACAGGATGCCCGCACCGTCGCCGCTGGTCGGCTCCGCGCCGGCGGCGCCACGATGGTCCAGGTTCGTCAGCGCGGACAGGCCGTCGGTGACGATGCCGTGCGAGCGCCGCCCGCGGACGTCGGCCACCATGGCCACACCGCAGGAGTCCTGTTCGGATTCGGGATCGTAGAGACCCTGTTTGCCTGGAATGGCGGAGAAGATCATGAAGGGACCTCCTTCGTCGTCTGTGCTCAGCGGCCGGACGGGGCCGGCCGGGGGGATGCGCACGGGACGACGATGGCCCGTTCGTTAGCGCGACTTTAACACCTGTGAAACACGTCGGCACCAATTCGGCGGGCACGAAAACCCGGCGACGGGTAACGATATGGCCGCCCGGAACGACACAGTTCCTGATGAGGTCACAGTAGTTCGTTCCGCTAAGTATATGTCCCGTTCCGGGATGTCACGAGACGCGGTGAGGCGACCCTAGTCACTCCGGGTGGCTTTCGCATCCTGGAGACGGCGAACTAGAACGTGTTACAGTTCTGCGCATCATCCTGGACCGTTTCCGGCTCACCGACCAGGTCGCCGTGGTCACCGGCCGCCACCGGCAGACGCGCCCATGTGGTGCCGGCCGACCTGAGCGACCCGGCCGCCGCTGGCGAGCTGGCCCGGATCGCGACGGCGGAGTTCGGACGGCTGGACCTCGTGGTCAACAACGTCGGCGGCACCTATCCCCGGCCACTGCTGGAAACCACCGCCGACTTCCTCGAAGAAGCCTTTCGCTTCACCGTCTCCACCGCGCACGCGCTGACCGTCGCGGCGGCACCGTCCTTACTGGAGTCGGGCGGATCGGTCGTCACCATCTCGTCGGTCATGGGCCGCGTGGCCGGCCGGGGCTTCGCCGCGTACGGGACGGCGAAGGCGGCGTTGGCGCACTACACCCGGGTCGCGGCGGCCGACCTCGCGCCGAAGGTGCGGGTGAACGGGATCTCGGTCGGTTCGGTGGCGACCTCCGCGCTCGAAGTGGCGGTGGGCAACGACGAACTGCGCGGCCGGATGGAGGCCGCCACTCCCCTGCGCCGGATCGGCGAGGCCGAGGACATCGCGGCCACCGTCGTGTTCCTGGTGTCGCGGGCGGGCCGGTACGTCACCGGCAAGATCATCGAAGTCGACGGTGGATTGCAGGCCCCGAACCTCGAACTGGGGTTGCCCGATCTGTAGGAGGCGAACGCCGTGCGCGTGGTCCAATGGAGTACCGGGAACGTCGGCCGGGCTCGGCCGCCCGCTCGGGGTCTCCGCGACGACCGACGCGGACGCGCTCATCGCGCTCAAGCCGGTGTCGTCCCGCCGGAGATGATCGAGCCCATCCGCGAGGCCGCCCGTGAAGGCGGTGCTTCGCTGTGGGTCAACGGTGTCGACCCCGGTTTCGCCGATGACTGGCTGCCGCTGGTGCTCACCGGGGTGTGCGAACGGATCGACGAGGTGCGCTGCCTGGAGATCCTCGACTACTCCACCTATGACAACGGCAAGGTTCTGTTCGACATCATGGGCTTCGGCCGTGAGATGGACGACCTGCCGCTGTTGTTGCAGCCCGGTGTGCTGTCAAAGAGGGCACGGAAGACGCGGCGGGCGGGCGGCGCGCGTGCTGGAGCACATTCACGCGCCTGCGCGGCGACCTCGGCCCGGACTGGCCGCGGCCGACCGGGCAGGGCTGTTGCCGCGTCGAGGTGACCGGGGAGCCGAACTAAGTGCTGGACCTGCGCCTGGTCGGAACCGACGGCGACCACAACACGGCCGGGCTGAAGGCGACCGCGATGCGGCTGGTGAACGCGATCCCGGCGGTGGTGGCGGCTCCGCCGGGGCTGCTGACGGCGCTGGACCTGCCTTTGGTGACGGGGGCCTGGTCTCCCCCTGAGCTTGATGGCAGGTCCGTGAAGGCCTCCTTGCCTACCTTGAAAGTAGGGAAAGTCAAGTTTCAACTGAGGCAGTAAAACCGTAGCCAACATTTCCGCAGGTCAGGGCTACAGGATGTGGGAAACGTTGTGGCGGGTGCGTGCCTCTCCAGGCACGCACCCGTTGAAACTCGTCGTCATCGGCGACAAGTACCTCGACGGCTACGCCACCGCGGAACTGCTCGGCATCACCATGCCCGAACCCGACGAGACCGAGGGGGTGAACTGAATGCTCCACGCAAGCGACTGACCGCCACCGCAGCCAAGCGACGACGCGGCGCCGCCCGCAAGAAGGCCACCATCGCCCCTGAGCTTCCCCCGGTTGTCCGGGCACCGTGGCGTTGCCCCTAGATGACGGACTCGGGTTTGTGGAGTTAATGGCTTGTCGTCTGGGAGGCTGTCGATCGTGCCGAAGGCTTATCCCGCTGAGTTCCGGGCTCGGGCGGTCGCTCTGGTCCGGGCTGGCAAGTCGGTCCGGGAGACCGCGCGTGAGCTCGAGATCAGCGAGTCCTGCCTGCACAACTGGGTCAAGCAGGATCGTGTCGACCACGGAGAATGTCCCGGTTCGAGCAGCGCTGAGCACGCGGACCTGGCGGCCGCGAAGCGGCGGATCCGGCAGCTGGAGACCGAACTGGAGGTCCTGCGCGAGGCCTCGAAGATCTACGAGGAGCTGAAGGGCGACCCAAAAGGGCGTTCCCGGTAGTCGCCCGGCTCGCGGAGCGGGGACTGCCGGTGAAGCTGGCCTGCCGGCTGCTGGAGGTGAGTCATTCCGGGTTCTGTGAGTGGCGATCGAGGCCGACGTCGCCGGCGGCTTTGCGTCGGGAGTGGCTGACCGGGGTGATCGCCGAGATCCATGCCCGCTCCCGCGGACCATACGGCGCACCACGGGTGCACGCCGAGCTACGCCTCGGCCTGAGCATCTCATGATCAGCCGCAAGACGGTCGCCAAACTCATGCAGGCGGCCGGGCTGGCCGGGATTCCTCGGCGGCAGACCCGCAAGAACCCGAAAATCGAGTTCCGCGGCGAGGACCTGGTCAACCGGAACTTCCTGCGTACTCAACCCAGCCTGCTTTGGGTGTGCGACATCACCGAGCATCCCACCCGAGAAGGCAAACTCTATTGTTGCGCCGTACTGGACGCGTTCAGCCGCAAAATCGTGGGCTGGTCCATCGACAGCAATCAGAACACCAACCTCGTCGTCAATGCCCTGGAGATGGCGATCAGCAACCGGAATCCCAACCCTGGCACCGTTTTTCATTCCGACCACGGCGTGCAGTTCACGTCCTGGACCTTCACCAACCGAGTCAAGGTGGCCGGCCTGATGCCCTCGCTCGGGACTGTCGGTGACGGCTACGACAACGCGATGATGGAGTCGTTCTGGTCGAATAGGCAAACCGAACTTCTCGACCGAGGTAAATGGAAAACCCGAACCGAGCTGGCCAACGAGATCTTCCAATACCTCGAGATCTTCCACAACCGGCAACGCCGCCATGCCAAGCTTGGCTACCTCAATCCAGTCGAGTATGAAAGACTCCACGAACTACAACAACCCGCCTGACACTCCACAGGCGAGGGTCCGGAGAACCGGGGCAACGCCACCCCCAAGGCCAAGGGGCGCGGCAAGGCGTCCAGCGGCGTCAGCTAGGGAGCCCCATCCGCTTGAAGTCGGTCACGCTGTGACCGTCCTCATGATCACCACACACCGTCAGATCACACACTGCCAGCTGCCGTACCAGTAGACTCGCCTTATGGGGAAGAAGTGGTCGACAAAGGACCAATACGTAGTAGCACGCATAGCGACGATCATTCTCGTGCCCTTGATGCCAATACTCGGATTAGACTTCTTTTTCGACCTGAGCCGGGGCGAAAATTCGATCTGGAGTATTTTAGGTAGTTTTTCTGGGAAGTTCATGGCCATTTTCGCGTTCGTGTATAGCGGTGTCAGGTGGCGCAAGCTGCGAAGATTGCTCCCACCTCAGGAGCGTAGGATTTTCCGTTCCGGCTCGACTGGCCATCGATCCTGAATTGCAAGAAAGGATTCAAGCTCCTGTACGTCACCCGATACCACTGATAAGACCCCGATCGAACAGGTGGGCATAATCGTTTCCCCTATCACGGGGTGTACGAGTGCGCAGGCGGTGCGCGGTCTGGAACGGCACCCCGAACGACGGCGGCAGATTCCTCCACGCACACCCGCTGCTCAGCACTTACACGATCGCCGTGAACACCGCGCGAGCGTCCACCGGAGCAGTGCCACCGCCTGCGGACGCGGCTCGAACACCGGGATCAACGGCTCCGACAGAACCCACAACTCATCCGGACAACCGCAACGACAACTGATCAACCACAGCCAACATCGTCGCTCATCAGCGACAAATCACCACGTAAGACACACTCTTAGTTGAAATGCAGCCAAGGAGGCCTTCACGGACTGGAAACGAAGCGCTACTTCTCCGCCTCGGGCTTCGGGTCCTCGGTCGCCTTGTCGGCGGCGGAGTCACGGACGGTGTCCGGAGCCGCGGCCACGTCAGCGTGCTCTTCGGAAGGCCCGGAAGAAGGCTCCGAAGAAGGCGAAGCGTCGTCCTCCCGCGGCACGTCGTTGCTCCACAGTGTTTCCGGCGCTTCCCTCGGCCCCCGCTTGGCCGCCAGGACGAAGTACGCGATCGCCGCGGCGAACAGCAGGATCGAAGTCCACACGTTGACCCGCAGGCCGAGGATGTGGTTCGCGGTGTCGGTCCGCATCATCTCGATCCAGAACCGGCCCGCGGTGTACCCGGCGACGTACAGCGCGAACACGCGGCCGTGGCCGAGGCGGAACTTCTTGTCCGCCCAGATGACCAGCAGCGCGACACCGAGGTTCCAGATCAGTTCGTAGAGGAACGTCGGGTGCACCGGGCTGTCCGGCAGCGGGACGTGCCCGAGCGCGATGCCGTTCAGGAAGTCGTCCGGGTTGGTCGGGTTGTAGCGCTGGTAGATCTCCAGTCCCCACGGCAGATCGGTGTGCGCGCCGTAGAGCTCCTGGTTGAAGTAGTTGCCGACCCGCCCGATCGCCTGCGCGATCACGATCCCGGGCGCGAGCGCGTCGGCCATCGCGGGCAGCGGGATGCCCTTGCGGCGGCAGGCGATCAGCGCGCCGACGGCACCGAGCGCGATGGCGCCCCAGATCCCGAGACCGCCGTCCCAGATCTTCAGCGCGTTGATCGGGTTCTTGCCCTCGCCGAAGTACAGCTGGTGATCGGTGACGACGTGGTACAACCGCCCGCCGACCAGGCCGAACGGCACCGCGAAGACGGCGACGTCGATGACGGTGCCCTTCGTGCCGCCGCGGTTCACCCAGCGCCGCTCACCCAGCCAGATCGCCACGATGATGCCGGCGATGATGCAGAGCGCGTAGGCGCGGATCGGGACCGGCCCGATATGCCAGACGCCCTGGTCGGGACTGGGGATGGTCGCGAGGAACGCTGCCGAGGCGGTATTCACGTCGGCCACCGTAGCGCTTCTTCGGCTTCTTGGGGGCGTCAGCCCTCGACGGCGGCCAAATAGCCCGCGATCAGCGCGGACGCGACGTGCCCGATGGCGGCGTCGGGCGGCAGGAACACTTCGTCGTGCAGACTCGGCGCGCCCGCGGTGTCGCCGAGGCCGACGAACATCATCAGCCCGCGCGTCGTGCCGCAGTAGTGCGCGAAGTCGTCGGCGCCGAACGACCGGAAATCGGTGTCCACGCCCGCCCCGGCCCGGACGAGCCGCCGACGTGCGCGCTGGGTGAGCCCGGCGTCGTTGTGCAGCACGGGTTCGCACGGATTGATCTCGAGTTCCGCCCGGCAGCCGTGCGCCTTCGCGGTGCCGTGGACGATCTCGGCGAGCCCCTCCAGCGCTAGTTCGCGGTCGTCGGCGCGCATCAGCCGCAGCGAACCCGACAGGCGGGCCTCGTTCGGTACGACATTCGCGGTCGTCCCGGCTTCGATCCGGCCGACCGAGCAGACGGCACCGAACACGGGGTCGACCCGGCGGCTCGCGAGCTGTTGCAGGCTCACCACCAGCTGGCTGAGCGCGAGGATCGGGTCCCGCAGCAGGTGGGGGTAGCCGGCGTGCCCGCCCTGGCCGCGGACGACGACCTCGAACTCGTCGGTGGAGGCGTTGACCGGTCCGGGCACCGCCGACACCACACCCGCCGCGAGCCGGGGCTGGACGTGCGCGCCGATGACGGCCTCGACGCCGTACTCGGGGAGCACACCGGATTCCACGATGTCCAGCGCACCGGACGGCGACGTCTCCTCACGCGGTTGCAGGAGCGCGAGCAACGGCCGCGGCACCCCGACGACGGCCGCCGCGCGGCAGGTGGCGACGAGCGCGGCCATGTGCACGTCGTGCCCGCACGCGTGCATCAGCGGCGTCTCCGAAGCCCACGGGACCCCGGTGCGCTCGGAGACCGGCAACGCGTCCAGTTCGGTGCGCAGGGCCACGGCCGGCCCCGGCCCGGTGCCGGGGAACAGCACCGCGCGCCCGGTCTTGGCGACCCGGACCCCTTCGTCGGCGCCCAGCGCCTCGACGACGGCCCGCGCGGTGTCCTCTTCGTCCCCCGACGCGCGGGGATCGGCGTGCACCCGGTGCCGCAGTTCGATCGCGGAGGGCAGCTCCGCCTCCACCGCGGCCTCCCAGCGGTCCTGCAGTTCGTCCAGTTCCGTCATATCCCCTCCAGCCCGTACACCCGTTCCGCGTTGCGGTGCCCCACCAGCGCCGCTATCCGATGCGCGTCCACTTCGGACAGTACGTCCGCGGTGAGCCCCGCGTACAGGAAGTCCGACAGTCCCTGCCGGAACAGCGCGGTGCCGAGGTGGTACAGCTCGGCCAGCCCGAACGCGTCCGTGGAGAACAGCAGCTTCCCGAACGGCACTGTCTCCATTGTCTCCGCGATGATCGCGGGCGCACGATGACCGGCGTTGTGCGTCGCGAGTCCCACGTCGATGAACACGTGCTCGAAGACCTGCGCCAGATACGCGGCGTTCCGGTGGAAGGGATAGTTGTGCAGCAGCATGATCGGCACCCCGCGTGACCGGGTGGCCCGCAACAGCCCGGTGAGCAGCAGCGGATCGCAGCGGTGCAGGTCGACGTCGGAATCGCCGAAGCCCACGTGGAACTGGATCGGCAAGGCCAGGTCGAGGCCGGTCCAGATCAGGAACCGGTGCAGCACCTCGTCCGCGAGCCGGACCGGTTCACCCGACTCGATCCGCGCGAGCCAGCGACCCGCCGCTTCGGTGACTTCGGCGTCCGTCGGCCGTCCCCCCGCCAGGTCGAGGCCGACCCGGTAGGCGGCGATGGACTTGAACCCGACCGCCGTCGTGGCGCGTTTCGCCAGTTCCCCGGCGAAGGCCGAAGCGAATCCGGCCGCGGTGGTGGATCCGATCACCACTTCGGCGACCTGTTCGAGCCGGATGATGTCCCGTGCGCGAGCGCCTGCCAGGGCCGCGAACTGCTCGGTCGTGGTCAGCGTATCCGGCAGGAAACCGCTGTCGAGCAGGAATTCGGTCGTTCCGGTGGCGCGCAGGAACCGCGCGTTGACCTCGGTGGCACCCAGTTCGGCGCGGCGGGCCAGGTAGACCTCGGCCGGGACGTGCGGCGACAGGTCGAGCACGGGCGCGCAGCGCGCTCGGACCGCGAGCCCGATCAGCGAGTCGAACAAGGTCGTGCCCAGTGACGAGACTGTGTCGGCCTCGGTGAGCAGCTGTTCGAACTCGATCCGGCCGAGATCACCGGTGACGACGCCGTGGCAGTGGTGGTCCACCAGCGTCGTCCGGGCGACGAACGGCAGGATCGGGGTTCCCGGCATGAGCGCGTCCCTTCTCGTGGTCGACGAGTGCGGCCTCACCCTATGACCGGATCCGGGCGTGGCAAGGGGCTCGGGATGGGGCCAGGATGAGGAACCATGGTGAACCGGGAAGCACTGAACGCCCGCGCGATCGCCCTCACCGGGGAACTTCGGGCACGGGGTGTCGAACTCGTGGCGCTGACCTTCGTGGACAACGCCGGGATCGCGCGGCCGACCTCGCCGTCCTGACGAAGGAAACGATTCGCGCGCTCAGCCACCGGCACGGGCTGAAGGCGTCGCGACTCCGGAGGACATCACCGAGGCGCAGCGGTGGCGGTACTGAACCGGGGAGCTCCGGTGAGCGGCCGGTCCAGTTGGTTGGGGGGGGGGGGGGGGGGGGGGGCGCAAAAACCGCACACCGCCACAAAAAAAAAAGGAGGAAGAGGGGGGGGAGTTGT
>NZ_JBVJCE010000012.1:67722-129635 GCF_055588925.1 Amycolatopsis sp. NPDC041971 | reverse complement strand
AGGGGGGGATAGGGGGGGCTTTGTGGAAAAGAAGACGGAGGGACGCCGGTTGTTGGGAGGCGTGGTTGGGGTGGTTCGGGGTGTTGTTTTCTCCCCCCCCCCCCCCCCCCCCCCCACGACCAACGTGAGGATCAAGCGGGGGCGACGGTCTTCCGCACCCCGGCGGCCAGTTCGGCCGAAAGCTCCCGAACCGCGTCCAGTCCGCTCGCGGCGGCGGTCACCAGCGCCGAGCCGACGATGACGCCGTCGGCGAAACCGGCGACCTGCGCCGCCTGCGCACCGGAACGGACGCCGAGCCCGACACCGATCGGCAGGTCCGTATGCGCACGGGCCCGCGCGACCAGGTCCTCGGCGTGCACGCCGACCTGGTCACGGGCGCCTGTCACGCCCATCACCGCGGTGGCGTACACGAAGCCCGAAGAGGCCTCGACGGTCTTCGCGATCCGCTCCTCCGAGGAGGACGGCGCGACCAGGAAGATCCGGTCCAGAGCATGCTGCTCGGAGGCGGCCATCCACTCGTCGGCCTCGTCCGGGATCAGGTCCGGGGTGATCATGCCGAGCCCGCCCGCGGCGGCGAGGTCCCGCGCGAAGCGATCGACGCCGTAACGGTGCACCGGGTTCCAGTACGTCATCACGACGGCCTTGCCACCGCGCGACGACACCGACTCGACGACCTCGAACAGGTGCTTGAGCTTGAACCCACTGGAAAGCGCGCTCACCGACGCGGCCTGGATGGTCGGCCCGTCCATCACCGGGTCCGAGTAGGGCACGCCCACCTCGACCAGGTCGGCGCCGCCGTCGACCACCGCGGCCAGCAGGTCCTTCGACCCGTCGACCGTGGGGAAACCCGCCGGGAGGTACCCGATCAGGGCTCCACGCCCCTCCGCCCGCGTCGCCGCGAAGAGTTCAGTCAACCCGCTCATGCGTTCTCCACCAGGCCGAAGTACTTCGCGGCGGTGTCCATGTCCTTGTCGCCACGACCGGACAGGTTCACGATGATCAGGCCCTCGGGACCGAGTTCGCGGCCGAGCACCAGCGCGCCGGCCAGCGCGTGCGCCGACTCGATGGCCGGGATGATGCCCTCGGTGCGCGAAAGCAGCTTGAACGCGTCCATCGCCTCGGCGTCGGTCACCGGCCGGTACTCGGCGCGGCCGCTGTCCTTGAGCCACGAGTGCTCCGGGCCGACGCCCGGGTAGTCGAGACCCGCGGAGATCGAGTGCGACTCGACGGTCTGGCCGTCCTCGTCCTGCAGCAGATACGTCATCGCGCCGTGCAGGTTGCCCGGGGTGCCCTTGGTCAGCGTGGCGCCGTGGCGGTTGCCCTCGATGCCCTCGCCGCCCGGCTCCAGACCGACGAGCCGGACGTCCGGGTCGTCGATGAAACCGTGGAAGATGCCGATCGCGTTGGATCCACCGCCGACGCAGGCCGCGACGGCGTCCGGCAGGCGGCCGGCCTGCTCCAGGATCTGGACGCGGGCCTCCTCGCCAATGATCTTGTGGAAGTTGCGCACCATCATCGGGAACGGGTACGGGCCCGCCGCCGTGCCGAACAGGTAGTGCGTGGTGTCGGCGTTGGTGACCCAGTCGCGCAGGGCCTCGTTGATGGCGTCCTTGAGCGTGCGCGAGCCGGTCTTCACCGGGATGACCTCGGCGCCGAGCAGCTTCATGCGGGCGACGTTCAGCGCCTGCCGCTCGGTGTCGACCTCGCCCATGTAGACGATGCATTCCAGGTCCAGCAGCGCGCAGGCGGTGGCGGTGGCCACGCCGTGCTGACCGGCCCCGGTCTCGGCGATAACCCGCTTCTTGCCCATCCGCTTGGTGAGCAATGCCTGGCCCAGCACGTTGTTGATCTTGTGCGAACCGGTGTGGTTCAGATCTTCGCGCTTGAGGAAGACCCGGGCGCCGCCGGCGTGTTCACCGAAGCGCTTGGCCTCGGTGAGCAGCGACGGACGACCGGCGTAGTCACGCAGAAGTCGCCGGAACTCGTTGACGAAGTCCGGGTCGCTCCGCGCCTTGTCGTACTCGGCCGCGACCTCGTCGACGACGCCGATCAGGGCCTCGGGCATGAACCGGCCGCCGTACGGGCCGTAGTAGCCCCGGTCGTCCGGATCGTGCTCGCCGTGGGGTTCTTCGTGGTACTCAGTGGTCATCGAGAAGGCCTCGGGCAGGCAGGGTGCGATCCGGCGGTGACAAGCTTGACCAGCGCGCCCTTCGGGTCACCCGAAGCGACGAGCCCTTCGCCCACGAGGACGGCGTCGGCACCGTGACCCGCGTAGGACATCAGGTCACCGGGACCGCGCACACCGGACTCGGCGATCTTGAAGACGTCCATCGGCAGGCCGGGGGCCAGCCGCGAGAAGACGTCACGATCGACCTCGAGGGTGTGCAGGTTGCGGGCGTTGACGCCGATCACCTTCGCGCCGGCTTCGAGGGCCTTGTCGGCCTCTTCGGCGTTGTGGATCTCGACCAGCGCGGTCATCCCGAGGGACTCGACCCGGTCCAGCAACGCGATCAGGGCGTTCTGCTCCAACGCCGCCACGATCAGCAGGACCATGTCCGCGCCGTGCAGCCGCGCCTCGTGGACCTGGTACGGGCTGACGATGAAGTCCTTGCGCAGCACCGGGATGTCCACCGCCGCGCGGACCGCGTCGAGGTCGGCGAGCGAACCGCCGAACCGCCGCTGCTCGGTCAGCACGCTGATCACCCGGGCGCCGCCGTCGGCGTAGTCCTTCGCCAGCGCGGCCGGATCCGGGATCTCGGCCAGATCGCCCTTGGACGGGCTGCGCCGCTTCACCTCGGCGATGACGCCGATACCGGACTCGCGCAGGGCCGCGAGCACGTCTCGAGGGGGCGCGACCTGGGTCGCGCGCTTCTTCAGTTCGTCGAACGGCAGAACCGCCTCGCGCTCGGCGAGATCGGCGCGGACGCCGGCGACGATGTCTTCGAGCACGCTCACCGGAGTCCCTCACCGGCTGTCGTACTCACGGTTTCCTTCGCAAGGTCGCTCACAAAAACCTTCCCCTTCCCGCCGAAACGATGCTAACCCCCGCACGGATACGGCCTGGTTCCGGGTATGTCCGTTACTCCGAATGCCAACCGTGTCATCTTTGCCGGGAAAGATCTCCGAAACCCGCGAATTCCGTTGTCGTCACCGGGTCGCGGTGGGATCTTCGCCTTCGGACAGCGCCTCCCACAGCTCGGTCTCCGGATCCTTCGCGACCTTCTTCTTCGCCGACGGCGACGAGTACTTCGCGCCGAGGCGAGGCATCCGGCCCGCGCCCTTGATGGCTGCCAACCCGCCCGCCGTCACGAGAATTCCCCCGAGGATCGCGAGGCCGCGGGCTCCCAGCATCTGGGCGACCGGGAGGCCGTCGGCGAACCCGCTCAACGAGCCGCCCGCCACGCCGATCCACACCGCGGCGACACCGGCCACCGCGAGTACCACGCCGAGCACCCGGCGTGGCCAGCCGCCGGTGGCGATCAGCCCCGCCGTACCGGCGAGCGCCAGCAACGCGAGCGGAATCAGCGCGACCACACGCTGTGAACCGATTTCCCTGTACAGCACCGTGCCGCGCACGCCGCCGTCGCGGAACTCCGCGAACCACACGAGCTGCGAAGCTCCCCACAACGCGACCGCGCCCAGCAGCAGGCCCATCACGGCGATCCACAGTGGACGCTTGGCCTTCCTCGACGGCGGGGCGGCTTCCGGGGCCTCAGACACGAGTGCTGTCACCCGCCTGGTCGAGTTCGTCCGCCGCGATCATCGTCTGCGCGGCCGCGACGGCGGACAGCACGGTGCGGGCCTTGTTGAGCGACTCGTTGTCCTCGTAGTCGGCCACCGAATCGGCGACGACTCCCCCGCCCGCCTGGACGTACGCGGTGCCGTCCTTCATCAGCGCGGTGCGGATCGCGATCGCGGTGTCGGCGTCCCCGGCGAAGTCGAGGTACCCGACGACGCCGCCGTAGAGCGCCCTGCGCGTCGGCTCCAGCTCCTCGATCAGCTGCATCGCGCGGACCTTCGGCGCGCCCGAGAGCGTCCCGGCCGGGAAACACGCGGTGACCGCGTCGAAGGCCGTCTTGCCGTCGAGGAGTTCGCCGGTGACCGTGGAGACGATGTGCATGACGTGGCTGTAGCGCTCGACGTCGAAGAAGTCGACGACGCGCACGGTGCCGGGCTTGCAGACCTTGCCGAGGTCGTTGCGGCCGAGGTCGACGAGCATCAGGTGCTCGGAGCGTTCCTTCTCGTCCGCGAGCAGGTCCTTGGCCAGCTGCGCGTCCTCTTCCGGATCGGCGCCGCGCCAACGGGTGCCCGCGATCGGATGCGTGGTCGCGCGGCCGTCCCGGACGGTGACCAGCGACTCCGGGCTTGACCCGACGATGTCGAAGCCGTCCAGGCGCAGCAGGTACATGTACGGGCTCGGATTGGACGTGCGCAGGACGCGGTAGACGTCCAGCGCGTCGGCCCGGGTCTCGATCTCGAATCGTTGCGACGGCACGATCTGGAACGCTTCGCCCGCCTTGATCGCCTCGACGGCCTTTTCGACGGCCGCGTGGAAGTCCGGCTTGGAGCGGCGGCGCGTGAATTCGGGCGCGGGGCGATCGAAGACGGCGGCCGTGGCCGGAGCCGCGACGTGCAACTGCTTGGTCATCGCGTTCAAACGCGCGACGGCGTCGTCGTACGCCGCGTCGACACGCTCGGGGGAGTCGTCCCAGTTGACCGCGTTGGCGATCAACGTGACGGTGCCCTCGTGATGGTCGAAAGCGGCCAGGTCCGTCGCCAGGAGCATGGTGAGCTCGGGGATGTCGAGGTCACGCTCGGCGAGTTCGGGGAGCCGCTCGAGCCAGCGGACGGCGTCGTAGCCGATGTAGCCGACCATGCCACCGGTGAGCGGAGGCATCCCGGGCAGCTGCTCGGTGTGGAGCGCGGCGACGGTCTCGCGCAGCACGGTGAGCGGATCGCCCTCGGTCGGCAGGCCGACCGGCGGGGTGCCCGTCCAGACGGCCTCCCCGTCACGCACGGTCAGCGCGGCGGGGCTGTCGACGCCGATGAACGACCATCGGCTCCAGGAAGCGCCGTTCTCCGCCGATTCGAAGAGGAACGTCCCCGGCCGGTCGGCGGCGAGCTTGCGGTAGACCCCGATGGGGGTCTCACCGTCGGCGAGCACGCGGCGGACAACGGGGATGACGCGACGGCCCTCGGCGAGTGCGCGGAACTCGTCGCGCGAAGGGCTGACCGAGCCGAGCCCCGACGGGCTGGCGTTTGCGGCGCTGACCATGCCGCTCATTGTGCTGCAACGGTCGGTGGGTCCGGGACCGGGGGCGAAATTCAAGTATTGTTGAATTTTACGCCGGGTCCGTTCATGATGGCGCCATGGCTGGTGAAGACACTACCGCTCGACGCCGGGGACGGCGGCCCGGCGGACAGGACACCCGCACCGCGCTGATCGAGGCGGCGCGGGTGGTGTTCGGGGAGAGCGGCTTCGACGGCGCGACCGTGCGCGCGATCGCGACGCGTGCCGGGGTCGACGCGGCGATGGTCAACCACTGGTTCGGCAGCAAGGAAGGCCTCTTCGGGCAAGCCATCCTGAAGCTCCCCTTCGACCCGCGCGAGCTCCTCGCCGAACTGACCGACGGCCCCGACGACGAGTTCGGGCAGCGGATCGTGCGGACCTTCCTCACCCGGTGGGACGGCGCGGGCGGCGACGTGTTCCAGGCCCTCGTCCGCAGCGTCGCCGGACACGAGCAGGCGGCCCAGGTGCTGCGGGGGTTCTTCCAGAACTTCTTCACCAAGGTGATCGGCGACATCGGCTCGGACGACATCGAACTGCGGACGACCCTGTGCGCGTCCCAGCTGGTCGGCATGGGCATGGTCCGGTACGTCGCGAAGTTCGAACCGATGGCTTCGAGTGAGATCGAGCCGCTGGTGACCGCGATCGCGCCGACGATGCAGCGCTACCTGACCGGGAAGATCGACTGACTCGGTCCGTGCGGCCGGTCCCGCGCGGCGGTTTCGCGTGCTCGGACGGACGGCACCCGTGTTTGGATGGACGTCCGATCAGGCTGTGTCCGGCTCGATCTCCTTGACGGGGACCGTGTGGGGCCGGTCCTCGAAGAAGCGTCCGCGCGGGAAGATCACGATCATGTCCGTTTCCCTCGCCGCCGATGAAGACGGGACTTTCTGGAGCCCCTTGGCGCGACGGCTCGACCTTTTCCACCGCGCCCTGTTCGCGTATCAGTGGGCCACGGCATTTCCGGAGAACGAGTTCATGTCGCTCCGGGGCGACCGTGAACCGCGCCCGAGCGGGCAAGTGAGCAGGTGGCTGGAGCGAGCAGCCTCCGGGTGCTCCCGCCGGTCAGCAGCGCCAGCGTGCCCGGCACCACCTGCACGAAGAAGATCTTGAACCGCCGGGCGGTGCTGCCGGTCGCGATCAGCGACGATGTACAGGTGGATCAGGGCGACGATCCCGACCAGGACGTTGGCGACGACGCTCACCGGTTCTACTCGCTCGCGTCGGCCAGCAGCAGCCGTTCGCCGGTGTCGAAGCAGGTGTGCGTGCCGGTGTGACAGGCCGGGCCGGTCTGGTCGACGCGCAGCAGGACGGTGTCGCCGTCGCAGTCGATCCGCACCTCGCGCACGTGCTGGACGTGGCCGGAGGTCTCACCCTTGACCCATAGTTCCTTGCGGCTGCGCGAGTAATAGGTGCCGCGCCGCGTCGTGAGGGTGCGTTCCAGCGCCTCGTCGTTCATCCACGCCATCATCAGCACGTCCGATGTGGAGTGTTCGACGACGACGGCGGCGATCAGCCCGTCGGCGTTGCGTTTCAAGCGATCCGAGAGGGCGGGGTCAAGCGTCATTCGTGGCTCCGAGAAGGTGCCGTTTCACCGGCATCGAATTAAGCAGGACAGCCGTGTAGATATAGCCGGCGAAGAGGAGCCCGGAAACGATCTTCACCCAGAAGAGTTCCGCCGCCAGCATGGAAAGCGCGTGCAGCAACGCGAACAGGAAGCTGACGCCGAAACCGGCGAACCGCGCCGAGGACATCCTCAGCACGAGCCCCGCCACGACGAGCCCGCCGAGGACCAGCGACGTCCCCGGCAACAGGAACGTCCGCGCGGAGGAGTACGGCGCGAACATGAGGATCCCGGCCATCCCGAGGTAGGCGAGGGCGAGCCCGAGCAGCAGCGAGCAGACGACCTTGACCTCGGTGGCGGCCTTCCACTTGGTCGGCATCACCGGACCACCACTCCCCCGGCGCGCAGCGCGCCCTTGACTTCGCCGATCTTCAACTGTCCGAAGTGGAACACGCTGGCCGCGAGCACCGCGTCCGCGCCGGCCTCGACGGCGGGCAGGAAGTGCTCGAGCGCGCCGGCGCCGCCGCTGGCGATCACCGGGACGCGGACCGCGCGGCGCACCTGGCGCAGGAGTTCGAGGTCGAAGCCGTTCTTGGTGCCGTCGGCGTCCATCGAGTTGAGCAGGATCTCGCCGACGCCGAGTTCTTCCCCGCGCGCGGCCCACTCGACGGCGTCGATCCCGGTGCCGCGGCGCCCGCCGTGCGTGGTCACCTCGAATCCGGACGGTGTCGGTTCGGTCCCCTCTGGCACCCGGCGCGCGTCCACCGACAGCACGACGCACTGCGCGCCGAACCGGCGGGACGCCTCGCGCAGGAACTCCGGCCGCGCGATGGCGGCGGTGTTGATGCTCACCTTGTCCGCGCCGGTGCGCAGCAACCGGTTGACGTCGTCGTTCGTGCGCACGCCGCCACCGACGGTGAGCGGAATGAACACCTGCTCCGCGGTCCGGCGGACGACGTCGAAGGTGGTCTCGCGGTCTCCGGAGGACGCCGTGACGTCGAGGAACGTGAGCTCGTCCGCACCCTCGGCGTCGTAGAGGCGGGCGAGTTCGACGGGGTCGCCGGCGTCGCGCAGGTCGGCGAAGTTGACGCCCTTCACCACACGTCCCGCGTCGACGTCGAGACACGGGATGACCCTGACTGCGACTGACATGGGGACAAGCGTAGTCAAGAGCCGTTCCGAGCTCGCGAGATGGCGGCCGGGGCGGACAGGGCGCGGGAGGAACCGCGCCCACACGCGGATGATCGGGTTCGCGATGCCGGCGCCGGTCGCGCGGCACTACCTGACCGCCGACGTTCACCGGCCGGTCACCCCGCGCGGCTAGCTTCCCGGGAATGCGCATCGCTGCTCTCCTCCCCCTCCCCGTGTTGGCGGCCTCCCTGCTGGTCGCCACGCCCGCCGAAGCGGGCCGAAATCCCTCGCCCGTCGCGCAGACCAGGGCGTTCGTCGATGACGCCGGCGCGGACCCGGCGAACGCGGACGCCGACGACCCGGCGATCTGGGTCCATCCGGCGGATCCCGCGCGGAGCGTCGTGCTCGGCACGCTCAAGGAAGGCGGGCTGGCCGCGTTCGACCTGAAGGCGCGCCAGCTCCAGCATCTCCCGGCTCCGAAGGCGCCCACCGAGGACGCGGCACCGGGCCGGTTCAACAACGTCGACGTCGTCGGTGATCTCGCGGTGGTGAGCGACCGCGGCCGGGACCGCGTGCGCGTCCACCGGATCGATCCCGCCGGTGCCGCGGCGGGCTCGCGGGTGCTGCGGGATGTCACGGATCCTTCCGCCGCACCGGTCTTCTCCGCCTCGGAGTCCGAAGTGGACGAACAGCGGACGGCGTACGGGCTCGCCGCCGGACGCGACCCGCGCACCGGCACGCGCTGGGTCGCGGTCACCCGGCGGCACGAGACCCGCGTGGCGCTCTTGCGACTTGTCGACAAACCGGGCGGCACCGTCGGCACCGCCCCGATCGGCACGGTGGACCTGCCGTCGGAGTTCCGGCTGCCGAACGGGAAGACATGGTCGCCGTGCGGCGAACCGGACGAGCGCCCGCAGCTGGAAGGTTCGGTGCTCGATGTCGAGCACCGCGCGCTCTACACCGCGCAGGAAGACGTAGGGATCTGGCGGATCCCGGTGCACGACAACGGTTTCGGCCGGCCCGAGCTGATCGACAAGGTACGTTCGTTCGGGGCACCGCAGCGTTTCGACGAGGCGACCGAGGAATGCGTCGCCGACGGTCCCGACCCCGGTTTCGGCGGTGCCTGGCTGACCGCGGACGCCGAAGGGCTGGCGCTGGCCGACGGCAAGTTGCTCGCGTCGAGCCAGGGTGACTCGCGTTTCGTCGTCTACGACCGCGCGGGCACACCGCGGCGCGGCTTCCGGATCGTCGCCGGGCGCGGGACCGATTCGGTCGAGCACTCCGACGGCGCCGCGATCACCACCAGGCCGCTGGGCCCGTTGTTCCCGCACGGCCTGCTGGTGGTACACGACGGCGAACGCCGACCGGCGGCCACCGATCCCTCGGGCGAGGAACCGGCCACGACCGGGTTCGCCTTCGTCCGGCTGGAGACCGCCGTGCGGTGATCACGTTCACTCCAGAAAATTTCGGTCCCGATGCATCAGCCAGGTGGTCTCGCGCGTCTTTGGAGGGAGACCACCGGCTGAGGGGGACGAGTGCCTGCGACCTTCGACGAGTTCGTCGCGGATCGCCTGGACGGGCTCCTGCGCTACGCGACCGTCCTGACCGACGATCCGTACCTGGCGCAGGACATCGTGCAGGAGGTACTGCTGCGCGCTCAGCAACGCTGGCCGAAGATCGACTCGCCGCCGACGTACGTCCGCCGGATGGTGACCAACGAGTACCTCTCGTGGCGAAGGCGGCTGGCGGTCCGCCGGGCGGTGCCGTCGTCCCCGGAAGTCCTCGACCTTCTCAGCCCACCGATCTCCGACCACTCCATCGAGTACGACGAACGCGACGCGATGCTGGACAGGCTCGCGAAGCTCCCGCGTAAACAACGCGCCGCGATCGTGCTCCGCTACTACGAGAACTACTCCGACGAGGAGATCGGCGCGGTACTCCGCTGCGCGACGTCGACCGTGCGCAGCCAGATTTCGCGCGCGCTCACGACGCTGCGGGAAACCGGGCCGTCCCCGTCCGTTCAGCCCACGGGAGCCCGCAAATGACCCGACTGAGTGAAGAACGCACCGAGGATCTGGTCCGGGAGAGCCTCGAACACCTGGCGACGCGGGCGCCCGACGGGGCCGAGATCCGTGAGGTGCTGGCCCAACGATCCCGAAGCCGGTCGAAGATGGCCTTGGCACTGGTCGCGGCGGCGGTCGCGATCATCGCGCTCGGCGTGCCACTCGGCCTGCGGGCCTTCACCGCGGTTCCCCCCGCCGCAGAGCGCAACGCCGATTGGGCGGTGCTGCCGTACAAGCCAGGCTGGCTGCCCGCCGGTTTCCGGGAAACGAGCCGGGCCGCGAAGCCTTACCCCGCGCCGCAGTCGAGGTCTTGGAGCAACTCCGGCACCGGCGGCCTCGAACTGACGAGCACGCCGTTGAGCGAACGGTCCGGCCCGTGGACGATCGCGCCCGCGCCGGACCAGATCATCGTGCGCGGCAGGGTGGGCAGGGCCGTCGAGGTCTCCGGCCAGGGGATGGTGCTGACCTGGTCGCCCGACGACGTCTACGTGCTGACCCTGAAGTTGTCCGACGTCAAGGACCCGCGCGCGATCGGTGAGCGGATCGCCGAGGAGATGGTCCGGGACGACCGCGCCCGGGTCTCGGGCGAGCTGCGGTTCGGACGGCTGCCCGCCGATCTCGAGCTGTCCGGGGTGAAGACGTTCGTGAAGATCAGCGGGGGCGTGACCGAACTGGAGGCCGCGCCGGCCGGGCAGCCCACCGCGGCGGCTGTCGTCACGGCGTCACTCAGCGGCGACCGGCCGGAAGCGGACGACGCGGAACCGATTCCCGTCACGGTGAGGGGCCGCGACGGCAGCTACCTCCCCGAACGGGAAGGAGCGCTCGGACAGCAGAACGCGGTGGTCGCCGTCCAGCTCGAAGGCGGGCGGTGGCTCACCGTATCGGGCAAACGGGACAAGGCCGCCCTGGTCGACGTCGCCGACAGCCTGCAGATCGTTCCCGGCGACTACAGCTGGTTCGGGAAGCCGCCGGAATAGTGACGGGCGGGCGGGGATTGTCGGCGTCGGATCGTCGCGGGCGGCGAGGTCACCGTGCTCGGCCATCCCGCGGGCAGCCCGCCGCGGCGACGGCTGATCGGCGCCGGACGCCCTAGACTCTCCACATGGGATCGGAGTTCGAGCGGATCGCCGCCGAGAAGTACGTCGTCCTGACCACCTTCCGCAAGAACGGCACCCCGGTGCCGACCCCGGTCTGGGCGGCGGGCGACGGCGGCGAACTGGTGCTCTGGTCCGAGCGGAAGGCGGGCAAGGTCAAGCGCATCCGCAACAGCGGCCGGGTCGAGGTCCAGGCCTGCGACTTCCGCGGCAACAACACCCACGGCGACGTCGTCGCGGGCGAGGCGCGACTGCTGGACCTCGACGGGACCGAACGCGTGCGCAAGGTGATCGCGCGCAAGTACGGGATCACCGGGCGGGTGACGATGTTCTTCAGCGGTTTGCGTGGCCCGAAGGACCGGACCGTGGGGATCGCGATCAAGCTGGCGGAATGACACGGTCCACCGGGCGGTTCACCACGTTTGACATTCTCGAACACAAGTTCGATCATGGATGATCCGGCACCTCGCCGCCGACGGCTCTCAGGTACCCGGCGAGAGACCCCGCACGGTAGAACGAGATGGATCAGAGGAGGTGGCAGCCGTGGCCAGTGCACGTGACGTGGTTGCCGCCGTGCTGGCTCACCGGCCCGATCACGACGATGAAGCTCCAGAAGTTGCTCTATTACTCGCAAGCGTGGCATCTGGTGTTCCAGCGCGAACCGATGTTCGACGAGAAGATCGAGGCCTGGCCTCAGGGGCCCGTCACCCCGTCGATCTTCGCCGGACACCGGAAGCAATACCAGGTGACGAACTGGCCGAACGGCCGGGCCGACGCACTGACAGAACCCGAGAACGCGACGCTGACCTGGGTAATGCACAAGTACGCCCATTATTCGGCCGAGACTTTGTCTCGGATGACTCATATGGAGTCCCCCTGGCGGGTCGCCCGGGGGATAGTCGCCGAAAACGAGAAGTCCTCCAGGCGATACCGCATGACCAGATGCGTCACTTCTATGCCCGGCAAATCGCCGACGTCGACGTCGCGGTCGCCCAGGCGGCGGCAAGCGCGGCCATGGAAGGCATAGATCTCGACGACGACTGGCAACGGAATCTCCGCGATGTCGCGGCGAGAACACGCACTGCCGACGACTTGGTCGCCGAAGAAATAGAGCGAGCCCGCCAGCAGTGAGCGACCCATACAGCCTTCCCGATGGGGAGTGCCTTCGCAACGAACTGAACATCGAAGACGCCGAGGTATTCAAACAGGTCGAGGCACGCATCGTCAGTATTCGAGATGTCGAGCTTGCTCGTCAAAGCCTCCCTGGCGAATACACCCTCGAGCATCTGCAGAGCTTTCACCGCGCACTCTTCAAGGACGTCTACGACTGGGCCGGAAAGTTCTGCTCATGGAGATTCGTCGACGAGCAGACCTCGGCCGTACTGGGAAACCTCGAAACCGACGGTTGGCTGCTCGGCCTGAACCGGGACAGGTTCCTTGAGCGGCTCGCTTGGTACTACTCCGGATTGAATGCCATGCACCCGTTTCGCGAAGGCAATGGGCGAACACTGCGAGCCTTCCTGCGACAACTGTCCGCAGCGGCGGCTGGCGGCTCGACTGGTCCGCCCTCAACAAGGAGGACAACAACGCCGCGTCCAGCCACAGCCTGCTGACGACTGAGACGACCGAGCTGGTCAAGGTACTCAGCCCCGTGATCGTCCGTCTGTGATCAGGCCTGAGCCTGCGACGCCCGCAGTCCCGCCGCCATCGCCGCCGAGTCGTGGTCGGGCCCGCATCCCTCCACCAGGATCAGGTCACCGGGGATGTGGTCCACCCGGAGGCGCAGGATCTCCCGGTAGGCGGGCGAGTCGTACCACTCGTGAGCGGCGTCGAGGCTCGGGAACTCGATCATCACCAGCGCCCCGGGCCACTCTCCCTCGACGACCTGCACCTCGGCTCCGTGCACGAGGAACCGGCCGCCGAAGGGATCGAGCGTGGCCTGGATCCGTTCCAGGTACTCGAAGACCTCCTCGGCCGGCACGGGTGCGGGGCGCAGGTGGGCGATTCCGTAGGCGGTCATGATTCCCTCCAGGTTTTGTCGTCCTGGAAGGAATCCTGACCGAACGAGCGCGTTGCGTCGATTACCCGGGAGGTAAAGCTCAGAACTCCGCGACGGCGGCGAGTGCCTCGGGCAGGGTGAACGCACCGGCGTAGAGCGCCTTGCCGACGATGGAGCCTTCGACACCGTCGCGGGCCAGCGCGGCCAGCGCGCGGAGATCGTCCACACTGGACACGCCGCCGGAGGCGATGACCGGCGCGTCGGTGCGGGCGGCGACCTCGCGGAGCAGGTCGATGTTCGGGCCCTGGAGGGTGCCGTCCTTGCTCACGTCGGTGACGACGTAACGCTGCGCGCCGTCGCGGTCGAGCCGGTCGAGGACCTCCCAGAGGTCACCGCCGTCCTGCGTCCAGCCGCGGGCGGACAGCCGGTGCCCGGCCTCGGTGATCCGCACGTCCAGCCCGATGGCGACGCGGTCGCCGTAGGAGGAGACGACCTTCGCGGTCCACTCCGGGTCCTCGAGCGCCGCGGTGCCGAGGTTCACCCGGCGGGCGCCGGTGGCCAGCGCGGCCTCCAGCGAGGCGTCGTCGCGGATGCCCCCGGACAGCTCCACCTGGACGTCCAGCTTCGCCACGACATCGGCGAGCAGTTCACGGTTGGAGCCCTTGCCGAAGGCGGCGTCGAGGTCCACCAGATGGATCCACTCCGCACCGTCACGCTGCCAGGCGAGGGCCGCCTCCAGCGGGCTGCCATAGGAGGTTTCGGTGCCGGCCTCGCCCTGGACGAGTCGCACGGCCTGGCCATCTGCCACATCAACGGCGGGAAGGAGCGTGAAAGTCACGCGCCCACTCTAAGCGAGGGTGTTCAGCCAGTTGCGCAGCAGGTACGCCCCGGCGTCCCCGGACTTCTCCGGGTGGAACTGCGTCGCCCACAGCGGCCCGTTCTCGACGGCGGCGACGAAGTCCTGACCGTGGTTCGCCCAGGTCACCTTGGGTTGCCGCCCGGCGAGACCGGAGTCCAGTTCCCAGGTCCGCGCGGCGTAGGAGTGCACGAAGTAGAACCGCGTGTCCGCGTCGAGACCGGCGAACAGTCGCGAGTCTTCCGGGGCACGGACGGTGTTCCAGCCCATGTGCGGCAGGACGTCGGCCTCCAGTTTGTCGACCGTGCCCGGCCACTCACCGGCACCCTCGGCCTCCACGCCGTGTTCGACCCCGCGTTCGAACAGGATCTGCATGCCGACGCAGATGCCCAGTACCGGACGGCCGCCGGCGAGGCGCTTGCCGATGATCTTCTCCCCCGACACCGAGCGAAGCCCCTCCATACAGGCGGAGAAGGCGCCGACACCGGGGACGACGAGGCCGTCGGCCTCGAGCGCCGCGTGGGGGTCCGCGGTGACCTCGACGTCCGCGCCGGCGCGCTGGACGGCGCGTTCGGCGGACCGGAGGTTGCCGGACCCGTAGTCCAGGATCACCACGCGAGGATTAGTCACCCGTCCAGGTTAGCGGACCGGATTCACCGTTTCGTCCTTCACTCTTCTGGGTACTAGCGACTCCGAGTGAAGGGTCGGCACTGGACCGCCCTGCACGGATGGAGGAACCATGCAGGACGCCGACGACCTGACCCGCCTGCTCCAGGCCTGGCGCGAAGACATCGACAGTGTGCCTTTCCCTACTTTCGCGGAGCTGCTGATTCCGGCGCAGAAGCGGCGCTCCGCCCCCGCCCGGACGGCCACCGCATCGGTTCAGGTGACGAAGACCACCGGATGGCGGGATCACTGACACTCGACTCCGGTCACGTGTGTGGTTTTCTTCTTGGGAAGGTGCCGCACCGAGCCGACCAGGAGTGACCGCATGAGCAACAGCCCGGATCCGCGCGACTTCCTCGATCTCGACGCCGAGCTTTCCGCCGAGGACCGGGCCATGCGGGATGCCGTGCGCTCGTATGCGCGCGATGAGCTGCTGCCCAACATCGCCGAGTGGTATGAGACGGGCGCCCTGCCCGCCGCCGACCTCGCCAAGGGATTCGGGCGGCTCGGGCTGCTCGGCATGCACCTGGAGGGTTACGGCTGCGCCGGGACCAGCGCCGTCGCCTACGGCATCGCCTGCCGCGAACTGGAGGCCGTCGACTCCGGGCTGCGCAGCTTCGTCTCGGTGCAGGGTTCGCTGGCGATGTACGCGATCCACAAATGGGGCACCGAGGAGCACAAGCAGGAGTGGCTGCCGCGGATGGCCGCCGGTGAGGCGCTCGGCTGCTTCGGCCTGACCGAACCGGACGCCGGCAGCGACCCCGGCAGCATGCGGACGCGTGCGGTGCGCGACGGCTCGGACTGGGTGCTGAGCGGTACGAAGATGTGGATCACCAACGGAACCGTGGCCGACGTCGCGGTCGTCTGGGCGCAGACCGACGACGGCGTGCGCGGCTTCGTCGTCCCCACGGGCACGCCGGGCTTCACCGCGAACGAGGTGAAGCACAAGCTGTCACTACGGGCCTCGCTGACCGCGGAACTCGTGCTCGACGGCGTCCGCCTGCCGGAGTCCGCGGCGTTCCCCGAGGTCCGTGGGCTGCGCGGGCCGCTGTCCTGCCTGAACGAAGCGCGCTACGGGATCCTATTCGGTGTCGTCGGCGCCGCTCGCTCCTGTTACGAGTCCGCGCTGGAGTACACGCTGAGCCGGGAGCAGTTCGGCAAGCCGCTGGCCGGGTTCCAGCTCACCCAGCGCAAACTCGCCGACCTCGTCGTGGAGGTCAACCGCGCCGGGCTGGTCGCACTGCGGATCGGGCGGCTCAAGGACGCCGGGACGCTGCACCACAACCACGTCAGCTTCGGCAAGCTCGCCAACGTCCGCTCCGCGCTGGAGGTCGCCAGGACCGCGCGCGCCATGCTCGGCGCCAACGGGATCTCGCTGGAGTACCCGGTGATGCGGCATATGTCGAACCTCGAAACCGTGCTGACCTACGAGGGCACCGAAGAGATGCACGCGCTCTCGCTCGGCCAGTCGGTCACCGGGCTCTCCGCCTTCCGCTGAGCCGCCGGAAACTGTCGGTGCGGGCCTTTATGGTCCGCGCATGACCGATTCCCCCGAGTTCCAGTCCGTCGTCGAGCTGCGCCGGTACACACTGCGCCCCGGCCGCCGGGACGAGCTGATCGAGCTCTTCGAGCGCGAGTTCGTGGAGAGCCAGGAAGCCTGTGGCATGCGCTTGTTCGGTCTGTTCCGCGAACCCGCGGAGCCGGACAAGTTCGTGTGGCTGCGCGGTTTCCGGGACATGGAGGCCAGGCGCGCCGCACTCGAGTCGTTCTATTACGGGCCTGTGTGGCGAGAGCACGGCCCGGCGGCGAACGAGACGATGATCGACGCCTCCGACGTCCTGCTGCTGCGGCCGTCCGGGCCGGGCTTCCCCGATCCCGGCGGTGCCGGGGATTCCCGGGTACTGGTGACGGTGTGCCATCCGGCGGGCCCCGTCAAGGAGTTCTCCGAGTACTTCGCGGACACCGTGGCTCCGGCTCTGCGGGAATCCGGTGTGGATCCGTTCGGCCACTTCGAAACGGAGCCCGCGGAGAACACCTTCCCGCGTCTTCCCGTGCGGGAGAACGAGACGGTGTTCGTCTGGTTCGCCAGGGCCACCGAAGAACACCGGGCACTCCTCGACCGGACGGGTGCCGAACTCGCGGGCGAACTCGAACGCCCTTGGCAACAGCGGGAACTGACGCCGACCGCGCGGTCAGTCCTGCGCTGAAAGGAGGTCCGCGAGTCCGGCCGGATACAGGATCGCCTTGCCGCTCGCCACGTCGGGCATCGGCAGCCAGTGCACGCGCGCGCCGTCGTCGAGCACCACGCCGACCTCGTCATTGTCGTAGAACGCCTTGTCGGCGAGGTCGGCGGTGAACAGGAACACGATCTCGTGCCCCGGCCTGCCTTCGTAGGTGTGCACGTTCTCGAGTACGGCGATCTGCTCGACCGAGGTCAGCTCCGCCGCGAGTTCCTCCTGGAATTCGCGGTGCAGCGCCTCGGCTGCGGTCTCCCCGAACTCGATCCCGCCGCCGAGCGGGCGGTGGTAGGTCTCGCCTTTGGCGTGGTCGCGCCCTTCGAACACGAGAAGGTCTTCGCCGCGGCGGATCACCCCGAGCGCGAGCGGGCGGATCTTCGTCATCCCGATGACGCTAGCGGAGGAATTCCTTCACGGACAGGGTGATCGAACCGGCGTCGAGGCCGTGCGCGAGGTCGTGATCGGCCATTTCGCCGTAGATCCGCACTTCCGCGTCACGCCGGACGCCGAGGGAGAGCAGCCGATGCGGTATTTCGGACAAAGCGTCCGACACCGCGTGCGCCGACGTCCCCGCGAGGTAAGGCTCGACCAGCACGATGTCGGTGCTCCCCGTGGCTTCGACGGCCGAGCGCAGCCCGGCGGCGTCGAACGGCCGCACGGTCGAGGTGTAGAGCACGGTCACGTCGAGATCGGTGGTCGCTTCCAGTGCCCTGTCGAGCATCGGCCCGACGGCCACCACCACTCCCCTGGCGCCTTCCCGCAACGTTTGCAGGCCCGCACCCAGATGCGGTTTCTCGTTCTCCTGCGCGGAAAGCCGGAGGTACACGCGCCCGTTGCCCGGGATGGACTCGAGCAGCAGCCGCCGGGCTTCCTCGGGATGCCCCGGCACGTGCACGGTCCAACCCGGCAGCGTGTCGATGAGGGCGACGTCGCCGGGCGCCTGATGCGTCCGCCCGGCGGTCGGCATGTCGTAGGACGCGCCCGAGGACACCAGCACGGCGCCGACGTCCTGATGCCCGAGGTCGAGTTTGACCTGCTCGAACGCCCGCTCCACGAGGAAGGACGAGAAGGTGTGGACGATCGGGCGCATCCCGGCCAGCGCCAGCCCGCCCGCGGTGCTCATCATCAGCTGTTCGCGGATGCCGACGTTGAGCACCCGGTCGGGATGTTTCCGGGCGGCGAAGGCGAGTTGTGCCGCGGAGATGTCGGCGAGCACGACGGCGACGTTCGGATCGGTGTCGAGCACCTCGGCGGCGGCGCAGAGGAACGTTTCGCGCATGTCCACGGGTTCAGCCCTTTCGCTCGACGGTCGCGACCACGGCGAGCGGCCGGTCCGGGTGGGGTGTGGTGAAGGCTTCGTAGAGCGCTTCGTGATCGCGGCCGTCGACGGTGCGGGTGGTCCAGCCCTCGACCTCGAACCGGCGCGCCAGCCCGCCGGGCCAGCCGTGCGTTGCCGAGGAGTTGTCGATGACGACGGCGGTCAGCTGCGGCATGCCGACGCGGCCCGCGATCGCGATGGCCTCGGCGTTGGAGCCCTCGTCGAGTTCCGCGTCGCCGACGAGGGTGACGACCTCGGCGTCGCGGAACCCCTTGGCACGCAGACCGAACACGGTGCCGATGGCCAGCGGGAGCCCGTGCCCGAGCGAACCGCTGGAGATCTCGGCGCCGGGAAGCCTCGCCCGATCGGGATGGTGTCCGAGCCGGGACTCGGCCGAAGTCCAATCGGCGAGTTCGTCCTCCTCGATGAACCCCTTCTTCGTCAGCACCGCGTAGTAGGCCATCGGACCGTGCCCCTTCGACAGCAGGAAGCGGTCGCGGCCCGGGTCACGGAGGTTCGCCGGGGTGATGTCGAGCACACGGTCGTAGAGCACCCACAAGACGTCCACAGTGGACTCAGCGGCAGCCTGGTGCTTCTCGTCCCCGGTCATCAACGAGATCAGCCTCGGCAGATCCTCGTAGCCGGTCTTGGTGTCAGTGGTCATGAACCGAGGTTGCAACCTCGACTTAGGTCGAAGTCAAGGCTAGCCTGGCGACGTGACGAGACTGGCTGAACACCTGAGCATCGGGCAGGTCGCCGACCGCAGTGGCGTGCCCCATACGGCTTTGCGTTTCTACGAGGACAAAGGGCTGATCAGCTCCGAGCGTTCGGCGGGCAATCAGCGCCGGTACTCGCGCTCGGTGCTGCGCCGGATCGCCTTCATCCGTGCCGCGCAGCGGGTCGGGCTCAGCCTGGACGACATCAGCTCGGCACTGGAGACCCTACCCAGGGACCACGCCCCCACCAAAGCCGACTGGGCCCGTCTCTCGCGAGGATGGCAGGACGAGCTCGACGCGCGGATCGACGCGCTGCAGCGTCTGCGCGACAGGCTGACCGGTTGCGTCGGCTGCGGCTGCCTTTCCCTGCGCAGCTGCGGGCTCTACAACGCCGACGACCAGATGTCCCGGTTCGGCCCCGGCGCGGGGAAACTGCGCCCGGCCTCCGAGGGGGGCTTCTGAAATCCGTTGCCACGCGGGTGCCGGATGTGCGTCACTGGGACGCGAAATGGACAAGAAACACCTCATCCGGGCCTCGAAACGGCTCGCACGGCATCTCCGGCACGCTCCCGGCGACATCGGGATCACCCTGACCCCCGACGGCTGGGTCGAAGTCGACACGCTGTTGGCCGCTTTGCGACGCAACGGCTTGAACCTCACCCGTGCCGAGCTCGACGAAGTGGTCGAGGGCAACGACAAACGACGCTTCGCCTTCGATGACGACGGGCTGCGGATCCGCGCCAGCCAGGGACACAGCGTCGACGTCGACCTCGCGCTGCCCGCCGCCATCCCGCCGGACGTGCTTTATCACGGCACGGTGTCCCGGTTCCTCGACGCGATCATGTACGAGGGACTCCGGCCGATGAAGCGGCATGCCGTGCACCTCTCGGCGACCGTGGACACCGCGCGGTCCGTCGGAGCCCGTCGCGGCGTCCCGGTCCTGCTCGCCGTGGAAGCACGGGAGATGACCGCCGCCGGTCACGAATTCCAGGTGAGCGCGAACGGCGTCTGGCTCACCGCCGCCGTTCCTCCGGACTTCCTGCGCCGTCTCCCCTAGATCAGGCCGTTGGCCCGCAGAAGCGACAACGTGTTCACGGTGAACATCCCGTTCCACTCCAGTGCGGCGGCGGCCGAATAGCTCGCGTAGTCGACCCGCCAGCCGCCGTCGTCGTGCCGCCCATCCGCCACCCGACGCAGATCCGCTTCGATGATCCCCGGCCGGAAGAGCTTCCGCGCCGGGCCACCGGGTTCCGGCGCGAAGTCGATCGGGCGCATGGCCTCGCCCTCGATCCCGCCGCCGACGGCGACCACACCGTCGTCCGGGACGAACCGGCCGAGTTTCTCGACCAGTCGCGGGTCACCGAGCGCGTCCACCAGCTTCATCGCGAAGGCGAGCACGAGCGCGTGCGGCGCCTCGTCGAGCTTCTCGATCTCCTCGACGCAGTAGCGGGTGGCCTTCGCGAGCCAGGGATGCGCGGCGACCGCGGGGTCGTGCGCCGCGACGCGATGCGCGGTGACCGCGACGATCGCGGTGATCTGCACCGAGGAGGCCGACGGGTCGGCGCTCGCCCAGAACGGCGCGCTGCCGAACGGATCCGGCATCGGCAACGCGAACGGGATGCCGCCGCCGGGCAGGGAGATCGAGGCGAGCCAGTCGCAGAGTTCGGCCGCGCGCGGACTGGTCGCCGGGCCGACGTCGGCGAAGACCTCGAAAGCGTGCAGCGCGCCACCGGGCTGGCTGGTCGCCGAGCGGCAGTCGGGTTCGAGCCCGTGGCCGTAACCGCCGTCGGGATTGCGGTACCCCTCCAGCGCGGCGAGCGCCGCCGCCGGGTCGCCATCGCGGAAGAGGACCTCGAACCGCCGCCTGTCCAGCAGCCGCGCCTGGGTGGCCATGAACGTGGCCGCCGTCTTCAGATCGATGTTCATACCGACAGCGTCGCGCGGATCGCGGCGGCTGTCTTGAACACATCGGTCACGAGCGGCGGCGCGGGCGGTTGTAGAGCTTGCGGCCGACGCTGAGGAGCGTTTCGCGCAGCGTCTCGTCGTCGAGAGAGGCGACCTCGGGCGAGCCGCCGGCGAGGGCGATACCGGCCAGGAGCACCTGCGCGGTGACCATCCCCAGCACGTCCGGCTCCGGGCCCGCCAGGATCTCCAGCAGCCGGTTCTTGAAGCTTTCCGAGCGGTGGACGGACTTTTCGACCGCCCGCGCGATGCCGGGGTCGCTGGAGAACAGGGCGACCAGCGCCCGGTGCCGCACCACGAGGTCGACGAAGCCGTCCAGCAGATGGTCGATCTGCGCGCCGCGGGTGCGCTGGGCGCGGGCGTCGTCGACGATGCCCTCCAGCTCGCGCAGGACGGGCTCGGCGACGGATTCGGTGATCTCCGCCTTCGTCTTGAAGTGGTAGTAAACGGCCGCCTTGGTGACCCCCAGCGCGTCCGCGATCATCTGCAGCGAGGTGCCTTCCACGCCGTGTTCGGTGAACAACCGCAACGCCGTGCGCAGTAGTCGCGTGCGGGTGTCCTCCGCCTGGACGACGTCCATGATCCCTCCTCGTTCAGCCGTCGGAGGTTACGTCAAGCGTGCCCGTCGAGCCAACCGAGTACTAGCCGTGCGGCTAGTCACACGCTTGCCGATCGGCTTGTAGCACCCTAGCCGATCGGCTAGCTTGGAATGAACCTGATCGAGTGAACGGGAGACTTCTGTGGCCAGCTTCCTGTACCGCCTGGGCCGGTTCTCGTTCCGGCGCCGGGCACTGGTGACGGCGGTGTGGGCCGTCCTCCTGGTGGCCCTCGGCGCGGGGGCGCTGACCCTGTCCGGCCAGCTTTCGAACTCGGTGACCATCCCCGGCACCGAGTCGCAGAAGGCGATCGACCAGCTCGCCGACCGGTTCCCGGAAGCCGCCGCCGGCGGCGCGACCGCGCGCGTCGTCATCTCGACGCCCGGCGACATCACCGACGCCGGCGGACAGGCGGCGATCGCGCGTCTCGTCACCGGGCTCAAGGACGCGCCGAAGGTCGCCGGCGTGGTCGACCCGCTGCGGGAGCGGGCGATCTCACCCGACAAGCACGTGGCGCTGGCGCAGGTCAGCTATCGCGTGCCGGGTTTCGAGCTCACCGACGCCGACCGCGACGGCCTGATGGCCGCGGCGGATTCGGCCAAGGCCGCCGGGTACACGGTGGAGTTCGGCGGTGACGCCGTCCAGGCGATGCCCGCCACGAACGCCACCGAAGGCCTCGGTGTCGCCGTCGCCGCCATCGTCCTGATCATCACCTTCGGCTCATTGCTCGCGGCCGGGATCCCGCTGCTGACCGCGCTCATCGGCGTCGGCATCGGCATGGCGGGCATCACGACGGCGTCCGGTTTCCTCGAACTGAACACGAACACACCGGTGCTCGCGCTGATGATCGGCCTCGCCGTCGGCATCGACTACGCCCTCTTCATCGTTTCCCGCTATCGGCACGAACTGACACTCGGCCGCGATCCCGAGGAGGCCGCCGGACGTGCCACCGGCACGGCGGGCTCCGCCGTGGTGTTCGCCGGACTGACCGTGATCATCGCGCTGGCGGGTCTGACCGTCGTCGGCATCCCGTTCCTCGGCGAGATGGGCGTCGCGGCGGCGATCACCGTCGCCATCGCGGTCGTCATCGCACTGACCCTGCTGCCCGCCATCCTCGGCTTCGCGGGCGGCAAACTGGCAGGCGGCAAGATCCGCTTGCGCCGCAAGGAAAACGCGACGACGCACGGCGAGCGCTGGGCGCGTTTCGTGGCCCGCCACCGGATCCCGGTGCTGATCGCCGCGATCGCCGGACTCGCGGTCGTCGCCGTCCCGGCCGCGAGCATGCAGCTCGGCCTGCCGAACGACAGCACCGCGGCGCCGGACACCACCCAGCGCAAGGCCTACGACACCGTCGCCCGCAGCTTCGGCGAAGGCGCGAACGGGCCGCTCGTGATCGTCGTCGACCTCGCGGGCAGCACCGACCGGCAGTCCGCGCTCCAGCGGGCGGCCACGGGTATCGGCGGACTCCCCGAGCGTCCGATCGTCACGCCGCCGAAGGTCAACCGGGACGGTGACCTCGCGCTGCTGACCGTCATCCCGAAGAGCGGCCCGAGCAGCACCGCGACCGAAGACCTCGTCAGCGACATCCGCGGCCTCAACGCGACCCTGGGCACGGCCACCGGCGCGTCGCTGGCGGTGACCGGCCAGACCGCGGCCAACATCGACGTCTCGGAGAAACTCGCCGACGCCATGCTGCCCTATCTCGCGCTGATCGTCGGGCTCGCGTTCCTGTTGCTGATGCTGGTGTTCCGGTCGATCGTGGTCCCGCTGAAGGCGACGTTGGGCTTCCTCGGCTCCGTGGTCGCGACGTTCGGCGCCGTGGTGGCGGTGTTCCAGTGGGGCTGGCTCACCGACCTGCTCGGGGTGAAGACGACCGGGCCGATCATGAGCATGCTGCCGATCCTGCTGATCGGTGTGCTGTTCGGGCTCGCGATGGACTACCAGGTGTTCCTGGTGACTCGGATGCGGGAGGAATACGTCCACGGTGCCGACCCGCAGCAGGCGATGGTCACCGGTTTCCGGCACGGCTCCCGTGTCGTGGTGGCCGCCGCGCTGATCATGATCAGCGTGTTCGCCGGATTCGTCCTCGCGGAGTCGTCGCTGATCCAGTCGATCGGGTTCGCACTGGCCTTCGGGGTGCTCGTCGACGCGTTCGTGATCCGGATGACCATCGTGCCGGCGCTGATGTCCCTGCTCGGACGCGGTGCCTGGTGGCTGCCGAAGTGGCTGGATCGGGTACTGCCGGACGTCGACGTCGAAGGCGAGAAGCTCGCGAAGCAGCTGGACGCTCCTGACGAACGGGAGCTGGTCGACGCCTCGAAGTAGCCGCCGTTGAAGGTCGCGGAAAGCGGCTTCCGCGACACACCACCTTCGCCTCGCCCCACAATAAGTACGTGAAGGCCCTCTTCATTGCGCTAGACGCGGTGAAGGGGGCCTTCACGTACTCAGGCGAGCGCCGCGCGGGCCTCTTCCAGCGCGAAGCCGAGCAGGTTCAGGCCGCGCCGGCATTCCGCGTTTTCGACGTGCGGATGGTCGGCGGCGAGTCCGATCCCCCAGACGGCGTCCAGCGGACTGGCCTCGGCCAGCACGCGGTTCTTGGTGCCGAGCGGGAAGTCGCGCAGGTCCGGATGCCGGACGAACTTCGCGATCGTTCCGTCGAGGACGATGCCGTAGCGCTCGTCCTCCCAGCGACTCTGGAGCCGGACGACCTCGACGATCGAGCGCGGGTTTCCGGACATGCCGGTAAGCCTGCTCGTCGTCGTCGCGGCGCGCAGCCGATTTACCAGGCGGCGCTCAGACGAGCCAAGCGATGGCGCCACCGATGGCCAGCAGCGCGCCGATCCCCAGCACGACGGCCAGGAACTTGACGCTCTTCCAGGTCGCGTAGACGCCGCCGATCAGGAAGCCGCCGAGCGCGAACAGCAGCACAGCGATGGTCGTGTTACTCACGCCCGCCACCCTGCCACACATCCACCATCCCGACACCGCCGGGCCCGGGCCTTGTCTTCGTGACCGGACGCGGCTAACGTACAACCACATGGTTGCACTTCGAGAGGAGAGCGAGGAGTCGCTCAACCAGCTCTTCCGCGCCTTGGCCGACGGCACGCGCCGCGACATCCTGGCGCGGGCGATCGCGGAGGCGCCGTCGGTGTCCGATCTCGCCGCGCACTACACGATGAGCTTCGCCGCAGTGCAGAAGCACGTCGCCGTGCTAGAGCGCGCGGGGCTCGTGCGGAAACGTGCCAACGGTCGTGAGCAACTGGTCTCGACCGACCGCGCGCGGCTCCAGCGCGCCGGTGAACTCCTCGACTCCTACGAAATCCTTTGGCGCCAACGGGTGGCGCAACTCGACGATGTGCTGCGGGAAGGAAACTGACGATGCCGATCACCTCGGTCACCAAAGATCACGAAAAGCTCAGCCTCACCGTCGTGGCGGACTTCCCCGTTCCGCGAAAACGCCTTTGGGAGGCCTGGGCCGATCCACGGCAACTCGAGCGCTTTTGGGGACCGCCTTTCGCACCCGCCACCTTCACCCATCACGACTTCAGGGTCGGCGGGCGCGCCGAGTACTTCCTGTCCGGGCCGAACGGGGAGAAATGGGCCGACTCGTGGAAGTTCACCGCGGTGAACCCCATCGACTCGTTCGAGGCGGAGGACGGTGAAGACAACGCCGCGGACGAGAACATGCCGTCCTCGATGACGTTCGCCTTCGAGACGACAGCGACGGGGTCACGACTGACCCACGTGACCCGGTTCTCAAGCGTCGAAGCCCTGGAGAACACGATCCCGGGGATGGAAGCGGGGTTCCGCGCGGCGATGCCCCAACTCGACGCACTTCTGAGGACGGAAACCCCATGAGAAAACTCAAGATCATCGAACACATCTCGCTCGACGGCGTGCTGCAGCACTCCGCCGATGAGACCGATTTCCCTTACAGCGGCTGGAACATGCCCTATCGGACGCC
Source organism: Amycolatopsis sp. NPDC041971 (assembly GCF_055588925.1). Classification (NCBI taxonomy): domain Bacteria; kingdom Bacillati; phylum Actinomycetota; class Actinomycetes; order Pseudonocardiales; family Pseudonocardiaceae; genus Amycolatopsis; species Amycolatopsis sp. NPDC041971. The sequence continues at coordinate 104,182 of NZ_JBVJCE010000012.1, read as the reverse complement.
CGAAGGCCGGGAAGCCATCACGGCCGCGCACGGTGAAGGCTTCGACTTGCTGCTCGGCCGTCGCACCTATGACCTCTGGTCGGAGTACTGGCCGACGGCGCCGAGCGATCCGCTCGCCGACCGGCTCAAGGCGGCGAAGAAGTATGTCGTCACCCATCGGCCGGAAAGCCTCGAATGGGGCCCGTTCGAAGGTCTCGGCCCGGACATCGCCACGGACGTCCGCCGCGTCAAGGCGCGGAACGGCCCGGACCTCGTCCTCTCGGGCAGCTCCACGCTGACCTCGACACTGCTCGAACACGGGCTCACAGACGAGGTCGTGCTGGCCGTCTACCCGATCCTTCTGGGTATGGGCAAGCGTTTCTTCGCGGACGGAACCCCGGCACAGTCCTTGGAGTTCGCCGGCACGACGACAACGCCGTCCGGCGTCACCCTCCACACCTACAAACCCGCCGGCCCCCTGAAGACCTAACGCATTTCGTCCTCTGGATGCGGTAGTTGCACACGCAAGGAACGCATCCAGAGGACTGAACGCGGGGGCTAGAGGACGCCCTTGGTCGACGGGATGCCGCCCGCCCGCGGGTCCGGCTCGGTGGCGGCACGCAGCGCACGCGCGACGGCCTTGTACTGGGCCTCCGCGATGTGATGCGGGTCGCGGCCGTGCAGCACCCGTACGTGCAGCGCGATCTGCGCGTGGAACGACAGCGAGTCGAACACGTGCCGCGTCAACACGAACGGGTAGTTCCCGCCGATGGTGAAGCTGTTGAACTGCTCCGGCTCGCCGAGGTGCACGCAATACGGGCGCCCGGAGACGTCGATCGCGGCGTGCGCGAGGGTTTCGTCCATCGGGATCCACGCGTCGCCGAACCGGCGGATGCCGCTCTTGTCGCCGAGCGCCTGCCGCAGCGCCTGGCCGAGCACGATCGCGGTGTCCTCGACGGTGTGGTGCGCGTCGATGTGCACGTCGCCGGTCGCCCGCACTTCGAGGTCGAGCGAGCCGTGCACGCCGAACGCGGTGAGCATGTGGTCGTAGAACGGGACACCGGTGTCGATCTCCACCTGTCCCGTGCCGTCCAGGTCGAGCTGGACCGAAATGGACGATTCCCTGGTGGTGCGATCCACCTTGCCGACGCGGCTCATCGCGGCACCTCCTTGCTGGCCTCGAGAAAGGCGTCGTTCTCTTCCGGCGTCCCGATGGTCACCCGCAAGTGCCCTTCGACGCCGACGTCCCTGATCAGCACGCCGTTGTCCAAATAGGACTTCCAGGTGGCGGGCGCGTCCGCGAACCGTCCGAAGAGGACGAAGTTCGCGTCGCTCGGGACCGGCGTGAATCCCAAGCCCAGCAACGCTTCCACCACTCGGTCGCGTTCGGCCGCGAGTTTGGCGACCGAGGCGAGGGTGGCGTCCGCGTGCCGCAACGCGGCCCGTGCGGCGGCCTGCGTGAGCTTCGAGAGGTGGTACGGCAGCCGCACCAATTGCAGCGCGTCGACGATCGCGGGCGCGGCCGCGAGATACCCGAGCCGCCCGCCCGCGAAGGCGAACGCCTTGCTCATCGTGCGCGACACGATCAGCTTCGCCGGGTACTCCTCGAGAAGCTCGATGGCGCTCGGCTGCGACGAGAACTCCGCGTACGCCTCGTCGACCACCACGATGCCCGGCGCCGCTTCGAGCAGCCCGCGCAGCTCGCCGAACGGGATCGACCCGCCGGTCGGATTGTTCGGGCTGGTCACGAAGACGATGTCCGGACGGCGTTCGCGCACCAGCGCGGCCGCCTTCTCGGTATCGAGGGTGAAATCGTCGCGGCGCGGCACCGGCAGCCAGTCGGTGCGGGTGCCCGCCGAGATGATCGGGTGCATCGAGTACGACGGCTCGAAGCCCAGCGCCGAGCGGCCGGGGCCGCCGAAGGCCTGCAGGATCTGCTGCAGGATCTCGTTGGACCCGTTGGCGGCCCACACGTTCGACTCCGACACCAGCACGCCGGTGGACACCGCGAGATAGTCCGCGAGGTCCTGGCGCAGCGCGACGGCGTCGCGATCCGGATAGCGGTGCAGCGAAGCGGCTTCGGCGCGGACGGCCTCGGCGACGTCGGCCACCAGCGCGTCCGGCGGCGGGTACGGGTTTTCGTTGGTGTTGAGCCGGATCGGCACGTCGAGCTGCGGGGCGCCGTACGGGGTCTTTCCCCGCAGATCCTCCCGCAGCGGGAGCGCGTCGAGCGTGATCTCCTCGCCGATGCTCATCCCCGTTCCCCCTCGAACCGCGCCGTGATGGCCTCGCCGTGCGCGGGCAGATCCTCGGCGTTGGCCAGCGCGACGACGCGGCCGGCGATCTCGCGCAGCGCGTCCTGGCTGTAGTCGACGACGTGCACGCCCTTGAGGAAGCTCTGCACCGAAAGGCCGGACGAGTGCCGCGCGAACCCGCCGGTGGGCAGGACGTGGTTCGACCCGGCGCAGTAGTCGCCGAGCGAGACGGGCGCGTACGCGCCGACGAAGATCGCGCCCGCGTTGCGCACACGGGCCGCCACCGAACGCGCGTCCGCGGTCTGGATCTCCAGGTGTTCCGCGGCATAGGCGTCGACGACGCGGATTCCGTCGTCCATGGTGGACACGAGGATGATGCCGGACTGCTTGCCGCTCAAGGCCTCCGTCACCCGCTCGGAGTGCTTGGTCGCGGCCACGCGGCCGGTCAGTTCCTTGTCGACGGCGTCCGCGAGCTCTTCGGACGTGGTGACCAGCACGCTCGCGGCGAGCGGATCGTGCTCGGCCTGGCTGATCAGGTCGGCGGCGACGTGCACCGGGTCGGCGGTCTCGTCGGCGAGGATCGCGATCTCGGTCGGGCCCGCCTCGGAGTCGATGCCGATGATGCCGCGCAGCAGCCGCTTGGCCGCGGTGAGGTAGATGTTGCCCGGCCCGGTGACGATGTCGACCGGCTCCAGCGTCGTGCCGTCGGTGTCGATGCCGCCGTACGCGAGCAGCGCGACGGCCTGCGCGCCGCCGACGGCCCACACCTCGTCGACGCCGAGCAGTTCGGCGGCGGCCAGGATCGTCGGGTGCGGGAGCCCGCCGAACGCGGCCTGCGGCGGCGAGCACAGTACGAGCGTCCCGACGCCGGCGATCTGCGCCGGGACGACGTTCATCACCACGGTCGAGGGGTACACCGCGAGCCCGCCCGGCGCGTACAGCCCGACGCGCTCCACCGGGATCCAGCGTTCGGTGACGGTGCCACCGTCGACGACCTCGGTCGTGACGTCCTGACGGCGCTGATCGCCGTGGACCTTCCGCGCGCGGACGATCGACTCCTCCAGCGCCTCGCGGACCGCCGGGTCCAGATTCTCGAGCGCGCTGGCGAGCTCCGCGGCGGCCACGCGGACGCCGCCGGGGCGGACCTTGTCGAACTTCTCGGTGTAGTCGAGAACCGCCTCGACGCCGCGATCGCGGACGGCCTCGACCACCGGCCGTACGTGATGCAGCGCCGCGTCCACGTCGTACTCGGCACGCGGGAGCGTGCTCCTGAGCTCGGCAACGGACGGGAGGAGTCCACGCAGGTCGGTACGGTTCAGCATGGGTCAAGGGTACGAGGTGGCCCGATCGCCCCGAGCAGGCACACTGGGGTGGTGACCAGCGATCCCACGATGAGGGAGGCCTCCGTGCCGCGAATCGGGTTGTGCCAGCTCACGGCCGCCGAGGATCCCGAAACGAACCTGAAGCTGATTCGCGAAGGCGTGACGGCCGCGGCGGCCGACGGCGCGCGGATCGTGGTCTTCCCCGAAGCGGCGATGGCGCGCTTCGGCATTCCGCTCGAACCCGTGGCGCAACCTTTGGACGGACCATGGGCGTCCACAGTGGCGTCCATCGCCGAAGAGCACGGCGTGGTGGTCGTCGCGGGCATGTTCACGCCGTCACCCGACGGGCGCGTGAGCAACACCCTGCTGGTCACCGGCGCCGGGCAGCACTTCGGCTACGACAAGATCCATCTGTACGACGCCTTCGGATTCGCCGAATCCGACACGGTCGCCCCGGGGACCGCGCCCGCCACCTTCGAGGTCGACGGGGTCACGTTCGGCCTCGCGACCTGTTACGACATCCGCTTCCCCGAACTGTTCCGGAAGCTGGCCGACGACGGCGCCGACATCGTCCTCGTGCCGACCTCCTGGGGCGCGGGCGAGGGTAAACGCGAGCAGTGGGAGGTGCTGGTGCGCGCCCGCGCGCTCGACTCCGGCTGCTGGGTCCTCGGCTGCGGCCAGGCCGATCCTGCCACGACCTCGACCCCGGTGAACCCGAAGGCGCCGACCGGGATCGGCTACTCCACGGTGTCCGACGGGTTCGGCCGCGTCCACACCCAGCTGGGCCCCGGGCCGGAACTGGTGGTCGTCGACCTGGATCCCGCGGTCAGCGGGAAGGCGCGGGCGGCGACGGGCGTTCTGGCGAACCGTCGCCTCTAGCGTCTGTAGCGTTCACGGAGCGTTCGAAGAAGGATTCGAGTACGACGATCGTCTGCGTCCCGGTGACGCCCTCGATGGCGTACAGCCTGCGCAGTGACGCCTGCAGTTCCTCAGTGGTCGGCGTGCGCACCTTCACCAGCAGCGAGGCCAGGCCGGCGATGACGTGTGCCTCGACGATCTCCGGCAACTCTTCCAGCGCGGCCTTGGTCGGCGAGTCACCCATCCCCGAGTGCTGCAACTCGGTGTTCGGTCTCGGCCCCACGCGTTTAGTCCTCTGGACGCGGTAGTTGCGCTTGGCAAGTACCGCATCCAGAGGACTGAACGCATGGCCTAGCGCAGCAGCCCTTCCCGGATCGCCACCCGCACGAACCCGGCCCGCCGCCGTTCCCCGGTCTTGTCCCGGATCCGGTCGAGGTAGGACCGCACCGTCCGCACGCTGATGTTCAGGATCTCCGCCACGTCGACGTCACGCTCGCCGGCCGCGACCAGCCGCAGGACCTGCTTTTCCCGCTCGGACAGGACGATCTTGGGACCGGCGTGGCGATCCTCGCTGTCCTGGATGATCATCCCGGCCAGCGTCGGCGACACGTACGCGTTGTCGTCGGCGATGGTGCGGATGGCGCGGAGGAGTTCGTCACCGTCGACGTCCTTGGACAAAAAGCCTTTCGCCCCGGCCTGCATCGCGCCCAGCACCTCGGGCTGTTCGGCGTGCGCGGACACCACGAGCACTTTGTGCCCCATCTGCCCGACTTCGAGTACCGCGGCGGCGTCCTGGACACCGCGCAGCTTGAGGTCGAGGACGACGACGCTGCCGGGAGCCTGCTCCTGGACGGCGAACCGCGCGACGGAGTCGGCCACGGCACCCAGCGCGATGTCGGGCGCTTCGGTGAGGACACGCGCGACGGCGTCCCGGTACAGCGGATGATCTTCGATCACCCCGACATTGATCGGGATGTTGCGTTTCGGCTGCTGCTCGTCTGCGTTCACCGGCGTCCTTCGAATCCGCCCGCGTCGGCGCGGGGCACGACCGGCCGAGACGGGCCGGGCACCTCCGGCGGAGACGCGAGCCCGAGCTGGATGGCCTTGCGGACCAGACCGGCCCGCCTTCTCTCTCCGAGTTTGTCACGGATCCGGTCCAGATAACCGCGGACCGTCCGGACTCCGATGCCCAGGATGCGGGCGATGTCGACGTCGCGTTCGCCCGCCGCGACCAGCCGCAGGACCTGCTTCTCGCGCGCGGAAAGCGCGACGTCCGGAGCAGGCACGGGGCGGTCGGCGTTGTCCTTGATGATCATTCCGGCCACCACCGCGGAAACGTAGGCACGGCCCTGCGCGACCGTTCTGATCGCGATCAGCAGCTCGTCGACGTCGACGTCCTTGGACAGGAATCCCTTGGCGCCGGCGGCGATCGCGCCGAGCACCTGCTCGGGCTCCGCCTGCGCGGACACCACGAGCACGTGATGCCCCAGTTCGCACACCTGGAGCACGGCCGCCGCCCCGGCGATCCCCGGCAGACCGAGGTCGAGCAGCACCACACTGCCGGGCGGCTGCGGATGGACGTGGAACCGGGCGACCGAATCGACCACCGCGCCCAGTTCGATCCCTTCGGCCTCGGTGAGGACCCGGACCACGGCGTGCCGGTACAACGGATGGTCTTCGATCACCGCGACGTCGACCCGGTCGGTCTCCGGCCTGTCTTCAGTCATCTGCACGTTTCCCGCTCACCCCGTCCCACCTGCCGCGGACACCGCACGGCCCGCCCGCGCCGGATCCAGCGCGGGTCCACGTGGCACCAGCGCCAGCAATCCATTCGGAACCGGTCGCCGTTCGGCTTGGCCGTATCCGAGGGAAGCGAGCGCCTCAGTGCTCGCCACCGGATACTTCAGGCCCGTGTCCGTCACGACGTAGACCGTGCCGGAACCGGATTCCGCCACCACCGCGCCTCCCGACGGAGGCACGAAAACCGCGTCGGCGACCAACGCGTCCGTCCGCGCCGTCACCGGGATCGCCTTCGCACCTTGCGGCAACGGGACCTGTGCGGCGATAACGATTCGAGAACCCTGCGCGCATAACGTCACGGACTGTCCGGTAACGGGCGCTTTTCGCGGGATCCGGTCCGGATACTCCGCCGGATCGGCCCCGCCCGCCCTCGCCGTGCCGACCTTCGGCACCGTGGCGACGTCGGCCGCGCGCACCGCGACGGGTGCCGGGACACCGGTGTAGGCGTCCGCGTTCTGCGGTGTGTTGATCAGCAGGCTCGCCTCGGTCTGGCCGATCGGCTCGAGTCCTTCGGCGCGGACGAGGTAGTACGACGTCGCGTCACCCGGTGTCGCCATCGCGTCGACGACGCCGAGCACCGAACCGATCTTCGTCGCGGTGCCGCCGACGTTCGGGCCCGGCCGTCCGGCGTCTTCGACCGCGCGATAGGCCAGGTCGCGTCCGGCGGCGACGGTGCCGATCCACCGGGACGACACCGCGATCGCCGGATAGGTGTCGAACTGCAGCGCCGTGGCGGCTTCCGGAGTGAGCTTGTAGCGGCGTCCCGCCGTCACGAGGTAGCGCTCCCCCTCGGGAACGCGGACGACGAGGGCTTGGTCCCTCGGCAGGTCGATCCCGGCGGCGGGCGCGCCGAGGAGCACCGTCGTCTCCGGTTCGGCCGACGCGGGCGCGTCTTGCGTGGTCCGCGAGCAGCTCGTCCACGGGGTGTTCACCAGCGCGGCGGTCGCGGGCAGCGAATCGGGCGCGCCGGGAATGCCGACCTGCGAACCGCGCGGCGCCTTCGCGAGCTTGTCCGACGGGACGGTCACGGTGGCCTCGCCGTTGCCGCCCGCCATCAACCGCGCGGATGCGTAATTGAGCACGGGGTGCAGCGCGCCGTCCTGACCGAGGATGTAGCGCGCGCCGGTGCCCTCCTCGACGATCACCTTGCCGCCGGCCAGCCAGTCCTTGCCGCCGGAGGGATTCAGCAGGCCGATCACGCCGAACACCGCGGTGACCAGCAGCGCGACGCCGAGACCGCAGAGGGTTCCGATGACCAGCCTGCGGCTCGGGGCGACCGGATGGTTGGCGTCAGCCGAGACCAGTGCCGAAACCAGTCTCCTGCGGAGGAATTGGTAGGCCTGGATCTGGTCCCGCTGCGTCCACACGCTCCCGTCCCCCGCCGCTCGTACCCACCCGTTCGAGGGTGCTCACGTTAGGTCTGGGCCCGGTGCGCGGTGAGGGTATTTTTTACGCCCCTCCCCCGCGCGGGGCGCGGCTACCGTCGGACGCGTGCACGGAGGAGGGGAATTCCTTGTCGGTTGAAGCCCCGGCGCGCCCGGTCCCGGACCAGGCTCCAGCGCGCGGTGTCGCGGGAGGGGCGCCGCTGCCCTGGCTGCTGCCGATCCGTCCGCTGCAGGCGGCGCTCTGGGAGCTCGCCGGGATCGCCATCCTGCTGGTCTTCACCGTGGACGGGATTCCCCAGGCCGTGCGAATCAGCGTCACCGCCGTCGCCGGCGTTCTCGTGCTGACGACGTCAGTCCGCTTCGCCGGACGTCATCTCGCGGGCTGGCTGCTCACCTGGGCCGGGTACCGGCTGAAACGCCGTGACAAGAACGAGGTCCCCGATCCGCTGCACCGGCTCGCCGGTCCCGTCCGGGTACGCCAGCACGTCGACCGCGCGGGCAACCGCTTCGGCGTCGCCGAGGTCAGCGACGGCTGGAGCGCCATCGTGCGGCTCACCCCCGGCGCCATGTCACCCGGGCCGGACACCCTCGTCGGCATCCTGCGCGAGGCCTACGCGAGCACCGGGATTCCTTTGTCCAGCGCGCAACTGCTGACCTGGACCGTCCCGAATGGACAGTCCGTGCTCCGCGTCCGCTGGCTCACCGTCCGGTACCGGCCCGAGGACGCGCCGATCGCGGCGCTCGCCCGTGGCGGCGGGGAACTCGGCGCCCTGCGGAGCACCGCCTGCGCGGCGTTGAGACTGATGGGAGCGCTGGCCGAAGCCGGATTCGAGAGCACCGTACTCGAAGCCGGTGAACTGGCGGAAGAATTACGCGTCGCGCTCGGGCATGGCCAGGGCACGCCGGTGAACGGCTGGCGTTCCTGGGACTGGGGCGGCTCGTCGCAGGTCTGTTACCGGCCACGGTCCGAGCGGGATCTCGCGCGGACACTGGACCTTCACGTCCCCGGATCGGCGTTCACCGCGACTTCCTACACGCTGCACCGGTCGCCTGGCGGGCGGGAGAAGTCCGAAGTGACCATCCGGGTCGGCGGACGGCCGGGAGCGGAAATCGCGCGGCCGAGCGGGGTCGCGGTGATCCCACTGCACGGACGGCACGCGGCGGCGGTCCGGCGGACCCTGCCGCTGGCGCTGGAGAACTGAGGGGACAGTTCGTGGAGGACTCCTTTCTTCTCTGAGGGTAGGGAAGGAGTCCTCCACGGACGTAACGCGTTTCGTCCTCTGGATGCGGTACTTGCGCTGGGCAACTACCGCATTCAGAGGACGAAACGCGGGAGGAGAGAAGTCAGCCTCGCACGGCCTCGTAGACGCCCGCGATCATGCCGACGAACGGGATCAGCGAGAGCAGCACCAGAAACTCGACGATGTCGAGAGTCCGTGCCCAGTAAGGCGAACGACGCCCCTTCGCGACCCGCGTCGCGTAGGTGAGACTGACGCCCGCCGCGACCACGACGGCACAGCCCGCGGCGAAGACGAACGAACGCGGCCCGCTCGCGGCGAGCCAGAAGCCGGCCGACGCCAAGGCCGCCGCGCCGAAACCGATGAGCACGACCCGCTGAGAGCGGCCGGCGAAGGCCCGCGAACGCAACACCAGCGCCAGACCCAGCAGCGCGCACAAACCCGCTTCCCAAGCGCCACCGGAAGACGACAGGACCACCGAAGCCGCGACCACGACGAGCCCGAGGGCGACGAGCAGCCCGGTCAGCAACGCCTGCGCGTAAGTCGTCCCGCCGACCATGTCCTCGCCGAGCGAGGGGTCCTCGTCGGCTCGGAACGCGTCCATGTCGTCGGGCACCCGGGGCAGCGGCAGCCTGCCGAGCCGCAGCGCCATCATCGGCGCGACCGCGGCCAGCGCCGTCGCCACGACGGCGACCACGGCGGCCGCCGAAACCGGGCGGACGTCGGCCAGCAGGACGATGGCGGTGGTGATCGCGCCGAGCCCGGCCGACACGGTCACCGCGACGAACCACGGCAGCCGGTCCGCCACCGAAACGGCCGCGATCACGCCGTACACGGTCACGACCGCGAGCCCGGCGGCCAGCGGTCCGGCCGACAGTGAGAACAGCGGATGCGGTGGCAGGATCGACATCCCCGCCAGCAGTGCCGCGCCGACGCCGGCGAGTGCGCCGGCGGCTCCGGCCTCCGCGTCGCCGTACGCGCGGCTCAGCGCGCCACCGCCCAGGACCAGTACCAGCGCGAGCAGCCCGGTACCGATCGGCGCCAGCACACTCCCGGACGCCGCCGCCTGCACCAGCAGTCCACCGGCGAGCAGCAGCACCACCGACGCGACGATGCCCGCCTTGCGCGCCACCGCCGGTCCCCAGCGGCCGGTGCCCGACTCGGCGACGCTGGCGATCGAGTCGACGACGTCGTCGAACAGCAGCGGACCCCGCGGGCGTTCCCGCGGGGTCAGATGGAGGACTTCGCCGTCGCGCACCTGCGCCGCGGCGACCGTGAGCCCGAGCGCGAGCGGAGCTCCCCCGAGCCGGGACAGCACCCAGCCGGGATGCTCGGCCGACGCCTGTCCCGAAGCACCCGCGAGCCGCACGAGCTGCGGGACGAGTTCGGCGAACGTGCTCTGCTGCGGCAGCGCCACGTCGACACGCGCCCGCGGCGTCACCACCGTGACGCGCCGGGTGGAGCCCGCGATCGCGGCCGTCATGCTTCGATCGACTTGGCGGATTCGATGACGGGCGCGAATTTGGCGCTGCTGGCCTCGGCCAGCTTCTGGAGCCCGTTGTTGACCGCCTCCAGCACGATCTCCGAAATGTTGCGCGCGTCGTACTGACGCAGCGCGCGCGGGTCGATGTCGATCGAGGTGAAGCGGCCGTCTCCGCGCAGAACCACGGTGACTTCGTTCTGCCGCGAGTGCGCCTTGACCTCCATCGCCTCGACCGAACGCTGGATGCGCTGCACCTCTTCGGTCTGCTTGCGGACCTGGTCCAGCAACTCGTCCATGTCCGGCATGGCGTAGGGGTCGGTGGTCACGAGTCTTCTCCTTCATCTGCGGTGAAATCCCGCCGGACGTGGACGCTGCCCACGAACCGCCGGAAGTCGTCGCCGAGGCCGCGGGCCGCCTCGGGGGTCGCGGTGCAGGCGATCTCGAGGATCAGCCGCTCGGCCGGGCTCGCCCCCGGCACGGTCAGCAGCACCTGCGTCTGTACGAGATCCTGTCCTTCGCCGGTGCGGATGCGCAGCACCTGCGTCACCCCCGGCGCTACCGGAGTGCCGATCACCTTGCGCCGCACCACTTCGAGAGCGGCCATCGACCGGCCGAGACGTTCGACGGCCTCGTCGGCGATGTCGGTGATCTGCGCCCGGTCCGGCCGTTGCCCGACGCTCAGGGTGATGTTCGGGGTGAACTCTTCGCCCGGTTCGCGGTACACGGCGACGAAGACCGCGCCCTCGGCACCGACCGACGCGGGCTCCACCGGCACCCAGCCGTCCGGGACGTCGAAGCCGAGCGGGAGGGAAACCCGTTCCTCCGTGCTCATCCCCGTCACCACGTGCCCACGTAGGTGATCGCGTCGTCCCAGGCCTCGCCGACGGCGTCCGCCGCCTCGCCGGCCGCGCCGCTCACCGCGTCGACGGCCGCGCCGCCGTACTCGCCGACGGTGTCCGCGATCTTCGGCAGGTCGATGTCGATCTTCGCGCCGATCCCGGCGCCGAGACCGAGCGCGACACCGGCTTTGAAGTTGACCTTGAGATGTCCCGCGTCGTAGACGGCCTGGCCGTCGAGCTGCGCGCCGAGTCCATATTGGAGGGTGCCGCTCGCGCCGACGCCCACCCCTGCCACGTCCGCCGCGAGTTCGCCTTCGATCTTGCCGCCGACGAAGGCGTTGGCGTGCACGCCGACACCGTGCGCACCCGCCTGGAGCGAGCCGTTCACCTCGCCGCCGACGAACGCCGTCCCCTTGGCACTGCCCGAAGCGACGCCCCATTCACCCTTGCGTTCCAGTTCTTCCTTGAACGCGGCCAGTTCGGCGTGCCCGGACGCTTTGAAGTCCCAGCCCTGTGAGGAGATCTTGGCGTCCCAGCCCGGGGTGAAACCGTCCTGCTCCTGCTTCCACTTGGCGTAGGTGATCTCGGTGTTGCCCCAAGCCTTGTCGCGCAGGCCTTCCGGCTTCGGCCTGCCGAACGGGGTGTCACCCGCGCGCGGGGCGCGTGTGCCTTCGAGACCGTCCCAGGTGAGCTTTTTCCAGCCGGAATTGCCGAACCACGAAGGATGCGAGCGCGGACGCTTGCGGCCGTCGAGCGCTTCTCCGTTGAGCCAGTACAACGGGCCGCGGCCCCATTTGCCGAGTTCGTGCTCGATCCGGCCGGTTCCCTCCGGCGGGAACAGCCGCGCGAGTTCCTCGCTCAGCTCGTCGGCGATCTCCTGTGCCGCCCGCGCGGCGCGTTCGCCGAGCTGCCGGGCGGCGGAGATGAACGCGTTGACCGCGTTCGCGTTCGCCGTCCTCGCCTGACTGGTGAGCTGCGCCGCGTACTGGTCGAACTGGGCGAGGATAGAGTCCACACAGGACTTCGCACCCCGCAGGGCCTGAGCGCCTCCCCGCAGCCGGTTCGACTGGTCACCCAGTTTCGTGCCGAGCTCGCCGAGTTCCTGGCTCAGTTTCGCGGCGGAGGTGGAGAACGCCGTGTACGCGTCTCCTTCCCAGGACGCGTTGAGCGCCTTGGCCGCCTTGCCGATCTCCTCCGCGCGGCCCGAGACCGTCGCCGCCCGCTCACCGCATCGCTGGCTCGCCGCGTTCAGCGCGGCGGGATCACCGGTGACCCGCCGCTGGTACTCGACCACGAGCCGCCGGTAATTCGACAGGATCGAGCTGACGACGCCCGAAGCGTCGACCACACCGCTCCCCCACACGGCTACCTGCCCTTGGCCGGCGAGTCGGCTACAGCGTCGGCTCCCGCGTCGATATCGATGTGCTGCTCGAAGTGCTTGCCGCCGTAGTTCATGTCGATGTCGATATCGATGTCCTGCCCGCCCGGCGCCTGCACGGTGGACTTCCCGGTGCTCAGGTCGGTGGTGATGGTGACCGTGTTCCCGTTGCCTACGCCCGGCAGGGAGCCGCTGGTACCCGAGCCACCGCCGGAGGGTCTGTCCACCGGGATCCAGGCGTCCGCGCCGCCCGGCCAGTTGCCCTGGGCACCGTTGCCACCCAGCGCGGGCGGCCGGTACTGGGTGAACGGCGGCGTCTCGCCCGGCGTCGAACCACCGCCCGCACCGCCCCCGGAACCACCGACGGCTGCCTGCCCCGAACCGCTGGCGACCGAGCCCGGCGCCCGCGGATTGGTGATCGGGGTGCCCGACACCGCCGAGTTGCCCGCGGCGCCGTTGTCCCCGGCGTCGTTGTGTCCGAACAGTTTCCGGACCTCGCCGATGATGGTGGCGATCTGGGTGATCTGGTTGGCGAGGTCGACCACGCCGAGCGCCTTCAGCAGTGCGCCGATCGCGGTGATGAACGCGCGCAGCGAAGCACTGGTGGCGGTGGAAAGCGCGACGGCGGCGCCGTAGGTCCACGGATTCGACATCAGGCCCGCGACCGTCGGGTTCACCGCCGACACCACGGCTTTGTAGGCGGCCTGGGCGGTCTTGATCAGCGTCCCGGCGATGCCGAGCAGTTCGGCGCCCTTCTGCACGACCTGGATGATCTTGTTCAGCGAGTTCAGGGAGTCGGTGATCTTCTTCAGCGCGGAGTCCGACGCGGCGCCGGACCAGATCTTGCCCAGCTGTTCGGCGGCCTTCGTCACCTCGTTGTACATGGTGAGGAACTCGTTGGCCTTCTTGAGCACCTCGAGCACGTGCTTGGCGATCTGCTCCGGCTGCCCGGTGAGGATCTGCGGCAGGATGGTGATCGGCCCGCCCGAGGACGCCGTTGCGTCCATCGCGCTGGAATTCGGATAAGTCAGCATGGTCGCTCCTCAGGCCGGAAGTCAGACGGAAGCCGGGCGGTAGACACTGACCTTGGCCAGGCCGTTGATGTCCGCTTCGACGATTCCGTGGTTGTAGAGCAGCCCGCCTTCTCCGGCGATGGCGATGATCGGCTCGCGGTCGGAGAACAGGAGCGGTTCGACCACGACGACGTCACCGCTGTGCACCCCGCCGGGAACATCGCCGAAGTTGCGCGCCGTACCGGCGTAGACCTCGATGACCCCGACCCGCGCCTGGTTGTCGGCGTCACCGGCCAGCCAGTCGTTGAAGTCCGAGACGCCGTGGAACCGCGTGTCGGTGATCGGGTGGTCGCCGAGCTGCCCCAGCCGCGCGTCCCCCAGGTAGCGCAGCACGTTGCCGACCGAAGACGGCTCGCCCTCGCCGCCGGCGCTGTCGTTGATGGCCAGCGTCGCCAGTTCTGAGGCGTGCGAGTTCCCCCAGATCGACGAGGTCGATCCGGTGCCGCCGCCCGGACGCCCGCCGTAGCCGCCCGCGACCGCCTCGTCGGCGGCCTGGTAGGCGTCGGCGCTGTTCTTGATGAAGCCGTTGATCTGCTGCAGCAGTTGCAGGAGGGTGCGGACCGCCACCACCTGCTGGCTCTGCATCGCCGTGTTGGCCGCCGCCACCGCGCTGCCGAAGGTGGCGAACGACATCGGCTGCAGGACGGTGCGTTCGAGGTCGCCGACGACATTGATGCCCTGCATGATGATGCCGCCCAGGTTCCCGACCGCCGAGCGCATGGCCTCGGGCTCCGCCCGGTACTCGCCCGTGCCGACCATGGCTCTCCTTCTCTCTTTCCCCCACGTCTGCGCCTGTTCGAGCAGCGTAAGTTCGCCACCAGACGCGAGCGGACGGCAAAAGTACCCACCGCAAGGGCGGCACGGGTGGCCAGAATGATCGGCAGGATTACCCACAAGCGGCCAGAAAGACCCTGATGAGCGCCACTCGCGACCGCCTGCCGGCCCTGGGCGAGCAGCCCGGTGAAATCGTCCTGCAGTCCCCGCCGATGCTGCCGAAGGGCTCGTCCGGCGGAGCCATGCAGCTGCTGATGTTCATGCCGATGATGCTGGGCATGGGTGCCATGTCGTTCGTCTACATCGGACGCGACGGCGGGGTGATGACCTACATCTTCGGCGCGTTGTTCCTCACCGCGATGGTGGGCATGGTGGTGATGTCGCTCGGACGCGGCGGCGCGGCGAAGAAGGCGCAGATCAACGAGGAACGCCGGGATTACCAGCGGTATCTGACCGGTCTGCGCGGCCAGGTCCGGGAGATCGCGGACAACCAGCGCGCGGCGATGGCGGCGTTGCAGCCCGACCCTGCGGATCTGTGGGCGTACGTCGAGACGGGGAGGCTGTGGGATCGCCGCCGGTCCGACCCGCAGTTCGGGCAGGTGCGGGTCGGGACCGGGCCGCAGCGGCTCGCGACGCCGTTGAGGGCCCCGCAGACCGTGCCGCTGGAAGACCTCGACCCGGTGTGCTCGACGAACCTCAAGCACTTCATCCGGACCTATTCGACGGTCGACGGACTCCCGGTCGCGGTCTCGCTGCGGTCGTTCGCGCAGGTCATCCTGTCCGGCCGCCGCCCGGACACGCTCGGGACCGCGCGGGCGCTGCTGACCCAGCTCGCGACCTTCCATTCACCCGGCGACCTGCGGATCGCGCTCTGCGTCGACAACGACCGGCTGCACGACTGGGAATGGGCGAAGTGGCTGCCGCACGTGGCCTCGACCGCCGCCGACGCCGCCGGTCCGCGACGGCTCGTCGACGCCGGCTCCGGGAAGCTCGCCGATCTCCTCGGCCCCGACCTCGGCGACCGGCCCGCGTTCACCCGGCGGCCGGATTCCCGGCTGGACTTGCCCCATGTCGTCGTCATCGTGGACGGCGGGCACACCCTCGGCGACACGCGGCTCGTCGCCGAAGAGGGCAGGCTCGGCGTCACCGTGGTGGAGATCGGCACGGAGCAGCCACGATCGGTCTCGTCGGAACGGCTGCTGAGCCTGCACATGAGCCCGGAGCAGCTCGGGATGGTCGTCGGCGACGGAACGGAACAGCGGCTCGGTTTCCTCGGCATGCCGGACACCTTGGACCGCGGGGCCGCCGAAGCGCTGGCACGGATGCTGACGCCGCTGTTCCAAGGCGCGGCGGTGGTCAGTGAGGCACCGATGTCGGCGACGTTCGGGTTGGCCGGGCTGCTCGGCATCGGCGACCCGCGCGACACCGACACGGCCGTCACCTGGGCACCGCGGTCCGCGCGCGACCGGCTGCGGATCCCGCTGGGCGTCAACCCGGAAGGCAGGCCGGTGGAGCTAGACCTGAAGGAATCTGCCGAAGGCGGGATGGGCCCGCACGGGCTGGTCATCGGCGCGACCGGATCCGGCAAGAGTGAACTCCTGCGGACACTGGTCACCGCGCTCGCCGTCACGCATTCGTCGGAGAAGCTGAACCTCGCGCTGATCGACTTCAAGGGTGGCGCGACCTTCGCCGGGATGACCGGGCTGCCGCACACCTGCGCCGTCATCACCAACCTGTCCGACGATCTCGCGCTGGTCGACCGCATGGCGGACGCGCTGAACGGCGAACTGTTGCGGCGTCAGGAACTCCTGCACGCCGCCGGGAACTACGCGTCGGTGCGGGACTACGAAAAGGCCAGGGAATCCGGGGCCAACCTGCGGCCGTTGCCGTCACTGCTGGTGATCATCGACGAATTCAGTGAGCTGTTGTCTTCGCGGCCGGAGTTCATCGACCTGTTCGTCGCGATCGGGCGGCTGGGGCGGAGTCTCGGGATCCATCTGCTGCTGGCTTCGCAGCGGCTGGAGGAGGGGCGGTTGCGCGGGCTGGATTCGCATCTGTCGTACCGGATCGGCCTGCGGACGTTCTCCGCGTCGGAAAGCCGCGCCGTGCTGGGTGTCGCGGACGCCTATCAGTTGCCGCCCGTGCCTGGTTCGGCGTATTTGAAGTCCGACAACGACACCCTCATCCGGCTCAAGGCCGCGTACGTCTCGGGGGAACTTCCGCCACGCAGCAAGATCGTGCGCAAGGACGGCCAGAGCCTCGGTCTGATGCCGTTCACGCTGGCGCCGGTGGAGATCCCGGTGACCGTCGAGGCCGAAGAGCCGGTCGAAAAGGGCACCGGCGAGACGATCATCGGCGCGATGATCTCGCGACTCGAAGGCAACGGGCCGGAGGCGCACCAGATCTGGCTTCCGCCGCTGGCCGAACCGCCCACCTTGGACCAGTTGCTGCCACCGCTCGGCGAAGATCCGGAACGTGGCCTGTGCCCACTGGGCTGGGGCGGCAACGGCAAGCTGATGATCCCGGTCGCCTTGGTGGACAAGCCCTTCGAGCAGCGGCGCGACATGCTGTGGGCCGATTTCTCCGGTGCCGCCGGGCACGCGCTGATCGTCGGGGCGCCGCAGAGCGGCAAGAGCACGCTGATGCGCGACGTCGCCGCGATGCTCGCGCTCACCCACACGCCGGAAGAGGTCCAGCTGTTCGTGCTGGACATGGGCGGTGGCGCGCTGGCGCCGATCGCCGGGCTGCCCCACGTGTCCGGCTACGCGACCCGGCGCGACGCCCAGCGCTGCCGCCGCGTGGTGGCGGAGCTGACGACCCTGCTCGAACAGCGCGAAGAGTTCTTTTCCGCCAACGGGATCGAGTCGATCACGACGTTCCGCCAGCGGCGTTCGGAGTTCCGGGAGAGCACGGAAGGCCGCGAATTCGGCGACGTCTTCCTGTTCGTGGACAACTGGACCACGATCCGCCAGGAATACGAGCAGCTGGAAGAACAGATCACCAGCCTGGCGTCGCGCGGGCTCGGTTTCGGCATCCACGTCGTCGTCTCGATCAACCAGTGGATGGGCATGCGGGCGCCGTTGCGCGACGCGATCGGCACCAAACTCGAACTGCGGCTCGGCGAACCGGCGGACTCGCTGATCGACCGCAAGATCGCGCAGAACGTCCCCGCGGACCGGCCGGGGCGCGGGCTGACCGCGGACAAACTGCATTTCCTCGCGGCACTGCCGCGGATCGATTCGGACCAGCGGCCGGACACCGTCGGCGCCGGTGGCCTGGATCTGAACCGCCGGATTTCCGCCGCTTGGCAGGGAAAGGCGGCGCCGCCCGTACGGTTGCTGCCTCCCGAGGTCCCGCTCGACTCGCTGGAGGCCGGGCCGCGCAAGCAGATCACCCTCGGCATCGCGGAATCGAACCTGCGGCCGGTGTACCTCGACTTCGCCACCGAACCGCACTTCCTCACCTTCGGTGACGTGGAGTCCGGCAAGAGCTCGCTCCTGCGCGCGATCGCGCAGGGCATCGTGTCGAAGTATTCGGCGGAAGAGGCCGCGATCGTCGTCGCCGACTATCGGCGAGGGATGCTGGGTGCGGTGCCGGAGTCACATCTGCTCGGCTATGCGGGTTCCGAAACCGTACTGACCGGACTGATCGACCAATGCCGGCAGGCCATGCGGAACCGGCTCCCCGGCGCGGACGTCACGCCCGAACAGCTGCGGAACCGGTCGTGGTGGCGGGGACCGGAGCTGTTCGTACTCGTCGACGACTACGAAATGGTCGCCACCGTGGGCCGCAACCCGTTGCAGTCGCTGCTGGAATTCCTGCCGCAGGCGCGGGACATCGGGCTCCACCTCGTCATCGCACGCGGGAGCGGCGGGGCTGGGCGTTCGCTGTTCGAGCCTGTGCTGCAACGGATCCGGGAGCTGGGTTCCCCCGGCCTCGTGATGTCCGGGTCGCGGGACGAAGGGGCGCTGCTCGGAGAGGTCAAGCCGGGGCCACAGCCCGCCGGGCGGGGCGTGCTGGTCTCGCGACGGCATGGGACAGGGCTGGTGCAGGTGGCTTGGACGAAGCCCGTCGAGGATTGAGCTGGGGGCTGAGTCTTCGCGTGCGGTGAACCAGGGCATCCGACCAAACCTGCTGTGCCTGGCCTTCGGCCACCTTTGCGCCCGAGCGGCTCGCGGATCCATTTCCGGCCGCGAGCCGACCGGCCGGTTCGCCCGCGGCAACGCCGATCAGCACCTGCTCTGGGTCGAACCCGATCGCGATCTCGTCACCATTTCCGTTTGGAGACAACGGACTGAGGATCTCCTTCGTGTCTTTTCGGATGCCATTCCTGTTTTAAGGTGACGTTCACGGGCCTTTGGCCAACTCACCGCCGACACGCGAAATTTTCCTTACCTCTCAATAGAATCTCGTTGCGCACCAGACGACTGAGGTCATGGCGTCGATCCAGTGGAAATCGAACACAGGTTCGAGTATAATCTTGGTCATGACCACATCCTTTGCTTTCAATCCGAAAGCCGCTCACCTTCTCGATGCCGCTTATGACGAGGAAGTCGTGCTCCGGCAGGCGCAGGGGCGGCAAGTCCGTTCCATAGCCGGGTTCGCCGCGGTGGGTGGTTCCCGAAGATCGGTGACCGAGGAGGTGGCGCTGGCCTTCTCGGTCTCCCGCAATCAGGCGCATCTGCTGGTCGAAACCTCGTGCGCCTTGGTGAGCCGGTTGCCGAACACGTTGGCGGCGCTGGAGAAAGGTGACATCGACCTGTTCAAGGCGTCGAAGGTCAGCCAGCTGACCCGCGAGGTCTCGGACGAGATCGCCGCCAAGGTGGACGCGTTCATGGCCAAGCGGCTCGCCGAACGTGATCCCGGGGCGATCCGGAAATCGGTGGATCACGCGGTGCAGAAATTCGACCCCGACGGCTATCGGGAACGCGCCGCGAACAAACGCGCGTTGCGGCATATCGCGTTGGAACACGAAGACGAGACCATGTCCAAGCTGTCGGGTTGGCTCCCCGCCGAGGTGGCGAGCTCGATTTACGCGTCGCTGAGTCACGCGGCGAAGACACGTCGCCGGAACGACAAATCCCGCACTCTCGATCAACACCGGGCCGACATCTTCGCCGAACGGCTGCTGGCCGAAGACGGGCACGGCAAGCCACGCGCGCACGTCCACGTCTATGTCGACCTGCTGACCCTGGCCGGTGCCCGGGAGGATCCCGCGACCCTCGCCGGTTACGGACCCATCCCCGGCTGGCTCGTCCGCGAAATCGCCACCGACCCCGGCTCCACCTGGTCACGGCTGATCACCGACCCCACCACCGGACAACTCATCGAAGCAGGCCCCGGCACCTACCGATCCCCGGCCTCACTCGCCCGCCTGATCAAAGCCCGCGACCGCGAATGCACCCACCCCGGCTGCCACCGGCCCGCCGAATTCTCCGAGATCGACCACATCACCACCTGGGCCCGCAACGGCAATACCGATCACCACAACTGTCACGCCGCCTGCAAGATCCACAACCTGCTCAAAGAAGAACCCGGCTGGAGCGCAGTTCCCACCGGCGATGGCGGCATGACCATCACCACCCCCACCGGCCGCACCTACACCGCGACACCCGAACCACTCCACGACCCACGACCGGAACCGGAGGACGACATCCCACCCTCCTAAAGCGTGCCGCCCGACCTCGACGAAGGCCCCTCAGGAGGCGCCTTCGTGGCTCAGCCATGGCCATAGCGGCTTCGTCCGCTTTGGAGCTCGTTCACGAATGCGGAACAAGCCTGGCGTCAAAGACGCGACGCACTCACGCGGCGACATCACGCCCCCCGGCTCCGCTCCAGTCGACACCCAAGCAGCCCACCATCAACCCGCCACCCGTAAGCAACCCCGCCAATCACCCCACCCGCGCGGCGATCTCCCGCCCACAAGCCAAGGCTTCGTTCACCCCCGTGTCCACTTCGAAGTCGTAAACCACGCCTCGATGCACGATTTCGGCCTGCGCCTCCGCCATTCCCGTGACCCGATCCCCACGCGCCATCTCCCGCCCGGCGGCCACGACGCCGTCACACCGGACCCCGACCCACAGAACCTCGAGTCCGTCCAACGCGTCACGCCACCGCTGCTGCGAAGCGGCCCCACCGAGGAACGCGTCGTCGACGATGACCCGGGCCCCGGCCCGGACCATTGCCGCGACACCGGCCATCCACGCGTTCTCGAGCCGCCGAAAACCGGATCCGACACTCACTTCACCGTCCGCCGCGAAGTCGATCCCGTCGTCCACCTTGGACGGCATGGCGTCGATCAAGGTATCGACGCCGAAGGTGAGCCATGGATCCGGTAACACCGCCTGCAGGCACCGGGCGATCCCCGACCTACCCGAACTGGAGCCGCCGTTCAGCACGATCACTGTCGTCACACGATCACCCTAGACGTCGGCAGGCAGCCGCGGCCGGGGAATTCGGTCCCACACTTTTCCAGCGAACCGGATACAACGGACGTCCGCGACAAAGGGCAGCATCCAGCCGATTCCGAAATTCGCGCGGAAGCTTTTCCAAGGACACCCGCCCGAACGGCCCAATACCGCTTACCGACTTCGGTAGGTTACGAAAACCCTTACCGCCGCCTAACTTGGTGAAACCGTTTCCACTCGAAACGAACTCCCGACGCGGGCCGAAGGGGCGTATTCATGCGTATGTCCAAGATCTTCGCATCGGTGGCCGGCGCCGCCGCGGCACTGACCCTCACCACCCCTACCGCGAACGCGGGCCAGGACATCATCGGCGGCGGCACCGTGAGTTCCGCGCCGTGGGGCGCCCAGATCTACTGGGACGACGCCACCGCGTTCGGCGGCTTCAGCTGCTCCGGCACGATCATCGCCCCGCGGTGGGTGCTCACCGCGAAACACTGCCTCAACAAGCCCGGCGTGCATGTCAAGGTCGGCAACGTCAACCTGAACCAGGGCGCCGAGGCCGACGTCGACCAGCAGAAGGCGGCCCCGAGCGGCGACATCGCCCTGCTGCACCTCACGACCGCGGTCAGCACGACGTACATGAAGCTCGGCACCGCGAACCCGGCCGGCGGCACCACCAACCAGATCTATGGCTGGGGCCGCACGCAGGGCAACAACCCGCCGTCGAGCGTCCTGAAGACGGCCAACGTCCGCATCACCGGAACAAGCAGCGACGCGTACGGCGGTCAGGCCATAGCCAGCGTCGGTGTCAACGGTTCGGCGTGGCACGGCGACTCGGGCGGCCCGCAGCTTTCCAACGGCGTCCAGGTCGGTGTCTGTTCGACCGGCAGCAACTCCGGCACGAACCCGCGAGGCACCCAGAACTACGGCAGCGTCGCGGCGAGCCGCGACTGGATCCGCACCACCGCGGGAGTCTGAGCCGGCGGGAAGGGGCCGTTCGGGAACGAACGGCCCCTAGCCTGCCCGGAAACCGGATGGCTCAGGCGCACTTCGACTTCGGGTCGGTCATCGACACCGAGCCGACCTTCTCGCCGGTGACGGTGAACTCGTAGACCCAGTCCGGCTTCCCGTCGACAGGCACCTGGAACCGGCCGTTGTCGCCGACCTTCAAACCCTTGGCGTCATAGGCGCCCTTGAGTTCCGCCAGCGACGAACCGGCACCGATCCCTTCCGCCGTCTTCGCGTCCGAAGGAGCGGCGAGTTCACGCAGCCCGCCCTTGCCGAACGAGGCGCCACCGGCGGCCACGAAGGCCTTGTCGCGTTCCTCCCGCTTGCCCGCCAGATCAGCGGACGCCTGAGCGGCGTCAGCGAGCAGCCGGGTGTCCTTGGCGGACTTCTCCGCCGCTTTGGCGCTTTCCTCCGCGGAGGCGCCCGGTTTCGGCTCCGGATCGGCCTCGAGTTCGTCGGCCTTCTTGTTCAGTTCCTCGGCCTTGGTCTCGGCGTCGGATTCCGCCTTCATCCGCGCCGGGTCGGGGGCCGGGCCGCCGGTGTAGGAGAAGTCAGCGCAACCATCCAAAGTGGACATCGGTGCCGTGGCGAGTTTCCCGCCCGCCAACGCGGCGTCCTTGGCCATCCCCAGCGTCAGCCCGCGATATCCTGCCGGGCCGAAGGACTCCGGTGCCGCCGAAGCACCCGCGTCCGGCGAAGCCGACGAACAAGCCGTCCCGCCGATCAACACCACCGCGGCAGTGAACGCCACGCCCGATAACCGCCGAAATGTACGTGTCTTGTGCACGCATACCCCCTTCATCACCCGGAAACTATCCGATCCCGAAGGAAGTCCCGAGTGGATTTCGCGAAGGCACGGCGAAGATCACGTCAGCTGATGCATCGGCCGCCTCGCCCGGAGCGAAAGCGCCGAACCGGCGGCCACGACGGCGATGATCCCGGCGCCCGCGACCAGGGTCCAGAAATCCGGGTGCACGATGGACTGCCCGCGCTGGGCCTGCCAGGTGAGCAGTACCAGCAGCCCCGCGAAGCCCATCGAAGCGGTCCGGACCAGATTCCGCCGCACGAATTCCGATTCGAGCACCGGATACCGCCTGGCGAGCTTGAGCAGCCCGAAAGCGAGCAACGGCAGCACCTGGATCGCGTGGATGCCGAAGAAATGCGGGATCCGCATGTCCCCGCCCACCGTGCTCCAGCCCAGCACCGGCAACCCCGGGCCGCCGTCTGGCACGCCGACCGCGTGGGCACCGACGATCGACGGCCGTTCGCGGGAGCGGAACTGGGCCATCTGCTGTTCGTTCGGCCCGAACATCAGCAGCGCGATCCCGATGCCGGCGACGGACAACGCGGCGCCCGCGCGCAACGCGGAGTTCATCGCCCGGTCGGGAAGACGTTGGAACAGCAGGAGAACCGCGATGGCCGCCGTCGCTCCCCAGCCGGTGAAGGCGCCGTTCGCGACCATGTTGTTGATCCACTGGTCGGCCGGGGTCGCCTGGTTGAAGTGGAGTGTCCGGCCGCGGACGATGATCTGCCAGAACAGCAGCGCCATGTCCAGGCCGAGGCCGACCGCGAACACCGTCCCGAGCCACCACCCGAGCCGCTTGCCCCGGGTGAGCTGCCCGATCAGCCAGGCCAGCGTCACCGCGTAGAGCCCCACGGAAATCGTGAACTTGAGCGGTTTGAGCCAGATGGGCGCGTTGACGAGGCTGCGATCGTCGAGGACGAGACCGCCGAGCGCGATCACCCCGAGCACCGCCATCGCCGCCGCCAAGATCATCAACGGCCGATGCGGTACCGTCCTGGAACCCTTGTCCACCATGGATTCGAGGGTGCCGGGACGCTCCGATCCGGACACTGGAGCACTCCCCCTGTTCGAAGGTGGGGAAGGCCCTACCAACGACCTGTGGGTAATAGTGCCGTCACCGCGACCGGCAGTTGTGCCGTTTGACCGGACTCCCCTGTTTTCTAGCGTGTCCTTCACAAGAGCAGACAGGGCGTCCCCTGGTGCTCACCGGGATTTCCAGCGAGATGAGAGGAGGTGGCCCATCAATGACCGGTACGGGATATCAGGCAGACGCAGCTGCGATGGCGCGCGCCGTCCAGGGGTTCGAGGAAACCGCGTCGAACGCCAAGACCACGATGGCCAGCTTGGAGAGCGAGCTGACCCAGACCCTGCACAACTACAAGGGTGACCAGGCGGTCGCGTTCTGGGACCTGCAGCGTCGTCTGCAGGAGAAGATGACCATCGCCGTGAACGAACTCAACACGATGTCGCGCCTCGTGCACGAGAGCAACCGGAACTACAACTCGGGTGACGAGCAGGTCCGGGAAAGCCTGACCGGGGTCAGCGGAACCGTCGACCAGACCGTGATCCACCGGCTCAACCCCTGATCCGCGAGAGGACCACCCATCATGGCTGACGTCGTCGAAATCAACTTCGCCGCGCTGCAGCACAGCTCGGCCTCGCTGGCCGCCAAGGCCAAGGCGCTCACGTCCCAGCTCGAACAGCTGCACACGAACCTGCAGCCGATCACCCAGACCTGGTACGCCTCCGGCAGCTCCGCCGGTGAGGCGGCCCGTGCGTCCGAAACCCGCCTGCGCCAGGCCACCGCGGACATCGTGGCGATCATCGCGCAGTTCGGTGGCAAGGTCGGCGACGCCCACGATCTCCAGCACAGCCTGGAGAACCGCAACCAGGGCCTGTTCGCCGGCTGATCCCCATCCGTCGGCCGGCCGGTGCTTTCACCCCCCTCGGCACCGGCCGGCCGGCTTTGCGCGTTGTCGTCCCCTTGTCGGCGTGGCCGTTCACGAGAGAGCCGGGATCAATGCAAGACCAGTCGTACTACGTCCATCTGGAATCACTGAAGGACTTCGTGCGGGAACTGGAGACCCAGATCCACGCGATGTCCAAGCCGAACGACTTCCTGCTGACCCTGAGCGAACAGCCGCTGCTGTTCGGCGAGTTCGGGGAGGCGGGTTCACTCACCAAGGCGCACCAGGCGGCCGTCGCCGAGATGCAGGGGCTGCTGGACCAGGTCAAGGGTGCGATCACCTTCGCACAGGACGTCACCACGACCGTCGCCGACGGCTACGCGGCGGCCGACGATTCGGTGGCGGGCGACATGAACCACTCGAGCAGGCAGACCGGGTTGCTCGATCCGCTGCTCAACGTCCTCGGGGGCGTGCTGGGTGGTAACAGCGGCTCGAACGGCGGGGGGAACAAGGGATGACCGAGACCGCGCACACGAACTTCGCCGCGTACTCGCACCAGCAGCTCTACGCGATGCTGCAGGCGGGCGACCCCAACACGGCGCGTCACGCCGCCCACAAATGGCAGGCCTGCGGTTCCGGCCTGTTCGAACAGGCCGGGAACCTGACCGGTGAGCTGAAGGACTTCTCCGGCAGCTGGTCCGGTGGCGCCGCCGACAAGTACCACACGATGATCACCGACCTGGTCGGCGGAATCCGCAAGGTCGCCCAGACCGCGCACGCGATGAACAACCTCCTCGAGGACGCGGCGGACGCGCTGGTGAAGGCCAAGAAGGAGATGCCGCCGCCGGTCGCGGTGCCCGACGTCGCCCCCGCCGACGTCGCGCTGGCCGTCAATCCGCCGTTGCTGCCGCCGGATTCGTCGGAGGCGACGATCATCAACGCGGCACAGCAACGGCAGCAGGCCATCGCGAACGTCGAAGCGCAGCAGCAGGCAGCGAGCGCGGCCAGCGCGGCGCACAGCAAGGCGATCGTGGTGATGACCCAGCTCGCGGGCGAGTACTCGACGGTGGAAGAGTCCATTCCTGCCTCCCCGAACGCCGTCACTCCGCCTCCGGCCGCCGGTGGCGGCACCGCCCCGGGTGGCTCGGTCGGCAACAACATCGGCGGAACGCCCGGTGTGGGTGTCCTGCCGGGCGACAACACGCATCCGCTGCCTTCGGACGGCTCCACGCCACCCACCACCGGGCAGCCTGGTCAGGTCCCCAAATCGAATCCGTTGTTCGGCGACATGTTCACCGCCGGTCTCGCCGCGGCCTCGGCCGCCGCGTTCGGCCGGTTCGGTTCGATCATGCCGCGGGTGCCGGCCTGGGCCAACGGCAAGAACCCCAAAGACCAGAAGAAGGACGGCGAGATCGTCGGCGGCGGCGGCGCCGGTGGGGCGGGCGCGACCGCGGGCGGTGCCGGTGGTGGCATCCCGATCGGCGGTGGCGGCGCGCCTTCACTGGACGCCGGCGCGATCGGTGCCGGCGGCGGCGGATTCTCCGGGCCCGGCGAGGCACCGGCCGCGTTCTCCGGTCTCGCGGGCGACGGCGGCTCGGGCAGCGCGATGAGCGGGCTCGCGGGCGGAGCAGCCGGTGCCGCGGGCGCGGCGGCGGCCAAGGGCGCGATGCCGATGATGCCCATGATGCCGATGGGCATGGGCGCGGGCGGCGACATGGGGTCCGGCCGGCGCATCCCGCCGTGGCTCGTGGAGACCGAGAACGTCTGGGGTCAGTCGTCGCCGGTCGCTCCCGCCGTGCTCGGCGAAGAACCCGAACAGTACTGATCTTTTCCGACCAGGAGAGGCGGCTCGGTGATGGCATCCAGTGCGGGCGGTTACCGAGTCGCCCCCGCCAGGCTCGAAGCGGCGGCGGCGGAACTCGAACAGCGCGCCGGCGTCCTCAAGACCGCACAGACCGCGCTGGCCGGTGAGAACGTCCCCGCCACCGCGTTCGGCCAGGTTTCGGCCTCCGGCGCGGCATCGGCGACGTACACCAAGACGATCAAGGACGTCGCGGGCAAACTCGACGGCCAGATCACCAAGGCGACGGTGATCCAGCAAGGACTCACCTCCGCGGCGGGCGGTTACCGGCGCGCCGACGTCCAGGTCGCCGCTTCGTACCGGGCGTTGATGCCGGAGAACCCGTTGCCCAAGGCCGGAAATCCGGCGGGCGTCGGAGGCGCGGCCGACACCGGATCCTGGGCCACCGCGATCGCGGAGAACCGCACGAAGGTCACCGACGCGCTGACCTCCGAACGAGAGCGGCTCGCGAACCTCCTGGCACACGGCGGAAAAGCCGACGACATCGCGAACGCGCGCACCCGGATCGCGCTGTATGAGGACATCCTCGCCAACGATCGGCAGATCCTGCGGTTCGATCCGCGCGAGCTCGGGCGGATCGCCGAACTGGTCGGCCGGATCGAACCGGGCACCCGCAACGTCGGGTTGTTCGTCCCCGGCGTCCACACCTCGTTCGACAACTTCCAGAGCTACGCCGACTTCGGCAAGAGCCTCGTCGCCGCGGACGCCACCGGACGGACCGCGATGGTGGTCTGGGCCGACGGGGTCTTCCCCCAGAACGTCATCACCGAAGGACCTGCCGCGCATTACGCGCAGACGATGGCGCCCGAGCTCAAACGTTTCGGCGATGAGCTGCGCGGCCAGATCGACAGCCACGCCGGCCCGGGTGTCGTGGTCACCGCCGTCGGGCACAGCTACGGCGGCGCGACGGTGGGGCTCGCGGAGCAGCTCGGCCTCAAGGCCGATCAGGTGCTGCACGTCGAATCCGCGGGTATGGGCCACGGGATCTGGGGTCCGGACGACCTCCCGGCGGGCCAGGCCGGTGTACAGCGATACTCCATGACGGCCCCCTTCGACCCGATCGTGGTCGCGCAAGGCAACGCGGGTCTCTTCGAATGGCTCGGCGCCGGGCACGGAGCGGACCCCGACCGCTTCCCCGGCGTCGTCGAACTGGAAACCGGCCGCGACGCGAACGCCGGCCTGCAGTGGGGCTTCGATTCCCACAGCGGCGTGCTCAAGCCGGGTTCCGATTCGTGGAACAACATCTACGGTGTGCTCACCGGCGGCGCGGTCACGCACGAGGGCTTCACCGGCGGCTCGCTGCGCGAGATGGCCATCGAGGGCGTCGGACGAGGCTTGTGAAGGGTTCATCATGATCACCAGGAACACCGCGCTCGACCCGCTGGCCGAGGACCTGACAGCGGTCATCGACGGCGTCGCGGGCACTTTCGGCACCGCCGCGGAGCGCACCGTGGAAGGCGAACTGGACTGCGACCCGACTCAGCCGGGCCGGTCGCTCTGCTGGCAGTACGGTCTCCGCGTGGACGACGCGTCCGACGCGGTCCGAAAGCTCGTCGAAGTCGTCCTTCCCCTGCTGGAAAGCCAGGGCTGGCGGACACGCGACCGCAGCAACCCGCGTGAGCTGATCGCGCAGTTCAGCCGCGACGGCGCCGACTTCAACGTGCATGTCTCCCGCGTCGGCGACGGCGTGGCCATCGTGGGCTCGACGGCCTGCGTGCCCGTCCCCTAAAGCCAAGGGGGTCGCGAAAGACCTCGTGAGCGGCGGCGGAGTCCCCCAGTACACCGCTGCCGCTCACGAGGCGCGGAACCGTGAAGGCTTCCAGCCCCGGCGTTTGCCCCGCCGGACCGCGGCCACCACCACGCCCGCCGCGACGGCGGCGGCCACCCCGGCGATGGCGAGCACACCGGACACCTTGTCCGCGTTGGCCCGGACGGGCGCGGCGGCGGGAACGACGAACTCGTCCGGAGCGACGCTCGGCGGTCCCCCCGGACCGGGTGTACCGGCCGGGATCGAGGCGGAAACGGCGGCGTAGGCGTCGATCGCGCCCCAGCCGCGCCGGGGATCGTGCCCGCCGGTCGGACCGCGGTGCGCGGTCAGCGTCAGCCGGGCGACGACCTGTTCCGGCGACAGCCCGGGGTGATACGCGCGCACGAGCGCGGCGACGCCCGCGACCTGCGCGGCGGCCAGGCTCGGGTCGCTCACCGGCCATCGGTGCGCCACCGTCCCGCCGGCGCCGGCGGAGGTACTGACCAGTTCGGCGCCGGGGGCGGAAATCCCCACATAGGAACCGGATTCCGACTGCACCGCTTCACCGGTCTGGTTGGTCGACCCCACGGCGAGCACGCCCGGTGTCGCGGTCGGGTAGGACGTCTGACCCTGCTGTGTCCCCGCGGCGGGAGAGATGATCAGCGCGCCCTTCTCCCTGGCGCGTGAGACTGCGCCGGTCAGCGTGGGACCGTCGGACGCGGCCGGGACGGCGATCAGGATGATCCCGGCGCCGCGGTTCAGCGCGGTTTCGATGGCGGACGCGAGCTGGCCGGGATCGCCGCCGCCGTTCACCTGCGTGTAGCGGATCGGCAGGAGCTTGGCGCCGGGCGCGATCCCGGTGAACGTCGTGGACGGATCCGGTTGCGCGCCGACGATCCCGGCGGCGATCGTGCCCCGGCCGTCGCAGTCGTCGGTCGTGGTGCCCTGGCCACCGACGAGCTGACCGGGTGCGAACTGGCCGTTGCCGCCGTCGACCCCGGTGCCGATCACCGCGACCAGCTGGCCGGTGCCGCGCGACAGCGGCCAGATCCGCACGGGGTCGATCAGCCGCTGTCCCCACGGAACGGCGGCGGTGTAGGTGCCCGTCGGGTTCGCGCACTGCTCGGCGACCGCCGTCGCCGGGACTCCGGCGCCGAGCGATGCCATGAAAGCAACGCAGCCCGCGACGGCAGTTTTACCGGCAAAGCCCACCATTCCTCCAGAATTCCCTTGTCACACAAGGGAATTCTAGTGCTCTAGTGGTTACCATCGGAAGTTCTCCCCGGGGTATTCGGGAGAACTTCCGATGGTGACCACTCACGTCAGCGCAGGTCCATCCCGAGGTCGAGCGCGGGTGAGGAATGGGTGAGCGCGCCGACGGCGAGGAAGTCCACACCGGACTCCGCGTACGCCCGCGCCACGTCCAGCCGCAAGCCGCCCGAGGATTCCAGGCGGGTCTTCGGTGAAACCTCGTCGCGCCTGTCGACGGCCTTCGCGCATTCCTCGGGCGTGAAGTTGTCCAGCAGCACCTCGTCGGCGCCCGCGGCGAGCGCTTCCTCCAGTTGGCCGAGGTCGTCGACCTCGACCTCGCAGTGCAGTTCGGGCGCGTGCTCGCGGGCGGCGGCGAGCGCCGCGGTCACCGAACCGGCGGCGACCACGTGGTTGTCCTTGATCAGCACGGCGTCACCGAGGCCGAACCGGTGGTTCACCCCGCCGCCCGCGCGGACCGCGTACTTTTCCAGCAACCGCAGGCCAGGGAGGGTCTTACGCGAATCCCTGACCCGGCAATCGGTTCCCTCCACGGCGCTCACCCAGGCGGCGGTCGCGGTGGCGATGCCGGACAGGTGGCACAGCAGGTTCAGCGCGGTGCGTTCGGCGGTGAGCAGGCCGCGCACCGGACCGCGCAGGACCAGCGCGGGTTCGCCGGCGATCAACCGGTCGCCGTCGTCGCGGGCGGCCAGGATCTCCAGGCCCGAACCGAGCACGACGTCGAACACCGCCAGCGCCACCGGGATCCCGGCGACCACCCCGGCCGTCCTCGGCGTGAGCTCGGCCAGCGCGGTCGCGGATTCGGGCACGGTGGCGTTCGTCGTCGCGTCGGGCCCGTACCGCAGATCCTCGGCCAAGGCCGTGGTGACGACACGGTGCACATCGGGGACGTCGAGACCGTGATCGGCCAGTGCCTTGGTGACCCACGGGGAGAATTCGCTCATGCCACACCCTCCAAAGCGATCGGATCGGCCAGTACCGGCTGCCCTGAGGGGCTGAGCCGGATGAGCTGGCCGCGTTGCCAGACGATGTCGTCGCGTTCGGGGAAATCGGTCCGCACGTGGCAGCCGCGTGACTCCGTCCGGCGCGCGGCCGCCGCGACCAGTGCCTCCGCCACCAAGGTGAGCGCCGCGTCCTCCACGATCCGAGGTGTCCACAAAGGACTCTCGATCACCGAAAGATCCAGCACCGAACCGACGACCGAAAGGCCTTCGGCGTCCCGGCCGATCGCGGCGTAGCGGCTCATCGCGCGCTGCAGCGCGTCGCGGCCGGCCACCGCGACTTTCGCCGGAGGCACGAGCACGCCTCGGCGCGGGTCGGCCAGCAAGCCGGCGGCGAGATCGATGGAGACCGCCTCCGCCACCCGCTGTCCGACGACGAGTCCTTCGAGCAGACTGTTGGAGGCCAGCCGATTCGCGCCGTGCAGGCCGGTCCTCGCGACCTCGCCCGCCGCGTAGAGACCGCGGACCCCGGAACGTCCGTCCACAGTGGTCACCACACCACCACAGGAGAAATGTGCCGCCGGAGTGACCGGGATCGGATCCTTCGCCGGGTCCAACCCGATCGCCGCGCACGCCGCGTGCACGGTCGGGAAACGCTTGGCGAAACCGGAGATCCCTGTCGCGTCAAGGAAGACGTGATCGTCGATGCCCCCGGGCGCCTGCATCATCCGGCGCGTGATCGCCGCCGACACGACGTCACGGGGCGCGAGATCACCGAGCGGATGCACCCCGCGCATGACCGAAGCACCCGTCGCGTCGTGCAGGGTCGCGCCCTCGCCGCGCACCGCCTCGGTGACCAGCGGGAGGCGGCCGCGCGCACCGGGCGTGAACAGGACCGTGGGGTGGAACTGGACGAACTCGACGTCCGCGACCTGCGCTCCCGCGCGCAACGCGAGCGCGAGCCCGTCCCCCGTGGCGATCTCCGGATTCGACGTCGCCTGGTAGAGCTGCCCCAGCCCGCCGCTGGCCAGCAGCACCGCCCGCGCCCGGACGACGCCGGGCACACCGTTGTGGTCCAGGACGGTCACGCCGACGACCTCGCCCGCGGGCGTGCGGATCGCGTCGACGGCGATGTGGTGCTCCAGTACCGGGATTCGCCGGTCACCGGTCTTCGCGACCAGCGTCCGCTCGACCTCCGCGCCGGTCGCGTCACCACCGGCGTGGATGACGCGGAACGCGCTGTGCCCGCCTTCCCGCGTACGCGCCAGTTCGTCACGACCGTCGACGGCCGGGTCGAAGCGGGCGCCCTCCGCCCGCAACCTGGCCACGGCGGCCGGTCCGCCGGCGATGATCGAGCGGACGGCGTCCTCGTCACAGAGCCCGGCGCCCGCGGTGAGCGTGTCCGCGGCGTGCTCGCCGACCGAGTCGCCTCGCTCGTGCTCACCCTCCAGCACGACCGCGATCCCGCCTTGTGCCCAGCGGGTGTTCCCGTCGGAGACCGCCGCCTTGGTGACCACCAGGACGTGCAGTCCGAGCTCCCGCGCGCGCAGTGCGGCGGTGAGCCCGGCGACCCCGCTGCCGATCACCACGAGATCGGCAGCGGCCTCCCACGCCGGGTGGGTTTTCGCCTCAAAGGCGGTAACCGGGTCGGTCATTCTCCGCCGCCAGGCTGCCCGATCTCGATCATGCGCCGCACGGAGGCGCGGGCACGGGCGGCGGTCTCGAGGTCGACGTGAACTTCGTCGGCACCCTCGCGCAGCGACCGCAGCAGGGCGGCCGGCGTGATCATCTTCATGTACCGGCAGGACGCCCGGTCGTTCACCGCGCGGAAGTCGATCTCCGGCGCGGCCTTGCGCAGCTGGTGGATCATCCCGATCTCGGTGGCGACGAGCACCGACTTCGCCTTGGTGTCCCGGGCGGCGTGGACCATGTCGCCGGTCGAGAGGATCTTGACCCGCTCGGGGGCGACGGCCCCCTCGCCCGCCAGGTACAGCGCCGAGGTCGCGCAGCCGCATTCCGGGTGGATGAACAGGTCGGCGTCCGGATTCTCCGAGGCCCGCTCGGCCAGCTCCGCGCCGTTGATCCCGGCGTGCACATGGCACTCCCCGGCCCAGATGCGCATGTTCTCCCGGCCGGTCACCCGCTTGACGTGCGCGCCGAGGAACTGGTCCGGCAGGAACAGCACCTCCTGGTCAGCGGGGATGGAGGCGACCACGTCGACGGCGTTCGACGAAGTGCAGCAGATGTCGGTCTCCGCCTTGACCTCGGCCGTGGTGTTCACGTAGGACACGACGACCGCGCCGGGGTGCTCGGCCTTCCAGGCACGCAGCTGGTCGCCGGTGATCGAGTCCGCGAGTGAACAGCCCGCCCGCGCGTCCGGGATCAGGACCGTTTTCTCGGGCGCCAGGATCTTCGCCGTCTCCGCCATGAAGTGCACGCCGCAGAAGACGATGGTGGACGCGTCGCTGCTCGCCGCGATGCGGCTGAGCGCGAGGGAATCGCCGGTGAAATCGGCGATGTCCTGGATCTCGGGGACCTGGTAGTTGTGCGCGAGCAGGACGGCGTCGCGTTTGCGGGCGAGGCTCCGCACTTCCTCCGCCCAAGCTGCGTCGGCGACAACGCCGCCGTACGGGGTCAGGTCGTTCTGCAGGGTGCTCGTCATCGTTCTGGCCCTCCTGGACCTTTCTCCGGTTTTCGCCTTATAATCGAAAACCGTGCGAAGTCATCTTAACACCCAGACCCCCCTCGCCCACGAGGTCTTGGGAGCGGTCTTGCAAGTGCGCTCGGACACACTCCGGGTCCTGCTCTGGCGGCGCGCGCTCGATCCGCATCTGGGCCGCTGGTCTCTTCCCGGCGGGAGGCTTCGCCCGGATGAAGACGTCGAGGCGTCCATCCGGCGGCAGCTCGCGGAGAAGGTCGACGTACGCCAGTTGAAGCATGTGGAGCAATTGGCGGTGTTCAGCGCGCCGGACCGGGTGCCGGGCCCGCGCGTCGTCGCGACGGCGTTCCTCGGCCTCGTCCCGTCCGATGTGGACCCCGAGATCCCGGAAGACACCGCGTGGCACGACGTCTCCGCGCTGCCGCGGACGGCGTTCGACCACGAATCCATCGCGCTGCGCGCGCGGGACCGGCTGCGCTCGAAGCTCTGCTACACCAATCTCGGGTTCGCGCTCGCCCCGGAAGAGTTCACCGTATCGGCGTTGCGGGGGCTGTACTCGGCTGCGCTGGGTTACCGGGTGTCCGCGACGAACCTGCAGCGTGTGCTGTCCCGGCGCGGACTGCTCCTGCCCACCGGGCGCACCGCCCCGCCGGGGCGCAGCGGCGGCCGTCCGGCGGCGCTCTTCTCCTTCGCGGGCAAGGGGATGCAGATCACCGACCCGTTCGCCGTGTTCCGCCCGCCCGCCCGGAAGTGACCGTCCTGCGAAGTCCTCGCGGTCCCCGTACCTTGAACGGGTGACCGAGCCGAGCGAGGAGTCCACCGGGAAGGCGATTTTGCCGCTGTTCCCGCTACAGACCGTGCTTCTGCCCGGAACACACCTCCCCTTGCACATCTTCGAGCCGCGGTACCGGCAGCTGATGTCCGACCTCGTCGGCGAGGTCGTCCCGGACCGCGAGTTCGGGGTCATCGCCCTGCGTTCGGCGATGGTCAGGGAGGTCAGCGGGCCCGAGCACGTCCACGAAGTCGGCTGCAGCACGGTGCTGCGCGAGGCGAAGCGGCTGCCGGACGGCAGATTCGACGTCGTCACCACCGCGCGGCGCCGGTTCCGGCTGCTCGAGATCGACCGCGTTTCCGCGCCGTACCTGATCGGCTCGGTGGAGTGGGTGCCCGACGACCGGGTCGCCTCGGTGCCCGGCGGCACCGTGAACAGGCTCGCCGACGTCGCGAAGGCCGCGCACCGGCGCTACTGCGAATCCGCCTGGGACGCCGACGACTGGACCACCCCGCCCGAGGACAGCGACATCGCGGCCCTCGCCTACCGGCTCACCGCGGACTGCCTCCTCCCGCTGGAGGACCGGCAGCGCCTGCTGGAGGAGACCAATCCGCTGCGGCGGCTGCGGATCGCGTGCCGGCTGCTGACGCGGGAGGCCGGGTTCCTCAGCACCCTCGGCGCCGTCCCGATGCCGCCCGGGGAACTCGGCGAATTCACGCGCCCCTCGAACCTGAACTGAGCCCCCTCGCGTGCCATGAACGGT
This sequence comes from Amycolatopsis sp. NPDC041971, assembly GCF_055588925.1. Taxonomy (NCBI): domain Bacteria; kingdom Bacillati; phylum Actinomycetota; class Actinomycetes; order Pseudonocardiales; family Pseudonocardiaceae; genus Amycolatopsis; species Amycolatopsis sp. NPDC041971. The sequence continues at coordinate 69,659 of NZ_JBVJCE010000012.1, read as the reverse complement.
CCGTTCCTTGCAAATTTTGCAAGGAACGGACCGTTCATGGCACGCGTGACCCCACTACTTACCGGACTCCGGCGCCGAATCCTCGTCCGCGCCGTTGCCCCCGCCGAACTTGCTCCACACCTTGCCCGCCGCTCCGGACACCGCTTCACCGACGTCGCTGAACACCTTCGTCAGCGGATCGGCCGAGCTGTTCCAGGAGTCCTTGTACGACTTCGCGGCCGACTTCAGGTCGTCGGTCCAGTTGGACGACGGCGCGTCCTCGTCGCGGCGCGGGTACTCGCCGGCCAAGATCGCCCGGTAGTCCTCCGACGCGGCCCACTTCTGCAGTTGCGCGGCGCGTACGACGGCCAGCGGATGCGACATCGTCTCGACGTAACGCAGCTTCAGGTAGCTGTCGCGGATGTCCTCGACCGACTCGTATTCCGCCGCCTGTCGCAGGAACGCCGGGATGTCGATCTTCGACGGGTCGATCCCGCCCGCGACCAGGAGCTGCGAGCGCAGCGCCGCCGTCGGGTCCTGCGAGCACAGCAGCCCGGCGCGGTCGCAGGACAGTTCGGCCTTGCGGTACCACTCGCGCAGCGCGGCGATGACGACGCGGATGCCGATCGCGCTCACCGGCGTCCACGACATCGACATCTGCAGGCCGATCAGCCGGATCATGATCGTGCGGTACACCGCGTGCCCGGACAGCACGTGCCCCATCTCGTGCCCGATCACGAACCGCAGCGACGCGAGGTCCATCGCCTCGACGGCCGCGGTGTTGAGCACGATGAACGGCTCGTCCATACCGATCGTCTGCGCGTTGACCTCGGGGCTGCGGGCGACGAACAGGTTGGGCACGCGGTCGAGGTCGAGTGTCTCGGCGCATTCGTTGCGCAGCTTGTCCAGCTCCGGGTATTGCGTCGGCCCGACCCGGATCGCGGACGCGAGCGCCATGAGCCGCTCGCCGCGTTCGGCGTAGAAACCGGAAACCGCCTTCACGACCTGCGCGAATCCGGGAACCGCGCGCAGTGTGGCCAGTGCGCCGCGGTCGACGGGGTGTTCGTAGGCGCGCGGGCTGATGCCCGGGAAGCGGACGGCGTTGTGCCGGGATACCTCGATGTCGTCGGTCAAGAGAGAGCCCCCTAGAGAAGTTGCCGCCCACCCTAGAGGAAATTCGTCAGCCGAGGCGGCGGCCCAGGTCTTCCCGGCCGTTCCACGCGGTCAGCAGGGTGTAGGCCAACGTGGTCATCAGCGGCGCGGCGAGCATGATCCACGGGGATTCGATCTGCGGCGCCTTCGTGATGACGTCGCCGACGGCGGGCGTCGAGGCGATCTCGTAACGCCCGTTGGCGAACGCGACACCCATCGTCGTCCCCAGCCAGCCCGCGAGGGCCGCGCCGCCGGTCGCGGCGATCAGCACCACCGGACCGCGGCGCTCCCGCAGCATCCAGGTCACGATACCGATCAGCAGCCCGGCGCCGAGCGCGAGAAAACCGTAGATGGCGAGGTCGTCGAAGCGGTGCCAGCTCTCCAGTTCCAGTGGAGCGAGGCCGCCGCGGTCGTCGATCACCCGCATCCGCTGGGGTGGCGCGAGCCGCGACCACAGCCAGGCCAGCGGGAAGCCGAGCAGGCCTGCCGTGGACAGGACGCTGACCGCCGGAAGCAGATCGGCCTTGACGACGACCTTGGGGAACGGGCGGCGCGGCCTCGGCAGCACGGGCACCGACCAGGGGTCGGACACGCTGGAAGACAGGTGCGCCGGTTTACCGGTCGTCTCGCCCAACCCCGGACTCCTCCCTCGAGCTGCTTGTGCAGAGCGTAACCAATGACGCCCCCAGCGCACGCGCCTCCACCGCGTTTTGGTCCCTGGGGGGGGGGGGGGTGGGGGTGAACAACACAACCGAAGGGAGAGAAACGGGGAGGCAGAATGGGAGGGGGACATGCGGGGGTTACCG
>NZ_JBVJCE010000012.1:34102-67712 GCF_055588925.1 Amycolatopsis sp. NPDC041971 | reverse complement strand
TGGGGTTTTGGGGAAGGAGGCAAACAAGGCCCCCCCCCACCCCCCCCCCCTCCGCTGTTTTTCTTCTTGGGGGTGGGTTGTTGGCGGGGCCAACTACCGCATTCAGAGGACGAAACGCGGGAAGTCAGCCGGCGAGGGAGCCGTGACGGCTGCATCGGGCCGTCCAGCCGACCGGGGTGATCTGGACGACCATCCGCCGCGCGCAGTAGGTGCAGTAGCGCGGCGGTTCGAGTGCCGTTCTGGGGTTGTGGCAGGCGGGATGTTCCGCGCCACCGTCGGACGGCTGTCCACAATGGACGCAGAACGCCGGTCGGTCAGAGGACGTCACTGATCGCCTTCACCGGCATCTTCAGCTCGTCGAGCATCTCCAGGTCCGCGGTGGCCGGGCGGCCGAGGTTGGTCAGATAGTTGCCGACGATGATCGCGTTGATGCCGCCGAGCATGCCCTGCTTGGTGCCGAGGTCACCGAAAGTCAGCTCACGGCCGCCGGAGAAGCGGAGCAGCGGACGGGGCATCGCCAGCCGGAACGCGGCCACGGTGCGCAGCGCGTCCTTGCCCTCGACGACCTCGTATCCCTCGTACGGCGTCCCCGGCTGCGGGATGAGGAAGTTCATCGTGCACTCGTCCGGATTCAGCTCGGCCAGCTGCGCGGCGAACTCGGCGCGCTGCTCGATGCTCTCCCCCATGCCGATGATGCCGCCGCAGCAGACCTCCATGCCCGCCTCGCGGATCATGCGCAGGGTCTCCCAGCGCTCTTCCCACGTGTGCGTGGTGACGACGTTCGCGAAATGCGACCGCGCGGTCTCCAGGTTGTGGTTGTAGCGGTGCACGCCCATTTCGACGAGTTCGTCGACCTGCTCCTGCGTGAGCATGCCGAGCGAGCAGGCGATCTGGATGTCGTTGCCGTCCTCGCGGATGGCCTTGATCCCCTCCCGGACCTGCGAGAGCAGCCGCTTGTCGGGGCCGCGGACGGCGGCGACGATGCAGAACTCGGTCGCGCCGGTCTCGGCGGTCTGGCGGGCGGCCTTGACCAGGCCGGGGATGTCCAGCCACGCCGAGCGCACCGGCGTCGGGAAGCGACCGGACTGCGAGCAGAAGTGGCAGTCCTCGGGGCAACCGCCGGTCTTGAGACTGATGATGCCCTCGACCTCGACCTCGGGGCCGCACCAGCGCATCCGGACCTCGTGGGCCAGCGCCAGCAGGTCGGTCAGGTGGTCGTCGTCGAGCCGCAGGACTTCGAGGATCTGCGCTTCGGCGAGTCCGACACCACGCTCGAGGACCTGGTCGCGCGCCACGGCGAGGATGTCGACGGTCTCCGGGGCTGTGGTCACGGGGCGGCTCCTGTTCGGGGTGGGGCGGTGAAGCAAAGGCACATCATCGTGCACGACCGGGCGCCTCGGCCACAGCGACGCAGGTCACTTCTGGGCCGACGCGCGGCCGACGAAGCATTCCGGGTCGAACTCCCCGCCGAACCACGGCGAGAGACCCGCCCTCGCCCGGTCGGCGAACTCTTCGGGAGAGGCCGTGCCCAGACCGGCGGGCAGCACGCCCAGCAGCGGTGCACCGGCGGCGACCGGCAGGTCACGCAGGTTCGACACCGCCGCCAGGTCGGGCTCCTCCGGCCACGAGCCGATGATCACCCCGGCCACGGTGAGCCCGCGTTTGGTCGCGACCTCGGCGGTCAGCGCGGTCGCGTTCAGCGTGCCCAGCCCGGCCTCGGCCACGATGATGACCAGCGCGCCGAGCGACCACGCGACGTCGGCGAGCGTGGCCCCGCCGTCGTCGAACCGGACCAGCAGGCCGCCCGCGCCCTCGATGAGGGTGAGGTCGTGTCGGCCGTCGAGGTCGCTCGCCACGGCGGCGATCTCACTCGGGGCGAGCGTCGGCAGTCCGGAGAGCCTGGCCGCCGCCTCAGGCGACAGCGGATCCGGGTATCGGCGCAGCTCACGAGTGGTGACCGGACCGGCGAGGCGGAGCACGTCGGCGAGATCACCCGGCTCGTCCGGGCCGACCCCGGTCTGCGCCGGTTTCAGCACGGCGACGCGCCGGCCCTGACCGGCGGCCAGTGCGGCGATGGCGGCGGTGGAGATCGTCTTGCCGACACCCGTACCGGTGCCGGTCATGACCAGCATGCTCACGTGCGTTGAATCTAGTGGGTCGGGATCGAGTCGTGCTGAACGGCTCCGTCAGCTCTCCCGATCGGGCACGGTGGTCACGACACCGACCGGCGCGAAGGCCGGGCTCTCGTCGTCCGACAGGTAGACCTGCGCCGCCCCGACGTCGAAGTACATCCCGGTCAGGTGCAGTTCTCCGCGTGCCTCCGCCTCGGCGATCAGCGGGTAGTGGCGCAGGTGCTCCAGCTGCTGCAGCACGTTCTGCAGTGCCAGCCGGTCGACGTGGCGGTCCGGGCGTTCGCCGTCGAGGGTCACCGGGACGTCGCGACGCGCGCTCGGCTCGGCGTGCCGCAGCCAGGAGGCCAGCATCGGCGCGCCATCGGGGGCGCCGGTGGCCAGTGCCTGCATCGCGCCGCAACCGGAATGCCCGCAGACCACGATCTCGCGCACCTTCAGCACGCCGACGGCGAACTCGACGGTGGCGCCCATCGACGGGTCGGCCCGCCGCGCGGGCACCAGGTTCCCGATGTTGCGGACGGTGAACAGGTCGCCGGGACCGCTCGTGGTGATCATGTTCGGCACGATCCGCGCGTCGCCGCAGGTGATGAACAGGGTGTGCGGCGACTGGCCGCCCGCCAGTTTGCTGAGCGCCGGTTGCATGAGCGCGGCCGTGCGCCGCTGGAACTCGGTCGCCCCGCGTCGCGTCGGCCCGCCGCGCTGTCCGGGCACTTCGACGTCCTTGGCCTGCCAGTCGGACCACGGCGCGAGCAACCGCGGCACCGAGCGCATCGCGGCCGTCCTGGTCAGCGTGGGATCGCCGGATTTGCCGTTGGCGAACCACGGATGCCCGATCTCGTCGACGATCACCTGCCCGCCGGAGCGTTCGTGCGCCTGCTGCCAGTTGGAAAGGCTTTCGAAAGCGGCGTGGTCGAGGTAGTCGACGACCAGTTCCAGGGTCACCTTCGCGCCGTTGGGCACGGTCGCGAGCACCCGGCTGAGCCTCGGCACCGAGAGGAACGTCAGGACACCTTCGACGACGACGCGCCAGTCGTCACCGTCGCGTTCGGCGCGGATCCCGGACCACACCGTGCGCCGCAGCATCAGCAGCACCGAAAGCGCGATACCGAGCAGGACGCCGGTGAGCAGGTCGAAGACGACGACACCGGCGAGTGTCACCAGGTACAGCCACAGATCACCGTGTTTGAAGACCTGCTTCATGTGGTCGGGGTTGACCAGTTTCGCGCCGACGTGGACGAGCAGGCCCGCCAGCGCCGCGAGCGGGATGTTCTGGATCAGCCCGGCGAACGCGGCGACGAACACCAGGATCCAGACGCCGTGCAGGATCGCGGACAGCCGGGTGCGGGCGCCGGCGGCGACGTTGGTGGAGCTGCGGACGATCACGCCGGTGACCGGGAGCCCGCCCAGCGCGCCGGAGGTCATGTTCGCGGCACCCTGCCCGATCAGTTCGCGGTCGAGGTTCGACCGCGGTCCGGTGTGCATCTTGTCGACGGCGACGGCGGACAGCAGGCTTTCCACGCTGGCGATCAGCGCGATCGTGATGACCGCGATGGCGAACGCGCCCCAGCCCGCGTCGGGGAACTCGGGCGCGAAGCGGATGGTGAGCAGGTCACCCGGCAGGTTGACGCGAGGCAGGGTCATCCCGGTGGCGACGGACAACACGGTCACCAGCGCGATCGCGGCGAGCGGACCGGGCACCTTGCGGACGGACCGGGGAAGCCGCGGCCACAGCAGCAGGATGCCGATGGTGAGCACGCCGATCAACGCGGCGGTGTCGTGGTGGCCGACGATCTGCGCGGGCAGTTCGGCGATGTTCTTGAGCGCCGAACTCTGTGCCGTTCCGCCCAGTACGACATGGAGCTGGCCGAGGACGATCGTGACGCCGATACCGGCGAGCATGCCGTGGACGATGGCGGGCGCGATCGCGAGCGCCCCGCGGGCGATGCGGCTCAGCCCGAGCAGGACCTGGAGCGCGCCCGCGACGACGGTGATCGCGCAGGTGGTCGCCCAGCCGAAGGTGGCGATGGTTTCGGCCATGATCACCGTCAGACCGGCGGCCGGACCGCTGACCTGAAGCGCGGAGCCGCCGAGTGCTCCGGCGACCACACCTCCCACCACGGCGGCGATCAACCCCGCGACGATCGGCGCCCCCGACGCGAGAGCGATCCCGAGTGAAAGCGGGACGGCGACGAGGAACACCACCAACGAGGCGGGCAGGTCGTGCTTGAGCACGGCGAGAGGCTTTTTGATGATCACCATCATGACCACAGCAAACTGGTGAATTGTCCGATATGCACCACCTGATCGAGTGAATATCACCCTAAAACTGGGTGGCGTAGCCCACTTTCGGCCCGGTTCGTTGCCCGGAGATGTCCTCTGTGTTGCGAAAGGCCTTACTGGCTTCCGAATACTGGGAAATACCGGTCGGCCGCCCGGTCAAGGTAGGAACGCCGGGGTGTCGTGAGGGCGCCTTGAGGGGCCGGCGGCGCGTGAGGGCCCGGCGGCGTGGCAAGGGCGCCGGAAGGTGGTGGGTCGGGTTGGTCGTGGGGGGGGGGGGGGGGGGGAAAAAAAAACCCCCCCCCCCCACCCCCCCACCCGAAGGGGGGGGGCGAAGGAACGGGGCGAAGGGGGTGGGGGGGTGGGGTTGGGGGGGGGTGGGGTGGGGGTTAAAACCCCGCCCCCCCCCCCACGACCTCAGCGAGGGAGTCAGGACTTGACCGGGGTCGCGGCCGAGGTGAACGACCGCGACGCCGCGTCGAGCAGGGACACGTTCGCCTTGCCGACGTCGAAGTACATCCCCGTCAGCCGGAGTTCGCCACGGGCCAGCGCCGCGTCGACGACCGGATACGAGCGCAGGTTCTCCAGTTGCTGCACCACGTTGTGCAGGGCGAGCCGATCGCTTTCGTGCGCGGGACGGGCACCGTCGAGCAGCACCGGTCCCTCCCTTTCCCTGCGCCGCAAGGTTTCCTCGCCGTGGCGCAGCCAGCCCCTCAGTTGCGTGAGCCCGGCGGGCGCGTCCCCGAGCAGCGCCTTCATCGCACCGCAGCCGGAATGACCGCACACCACCACTTCCCGCACCCGCAGCAGCCCGACGGCGTACTCGATCGCCGCCCCCACGGAGAAATCCGCTTCGGCACCGGCGTGCGGGACGAGGTTTCCGATGTTCCGCACGGTGAACAGGTCTCCCGGACCGCTGGTGGTGATCAGGTTCGGCACGATCCGCGCGTCGCCGCAGGTGATGAACAGGGTATGCGGCCGCTGCCCGTTCGCCAGCCCGTCCCAGGTGCTCCGCAGCAGCGGCGCCGTCCGCCGCTGGAACTCCGAAGCACCACGGCACAACGGGACACTGCCGCCGCGCTGGCTCGGCAGTTCGAGGTGTTCGGCCTGCCATTGCGACCACGGCGCGAGCCAGCGCGGCACCACCCGGGACGCGACGCCGCGGCGCACGGTCGGAACGCCCGCCTTGCCGCGTCCGAACCACGGATGCCCGACCTCGTCGACGACCACGGTTCCCCCGGCGCGTTCGTACGCGCGCTGCCAGCCGCGCAAACAGTCGAAAGCGGCGTGGTCGAGGTAGTCGACGAACAGTTCCAACGTCACCTCGGAACGTTCGGGGACTTCGGCCAGGATGGTCGTCAGCCTTGGCACGGAAAGGAAAGTGAGCGCGCCTTCGATGACGACGCGGATCCGCGGGCCGTCCGGTTCGACGCGGATGCCGGAGAACAGCATCCGGCGCAGCATCAGCGCGAGCGCCACCACGATCCCCGCGGCGACACCGGTGAGCAGGTTGACGGCGACCGCTCCGAGCAGGGTCGCGAGGTAGACCGGCAGGTCGCCGTGTCGGCGCACCTCACGGAGATTGGTGAGGTTGACCAGTTTGGCGCCGACGTAGACGAGGAGACCGGCGAGCGCGGCGAGCGGGATCAGCCGCAGCGGGCCCGCCAGGAACAGGCAGCAGCCGAGGATCCAGACACTGTGCAGGATCGCCGACATCCTGGTCCGCGCGCCCGCTTCGACGTTGGTCATCGTGCGCACGACGACGCCGGTGACCGGGAAGCCGCCGAGCGATCCGGCGGCGGTGTTCGCCAGGCCCTGGCCGATCAGTTCGCGGTTGAGGTCGATGTGCGGCCCGTCGCGCAGTTTGTCGACGGCGACGGCGGAAAGCAGGCTCTCCAGACTGGCGATGAGCGCGATGGAGAGGACGGCGGCGATGATCGCCGCCCAGGACCCGGAGGGCACCTCGGGGATGAAACCCAGCCCCGGCAAGCCGTTCGGGAGGTCGACGCGCGGCAGGTCCATTCCCGCCGCGACGGAAAGACCGGTCACGAGCACGACGGCGACGAGCGGCCCCGGGACGCGGCGCACCGAAGGCGGCATCCTGGTCCACGCCAGCAGGACGCCGACGGTGACCACACCGATCAGGGCGGCCTGGTCGTGGTGCCCGATGATCCGGCCAGGCAGCGCGAGGACGTTCGCGATCGTGGAACTCTGCGCCACCCCGCCGAGTACGACGTGCAGCTGGCCGAGGACGAGGATCAGCCCGATCCCGGCGAGCAGGCCGTGCACGATGGCAGGCGAGATCACCAGCGCGGCGCGGGCGACGCGGCAGACGCCGAAAAGGATCTGGACCACGCCCGCCCCGGCGGTGATCGCGCAGGTGGCGGCCCAGCCGAAGGTCGAGATCGTCTCCGCGATGACGATGGTCAGCGCGGCCGAGGGACCGCTGACTTGCAGGGCGGAGGCGCCGAAGAGGCTCGCGACGACTCCACCGACGACGGCGGAGATGAGTCCGGCGAGCAAGGGGGCTCCGGCGGCGTGTGCGACGCCCAGCGAGAGCGGGACCGCCACGAGGAAGACGACGACCGAAGCCGGGAGGTCGTGGCGAAGGTTCTTCAGGAGGGTCGATGCGGGATTGCGGCGGCCCGGGGGCCCGGTGTCGTGCTCGTCACCAACGAAGTCGATCATGGGGGCAGGAAACCCGATCGGCGCGCAAAAGTCCGCTACGCAAAGGTTTCTCAGGTTTGCTTGTGCGTCAAGGAACTAGGACGTAACCCCTTTTTGCGACAAAGCGCCCGAGATGGGTCCCGATCGGACTCGCCCGTTCGCCTTACCAGGATCAACCCATGACCACGCTCAGTACCGAGCGTGGCCTCCTTGGTTTCCTGTGGCCACGGTCACACTCTTTGTGCTGAATTTCGCCGTTTTTACGCTTTTCGTGCGGCCGAGACCATTGCGGAAGTGATCGCCGCGAGGTCGTCCGCCTCGGAGATGTAGGGCGGCATCGTGTAGATCAGGTTCCGGAACGGGCGTAACCAGACCCCGTTCTCCGTGAGGACCTCGGTCGCCACCGCCATGTCCACGGGATGGTCCAGTTCCACCACACCGATGGCGCCGAGCACCCGCACATCGGCGACCGAGGACAACTCGCGAGCCGATTCGAGCCCGGTCTTCAGCGCGGCCTCGATCCGCGGGACGTCGGACTTCCAGCCGCCTTCGGCCAGGATCCCCAGTGAGGCGTTGGCGACGGCCGAGGACAGCGGGTTCGCCATGAACGTCGGGCCGTGCGCCAGCACCGGCAGTTCACCGCGCGAGATCCCGTCGGCGATCTCCGGCGTGCACAACGCCGCCGCCATCGTCAGGTAACCACCGGTCAGCGCCTTGCCAAGGCACAGGACGTCCGGCGTGACCCCGGCGTGGTCGGCGGCGAACATCTCGCCGGTGCGGCCGAAACCGGTGGCGATCTCGTCGAAGATGAGCAGGACGTCGTTGGCCTCGGTGAGCTCGCGCAGCGCGCGCAGGTATGCGGGCGGGTGGAACCGCATGCCACCGGCGCCCTGCACGACCGGCTCGACGATGATCGCGGCCAGTTCGCCCGCGTGCCGTTCGATCTCGGTCGCGAGCAGTTCGAGGTACGCCTGATCCGGCTCGTCGGCGAAACCACCCGGCGGCTTGGGCAGGAACAGCTGATCCGGCAGGATCCCGCGCCACAGCGCGTGCATGCCGCCTTCGGGGTCGCAGACGCTCATCGGCGTGAACGTGTCGCCGTGGTAACCACCGCGCCAGGTCATCAGGCGCCGCTTTTCCTTGCGCCCCACCGATTGCCAGTACTGAAGGCACATCTTGACGGCGACCTCGACCGACACCGACCCCGAATCGCACAGGAAGACGTGCCGCAGCCCGTCCGGGGCGAGGTCGACCAGTGTCTTCGCCAGCCTGATGGCCGGTTCGTGGGTGAGGCCGCCGAACATCACGTGACTCATCCGGCCCGCCTGCTCGGCCAACGCCGCGTCCAGCACCGGGTTCCGGTAGCCGTGGATCGCCGCCCACCAGGACGACATGCCGTCGATCAGTTCGCGGCCGTCGTCGAGGGTGAGCCGGACCCCGCTCGCCTCACGCACGAGCAGGGAATCGATCGTGCTCGGCATTGGCCCGTACGGGTGCCAGACGTGTTCCGCGTCGAGCGCGAGGAGTTCGGCGGCGTCCATCCGGCGACCCTACGACACCCCCCGGTCAGCACAGGCGCACAGGGAGGGTTTCCAGGCCGTGGACCAAGGTGCTTTCCCGCCACCGCAAGGCTTTCGGATCGGCGTCCCGGCTCAGGGCGAGGAACCTCTCCAGCAGGGCGATCTCGGCTTCCGGACGGGCCGGCGGGTGCGCCGCGCGACAGGCATCGGTCCGGGTGGAGGATCTCTCCCGTGCGCTACCGTCCGATTTCTCCCGCTCAGCTGGTCTCGGAACTGACCGAACGCATCACGGCGATCACCGGCCGCCGCCGGATCGCGGTCGCCGTCGACGGCGCGGCCGGTGCGACCGACACCACAGAGCTCGCCGACGCCCTGGTCGATCCGCTGCGGATCGCCGGCCACGCCGCGTTGCGGATCTCGGCGAACGACTTCGTTCGCCCCGCCTCGCTGCGTTTCGAACGCGGCAAACGGGATCCGGACTCGCGCTACAGCGACTGGCTCGACCTCGGCGCCCTGCGCCGCGAAGTGCTCGACCCGCTCGCCGAGGACGGCAGCGGACTGGTCCTGCCGTCGCTGTGGGATCCGGTCCGTGATCGCGCCACCCGCGCCGAACGCGTCGAGCTGCCCGAAGGCGGCGTCGTCCTGCTGGACGGTGAGTTCCTCTTCGGCGCGGGGCTCGCTTTCGACCTGAGCGTGCACCTGTGGCTTTCGCCCGCCGCGCTCAAGCGGCGGGTGCCCGACGCGTGGGCGCTTCCCGCCTACGAGCGCTACGAACGGGAGGTCGACCCGGCGGCGCTGTCCGACGTGGTGGTCCGCGTCGACGACCCGAAACACCCGGCGCGTTACGAACCCTGACTCCTCAGCGCACCGCCGCGACGGGATCGCCGTCGAGCAGCCCGGAAAGCCTGCCCGCCATGGTGTCCCAACGCCAGTTCTCGCCGACCCATTCGCGACCGGCGGCCCCCATCCGCCGCGCCCGCACCGGATCCGCCAGCAACGCGGCCAGCGTCTCCCGCAACTGCTGCTCGTCACGGCCGTCGACGACGTGCCCGGTGACCTCGTCCAGCACCGTTTCCGGCGCGCCCCCGGAATTCCCGGCGACGACCGGCAGTCCCGACGCCGAAGCCTCCAGGTACACGATGCCCAGGCCCTCGACGTCGAGCCCCTTTCCGCGCGTCCGCGCCGGCATCGCGAAGACGTCCCCCGCGTTGTAGTGCGCGGGCAACTCCTTCCACGGCACCGATCCGGTGATGACGACGCTGTCGTCTACCCCCAGCGCGTCGACGAGCCCGGTGAGCGTTTTGCGGTACGGGCCGCCGCCGACGAGCAGCAGCGCCACGTCCGGGATCCGCTTGCGAAGCTCGGGCAGGATCTTGATCAGCATGTCCTGGCCCTTGCGCGGCACCAGCCGCGAAACGCAGACGATCGTCGGACGGTCGCCGAGACCGTGCCGCTCGCGGATCTCCTCACCCGCGGCCGCGTCCGGCCGGTAAAGCGCGGTGTCGACCCCGCACGGGAGCATCTCCAGCCCCGCCATCGGGCCGAAGGCGGCCGAAAACCGGGAGCGCGTGTACTTGCTGACGTAGGTGATCACGTCGACGGTGTCGCCGATCCGGCGCAACGCCTGCCGGGAACCCGGGAGCATCGACCAGCCGACCTCGTGGCCGTGCGTCGACGCCAGCACCCGGCGGGCGCCCGCCGCCCGCAGCGGATGTCCGAGCAACGCCAGCGGCGCGGCGGCACCGAACCAGACGGCCTCGCAGTCGCGGGCACGCATGATCTCCTTCGCCCGCTTGAGCACGTCCGGTGTCGGCAGCATGAGCGACGTCGGATGGCGCACCACCTCGAACGGGGCGGCGGCGTCGAACTCGCCGTGCGAGCCGGTGCTCGATTCCCAGGACGGGGCGTAGACGACAAGGTCGTCCGCGGGCAGGCGGGTGGCCAGCGAGTTCAGGTAGTTCTGGATACCGCCTGGCCGGGGCGGGAAATCGTTGGTCACCAGCAGGGTCCTCAGCACCCCTGCAGGCTACTTGGCCCGCCGCAGGCGAAAGGGGCGGCACCGCTCGCGCGGTACCGCCCCTTTCCGGGTTTTCGTCAGGCCGTCGGGCGACGGGCGCCGACGTAGTTGTTCTGCAGCGGCGACACCTTGACGACGTCACCGGTGGTCGGCGCGTGCACCATCATGCCGTTGCCGACGTACATGCCGACGTGCGAGACCGGCGAGTTGTAGAACACCAGGTCGCCCGGCTGGAGCTGCGACCTCTCCACCGGGGCGCCGAAGGTCGCCTGCTGACGGCTGGACCGCGGCAGGGTGAGACCGGCCTGCTTGTACGCCCACAGCATCAGACCCGAGCAGTCGAACGACGAGGGGCCGGTGTCGCCCCAGCCGTACGGGCTGCCGAGCTTGCTCTTCGCGGCCGAGAGGGCCGCCGCCGCGGCGGCACCCGGAGCGGGCAGGTTGGGGAACGCGCCGCCCTTGTCCTTCTGGGCGTTGCGGTCCGCGGCGCTCAGGTTGCCGCCGGCCCGCTCGATCTCCTTGAGCTGGTCGCCCAGCGTCTTCTGACGTGCCTCGATGTCCGTGGTCAGCTTGGCGGCCGTGTCACGGGCGGCGGTCGCCGTGTTCTGGGCGTCAGCCGCCTGCTTCGCCGCGGCAGCCGCCTGGGCGACGGCACCGCTCAGGTTGTTCAGGGCGGTGTTCTTGTTCGCGGCGAGGACCTCGAGCGCCGAGGAGCGCTCCAGGAAGTCCTGGGTCGACGCGCCCGACAGCAGCGACGACAGCTTGTTCAGCTGCATCCCGCTGGTGAAGGAGGCACCGGCGAACTTGTTCACCTCGGCCTGGAACGTCTTCTCGTCACCGGCCGCCTTGACGCCGAGATCCTTGGCGGCCGCGGCGTCTCCCGTGGCCTTGTCGAGCTCAGCCTGCTTCGCGGCGAGATCGTCCTTCGCCTTGAGGAGGTCTTCGTTGGCCTTCTCCGCCTGCGCCGCGAGGTCGCGGTACTTGGCGAGAGCGTCCGAACCGGACGGGGGCTGTTGGAGGGCGGGGATTGGGGCAGCAGTGGCAGCAGGCTGGGCGACCGTTACGGCGGTGATCACCGCGGCCGCGGCCAAAGCTCCTGACACCACGCGCTTGACTGGATGCGACTGCACGGTCGCGCGTGTCTCCTTTGCTGTCGGCCACCGACTCGGAACCCGGGACGAAGAGGTCGGGGGCCCTCTTCCGCGAAGCCGCGACGCCGACCCTGAGGCCCGCGCGGTTCCCCGCGTTCCCGCCGTGCGCCTGGCCGAGTGCTATCGCAACAGGTTTGGCGTACGGCTGGTTCTGACGCAACTCCCCGACAAAGCTGCTTCAGTGGCGATCTCGTGTCGCCGTCTGGCGACGACTTCCGGCCACGAGATCTCGGACAGGTTACGAAACCACGGGCACCACGTCCACCATGGCAGCCGCAAAAACTCTCCGTGATGCGCCGAAACACCTTCGGACCAGCATGAGCGGAAAAATGTGACGGGCGTTACATCCTGAGGCTGATCGCGACTACCTACCGTTCACCCGATCGGATCGACCACTCGTCGAATCTCCCGATCGTGGCGTGTCTCAGGCCGACTTCCGGCGCTCCTGCCCGACGATCTCGACCATCCGGAGCCGCGGGACCATCCCGGCTTCCGCGAGCGCGTCGACCGCCTTCCGCTCGTCGGCGTCCCATTCGAGCGCGGGCGGCGCGCCGAGGAGAACACTCACGACACAGTCATGACATGCGTCACCGCGGACCGCGCACCGGTCGCAATCAATGACGAAAGTCTCTATATCCGCTATATCGGCGATGGCCTTGCCGTCCATCTCGACTCCTCACTTTCAGTGGTGAGGTGCACCTTAAGAGCGACCACCGACAGTTTCGGGCCACCTGAGCCGACGGGTGTCCAGCCCGATCACGCGAGTTACGTCCCCCATCACGCGTGTTCGCTTTCCAGGCACGCGTGTCGCGACTTCAGACCCGGCTGAGCCGCGACACCAGCACCGCAGACGGCACCGGATGCGCGCCCCTGCGCCGCACCGAGTCCGCCACCGCGCGGTCCGTGCTCGCGACCACCATCGGGCGCCCCGGCGGCTCGGCCGCGACCAGGGAGCGGATGACGTCGTCCGCGAGGACGCCGCGTTCGGAGAACAGCACCCGCACCCCGCGCGGCACGGCCGCGGGCACGGAGAGCACACCGGCGCCGTCGAACACCACGGTGACCTCGGCCGAAGTCCGCGCGGCGAGTGCGGAAAGCTGGTGGATCAACCGGTCGCGCTGATCGGAAAGCGCCAGCTCCGGATAGCCGGTCTTCGTGACGTTGTAGCCGTCGACGATCAAATGCACGTTGGGCAGCGCGAGATGCCGGTCGAGCGCGGTGACGTCCTGGATCTTGCCGCCCGCCCCGAGGCCCGACGTCGCGCCGCGGACCATGTCCGCCGGCCGCTGGCCCCGCGCGCTCACCGAAAGTTCCCGGCGAAGCCCGCCGACGGCGCCTTCGATGGTGTCCAGCAGCAGCCCGAGCCTGACCTCGTCGGCCTGACGTGCCTCGCGGGCGGACTGACGGGCGATTTCGGCGTCGGTGACGGCCTTCTCCGCCCGCGCCCGCTCGGCCGCGACTCGCTGCCTCTCGCGGTCCAGCTGGGCCTTCAGCGCCTTGATCTCCGCGGCGCTCTCGGCACCGCCGCTCTCCAGTTGGGCGCGAGCCTCGGCGACCGCGTCCTTGGCCTGACGCAGCTGGACACCTTGCTCTCGCAAACGCTTCAACAGTTTCTCGACCTCGGCGTCGCGTTCGCCCCGCGCGCCACCGGCGATTTCCTTGACCTCGCGCAACTCTTCGCGCAGCTGGGCCAGTTCGGTCTCGAGCCGCTGGTTGCGGGCCAGCGCGGCATCGCGTTCGGCGCGCAACGCCGTCTCCTCGGCGTTCTTCGCCACCAGCCGGACCCGTCCGGCCGCGCCGGCCTCGCCGAGGAGCACGGCGGCGGCCGCGGCGGCGACGGAATCGGGGGCGTTCGGGTCGAGGGCGTCCTTGCGGTGATCACGCAGCCATTCGGTGACCGCGACCCGGAACTGCGAAGACTCCCCCAGCGCGGCGAGCAACGCCGTCCCGCCGAGTTTCGCGCGTTTCGCCGGGGCGAACTTCGCGACCGGGCGCAGCTGCCTCGGGACGTCGGCGACCGGCAGCTTGCCGACGGCGGCGGCCGCCAGCTCGGCGATCCGCTCCCGCACGGTCTCCGGCAAGGACGTCCAGCCTTCGGCCGGTACCTCTTCGGACGGCTCCCCCGCGCCCGCCGACGCCACGACACCCGAGGGACCACCGGTGGCGTCCCCGGGCAGTTCGGGCACTGCGGGCTGCGGTTGCATCGCTCCAGCGTAGGCCCCATGGCCTCGGAGCGCGCTCGATGGGACACCGTGCGCGAATACTGAGATTGTCGGTGCCCACCCCTACTGTGCCCGACCATGGACACCGGACGGCGGCCCGGCGCGGCGCAACTCGCCTTCGACGAGCTCGGAACCCCTTTGCGGGACACCACTTTCGTCGTATTCGACCTGGAGACCACGGGGACGAAACCCGGTCCGGACGGGATCACCGAGATCGGCGCGGTCAAGGTCCGCGCCGGCGAGATCGTCGGCGAGTTCGCCACCTTCGTCAATCCGGGGATGCCGATCCCGCCGCAGATCGTCGAGCTCACCGGCATCACCGGTGCGATGGTCTACGACGCTCCCCGCATCGAGCGCGTCCTGCCCGCGTTCCTCGAGTTCATCTCCGGTGCCGTGCTCGTGGCGCACAACGCGCCCTTCGACACCGGTTTCATGCGCGCGGCCTGCGAGGGCCACGGCTACCGCTGGCCCAAGGCGGCCGTGGTGTGCACGGTCCGGCTCGCCCGCCGGGTCATCTCCCGCGACGAGACCCCCAGCTACCGGCTGTCCGCGCTGGCCGCGCTGTTCGGGGCGCGCACGACACCGAACCACCGGGCGCTCGCGGACGCGCGTGCCACCGTCGACGTCCTGCACGCGCTGCTCGAACGAGTGGGCAACCTCGGCGTCCACACCCTCGAGGAACTGCTGGACTACCTGCCCGAGGTGACGCCGGCCCAGCGCCGCAAACGGTCTCTGGCCGAGCACTTGCCGTCGAGGCCCGGCGTCTACCTGTTCCGCGGCCCGAGCGACGAGGTCCTCTACGTCGGGACGTCGTCCGACCTGCGCCGCCGGGTCCGGCAATACTTCACCGGATCGGAGAGCCGCGGACGGATCCGGGAGATGGTCGCGCTGGCCGAACGGGTCGACACGGTCGAATGCGCGCACGCCCTGGAGGCCGCGGTCCGGGAACTCCGGCTGATCGCCGCCCACCGTCCCATGTACAACCGCCGTTCCAAGAACCCACGGCACGCCTGGTGGGTCGCGCTGACCGAGGAGGCGTTCCCCCGCCTCTCGGTGGTCCGCATGCCGCGAGACGGGATGCTGGGGCCCTTTCGCACCCAGACCGACGCCCGCTCGGCCGCGGACACCCTCGCCGGCGCGTCGGGACTGCGGACGTGCACCCAGCGGATCTCGGCCACCTCGCCGACCGGGACGCCCTGTGTCCTCGCCGAACTCGGCCGCTGCGGAGCGCCGTGCGCCGGGAAGCAGACGGTCGAGGCGTACCGGCCGGGTGTGCTGGCGGTGTCCGGGCTGATCGCCGGGACGGACGGGCGTCCGTTGCGGGCCGCCGCCGATCAGCTGGCCAGGCTCGCCGAGGCCGAGCACTACGAACAGGCCGCCCAGCACCGCGATCAGCTGGCCGGGCTGATCCGCGCGGTCGGCCGGGCGCACCGGCAGTCGGCGCTGGCGGGCATCCCGGAACTGATCGCCGCCGGACCGGACGGGAAGGGCGGCTGGGAACTGGCGGTGATCCGGTACGGCAAGCTCGCGTCGGCGGGTGTCGCCCGGCGCGGGGTGCCGCCGATGCCGGTGGTCGAAATGCTCGTGGCCTCGGCGGAGACGGTCATCCCGGGTCCCGGCCCGCTCTTCGGCGCGATCCCGGAGGAAATCCAGATCCTCCTGCGCTGGCTGACCCGCCCCGGTGTCCGGCTCGTGCGCACGACGCAGCCCTGGGCGGAGCCCGCCGCCGTGGCGGGCGGCTGGCAGGAGTGGCTCGACCTGGCGTCGAGCGCGACGGCACTCGAACGCGTGCCGGGCTAGGATCGCGGCACCGGAATCATCAACGTAGGAGGCCCTCCAGTGATCACCGCGATCGTGTTGATCCAAGTCGAAGCGGACGCCATCCCCGAGGCGGCCCAGGCGATCGCGGACATCGACGGGGTACGCGAGGTCTACTCCTGCGCCGGCGACGTCGACTTGATCGCCTCGGTCCGCGTGGCCGCCCACGAAGACCTCGCGGACCTGATCCCGGCGAAGATCGGCAAGGTCCCCGGTGTGCTGAGCACCGTCACGCACATCGCCTTCCGCTCGTACTCGAAGGCCGACAGCGAGTCCGCGTTCGACATCGGCGTGGAAGGCGCCTGACAATTCCTTTCCGGACACACGTCGCAAGAGTGATTTCCTGACTCGTCCAGGCGGATCTTGCGCGAATCGGGCATCAGCGGTTAGGTGAACCTCGACCGGGATTTCACTGGGGGAATTCCGGGAACTGGGGATAACTGAACATGTACCGAAGATCGGTCCCTTCAGGGACCGCGGCGATGGCCGCTGCCGTTTCTCTGTCCGAAAACCTCGCGATCGCGTCACCGATGGCCGCCGACGGGGCGACAGACGTCACCACGACGGAAGTCTCGCCCGCCGGTGTCCTCGAAAAAGTCAGGGCCGTCACGGCCATCGGCGAAGAGATCACCGGTGAGTGGACCTCACTGGACGACAAGGCGTTCGTGTTCCGCGTGTACGGCCGGGCCGACCCGGCGCAGTACCCGCGGACCAGGACCGAGGCGTACCGCGTCCACAAACCCGAAGTCGCCGACGCGTCGGCGTTCATCCACACCGGGATCCACGAATTCGTCGGCCGCGACCACGACGAGAAGATCCGGCGCGACGCCATCGAGCGCGAACGCGAGCGGGACGAAGAAGCCGCGAAGAAACTGGAATCCGACTTCGCCCGCACCAACGCGGTCAACGTCGCCTCGATCCCGCCGAACCCGGCGTGGGCGACCCGGGAACCGGACCCCGAGATCACCACGGTCCTCATGCTCCGGTGGTACAACGACGCCGCGGCCGCCGCGGCGGTGGGCGCGCCCGTCGCCCCCGAGGCGCCAACGGCCGGATGTACCGGCACGATCGGCTCGGACCGGCCGCGAGGTGGACGGGCTGGCCGTTCGTCGCGAGGTACGTCGCCTTCGGCAGCCTCCAGTTCTCGTTCCCGGAGACCGACCAGGAGGCCCTCCTCGACGGCGCGCACCGCGTGAAGTTCCGGAACGGGGCGAGCCTCTACTGGGGCGACAAGTCGATCGAACCGAAATTCGGCTACGGCGCCATCCAGGACAAGTGGATCGCCGAAGCCGGCTGGATCGTGCACTACCCGGCGACGGGGCCAACGCCGGCCTATCGCCGCTGACCTTTCCACCCACAACCGAATATCCATTCTGCACCGAAGTGATTGGGGGCTTCCGTGTATCAACGAATGCTGTCCTGTGCCTTGTGCGCGGCCGTCCTGTTCACCGGGACGGTCTCCGTTCCGGTGGCGGGCGCGGCCGTGCCGGGCGTCGTCTCGGTCTCGGCCTCGACGCCGAGTGAGATCGCCCGGCGGGAAGTGCTGTACCACGCGAAATACGGCGTGTACGCGACGGTGAAGACCGACGCGTGGGTGGCGCTGCTGAGCGAGGATCCGGACGCGGCGGCCATCGAGTTCCTGCGTCTTCCCGACGGCGGTCTCGTCTTCGCGAAGGAAAGGGCGCAGAACCTCGACAAACGCAACATCGATTTCCTGAACAGGCTCTTGGAAACGCACACCCGGCAGTATTCGCCGGAGGTCCACCAGGCGGCCTCGTACTACCTGACCCAGCCGCCGTCGAAACGCGAAGAGTTCTGCCACGGCGGCGGTTACGAGGCCGCCAAGGCTCGCGACCTGAAGTTCCGCGCCGATCTCGGAGAGCAGAAACGGGCGTTGGTCGAGGAGGACCGCCGCTACATCCGGATGCTGGCGCAGAACGATCCCGGCGCGCAGGTGCGGTTCGCCGCCTCTTACGCCGTCCGGGCGGGAGCGACCGACGACGATCTGACCGACTTCTTCGCCTGGGGCTGGGCACACGCGGCGCGGCTGGACATCGAGTCGTTCCGTGAGCGGGTGCTGGATCAGAACCAGCAATGGCTGCACACCATCGCGCGGCTGATCACCGACGCGGAAGCCGCGGAGAAGGCCGCCAAAGAGACCGAGGGCGAAGCCGGGAAGGAAGCCAGGGACAAGGCCGCCGCGGCCTGGCGGAACGTCGGCACACAGTCCTCGCCCGCACAGTCCAAATGGGAGGAGGCGCGTGATTTCTCCCGGCAGCAGGCCGAAACCTGGCGCGCCATCCTGCTCGCGGCCCAGCAGGCGCAGAACCCGAACTGGAACGCGATGATCGACCCGGCGAAGGCGACCGAGGCCGATTGGGAGAACAACCGCTCGATGGCCGTCGACCAGGCCGCGTACTGGGAATCGCTGCTGCGGCAGGCACTCGAAGGCGAACAACGGGTCAAGAACCCGAGCTGATCAAGACCGTCTCTCTCGAGAAAAGGGAACTGGGGTAATGCGAAGAACGACTATGTTCACGTCACGGTTGAGCCGTGGCCTGGCGGTGGCCACCGTCGCCGCCGCCTTCTCCGGACTGCTGGGCACTCCCGCCCACGCGGCCGAACCACCGCCGGGGCAGGCCGTGCCGCCGGCGATCCCGACGGCCGAACCCGACATCGGCTCGACGACCATTCCCGCCGCCACGCAACGGGAGAAGTTCGACGCCGTCAACGCCATCCACGTCGGGGAACCGACCGACGACTGGCTCCGGCTGTCCGACAAGAACTTCGTCTTCCGGATCTACGACAAGATCAGTATCGACAAGTTCCCCCGCACCAAGGCCGAAGCCTCACGGGTCTACGGGCTCACCGTGCCCGACGCCTCGGTGTTCATCCGGACCGGCGTCCACGAATTCGTTCGGCGCGATCAGGACGAGCAGGTGCTGCGCGACGCCGAAAAGCAGCATCGCGTCACCACGCGGATGAAGGCGATCGAGAACGCGCACATCGCCCCGGACCCGGCGATGCTCGACCTGACCGACCGGAACTTCGTGTTCCAGGTCTTCAGCCGGGCCACCACCGGGAGCAAGGTCAAGGCGGGCGCCGCCACCGCGTACCAGGGTGACGCCGCCGGGTGGAAGACCTTCATCGAGGTCACCGTCCTCGAACTCGCCGAGCAGGACGACCTCGCCGCCATCGAAAAGGCGCGTCAACAGGGCGAGGAAGAGGCACAGCGCGTCGAGCGCGAACTCAAGCGGCGTTCGGCGGTGGCCGCCATCCCCGCCACCTTCCAGACCGTTTGGTTGCAGGCCCCCGACGACGTCTTCATCCGCGAACTGCTGCGTCTTCCCGAACTCGCGGTCCCGGCGAACGTCGAGATCAAGGACGCCGCCGATCTCGCTTCGCGCAGCACCGATCCGGCCGTGTGGCGGACGTTCGTCAACACCGGCCTCAAGGAGGCGGCGGACCGGGGCAAGGCCCGCCGCGAACGTGAGGAGGACGAGGCGAACCGCCGTGTCGTCCGGGAGATCAGGACCAGGGCGGAGAACGGCGGTGTCCGGCCCCGGCTGGTCGCGGCCGCCGACACCGCGCTCACCGGTTCGCGCTCCGACGTCGTCGCGTTCCTGCGCGAGGGCCAGTACCAGGTGCTCAACCAGTCGCTCCAGGCCGTGACCCCCGGGGTGAAGGGCTGGTACGTGCACTCCGGCGGCGGCGACGCCTGGATCACCCCCGGGCAGGCCGGTACCGACGGCACCAAACCGCTGCCGTACGCGACGTGGAAGGTCGCGAACGGGCTTGCCGACCCGCTCTGCTACTCGTTCGAATCCGTCGACCGCACCGGGAACTACCTGCGGCAGCAGGACTTCCGGGGCAAACTGCACGGCAACGACGGCACAGACGCGTTCAAACGGGACGCGACCTGGTGCCCGAAGCGCACCGGCTGGGGCATCGCGCTGGAGTCGAAGGCGCAGCCGGGCCGGGTCCTGCGGCACATCGACGCGCAGCTGTGGGTCGCGCAGCTCGGCGGGGGCAACTGGTTCGACACCGAACGGCTGTTCAACGAGGACTCGGGCTGGAAGGTCGTCGCCCCCAACCCCGAGGTCTCCACCCCGCTGACGCTGGGCTGGTACAACGACGACCAGCTGCGCGCCCTGGCCGGGAACCCGAAGGCCGCCGAGGTCCACGACGCGGGCGTCCGCTACCGGGACTTCCAGAACGGGCGCGTCTACTGGGGCCCGGAGACCGGCGCCAGGTTCGTCACGGGCGAGGTCCACGCGCGGTATCTGGCCTTGGGCGGGCACAAATGGCTGCTGCCCTCGACCCATCAGGTCACCGGGGGCGGTTCGGCCAAGATCTCGCTGCAGCAGGGCGTCGCGCTCTACTGGACCCCGGCGACCGGGGCGAAGCTCGTGATGGGCGCCATCCGTGGCAAATGGGATTCGCTCGGCGCGGAGACCGGTCAGCTCGGTTTCCCGACCAGCGACGAGTACGACATCCCCGGCGGACGCCGCAGCGATTTCCAGAACGGTTGGTACATCACCTGGAACGCGGCCGACGGCGAAATGAAGGTGCTTCGCCGCGTGGTCATTCCCGTGGGCTGAGTTCGGCCCCGAATCCGGCCGGGGACCGGGAGTCCCGTTCCCCGGCCGGTCTTTCTCTTCTCCTCGACGAAGGTATTCCGAAATGCGAAGAACACTGGGGAACACCGGAAAATTGACCCGAACGTTCGCGATCCTGACCGTCGCCACCGCGCTGACCGGTCTGGTCACCCCGGCGGGCGCGAGCGCCGCACCGCCGCCGCCCGCGCCCGAGGCCCCGCTGGAGAGCCCGGACGCGACGGCGGCCGAACTCCCGGCCGCGACCGAACTGGAAAAGGTCAGGGCGGTCCACGAGATCGAGGTCGGCGACGCGACGTCCGAATGGCGTAACGCCACCGACATGAACTTCGTCTTCAAGGTCTTCGACCGGATCAACGGCACCGATTTCCCGCTCACCAAGGAAGAGTCGTACCGGGTCTACCGGATCATGGTGCAGACGCCCACCGCTCCGGACGCGACGGCGTTCATCCGCACCGGGGTCTTCGACTTCGCCGCGCGGGACCGGATCGAACGGCAGCGCCGCCAGGACGCGTGGAACGAGACCGTCCGCGTCCGGCGGGAGGTGCTGATCGACGCCGAACTCGCCTACGACGACGTCATCCTCAACGACAACGACCAGAACTTCGTCTACAAGGTCTACCAGCGGGCTCCGGCGGGCACCAAGCTCAAGCTCGGTGCCCTCGACGCCTTCGGTGGCGACGCGGCGGTCTGGAAGGACTTCATCGAGAACAAGATCCGGGAGCTGCATCACCAGGACCAGCTCGACTACATCGAGCGGGAGAAGCAGAAGGGCGAGGAAGAAGGCCGTCTTGCCGAAGCGGCCGCCGCCAAGAAGGACGCCTGCCACAAGATCCCGGTCGTCGCCGTCGCGAGTTGGCTGCTGCTGCCCGACGACGACTTCATCCGGGAACTGCTGAAGACGCCGGAACTGGCCGACCCCGCGCACCGTGAGATCAAGAACGCGGCGAACGCCGCCCTGATCAGCGGGGCGGCGGACTGGACGCGGTTCATCGTCACCGGCATCGGCGAGGCCCGTGCCCGCGACGACGCCCGGATCCTGCGCGAGCGCGAGGAAGCCGACCGCCAGAAGGTCCGGGACATCAAGACGAAGGCCGACACGAGCAGGCTGCGCCCGCGGCTCTCGGCGGCGGCGGCTTCGGTCGCGACGACCGGGACCTGGGACCAGGTCAAGGACTTCCTCGCCAAGGGCCAGTACCTTCCGCTGGACCAGGGTTTCCAGGGGGTCACGGTGAACACCCGTGGCTGGCACGTGCGCAGCGGCGGAGGCGACGCCTGGGCGACCCCGGGGACGCAGCCGGCGAACACCGCCACCGCTCCGCTCGGCGAGGCCAGCTGGAAGGTCGTCACCGGGCTCGCGGACGCGAACTGCTTCTCGCTCGAATCGGCCACCCGGGTCGGCAGCTATCTGCGAGTCGCGCCGAACCTGCGGGTCCAGCTCGCGGGCAACGACGGCACCGACGGGTTCAAGCTCAACGCGACCTGGTGTGCCCGGCCGGGACTGGACAACAGCGCGGGCAACGTGAGCCTGCAGTCGAAGGCCCACTCCGGCCGGTACCTGCGGCAGTACTGGGGCGAGCTGTGGGCCGCGCACGGCCAGAGCAACGAGAACAATTTCGACACCAAGGGCAACTTCGCGACCGACGCGTCGTGGAAGACCGTCGACCCGAACCCGAACATCTCCACGAAGATCGACCTCCGCCTGCTCAACGAGGACTGGTGGCGCGAGTACTTCGGGCCGGCGGTGACGCCGGAGTACATCGAGAACGGGGTGCGGCTGCGGAAGTTCCAGAACGGCGCGGCCTTCTGGAACCCTGCGCAGGGGCCGAAGAACATCCTGTACCCGATCCTGACCAAGTACTGGTCCATGGGCGGGCACAAGGTCCCCGCCAACCTGCCCATCGTCGACAACCTCTTCCTCCCGGACGGGGTCGGCCGGGCGACCCATCTCGAAAGCGGCCGGTCCATCTATTGGAGCCCGGCCACGGATTCGCGGCTGATCTTCGGTGCCATCCGCGATCTCTACGAAAAGATGGGCTGGGAGCGGAGCTGGCTCGGCTATCCCATCTCCGACGAGATGGACGTCCCGGGTGAACCCGGGAAACGCCGCAGCATGTTCCAGTTCGGGAACATCGATCACACCGCCCAGAAGGGCGCGTGGGCGTACGCCAGGTGACACCGGTGGCCTCGCCGGGAAACCGGCGAGGCCACCTTTTCCTTCTCCCACTCTTTTTCCAGGATTCGAAGACTTCTGGGGGTTCAGATGTCCAAACCCGAACACGCGCTGAGAGCGCTCGTCCTCTTCTTGGTCCTGACCGTTTTCGCCGGGTTGATCCAACCCGGTTCCGCGTCGGCCGACGATCCACCACCCGTTACCCCGCCACCGACGTCACCCGCGCGGCCGATGCCGGAGGACCCGTACCGCAACTGGGACGGACAGGCGGGTGTCCCCTCCCTCGTGGGCGAACCGTTCGTCCGTCAGATCGTCGCCGACCACGCGGAACTGGCGGAGGAGCCGGAAGTCCGCGAAGCCGCCGCGGCCGCGCTGGCCGCCGGCACCGCCGCCGCGCTGGAGGAATTCCTCGAACAAGGTCTCGACGCGGCCAGAGCCCGCGCCGCGGCACGCGTGGCCGAGACGGCGAGGCAGAACCGGGCCACGATCCAGGCGATGACGGGCACCGGCGGCCCGATCTTCAAGGCCGAGGTCCAGCGGGTGCTGGCGGGCACCGACACCGATCGCGAGCAGTTCCTGGCCTACGGCAAGGAGATCGCGCAGGAACGGGACGCGCAGATCGCCGCCGGGACCCACGCCAGGGCCGACCAGCTGCGCGCGCGGGTCACCGCCCTGCTCGGCGTCGCCGGGCACCACGTGAAGACCGCGGCGCAGGCCGCGCTAGACGCCGGTGACGCGGCGATCGCCGAATTCCTCAACACCGGCTACCTGGCCGCCGCGCGTCGCGATGCCGAAGATCGCGACAAGCAGATCCGTGACCTGGAGGCCGCCGAACGCGCGGCCGACCAGCTGAGTGATCTCGCCCGGCGGTCCGCCAGGGCGATGACCGCGCGCGGACAGCTCGTGGTGGCGCACGGCGACGCGCTGCGGGCGTTGCAGCGGGTGGCCAACGCGATGGTGCTGGCGGGCAACGAAGCCCGTAAGGCCAAGCAGATCCTCGACGCCAACGACGCGGCGGGGAATCACCCGGCGGATTCGTTCACTCTCGTCAAGGCCGAAGCCGCACGTCAGGTGGCCAACGCCCGCACCGCGTCGACCGACGCCGTCGGTGCCGCCGAACGAGCGGGTGTCCAGGCCGCCGAACTCATCGCCGCCGGGCTGCCCTACGGCACGCAGTGGGGCGACATGGCCCGGGGAATGGCGGCGGCCGCCCAGGGCGCCGTGCACGCTTCGGAGACCGCACAGCACGCGATCGACGCCACCGAGGCGACCGACCAGGCCCGCAACGCGCAGGAACGGGCGGAGCGGCACGCGGAACAGGCACGTCAGTGGGGTCTGCACGCCGAACAGCACGCGCAGGCCGCCAAGGCGGTCGCCGAGGCCGCCGCCGCACAGGCCGCGGCGGCCAAGGACGCCGCCGTGCGCGCCAAGTCCGCTCGCGAACAGGCGGAAGCCGCGGCCGAGGCGGCCAGGGCGGCCGCGGACCGGACCCGCGGGCACCGGGAGGAGGCGCAACGCCAGCGGGACCGGGCGAAGAGCGCCCGGCAGGTCGCCGAGGCGGAGCGCGTCAACGCGGCCAACGCGCGGCAGCGCGCCGACCAGGCCGCGGCGGAAGCGCGACGGCAGCGCGGCGAGGCCCAGCGTCAGGCCGGGATCGCCGAGGACGCCAACCAGCGGGCGCAGCATCAGGAGCGGCTCGCGAGCGACGCCGAACAGCGGGCGGTCACCGAGGAAGGCAACGCACGGACCGCCCGTGACAACGCCTACGCGGCCGAGCAGCGGAAGCAGGCGGCCCAGGCCAAGGCGGACGCGCTCACGGCGGCCGAGGCGGCGGCCCGCGGGACGACGGCCGAGGGCGACGCGCGCAGGGCGGCCGATTCGGCCCGAGCCGAGGCGGGACAGGCCACCACGGCGGCTTCCGCGGCACGGGACGCGGCCAACCGGGCGACCGGGGCGGCCGTGGTCGCCAGGGAAGCGGCGACCGAGTCGACCCGGGCCGCGGCCCGGGCACGCGCGGCCGCGCAGGAGGCCAAGGCAGCCGCCGCGGCCTCGAACAGGGCGGCGGGCCAGGCCGAGTCGTCGGCCGCGGAAACGCACCAGCACGCGACCCGGGCCAACGTCAAAGCCAGCGAAGCGACCCTGGAGGAGACCAAGGCGGCCGAGGCCGCGCGTGCGGCAGTCCAGCTGGCCGAACAGGCCTCCCAGGAGGCCATGCGGTCGCTGATGGCGGCGGAACGGACCCGTGCCGAGGCCGACGCGGCCTTCAACGAGTCGGTTTCGGCGGCCACGCAGGCGTCCGTCGCGCTCCGGGCGTCCACGGCGGCGAGCTCTTCGTCGGCGGCCATCACCGATCCGGCGAACACCGCGATCAGGGTCGTCGCGCCGTACGCGGGCACGGACATCGACGCGGACTTCGTCATCCTGGTCGCGAGCCAGGCCAGGGCCGTCGGCGAGGAACAGGCGAGGGCGGCGCGGGAACGGGCCGCCGAGGCCCAGCTGGCCGCCGAACGCGCCGCGGACGCGGCCAGGCGGGCGGCGGACACGGTGAAACCCGCCTTCGAAGCCGCGGCACGGGCGGCGTCGTCGGCCGCGGCGGCGGCGAATTCCGCCGCCGAAGCACAGGAAGCAGCGGCACGCGCGGCGAACGAAGGGGCACTCGCCCGAGCGGCGGGCGACCGGGCGAACGCGTCCGACGCCGCCGCCAGGGCCGACGCGCAGACCGCCAGGGCCGCCGCCAACGAGGCGAACGCCGACGCGGCCATCGCGGGCCGGAGCGCGGCCGCCGCCGAGCGGGAGGCCCAGGCCGCCCGCGACGCCGCGGGCCGGGCCGAGAACGACGCTCGGCTGGCCAGGGAAGCGGCGACGAACGCCGAAAGGTCGGCGGCCGAGGCCAGGGACGCCGCCGACCGCGCGGAGGAGCACGCCCGCAACGCCGCCGCCGCGGCCGAGAGGGCGAGGCAAAGCGCGACCGAGGCTCAGCAGGCCGCGGACCGCGCCGAAGAACGGCAACGTCAGGAAGAAGAGGAAACACGGCGCAAGGCGGCCGAGGCGTCCGGGCAGCTCCCGGACCTGACGCCGGAAGAAGCCGCGATGCTTTCGACGTCCGAATTCGGGCGCATGCTCCTGGACGAATACCGGCAGGCGAGGGACAAGGCCCAGAACGGCGGCGGGGTCGTCGAATTCCTCGTCGAGATCGGCGCCGAAGTGCTGCTTGAGGTCATCGGCTGGCGCGACGCGGAACGGTGCTTCGGCGACGGCAACATCGAAGCCTGCATCTGGACCGTCCTCAACGTGGCGTCGGTGGTCGCGGTGTTCTTGAAGCTGCCGAAGGTGGCTTCGGCGGTCGTGAAGATCATCGACAACATCAAGAAGTTCGTGAGCAAATCCGACCTCTTCCGCAAGGTCGTGGAGAAGGTCACGCCGGTCTTCAAGACCATCCGCAAATGGTGCAAGCGGCTCTCCGAAGTCCCGATGGCCACCGCCAAGACAGCAAATCTGCCGGACTTCACCTGCGGGCTCGTCGACTACGACAGTGGCGGAATGCCGTCCATCGCGATGGACGCGCGGATCGGGTCCGGCTTCGGGATCGGGCACAACATCGCGGTCGCCTACCTGGAAGGCTGGACCAACCCCGACGGCAAGTACCCGAACTACGTGATCGGTTACAGCGACGGCGATGACCGGCACTCCGAGAGGGATATCGTCCAGAAGGTGCGTGCCAAGGGGAAGGACCCGAAGAACATCAAGGCCCTGTACTCCGAACGAGAGCCGTGCCCGGACTGTGACCGGGATTGGGTGCCCGAAATGGGGGACGATCTCGTGGTCTCCTACTCGGTGGCCTGGACCAATGACCGGATGCTCAATTCGGCGTACAAGCAGATGCTGCAGGGCTACATGCGGGCCGCCTACCGGAAACGCGGCATCAATTTCCCCGGCGCGCTGATCGCCGAGACCAAGGAGGAACGCGTGCTCGTGGGTGCCGGATGACGTCGCCGCGACGGGTCTCCCCCGCCGACCGGGAACGGCTGCTCGCACTGGGCGGCCGGACCTCGGCGGTCCTGCGGGAGGCGGGTTTCCGGGTGATCGCCGAACCGGACCTCTCCGGCCTCAGCGACGAGGGCGGCGCGGCGATCGACGTGGACCTCTTCGGAACTGCCGGCGGCGTCTATGTGAACTGGCTGATGAACGTCGCCTGGCAGGAGGAGGTCTACCGGCACCTGACGGCCGGGGAGATCGAGCATCCGAGGGTGCGGCAGCTGAACGCCGCACACGCGGCGGTGAGGGCGGCGCTCACCGCCGTCCTCACCGCCGCGGGCCTCACCGTGGTGCCGAGCGAGGACGACATGCGGCCACTGGAGCTGCGGGTAGTCGGCTGACGCCCGTGTGACTGGTCCGTGAAGGCCTCCTTGAGGGACCCTGGGTCCCTCAAGGAGGCCTTCACGGACCTCGGCGGCCAGACCATGGCAAGACGAAGGGCGCTTTCCCCGCATGAGATGCGGGGAAAGCGCCCTTCGTCGCGTGTAGCGAGGGGAAGTCCCCTTCCGCGGCGGTCTAGCTAGTGCCCGGAAGTGATCTCCTTGCGCTCCTGCGAAGGCTCGCCACCGATGTCGTCGACCTTGCCGTTGCCGTGCCCGTTGGACCGGGCGCGCTCCAGCGCGATCGTCTCCTCGACCGGGTCCGGGGACCAGGTCGAACCGGCGACGGCGTGCCCCGCCGAGCCGAGCTTGTTCATCTTCTTCGGCACCGACGCGCCCTGGTATTCGAGCGGGATCGCGTGGCCGTGGTCGTCCACCGGGCCGAGCGGCTGGTGGATCTCGATGAACTCACCGTGCGGAAGGCGCTTGATGATGCCGGTTTCGACACCGTGCTCGAGCACCTCGCGGTCGGCCCGCTGGAGACCGAGGCAGATCCGGTAGGTGATGTAGTACGCGATCGGCGGCGCCAGCAGGACACCGATCCGGCCCGCCCACGTCGTCGCGTTCAGCGAGATGTCGAAGGCGAACGCGATGATGTCGTTGAAGCCCGACAGCATGATGACCGCGAAGAACGTCAGGGCCATGATGCCCAGCGAGGTCCGCACCGGGACGTCGCGCGGACGCTGCAGCAGGTTGTGGTGCGCGGTGTCCTTGGACAGCTTTCGCTCGATCCAGGGATACATCAGCAGCAAGCCGATCAGCAGCGGCATCCCGACCGCGCCGGGGAAGAACACCGCCGGGACCGTGTAGTTGCCGAGGTAGAGCTCCCACGCGGGCCAGATCCGCAGCATGCCGTCGGCCCAGGCCATGTACCAGTCCGGCTGCGAACCCGCCGAGACCTGCGCCGCGTTGTACGGGCCGATGTTCCAGATCGGGTTGATCTGGAAGAGGCCCGACATCAACGCGATGACGCCGGTGACCAGCGCGAAGAACGCACCGCCCTTGAGCGCGAAGACCGGCATGATGCGGACGCCGACGACGTTGGTCTCCTTGCGGCGCACGCCAGGGAACTGCGTGTGCTTCTGGTACCAGACCAGCGCGAGGTGCGCGGCCACCAGGCCGAGCATGATGCCCGGCAGCAGCAGGATGTGGATCGTGTACAGGCGCGGGATGATCTCGTTGCCCGGGAACTCACCGCCGAACAGCGCCCAGTGGATCCAGGTGCCCATGACCGGCACCGAGAGCACGATGCCCGACAGGGTCGCGCGGATACCGGTACCGGAGAGCAGGTCGTCCGGGAGCGAGTAGCCGAAGAAGCCCTCGAACATGCCCAGGACCAGCAGCAGCGCACCGATGACCCAGTTCGCCTCACGCGGGCGCCGGAACGCGCCGGTGAAGAAGATCCGGAACATGTGCACCATCATCGAAGCCACGAAGATCAGCGCGGCCCAGTGGTGCAGCTGGCGGACGAACAGCCCGCCGCGGACGTCGAACGAGATGTCCAGCGTGGTCGCGAAGGCCCGCGACATCTCGACGCCCTGCAGACCGGTGTAGCTGCCGTTGTAGACGACCTCCTCCATGGAGGGGTCGAAGAACAGCGTGAGATAGACACCCGACAGCAACAGGATGATGAAGCTGTAGAGCGCGATCTCGCCGAGCAGGAACGACCAGTGCGTCGGGAACACCTTGTTGAGCTGGTGCCGCATGCCCTTGGCCAGGTGATACCGGTCGTCGGCCCACTTCGCACCAGCGCCCGCGGCCTTCTCGACCGGGTTCGTCCCCTTTGTGGGGGTGGTGAGTGAACTCATGACTTACGCTCCCAAAAGGCCGGTCCGACGGCCTCGTTGAAGTCTCCGCGCGCGATCAGGTAGCCCTCAGAGTCCACTGTAATCGGAAGCTGGGCCAAGGGCCGGGTCGCCGGCCCGAAAATCGGCTTGGCGTAGTGGAGCGCGTCGAACTGCGACTGGTGGCAGGGGCAGAGGATGCGGTTGGTCCGCTGCTCGTACAGGGAGGTCGGGCAGCCCACGTGACTGCAGATCTTCGTGTACGCGTAGTAGTCGCCGAAGTTGTAGTCTTCCTGGCCCTGACGCTTGACGACCTTGGCGGCGTCGGTCGGGCGGAGACGGATCAGCATGACCGGGTTGTCGACGCGTTTGAAGGCGGCCGACAGCGCGTGCTCGTCGTGCTCTTCGGACTTGCGGTACGGGAACACCGTCTCCATCGCGCCCGCGTCGAGGTCCTCGGCCTTGACCAGGGAGACCTCGTGCGGACGGCCGGTGTTGCGGCGCAGGTAGACGACCTCGTCCGGGAAGTTCTTCTTCCAGCCCGAGTGCCACAGGGAGTCGCGGTTCTCGGTGTCCTTCCACGGGTCCTTGATGAAGGACGCGATCGGCAGCGCCGCGACGGCGAGACCGAGCACGCCGGCACCGGCACCGGCGGACCGCTTGATCATCGAACGGCGCGCGATGGTGCTGCGGCTGCCCGAGTCGGCCAGCTGGGCGAGGATGGTGGCCTTGTCGACCTCTTTCGACCCGCCGTCCCCGCGTTCCTGGATCGAGACCTCGGCCGGGATGAACTTCTTGGTGTAGAGGACGGCACCGACGCCGATGGCGAGCACGGCCACGCCGAGCGTGACACCGAGCAGCGGCGTGTAAAGCGTGTACATGGTGTAGCCGGCCTTGCCCGGCTCCTTGTACTCGAACCAGTGCGGCCACGCGAGGAGGACCACGAACGCGAGGCCGGACAGCGCGGCCAGCACGAACCAGAGGGCGACGGCGCGCTCGGCGCGCTTCTCCGCCTTCGTCCCCTCGACCGGCCAGGGCGTCGGGTACTCGACGATTTCGACCCCGTCGAGCGCGGTACCCAGCTTGACCAGCTGGTCGCGATCCATGTCCGCCAACTCCGCCTCTGTCGGCGGCTTCGGCCCTTCGGCGCTCATGCCTTCGATCCAATCCACAACGTCACGCCGATCAGCGCGGCGATCCCGACGATCCACGCGATCGCGCCCTCCGAGGCCGGGCCAAGACCGCCGAGCGAGTTACCGCCGGGTGAGTTGTTCCCGTTGCTCACGGACTTCACGAACGCGATGATGTCCTTCTTCTCCTCCGGCGACAGCTGCCGGTCGGAGAACTTGGGCATGTTCTGCGGCCCGGTGAGCATCGCGGTGTAGATCTGCTCTTCCGTGGCCGGGTCCAGGTTCGGGGCGAACTTGCCCGAAGAGAGCGCGCCGCCGCGGCCGGTGAAGCCGTGGCAGGAGGCGCAGTTGAGACGGAAGAGCTCGCTGCCGCGCGCGACGTCCTCGCCGCGCAGCGCGTCACCCTTCTCGGTGGGACGCTGCACGCCACCGCCGTTGGCCTGGATGTAGGCGCCGAGGGCGTTGATCTCGGCCTCGGTCAGCTTCGGCGGCTTCCGCTGCGCCTGGGCTTCCTGGCGGACCGCCGGCATACGGCCGGTGGAGGTCTGGAAGTACACGGCCGCGTCGCCGATGCCGATGAGGCTCGGGCCACGGTCGGTGACACCTTCGAGCT
The DNA here is from genome assembly GCF_055588925.1 of Amycolatopsis sp. NPDC041971. Taxonomy (NCBI): domain Bacteria; kingdom Bacillati; phylum Actinomycetota; class Actinomycetes; order Pseudonocardiales; family Pseudonocardiaceae; genus Amycolatopsis; species Amycolatopsis sp. NPDC041971. The sequence continues at coordinate 37,177 of NZ_JBVJCE010000012.1, read as the reverse complement.
TCGGCCCGTGACATTCGATACACGTGTTGTTGTAGAGCTTCTCGCCCTCACGCAGGAGGGCGGATTCGCCCTGCGCCTGCGCGGTCTGCGGCTCCGGGGCGAAAACGGCGTACAACCCGCCCACGCTCAGCAGCGCGATCCCGAGCGCCAGCGCGCCGGCGAACCGCCTGCGTGCCTTCGACCGCTTGCGGAAGCGGCGCTCCGTGTTGTCCTTGCTGGAGGTCATCTTGCGGCAACCCTTGCTGTCAGTTCAGGCCGATAGGTCGTGGTGGCGGCTTCGTTCACGGAAGGATGTAGATCACCGCGAACAGGCCCACCCACACGATGTCGACGAAGTGCCAGTAGTACGACACGACGATCGCCGAGGTGGCTTGGGCCGGGGTGAACTTGCTCAGCTTGGTGCGGATGAGCAGGTACACGAACGCGACGAGCCCGCCGATGACGTGCAGGCCGTGGAACCCGGTCGCGAGGTAGAAGACCGTGCCGTACGCGCCGGACGGAATGGTCAGCCCCTCGTGGATCAGGTTCAGGTACTCGTAAGCCTGGCCACCCACGAAGATCGCACCCATGATCAACGTGATGATGTACCAGCGGCGGAGGCCGAACACGTCACCCTTTTCGGCGGCGAACACACCGAACTGGCAGGTGAACGACGACGCCACGAGGATCACGGTGAACGGGATCGCCAGCGCGATGTTCAGGTGGAAGGGCTCACCGTGCAGCGGCGGCGGCCACTGGCCGGACGCGTTCTGCGCCTTCACGGTGAAGAACATGGCGAACAGTCCGGCGAAGAACATCAGTTCGCTGGACAGCCACACGATGGTGCCGACACTGACCATGTTCGGCCGGTTCAGCGAGTGGACCCGCTGGCTGATGGTGGGAGCTGCCGTTGTCACGCGTCGCATTATGTCCTCTCACGCACGGGGCCCGCCGGGTGGGTCCACGGCAAGTCGCGTGCGTGTCGGGTCACATCTGAACGAAAGTGGGAACAGGGCTACTCATGGGTTTACTAGATCGGCTTCGTGACCTGGTCAAGAAGCCGAAACTCCCAGGTCTGACCGTCGACACGCCCGGCGTGGAGATCGTCGCGGAGGCTTTCGATCCGGCCGAGGCGGATTCATCGGTGCTGGCGAGATCACCCGCTTGGGTCGCCGAGGCGCCCGCGATCCTGCGCCATCACTTGAAGCTCCCCCCCGAAAAGGTGGCCGAGGCGACATCGATCCTCGCCCAGGACGGCTGGGAACTGCGAGAACAGGGCCCCGACGGCGGCTTCACCCGCATGCACGCGGTGCGCGTCCAGACCCTCGACGCGCTGCACTGCGCGCAGGAACGGTCACGGATGGCGGGGCTCGCGCAGCGGCTCGGCGGCGATTCGCTGGGCTGGGACGCGCTTCAGCCGTCGGGGGCGGCCACGTGATGTCGGTCATGGCGGATAACATCGCGGGGTCGACATGACTAGACGAGGCGGAGGCGCGCTCATGGGCGAGCAGGCGATGCGGATCCTGGTGTTCAGCCACAAGGCGGAGGTGCGCGAGGCGATCATCAACGCCGTCGGCCGCAGGCCCGCCGCCGACCTCGGCCGGGTGGACTACACCGAGGCCTCCGGCATCTCCGAGGTCCTCGTCGAGATGGACGCGGGCAACGTGGATCTGGCCATCCTCGACGGCGAGGCGCAGCCCACGGGTGGCATCGGGCTGACCCGCCAGTTGAAGAACGAGATCGGGGTGGGGGCGGGCCGGGCTGGTAAGAACACCGGTTGCCCCCCGATCGTGGTCTCGGTACGGCGCAAGGACGACCGCTGGCTCGCGACCTGGTCGCAGGCCGACGCGGTGCTCGTCCACCCGCTCGACCCGCTGACGGCCGCCGAGACCGTCGCCGACGTGCTGCGCGCCCGGCGGGTGCCGGCCGTGCACGGCTGAGCCGATGAGCGCGGCCGCCAAGACCTGGCCGTCCCTGCTCAACCAGCTCATCGCGCGCGCGGATCTGTCCGAGGAGGACACCGCGTGGGCGATGGACCAGATCATGAGCGGGGCGGCGACGCCCTCCCAGATCGCCGGGTTCGCCGTCGCGCTGCGCGCGAAGGGTGAAACACCGGCCGAGATCTCCGGCATGGCCGACGCGATGCTGGCGCACGCCAAACGGGTGACGATCGACAGGCCGTCGGTGGACATCGTCGGCACCGGCGGCGACCGGTCCAATTCGGTGAACATCTCCACCATGGCCACGGTGGTGACGGCCGCGGCCGGCGCCCCGGTGGCCAAACACGGCAACCGGAGCGCGTCGTCGAAGTCCGGCGCGGCCGACGTGCTGGAGGAACTGGGCGTCACCATCGACCTGCCGCCCGAGACCGTCCAGCGCAGCGTGAACGAATTGGGCATCGGCTTCTGCTTCGCGCCCAAGTTCCACCCCGCCCTGCGCCACGCCGGCCCGACGCGCGGCGAACTCGGCGTGCCGACGACGTTCAACCTGCTGGGCCCGCTCACCAATCCCGCGCAACCGCGCAGTTCGCTGATCGGCTGCGCGTACGAGGACAAGACCCGCGTGCTGGCCGAGGTGTTCGCGCGGCGCGGGATGACCGTGCTGCTCGTGCGCGGCGACGACGGACTGGACGAGATCACGACCACGACCACGAGTTCGGTGTGGGTGGTCTCCGGCGGCGAGATCACCGAGCGGAGCTTCGACCCCGCGTCGCTGGGCATCGCCCGCGCGACCGCGGCGGATCTGCGCGGCGGCGACGCGGCGCACAACGCCGAGGTCTTCCGGCAGGTGATGGCCGGGAAGACCGGGCCGGTACGGGACGCGGTGCTGCTCAACTCGGCGGCCGCCCTGTCTGCTTTCGCCGGGTTCTCGGGTTCGCTGGAAGACGACCTGGCCGCTGGGCTCGCGCGGGCGGCCTCGGCCGTCGATTCGGGTGCGGCGGCCGACCTGCTGAACCGATGGATCGCCTTCGCCTGACCCCTGGGTCTCGCAAGTGTCAGCCTCCTGGCGGGGGGGGGGGGGGGGGGGGGGGGGGGGGGGGGGGGGGGGGGGGGGGGGGGGGGGGGAGGGGGAAGAGGGGGGGAGAAGAGAGGGAGA
>NZ_JBVJCE010000012.1:30569-34092 GCF_055588925.1 Amycolatopsis sp. NPDC041971 | reverse complement strand
AGTGTCAGCCTCCTGACGTCCCATGAAGGGTCCGTTACTTGCAAATTTTGCAAGTAACGGACCGTTCATGGCACGGGCGACCGACTACGAAGCGGTACTGAACCGCGCCCGGTAAGCCGTAGGCGTCAGTCCCGTAGCCCGCCGAAGCTGCGTACGCAGGTTCGCGGCGGTACCGAACCCCGACGCCCGCGCCACCCGGTCCAGTCGCTGCTCCCCACGCTCGATCAGCCGGCACGCCAGCGCGATCCGTTCGGTGGTGAGCCACGCCAGCGGCGTCGTCCCCAGTTCGGCGCGGAACCGCCGGTGCAGTGTCGCCTGGCTGGCGGCCGCCCGCGTGGCGAGGTCGGCGACGGTGAGCGGCCGGTCCAGCCGTTCGCGCGCCCAGGCGAGCACCGGCGCCAGCGAGGTGTCCGGCACCGGCGGAAGCGGACGCTCGACGAACTGCCGCTGGCCACCGTCGCGGTGCCCGGCGAACACCAGCCGCCTGCTCACCGCGTTGGCGATCTCGGCACCGTGGTCACGGTTGATCAGGTGCAGTCCCAGATCGAGCGCGGCCGCGCTGCCCGCCGCGGTCAGGACGTCGCCGTCGTCGACGAAGAGGACGTCCGGCTCCAGCAGCACTTCGGGATACAGCTCCCGGAAGAGCCCCGCCCATTTCCAGTGCGTTGTCGCACGCCGTCCGTCCAGCACGCCCGCCCGCGCCAGGGTGAAGGCGCCGGTGCAGAAGCTCACCAGCCGGGCGCCTCGCGCGGCCGCGTCGCGGATGGCCGTCAGCACCGGTTCCCGGACCGGGCCTTCCGGATCGGGCCGGTTCGGCACGATCACCGTGTCGGCGGCCTCCACGGCTTCGAGCCCGGCGATGCCGGTGAGGGTGAACATCCCCAGGTGCATGCGCACGGACGGCTCGGCGGCGCACAGCGTGAGGCCGTACCAGGGCCGGTCCAGTTCCGGCCGCCGCAGGCCGAAGAGTTCGGTCGCGACCCCCATTTCGAAGGGGTTGGATCCCTCGTCCACCAGGACGGCGACCTCGTGCGAGAAATCATGCGACATATGCGATTCCTAGCACTCACCGCTCGGGCGGTCCAGCGGTCAGGATCGGATCATGAGCAAGCAACCGATCGATCTGAAGACCGCGCTGGCCGGATTCGACGAGATCTGGAGCCCGCGAATCGTCGCGCGCGTCAACGATTACGACGTTCGCCTCGCGAAGGTCGCGGGCGAGCACGTCTGGCACGTCCACGAGAACACCGACGAGTTCTTCCTCGTCCTCGACGGCACTTTGGATATCGCGTTGCGTGAGGAGGGCGGCGAACGGGTCGTCACGCTGCCCCGTGGCTCTGTGTTCGTCGTCCCGCGCGGCACCTTCCACAAACCGTCCTCAGTGGACGGTGCGGCACTGTTGCTGTTCGAACCGACCGGAACGCTCTCCGTCGGCGACGAGCACGACGAGGTCCCCGACCATGTCCATGTCACCGTCGGGCAGGAAATCTCCTTCTAGCCGACGGAAAACGTCCTGCGGTAAGCACTCGGGCTGGTTCCGCGCAGCTTGCCGAACTGATGCCGCAGCGCCGCGGCGGAGGCGTACCCGCAGGCGACCGCGATGTCCTCAATGGACAGACGACCCTCCTCGAGCAGCGACTGCGCGCGATCCAGGCGGCGTTCGGTGAGCCACCGGTGCGGGGTCGTACCGGTGGCCGCCGAGAACCGGCGCAGGAACGTGCGCTCCCCCAAACCGCTGCGCCGGGCGAGTTCCGCGACGGTGAACGGCCGGTCCAGCCGCCGCTCGATCCATTCGAGCGCTTCGGCGAGCACGGTGTCGTCCGGCGCGGCGGTCTCGGGCACCGGCGCCTGCACGAACTGCGCCTGCCCGCCGACCCGGTGCGGCGCCGCGACCATCCGCCGCGCCAGCGTGGTGGCCGCGGCGACACCGCGCAATTCCCGCACCAGATGCAGGCACAGATCGACGGCGGCGACCGTCCCTGCGCTGGTGAGGATGCCACCGTCATCGACGTACAACGCCTTCGGGTCGACCTTCGCGGTCGGGAAACGCGACCGGAATTCCTGCTCATAGACCCAGTGAACGGTGCAGTTGCGGCCGTCGAGAAGCCCCGCGTAGCCGAGCGAGAAGACGCCCGCGCAGAAGCCCGCGACCCAGGCACCCCGGCTCGCCGCGTCACGGAGGACCTCGAGCACCGGCTCCGGCGGGTTCGCGCTACGCGGGGCGCAAGTGGGCACGATCAGCAAGTCGGCCGACGCCGCGAAGTCCAAGCTTCGCAAGCCATCGATCCCGAATCCGGACCAGCTCAGGACGTTATCGCCGCCGGGCGAGCAGACCGCGAAATCCCAGCCCTCGATGCCGTCGGCGCTGCGATCGGTGCCGAAGACCTCACACGCGACGCCGAGTTCGAACGGCGAGACCTGGTCGGCGAGCACCACCGCGACCTTCTGCACATCCATCCGGGCAGTGTGTCACAAGTTTTGCGGCCGATGTCATCTCTGACACTGGTCGAACGCGGACACGACGGCGAAGGTGGTCGCCATGACCAAGAACAACCCCCTGCTGCGGTGGACGGCCGCGATGGCGCTGTCCGGCACGATCGGCGCGGTCGTCCTCGAGAGCGGCGCCGACGCGCCCGCCGTCGCGTTCGCCAGAAGTCTCGTCGGCGGCCTGCTGCTCCTGGTGTGGAGCGCGGCTCGTGGCTGGCTCCGCCCGTGGACGCTCACCCGCCGCGACCTGCTGCTCGCCGTCCTCGGCGGGTTGTTCCTGGTCGGGAACTGGGTGCTGTTGTTCGCCTCGTACGCGCTGTCGTCGATCTCGGTCAGCACCGTCGTGTACCACACGCAGCCGCTGATGCTGGTCGGTCTCGCCGCCGCGTTCCTCGGCGAGAAGATGGCGAAGAGCCAGCTGGTCCGGGCGCTGATCGCGTTCGGCGGAGTGGCGCTCATCTCACTGTCCGCGCACGGTACCGACGGCGAACCGGTACGGCTGGAGGGGATCGCGCTCGCCCTCGGCGCGGCCGCGCTCTACGCCGGCGCCTCGTTCATCGCGAAGCAGCTCAAGCATCTGCGCCCGCACGTCCTGGCGGCCGTCCAGCTGGTGACCGGCACGATCGTGCTCGCCCCCGCGCTGCTCGTCACGCCGCTGCCCACGGACCCCTCGGGACTGCTGTGGCTGGTCCTGCTCGGGACCGTGCACACCGCGCTGATGTACGTCCTGATGTACGCGAGCATCGGCAAGCTCCCCACCACGACGGTGGCGCTGCTGTCCTACATCTATCCCGTGGTCGCGGTGGTGGTGGACATCCTCGCCTACGGCCACCGGCCGACGTGGCCGGAAATGGTGGGGATGCTGGCCGTCCTGGCCGCGGCGCTGGCACCGAAGCGAGCGGCCAAGCCCGAAGCGCGGAAGCCCGCGGTGGCCGTTCGGTCCAGCGGGGGGGGGGGGGGGGGGGGGGGGGGGGGGGGGGGGGGGGGGGGGGGAGGGGGGGGGAAGAGGACAAAGGACGGAAGTAAGACGAGAAAG
>NZ_JBVJCE010000012.1:13091-30559 GCF_055588925.1 Amycolatopsis sp. NPDC041971 | reverse complement strand
GGTGGGGTGGTGTGGTTTGTGTTTTTTTCTTTTCTGCCTCCCCCCCCCCCCCCCCCCCCCCCCCCCCCCCCCCCCCCCCCCCCCCCCCCCCCCCCGCGACCCACACGGCGATGGCGCCCATAGCAAAACGGCGCCCCACTCCCATCGGGGGAACGGGGCGCCGTTTCGGCGTCAGAAGGTCACTCGTGGTTCGGACCGGTGTGGTACTCGAAGACCAGCCCGCCGATGGCGACGATCACCAGGCCCAGCGCGATGATCAGCAGCCAGACGTGGAAGAACGCGAGCGCGAGACCGGTCAGCGCGGCGGCCGCCGCGAGACCGATCGGCCAGTAGCTGCCGGGGCTGAAGAAGCCCAGCTCACCGGCGCCGTCGCTGATCTCGGCGTCTTCCCGGTCCTCCGGCCGCGGCTCGATGCGCCGCGCCACGAACTGCAGGTAGCTCCCGGCCAGGAAGGCCAGGCCACCGGTGAGGATCAGGGCCACCACACCGACCGGCTCGACGCCGTCCCGGGTCATCGTTCCGGTCATGTACGCGTAGATACCCGCCACGACGACGGAGAAGACCGCGACGAGGAAGAAAATCCGTCCTTCGACCTTCATGGACGTTGCCTCACTCCTGTTTCGGGCTCGAACAGCCGGGTCAGTTGGACGCGACCCGCGCGGTGCGGTCGGTGTTGAACGGGGTGGTGGTGACGGCGTAGGGCGAGCACAGTTCGCCGCAGTTCATCGCCGTCAGCGCCTCGGAGGCCGTGTTCGGCCTGCCGCTCTTCGGGTTCACCGTGCCGCGGAGCTGGATGTACTGCGCGTACTTGTCCGGCGACAGCGCCCTGACCTCGAAGTTCATCCCCGAGTGGTAGGTGCCGCACAGTTCCGCGCAGCGGCCGACGAACGAACCTTCCTTGTCGATCGAGTTCTGGAAGGTGAAGTCCTGGTTGTTCTTCTCCGGATCCGGCATGACGTCCCGCTTGAAGTGGAACTCCGGCACCCAGAAGGAGTGGATGACGTCGGCCGACCGCAGGTTGTACTGGATCGTCTTGTTCGTCGGCAGGACGAGCAGCGGGATCTCGGTCGAGCTGCCGACCGTGGTGATCTCGGGGTCGTCGTGGTTCTTGGAGTCGCTCTTGTACTTGAACTCCCAGTTCCACTGGAACGCGACGATGTCGACCGTGACGTCCGGGTTCTCCGTCTCGGCGAGCACGCGGTTCTCGGTGGTCGCGGTGAAGAAGAACAGCACGCAGACCATGATCGTCGGGACGACGACCGTGAAGATCTCCAGCGGGATGTTGTACTGGAACTGACGGGGCAGTTCCTCCTCCGCGCCGTCGACGGTCTTCTTCTTGCGGTGGAAGATCGCGGTCCAGAAGATCAGCGCCCAGACGATGACACCGACGACCAGCGCGGCGACGACCGTCCACGTCCACAGGGTGCGCATGTCGTGCGCCTGCGGGGTCACCCCGACGGGCCAGCCGAAGCGGAGGATCTCGTCCCCGGAACAGCCCGTCGCGGTCAGCATCACCAGCGCGGCGAGCGCTGCGACGCGACCAGCCCGCTTAACCGGGATGCGCTCTGGATTTCCCACTGCGCCTTGCCCTTTCACCCAGAGCCTCCTCGACCGATCTTCGTGTTCACGCGGAGCCTAGCCGAGTTGCGGGGCCGCGCCGACCAAGGGGTGACCCCAACACGCGTATCCCCCACCACATCCGGGTGTACACGTCCACCGGCATACTGGGCCCTTCTCCCCGCTCGGCAAACAAGAGGTGTGTGAACTAGACGTGTGCGGCCTGCTTGGACTGATCTGTTCGACCGAAGCCGACGCTGCGAGCGCCCGTGACGCCGTCGACGCGGCCATGCGCTGCCAGCGGCACCGCGGCCCTGACGAGCACGACACCTGGGCCGACGCCGAGGTGGTCTACGGCTTCAACAGGCTGGCCTTCATCGACGTCGACCATGCCCACCAGCCGCTGATCTGGGGCCCGCCGGAGGCTCCCGGGCGCTACACGCTGAACTTCAACGGCGAGATCTACAACTACAAAGAGCTGCGCGACGAGCTCGCCGCCGAGCACGGTGCGAAATTCGCCACAGAGGGTGACGGCGAGGCGATCGTCGCGGCATACCACTACCTCGGCGACGACGCGGTGAAGAAGCTGCGCGGCATGTTCGCCTTCATGATCTGGGACTCCCAGGAGAAGGTCGTCTTCGGCGCGCGCGACCCGTTCGGCATCAAACCGCTGTTCTACTCCGCCGGTCCCGGCAAGGTCGCCTTCTCGAGTGAGAAGAAGAGCCTGCTGGAGCTTTCCAGGTTGCTCGGCGTCGAGGAGAAGCTGGACAAGACGGCCCTGCAGCACTACCTGGTGCTGCAGTACGTGCCGGAGCCCGAGACGCTGCACACCGGGATCCGCCGCGTCGAATCCGGCACGTCGTTCCGGCTGGCGCCCGGTGGCGAGGTCGAGTTCACCCGCTACTTCCACCCGCAGTTCACCGCGAAGCCGGTCAACGGCCAGGCCGAGGCGGACGCGCTGTACGAGCGGATCGCCGACGTGATGCGCGACTCGGTCGGCAAGCACATGATCTCCGACCCGGATGTCACGGTCGGCGCGTTCCTCTCCGGCGGTATCGACTCCACCGCGACCGCGACGCTGGCGAAGGAGCACAACCCGAATCTCATCGCGTTCACCAGCGGATTCGACCGTCAGGGCTACTCCGAGGTCGACGTCGCCGCCGAGACGGCCGCCGCGATCGGGGTGAAGCACGTGGTCCGGGTGGTGTCGGCCGAGGAGATGATGGAGGCGATGCCACTGATCGTCTGGTACCTGGACGATCCGGTGGCCGACCCGGCGCTCGTACCGCTGTGGTTCATCGCCCGCGAAGCGCGTAAGCACGTCAAAGCGGTGCTGTCCGGCGAAGGCGCCGACGAACTCTTCGGCGGCTACACCGTCTACAACGAGCCGATTTCGCTGGCGCCGTTCGAGAAGATCCCCGGCGGGGTGCGCAAGATCCTCGGGAAGGTCTCGACGAAGATCCCGGAGGGCACCCGCGGCAAGGATCTGCTGCGGCGGGGCGCGCTGCCGCTGGAGGACCGCTACTACGGCAACGCCCGCAACTTCCGCGACGAGCAGCTTCGCGCCGTGCTGCGCACTTATGAGGAAGGCGTCGGGTTCAAGGACGTCACCGCTCCCTGGTACCGGATTTCCGAAGGCTGGGACCCGGTCGCGCGGATGCAGCACGTCGACCTGTTCACCTGGCTGCGTGGCGACATCCTGGTCAAGGCCGACAAGGTGACCATGGCGAACTCGCTGGAACTGCGCGTGCCGTTCCTCGACCCCGAGGTGTTCAAGGTCGCCGCGACCATCCCCGTCGACCAGAAGCTCACGCACGGGACCAGCAAGTACGCGCTGCGCCAGGCCTTGGCGAAGATCATCCCCGGGCACGTGCTCAACCGGCGCAAGCTCGGCTTCCCGGTGCCGATCCGGCTGTGGCTGCGCGACGAGATGTACGACTGGGCCAAGGGCATCATCGCCGACTCCCGGACCGACGAACTGATCGACAAGAAGGCCGCCCTGGCGCTGCTCGACGAGCACAAAGCGGGCCAGCACGACCGCAGCCGCCAGCTCTGGGCACTGCTGATGTTCATGCTGTGGCACGGCATCTTCGTGGAGAACCGCATCAAGCCCGAGGTGCCGGAACCCGTCTACCCGGTGAAGCTCTAGTCACGACTCCCCATGCCGGCCTTCACCGTTCAGTCGGTGAAGGCCAGCATGGGGGGATGGACTTCGTCCTCGTGCACGGCACGACGCAGAGCCCGGCGGCCTGGGACCGGGTGGCCAAGGTGCTCACCACCGCCGGGCACCGCGCGATCGCCGTGGACCTGCTGACCCCGGCGGATCTGCCGATCGAGGGCTACGCTCAGCACGTGCGTGAGCAGTACGACGGCGGACGGCCGGTCGTCGTGGCCCATTCCGGATCCGGAGTACTGCTTCCCGCGATCGCCGAAGCGCTCGACGCGCGGGCGATGGTGTGGGCCGCCGCCTACGTCCCCGATTTCGGGGGCGGGAAGAGCCTGCGGGACGAGGCCGGGACCGTGCTCGAACCGGACTGGATCGGCGTGGACCCGACGACCGATCCCGCGAAGGCGTCCGAGTTCCTCTTCCATGACTGCGATCCCGAGACCGAACGGCTGGCACTGGAGAGTCTTCGGCTGTTCAGCCCCGCGGTTCTCGCGACACATCCCGCCGGGCCCGCGCCGGAGATCCCGTCGACGGTGATCGTCCCCACCCGCGATCGCACACTTCGTCCGGATTGGCTGCGCCAGGCCGCCCGGGACCGGCTCGGCGTGACCGCGATCGAGATCGACGCCGGACACTGCCCCCACCTGTCCCGTCCCGCGGAGATCGCCGCCATCCTGACCCGACGCGCCTGAGGGCCTCTTCCGCGTATGTCCGTGAAGGCCTCCTTGAGGGACTTGAATCCATGCAGTGGCGCGCAGCGTCTCCGTTGAGAGTGGTGGCGGGGGCATGGATGAACCCTCAAGGAGGCCTTCACGGAACGCGGCTTCAGCTCACTACGGCAGGATCGCCGCGATCTCCTCGGCGGATTCCGGGCCGAAGGCGTCCTTGAGGCGGCCCAGGACGTCAGCGCGGTCGAAGGCCCATTCCTGCGTGCCCACGGTCTCCAGCACCAGCACGGCGATCAGCGACCCCAGCTGCGCCGAACGCTCCAGGCTGAGGCCGCCGTCGATACCGGCGATGAACCCGGCGCGGAAGCCGTCGCCGACGCCGGTCGGGTCGACCTTGCCGCGTTCCGGGACGGCGCCGATCTGCAGCGCGAGGCCGCCCTTGCCGACGATCTCGACGCCCTTCTCCCCGAGCGTCGTGATCCGCATGCCGACGCGGTCGAGCACGTCGGCCTCGGACCAGCCGGTCTTCTGGAGCAGCAGTTCCCATTCGTAGTCGTTGCTGAACAGGTACTTCGCGCCCTCGACGAAGGCACGCACCTGCGCGCCGTCCATCCGGGCCAGCTGCTGCGAGGGGTCGACGGCGAAGGTGTAGCCGCGCTGGCGGCATTCCTCGGCGTGCCGGACCATGCCTTCGGGGTCGTCCGGGCTGATCAGCACGAGCGACAGTTCACCGGCGTGCGCGGCGACGGGCGCCAGTTCGATGTTGCGGGATTCGGCCATCGCGCCGGCGTAGAAGGTGGCGATCTGGCAGAGGTCCTCGTCGGTGGTGCAGACGAAGCGGGCGGTGTGCGCGACCTCGGAGACCAGCACGCCGGCGGTGTCGACGCCGTGCCGTTCGAGCCACGAGCGGTAGTCGTCGAAGTCGGAGCCCACCGCACCGACCAGGATCGGGCGCTTGCCCAGCACGCCGAGGCCGAAGGCGATGTTCGCGCCGATCCCGCCCCGCCGGACGACGAGGTCATCGGCAAGGAAACTCAGGGACACACGGTGCAACTGCTCGGCGATGAGCTGCTCGGCGAACCTGCCCGGGAAGTGCATGAGGTGATCGGTTGCGATACTGCCGGATACTGCGATCCTGGCGCTGTCTGCCACCGGTTCTCCTTGATCGGTCGGCCTCGCCGAGGCGAGGACGGCTAAGTTACCCGCAGGTCATGCCCCATACGGGTTGCTTCGAGCACGGCCATCAACACTACCGGTTGGTAGTGGTGTCCTCCTCCACCCTGAGTCATTAACTTGTGGTTCGTGACCACTTCCACGTATCACCTCGAGCCGGAATCGATCGGCGAACTCATCGCCGACTGTGCCGGTATCCCGTCGTCCCTCCAGGCCGAGAACCTGCCGCTGCCCCGGCAGAGCGCCCCGCCCTGGACCGTGGACGAGCGGTGCCTCGCCCAGGTCGCCGATCTGGACGCCTACGTCTGATCCCGCCGCGGCATGAAGAGCCGCAGGCATGAAGAAGGGCCGCGACCTGGGTGAGGTTCGCGGCCCTTCTGCATGCCCGATACGGGTCAGTGGAAGCTGTCGCCGCAGGCGCAGCTGCCGGTCGCGTCGGGGTTGTCGATCGTGAAGCCCTGCTTCTCGATGGAGTCGACGAAGTCGATCACGGCGCGCGACACGTACGGCGCGCTCATCCGGTCGACGGCCACGCGGAGCCCGTCGAAATCACGGAACAGGTCGCCGTCGAGCGTGCGCTCGTCGAAGAACAGCTGGTAGCGCAGGCCCGCGCAACCACCGGGCTGGACGGCGATGCGCAGGTGCATGTCGTCGCGGCCCTCCTGCTCGAGCAGGGCCTTCGCCTTGATGGCGGCGGCTTCGGTCAACGTGACGCCGTGGGTCTCCTCGGCGGTTTCGGCCTGAGCTGCGGCTGCCTGCTCAGCGGTCGTCATGGTTCTCCCTCTGGTCGAACTCGCTGCGGGTACTCGTCTTGCATATGGTCCAACACGTCGGAGTCCCGATCTGTTCCCCTCCATGGTGACATATCGCTCGGCCTGGTGCGTGGCACCGTGACGCCCGCGACTACCCTGGTGGGGTGAGGTTCCTGCGCCGTAGCACCACAGACTCCGCCACGACGGACACCGAGACGCCCGGTAACGAGGCCGTCGAGGTCCAGGCCAAGGCGTACACGCCCGGGAAGGGCAAGGCCACGCCCAAGCGGCGTGAGGCCGAGGCCAAGCGTCGTGGCCCGGTGGCGCCCCCGCCGACCACCATGCGGGAGGCGATGAAGCGGAACAAGGAACTCCGCAAGTCCGCGAAGGCCGACCCGGAATACAAGGCGAAGCAGCGCAACGCCGCCAAGGAACGCCGCGAGCGGATGATGGCGGGCGAGGACAAGTACCTGCTCCCCCGTGACCGCGGCCCGGTCAAGGCGTACATCCGTGACCTGGTCGACTCGCGGCGCAACCTGCTCGGCCTGTTCATGCCGCTGGCGATCCTGGTGTTCGTCGCCCTGATCCTGCCCTACCCCGAGGTGCAGCGGTACGCCACGCTGCTGTGCACCGTGATGCTGCTCGGCATGATCGTCGAGGGTGTGCTCAGCGGGCGCCGGATCGCGAAGATGGTCCGCCTGAAGTTCCCGGACGAGACGGTCAAGGGCACCTCCGTCGGCTGGTACTCGTTCATCCGGGCCAGCCAGATCCGCAAGCTGCGAGTCCCCAAGCCGCGAGTGAAGCCCGGCGACAAGGTCTGAGAACCAGTCGGCGGAGCTGGGACGTATCCGCCGTCGATCGCGGTCGCGGGTTCACCGAACGCACTGAGCAGGCGAAACCCAGGTCGTTAGCCAGCCTAACGGTCTGGGGTAGAGTCGCGCCCATGGAGTTTCGACGCCTCGGCCGCAGCGGCCTCAATGTCAGTGAGATCTCGTACGGCAACTGGCTCACCCACGGATCCCAGGTGGAAGAGGACCAGGCTCAGGCCTGCATCAAGGCGGCGCTCGACGTCGGCATCACCACCTTCGACACCGCCGATGTCTACGCGAACACGGCCGCCGAATCGGTGCTCGGCCGCGGGCTGAAGGGCCTGCGCCGCGAAAGCCTGGAGATCTTCACCAAGGTGTACTGGCCCACCGGCCCCAAGGGCCCCAACGACCAGGGTCTCGGCCGCAAGCACATCATGGAGTCGGCGAACGCTTCGCTGAAGCGGCTCGGCACCGACTACGTCGACCTCTACCAGGCGCACCGGTTCGACCGGACCGTCCCGCTCGAAGAGACCTTCCTCGCCTTCGCCGACCTGGTCCGCCAGGGCAAGGTGCTCTACGTCGGCGTCTCCGAATGGACCGCCGAGCAGATCACCCAGGGCGCGGCGATCGCACGTGAGCTCAAGGTGCCCCTCATCTCGAACCAGCCGCAGTACAACGCGCTCTGGCGGGTCATCGAGGCGCAGGTCATCCCGGCTTCCGAACGTGAGGGCCTCAGCCAGATCGTCTGGTCGCCGATCGCGCAGGGCGTGCTCACCGGTAAGTACAAGCCCGGTCAGCCGCTGCCCGAGGGCTCCCGCGCGACCGACGAGAAGGGCGGCGCCAACATGGTCGCCCGCTTCCTCAACGACGGCGTCCTCGAGCGCGTCCAGCGGCTCCAGCCGATCGCGGACAAGGCGGGCCTGACGATGGCCCAGCTGTCCGTGGCGTGGGTGCTGCAGAACCCGAACGTCGCCTCGGCGATCATCGGTGCTTCGAGGCCGGAGCAGGTCCACGAGAACGTCAAGGCGGCCGGCGTGAAGCTGGACGCGGATCTGCTCGCCGCGATCGACGAGACCCTCGACGGCGTCACCGAGACCGACCCGACGCTGACCCGCTCGCCCTGATCCCCACATTCAGTCGCAGTTGGTCGACTAAACGCGGGCGCGTTTTCCCGCGTTTAGTCGACCAACTGCGAGGGTTGTCCTGCGTCTAATCGCCGTGCACCCGGGACTGGTACGCGATCTGACCGTCGAGGTCGAGGGCGTCGCCGGGGGCGCGCAAAGGATCGATTCCCAAGCCTCGCAACAATCTGCTCGCACCGGCGACCCGGTCACCGGTCCGGCCGTCGAGCCGCACCGGCCGGTGGCCGCGCTGGATCAGCAGGCCCTCGACGTCGTCGATCAGCCGGTACGGGTCGTAGACCTGCTGTTCAGGCATGGCCACCGCCGGGAATCCAGGTCTTCCCGGTGATCCTTTCGTAGACCTCGGTGTAGCGCTTGCGGGTCGCCTCGACGATCTCGTCCGGGATGGCGGGGCCGGGCGGCGTCTTGTCCCAGCCGGTGGTCGTGGACCAGTCGCGGACGAACTGCTTGTCGAACGCGTGCTGCGTCCGTCCCGGCTCGTAGTCGCCGGCGGGCCAGAAACGCGACGAGTCCGAGGTGAGGACCTCGTCCCCGAGGGTCAGCACGCCGTCGGCGTCGAACCCGAATTCGATCTTGGTGTCGGCGATGATGATGCCGTTCTTCGCCGCGTGCTCCGCGCCCTTGGTATAGACCTCGAGCGTCAAGTCACGGAGGCGGTCCGCGGTCTCCTTGCCGATGTCGTTCACTACGTCGGCGAAGGTCATGAACTCGTCGTGGCCGGTGTCGGAGATCTTCGTGGTGGGCGTGAAGATCGGCTCGGGCAGCTTGTCGGCCTCGACGAGACCGGCCGGCAGTTCGACTCCGGAGACCTTGCCGTCGCGTTGGTATTCGCGCATTCCGAGACCGGTGAGATAACCGCGCGCGATACATTCGACCTGGATCATCTTCAGCGGCTTGCAACGCGTGGCGCGCCCGGCGAATTCGGCGGGGACGTCGGTCGTGGAGAGAACGTGGTTCGGCACCACGTCGGCCAGCTTTTCGAACCACCAGGCGGAAAGCTGGTTCAGCAGCGCGCCCTTGTCCGGGATCGGGGTCGGCAGCGAGACGTCGTAGACCGAGACGCGATCCGACGCGACGAGCAGAATGTCGCCGTCGATTTCGTAAAGGTCCCGAACCTTACCCGCGTGAATGTGCTTCATGCCCCGTCCTCGATGTTGTATTCGTAGAAAATCCAGTGGCCCGGCAAGGCCGCCGATTCGCCGTACTCGAGTACGTCACCCTCGGCGGACAAGAACCTGTTGCGACTCAACAGAATCGCCGAACCTTCGGCCACACCGAGTTCCGCCGCATCCTCGGCACCCGCCAGCCCCGCGGCGTGCTGAGAATGAGTCGACGCCAGAACACGGCCCGTCCGGTCCGCCACGTATTTGACCGTGCCTTCGACGATCCGCACCGGCTCGAACAGCAAAGGAGCCTTCGCCGCGACAGCGCCGTCGAACCACGAGACCGACGTCGACACCGGCCGGCCTTCGCCCGCGTATGTGGTGCGTCGCCGCCGGATCACCGGAGTACCTTCATCGATTCCGAGCGCGCCCGCCACCCGGTCCGGGGCGGGCAGAAGGCCTGCTTCGCGGATTTTCGCGTAGTGGCCCGGTGGATAGACCTTGCCGGTTCGCGCGATCGAGATCGTCCGGTCGTGCGCGGAGCGGTGCAGCGTCCTGGTCTGCACCACTGTCCCGATCCCGCGTACCGCGCGGACCAGACCTTCGGCGCGGAGCGTCGAGAGCACCTTCATCGCCGTCGCCATCGCGACGTTCCAGTTCCTGGCGATCTCACGCGCGGACGGGACCGTGTCGCCTTCCTTGAGCCTGCCCGAAACGATGTCGTCGCGAATGCTTCCCGCGATCTGGAGATACGGCGGTTCAGGTCGATCGACGGCGGGCAAGGTGACTCCTCACAAGGTCGCGCGGTGCGCACAAGCGTTCTAGCACACCAATGGGCGAGCACCAAGGATCCTGCTCACACCCCATTATTACGTACTAGTACACATTCTGGACGGTGCTCTAGTACACCTGTTACGCTCCGAAGAGTTCCCGAAACCCGTTGGGGGGCTCGATGAACCACCTGAGCATCGACGAACTGCTCGAAGAGCTTCGAAGACGCCGGTGGGTCGTTTACATCTTCGGCCCCCGCGAGGAACCGGAGGTCTGCGCCGCGGTGTTCCAGTGGGACACCTGTGCCGACGTCCTCATCCTCCGCGGTGAGGAACGGGCGACCGCCTTCCGGGTCACCACCCTGCCGGACACGGACGTCTTCCACCCCGCGCTCGTCTCTTGGCAGTACCACTCGACGGCCGCTTGGACCCTGCGCGCGGTGCTCACGATCCCGCCTCCCGGCGACGCCGCCGCGCCGATCCAATTGCTGCAACCACATCCGGACTGCGTGATCCCGATGGACGCGCGCCAGCCGGTCACCATCCTGCCCGCCAAACCGACCACGGCCGACCAGGGAGATCCCTAACCTCGGCCGATCACCTGCTCGGCGACAACGAGGTCGTGCGGGTAGGTGATCTTGAGGTTCTCCGCGCTGCCTGGAACCCACCGCACCGGCAGCGCGGAGAACCTTTCCATGCACGAAGACGTGTCCGTGCCGACGAAACCCTCGCGCTCGGCCGTTTCGTACGCCGCGAGCAACGGGGCGGCGCGGAAACCCTGCGGCGTCTGCACCCGGATCGCGCCGGGCAGCGCACCGGAAACGGTGTCGCCGTCCACGCGCACGATGTCGTCGGCCGCGACCCCTGGCACCGCTCCCCCGTACCGCCGCGTGTCGGCGAGGACGTCCGCGATCAGTTCCGGGGTGACGAGCGGACGGGCCGCGTCGTGCAGCAATACCGCGTCGATCTCGCCGCTCTCGATGCGGGAAGTCAAGTGGCGCAAGGCGTTCAGCTCCGAACCCTGCCGCGTCGCGCCGCCGTGGACGAGTTCGACCTCACCCGGATGCGCGGCGAGCACTTCCCGCGCGAGTCCGGTGTCCTGCGGCCGGATGACCAGCACGAGCACGTCGATACCGGACACGCGGGCGAAGGCGTCGAGCGACCACGCGACGACCCGTTTGCCCGCCACCGGCAGGTACACCTTGTTGAGCTTGGCGCCGACCCGGGTGCCCGCTCCGCTCGCGAGCACCACCCCGGCGGCCTTCGTCTGAGCCACAGGCAACTCTGGCACAGGCGGGTGGGTAGGTTGGGCTCGGCCACCGAAGCGATCCGAAGGGGCAGGGCGTTGGACGACGATATCCTCGAGTTCGCCGAAGTCGAGCAGCCTGATGAACACGCGCGCTCGGCGGCGATCGCCTTGCATTCGAAACTGATCAAACCGGCCGGATCACTGGGCAGGCTCGAAGAACTGGGCGTATGGGTCGCGGCCTGCCAGGGCCAGTCGCCGCCACGTCCGTTCACGCGGCCCCGGGTCGTGGTGTTCGCCGGAGACCACGGCATCGCCGCGAAGGGCGTCTCGGCGTACCCGGGCGAGGTCACCGCGCAACTCGTCGGCAGCATGCTGACCGGAGGCGCGGCCATCAACGTGCTGGCGGCCTCGGCGGGCGCGAGCGTCCGCGTCGTCGACATGGCCGTCGACAGCGACGCCCCCACCACGCGGTCGATCGGCGAGTTCAAGGTGCGGCGCGGGTCCGGCTCGATCGACGTCGAGGACGCGCTGACCGACGAGGAGGCGCGCGCCGCCGTCCGCGCGGGCCGGGCGATCGCCGACGCCGAGGTCGACGGCGGGGCCGACCTGCTCATCGCGGGCGACCTCGGGATCGGGAACAGCACCCCGGCCTCGGTACTGGTCGCGGCGCTGACCGGCAGCGAACCGGTGGCCGTCGTCGGCCGCGGTTCGGGTATCGACGACAACGCCTGGATGCGCAAGGCCACGGCCGTCCGTGACGCGCTGCGGCGGGCGAGGACCGTGCTGGCCGACCCGGTCGCGCTGCTGCGCACCGCCGCCGGCGCCGACATCGCCGCGATGGCGGGATTCCTCGCGCAGGCCTCGCTCCGGAAGACGCCGGTGATCCTGGACGGCCTGGTCGCCTCCGCGGCCGCGCTGGTCGCCGAGGAACTCGTCCCCGGCGCGCGGCAGTGGTGGGCCGCGGGCCAGCGCGGCGGCGAACCCGCGCACGCGCTGGCGCTGGAGCACCTCGACCTGGAGCCGATCCTCGATCTGGACGTGCGCCTCGGCGAGGGGACGGGCGCGGTCGCGGCTCTTCCGCTGGTGTTCATGGCGACGCGCGTGCTCGCGGAGATGGCCACACACGAGCAGGCCGGGGTGAGCGGGCCGCTGATCGAGGCTCCCTCTTCCTGAGGCGCCCCCTGCGCAATTAGTCGCCTGAATGCGGCGGCCCGACCCCCTCAAACGCCATGAACGGTCCGTTACTTGCGAATTTCGCAAGTAACGGACCGTTCATAGCGCGCCCGGACACCCTCAAGCGGGGACCGGGGCTCAGCCCAGCGGGTACATCCAGCCTTCCGGAGCGGGCCGGGTGCCCTCCTGGATCCCGGTCAGGGCGCCGCGCAGCTTCATCGTCAGCTCACCTGGCTGCCCGCCCGCGACGGAGAAGTCTCCGCCCGCGTGCTTCACGTGCCCGACCGGGGTGATGACCGCCGCGGTCCCGCAGGCGAACACCTCGGTCAGCTCGCCGGAAGCCGCCGCCTTCTCCCACTCGTCGGTGGAGACGCGCCGTTCCTCGACCTGGTGCCCGAAGGACTTCGCCAGCTCCAGCAGCGACTTGCGGGTCACGCCCGGCAGCAGCGAGCCGGTCAGTTCCGGGGTCACGACGCGGGCCTCGTCTCCGGAGCCGAAGACGAAGAACAGGTTCATCCCGCCCATCTCCTCGACCCAGCGCCGCTCGACGGCGTCGAGCCACACGACCTGGTCGCAGCCCTTCTCCACGGCCTGCGCCTGCGCGACGAAGGACGCCGCGTAGTTGCCGGCGCACTTCGCCTCACCGGTGCCACCGGGAACGGCGCGCACGTACTCGGTCGAGAGCCACACGCTCACCGGCTTCACGCCACCGGAGAAGTACGAGCCCGCGGGCGAGCCGATCAGCGCGTAGAGGTACTCGTTCGCGGGCCGGTTGACGCCGAGTCCGGCTTCGGTGGAGATCATGAACGGCCGCAGGTACAGCGACTCGCCCGGCTTCGTCGGCACCCAGCGGGAGTCGACCGCGAGGAGCTCGCGGATCGAGTCGAGGAAGACCTCCACCGGCAGCTGCGGCATGGCGAGGCGCTCGGCCGAGTTGCGGAACCGGATCGCGTTCGCGTCGGGCCGGAACGCGGCGAGCGAGCCGTCCGGCTGGCGGTACGCCTTGAGACCTTCGAAGATCGCCTGGCCGTAGTGCAGCACGGAGGTCGCCGGGTCGAGTGTCAAAGGCGCGTACGGCCCGACGGTGGCATCGTGCCAGCCCTGCTCGGCACTCCACTTCACCGTCACCATATGGTCGGTGAAGTGCAGGCCGAAGCCGGGTGCGGCCAATACGTCCGCGACGCGTTCCGGGCTCGCGGGGCTCGGGTGCGGGAGGTGGGTGAACTGCGTCGAGGTCGTCATGACTTAGACGATAACGCTTGGTCGGACCCACGTTAGTCGGACGTCCGCATATCTTTACCTACCGCGATCTGTCCGCCGGGACGAACACGCGAGGCCTCGCGCCTCTAGGATGGCAGGGTGACGTTAAACCCCATGCAGCCCGCCCACCCGGCCAAGCCTGCCGCTTCCGGCGCGGGGGCCGACATCAAGACGTTCGCGACCGCGGTACTGCTGACCTTCGGCACCGGCGTGCTGATGATGGACGGCTGGGCCCTGCTGGACAGCGGCTTCGGCGCGTTCCTCGGCCTGATCGCCGGCGGTTTCGGCATCTTCTGGTGGCGAAGCATCCACGGCAAGGTGTTCCCGCGCCGGCTGTCCACCAAGTCGGTGGTCATCCTCACGGTGATCAACGTCGTGCTGGTGCTGCTCCTGCTCCTCCAGGTGAGCTAGAGCAACCCCTCGGGGAGGGCGGGCGCGGGCCAGTCCGGCTCCGGCCGGAAGTCGGTCCACGTCCCGTCGAAGGGGAAGCGGCCGGCGTCCGCGAGTGCCCCGATCCGTTCCCCCTCGGCGCGCAGCCGCTCGAGCTGACCGGCGGTGATGCGGCCGGCGAGGACGGCCTCTTCCGCCTCGTCCTCGTCCTTCCACCGCCAGCGTCCGCCGGGCTGGACGGCGACGTCGAGGATGCCGTCGATCCGGTCGGGTCCGGACGGCGTGCGCCCCAGCGGGACCTCGAGGTTGACGTACCAGTTCAGGAAGCGGCCCTCGGCGTCGAAGAACCACCAGACCGACGACCATTCGTCGTCGGCGATGCGGCGCAGTGTCGAGGTGTCGCGCCAGAAGTCGGCCACCCGCACCCTCGGTACCCGGAACCGCTCCGCCAAGGGCGCCTCGCGGAAGAACCGCCCGTCGGCGAGCCTGCTGCCGATGATCGGGGTGTCCGCGGGCAGCCAGCCGAGCAGCACGGTGCCGTCGTCGGCGAGGACGCGCAGCGGATGGTGCTGGCCGATCGAGCCGTCCGGTCGCAGGAAGCGCTCGACGACCGTGTCGCCCGGGGTCCAGAGAGGATCACGCACGCCTTGCACGGTACCGACGGGCGCGGACCCGCAGAACCAGTTCGCCGAGCGTTCCCACTCCCGCCAGCCCGAGGGCCACGACCGGCCCAGCGAAGGCGGCCGCGACGGCCACGATCAGTCCACAAGCGAGTGTCGCTTTCGGACGTTCCGGGGAAAGCCTCTCGTGGGCGTCGGTGAAGGCGTCCACCGCGACGGGCACGGTCACCACGGCGACCACCACGGTCAGCACCGGCAGCAGCGAGACCGCGTCGGCCGCGGCGAGGAGCTCGCGGAACGACGTCGGCGAAAGCCCCAGCCGGACCGGTCCGAGCTGGTAGAGGGCGACGGCGGTGATCGCCACGGCCACGGCGCCCATCGCGGCCGCGCGGCCCGCGCCGGGACGGCGGGGCAGCAGGAACGGCAGCAGCACCAGCACGGCGAGGCCGAGTCCGGGTGCGGACGGCGGGTCCGGCGCGATGAACTGCGCCAGCGGCGGGATGCCGAGGCAGATCGCGATCAGGGACGCGGCCGCGGCCAGCGACAGACCGGTGATCCAGCGCGCGGCGTAGTCGCCGAGGCGGACACCGGCAAGGTCGGCGACGGCCGCCACGACGGCGAACACCGCGGCGGCGGCTCCCGGCGCGGACGGGAAGAGGTACTGCCCGAACGTCGTCGCGAAGACCAGGACCAGGCCCAGCCGCGAGACGGAGCTCGCGATCCGTTCGGGCCGGGTGTCGCCCACCGGCGGCAGCAGCGCCTCGGCCGCGACGGCGACCACGGCCGCGAACACGACGGCGGCGAGTACCCAGTAGTCCGCTCCGGACGTGCCCACCGCCAGTGCGATGAGCAGCCCGCCCGCCAGCCGCACGCCGTCTCCCTTCCTGTGCACGGAGTGACCCGGTCGGCCCCGCTGTTACCCCAGGTCCCACTGTCATTAGCATGGCTCACGATCCAATCGGGCAGCCGCCCGGTACCACCGCGAACGCGCGAGGAGCCAGAAGTGACCGTGCCGAAGCTTGCCCTGACCGAGAACGCCGGAGCGGCGCTTGCCAAGACGCGCGCCGACGTCGTCGTCATCGGAACCCTGCAGGGCGAGGACGGCTTGGCGCTCGCCGCCGGTTCCTCCGGCGCCGACGCCGCCTTCGACGGCAAGCTCGCCGAGGTCCTCGGCATTCTCGGCGCGTCCGGCAAGGCCGACGAGGTCGTCAAGGTACCGACGCTGGGCAAGCTGCCCGCCGGTGTCGTGCTGGCCGTCGGCCTCGGCAGGGCGGGCGCGGACGGTGTCACCGCCGAGCAGGTCCGACGGGGCGCAGGTGCCGCCGGGCGGGCGCTGAGCGGGACCGACCGCGCGTTCGTCACGCTGTCGGCGATCGACCTGCAGGCCGCCGTCGAGGGCATCGTCCTCGGCGCGTACTCCTTCACCGAGTACCGCTCCGAGAAGGGCGACGGACCGGTCGCCAAGGTGGACTTCGCGAGCCCCGAAGAGGGCACCGCCAAGGACCACAAGGCGACGCTGAAGGCCGCCGGCCTGATCGCGGAGTCGGTGATCATCGCCCGCGACCTGATCAACACTCCGCCGAACGACCTGTTCCCGGCCTCCTTCGCCGACCGCGCGAAAACGCTGGCCGAGGCGAACGACCTCGACTTCGAGGTCCTCGACGAGAAGGCCCTCAAGCGCAAGGGCTTCGGCGGCATCCTCGGCGTCGGCGGCGGCTCGTCGCGTCAGCCGCGCCTGCTGCGCCTCGCCTACAAGCCCGCGAAGGCGTCGAAGAAGGTCGCGCTGGTCGGCAAGGGCATCACCTTCGACTCGGGCGGCATCTCGATCAAGCCCGCCGCGAACATGGACCACATGACCTCGGACATGTCGGGCGCGGCCGCCGTGCTCGCCTCCGTGGTGCTGGCCGCGAAGCTGAAGTACCCGCTCGAGGTCGTCGCGCACATCCCGCTGGCGGAGAACCTGCCCTCGGCCACGTCGTACCGGCCGGGCGACGTGCTCAGCATGTACGGCGGCAAGACCGTCGAGGTGCTCAACACCGACGCCGAAGGCCGCCTCGTGCTGGCCGACGCGATCGTGCGCGCGGGCGAGGAGAACCCCGACTACCTGATCGAGACCTCGACCCTGACCGGCGCGCAGGTCGTCGCGCTGGGCAACCGCACCGCGGGCGTCATGGGCTCGGACGAGTTCCGCGACCGGATCGCCTCGATCGCGCAGGCGACCGGTGAAGGCGGCTGGGCGATGCCGTTGCCGGAGGAACTGCGCGCCGACCTCGACTCCCGCCTCGCCGACCTGGCCAACGTCACCGGGCACCGCTGGGGCGGCATGCTCGCCGCCGGCATCTTCCTGCGCGAGTTCGTCAGTGAGGGCCTGCCCTGGGCGCATATCGACATCGCGGGCCCCTCGTTCAACACCGCCGGGCCGTGGGGCTACACCGGCAAGGGCGGCACCGGCGTCCCGGTCCGCACCATCGCCGCGGTCCTCGCGGACATCGCCGCGAACGGCTGACCCGGTTCAAAACGCGGGTGAGGGGACCCCCCCCCGTTTTTCCGAGGGAAGGGGGGGCCCCCCCACTGTGGGTTTTGGGGGGGGGAAGGGTTTCCCCGAAACCCCTTGTTGTGCGAGTTGCTTCCTTGT
>NZ_JBVJCE010000012.1:7718-13081 GCF_055588925.1 Amycolatopsis sp. NPDC041971 | reverse complement strand
CTCCCCCACCCCCCTTGCGTTCCCGCTAGGACCACGCAGCAAACTCCCCCCCGGCCAAAACCCCCGTTCCCCCCCCCCCCCCCCCCACACCCCTCCCCCCCCCCCCCCACCCGCGTTATGGGTCCGAGGTGGCGGACGTGTCCCCCGGAACCTCGTTGTGGCAAGGTCGATTCCGTGGACACGGACGCGTATCTCGAAGGCGCGATCAGGGACGTGCTGAGTGGCGAAGACGCGACGCTCGACGACCGGATCGCGCACGCGGCGCTGTTGTTCGCCGCGTCCGGGGCGATGACGGAAGCCGACAGGCTGATCACGCATTGGCACGCGCTCACCGAACGTCCCGTCACCGCCCTGGTCCCCGGTGCCGTGCGGGCCCGGGCGTGGGCGATGCTCTTCGAAGCGCGAGGGGCGCGGCCGGAGTGGGCCGCGGCGCTGACTCCGCTCGATCTCGACGCCGAGGAACGTGCCCACGAGGAGTACCTCGCCCGGCAGGTGTCCGATCTCGACGGTCTGCTCGGCGGCTCCCCGATCGGCGAGGCCGTCTCACACCTCGGGCCGTCGCGGCCGGATCGGCTGCGTGAGGCCGTCGCGCGAGGCGACCTCGCTGCCTGGGCCGGGATCGCCTCACGACAGAGCCGCCCGGACGTCGCCGTGCTCGCCGCGTCGAGGCGGCTCGCGCCAAGGCTGGTCGAGGGGGCCGATCCGCTCGGGCTCGGCGGGTGGCCGGAAGTCTGCGCCGGGGCGCTGGTCGCGGCGCTGTACGAGCGCTACCCACCGGACACCGGATCGTGGCGCGAGATGGTCGTGGGCATCCTCCGGCTGCGTGGCGGAGGCACCGCTCCCCCGGCGGCGTCACTCCGCACCATCGGCGCGGCCGAGGCGCGGCTCGGGCTCCGGCTGCCCGACGACTACCGCGAGTTCCTCCAGACGTGCGACGGTCTGCCCGCCGACGTCGTCTTCCCCCGGCTGCTCGGCACGGCGGAACTCCGCGCGGAAGGCGGCGTCGTCGTGCTCTCGGACCCGGCAGTCGTGCTGCTCACCGCCGCCGGCGGACAGTGGCGGACGGTCGAGATCGACCCGGCGCTGGGCACGACGGTGCACCCGACGTTCCGGGCGCTGCTCGAGCGCCACCTACTCCTTCTGGCGCAATCCGCGTGAACTCCACCGGGCCGCGTGGCCCGGTCTCTCCCCGAGTCCTGCGCGCAGCCCGATCTGGGTCCCGGGCGAGCACGGACCGGAGGCGTGCCACCTACGGCTCGGCTTCCGCGACACCGGCATCGACCTCTGACCTCGCGTCAGGCTTCGCCGCGCTTCTTCCGCTCGGTGTACTCCCGCATCCTCTTCGGGTAGCCGACCCGGGCGACCTCGTACACGGGGATCGACCGTTTGTGACCGAACTGCCGCGCCGCGTCCAGGCTCTCGATCCGGCGCCTGGTCCACTCGCCGTCATGGGCGATGAGGACGACAGTGGTCTCCGTGACGTTGGTCTTGGGCTCCACATAGGCCTCGACACCGGTCCGTGAAGAGGCCCACTCTTCGAGGTGCTTGAAGTCGTTTGAAGAGGCTTTCCGCAGCGTACCGGGCTTTTGCCCGCCTTTAGAGCGCCGGCGCAGCGAGTCGAACAGACCCACTCCGACCACCTCACTTCCCACTCGCGTCCGATGCCCATTATCCCGGCTCCGGTGTGTGCTCCCCGTGGCGGCCCGCGCGGGCCGTGTCCCGTGGGTCACAGGACGCGGCCTAGGTCGCAGGCTCTCCATACGTAGTGACAAGATGGCAAGTGTCCGCGCGCGCGTATACCGCGCGAAGCGGCGCCAGAGCTCCACCCCTACCGCTTGCCGAGGAGTTATTGAAGTGACCGACACCTCCGCCGACCTTGTGATCCTGGGTGGCGGATCGGGCGGCTACGCCGCCGCGTTCCGCGCGGCCGAGCTGGGCCTTTCCGTCACCCTGATCGAAAAGGACAAGCTTGGCGGGACGTGCCTCCACCGAGGCTGCATCCCGACCAAGGCCCTCCTGCACGCGGCGGAGGTCGCCGACGAGACCCGCGACGCCGAGACCTTCGGTGTCAAGGCCGTGCTGGAAGGCATCGACATCGCCGGGGTCAACAAGTACAAGGACGGGATCGTCTCCCGCCTGTACAAGGGCCTCCAGGGCCTGGCCAAGGCGCACAAGGTGAACCTCGTCGAGGGCACCGGAACGTTCGTCGGCGGCACGACCGTCGAGGTCGAAGGCACCCGTTACACCGGCAAGAACGTCATCCTCGCCACCGGCTCGTACTCGAAGACGCTCCCCGGCCTCGAGCTGGGCGGCCGCGTCATCGCGAGCGAGCAGGCGCTTTCGCTGGACTACATCCCGAAGAAGGTCATCGTCCTCGGCGGTGGTGTCATCGGTGTCGAATTCGCGTCCGTCTGGGCGTCCTTCGGCGTCGACGTCACCATCGTGGAGGCGCTGCCCCGGCTGGTCCCGAACGAGGACGAGTACGCGTCCAAGCAGCTCGAGCGCGCTTTCCGCCGCCGCAAGATCGGCTTCAAGACCGGTGTCCGGTTCACCGGCGCCAAGCAGGACGACAACGGCGTGAGCGTGTCGCTGGAGTCCGGCGAGACGCTGGAAGCCGACCTGCTGCTGGTCGCCGTGGGCCGTGGCCCGAACTCGGCGGGGCACGGGTACGAGGAGGCAGGCGTCAAGATGGAGCGCGGCTTCGTCCTCACCGATGACCGCCTACGCACCAACCTGCCGAACGTCTACGCCGTCGGTGACATCGTCCCCGGCCTGCAGCTCGCGCACCGCGGGTTCCAGCAGGGCATCTTCGTCGCGGAAGAGATCGCCGGCCAGGAGCCGCGCGTGATCGACGAGAGCGGCATCCCGCGCGTCACCTACTCGCACCCCGAGGTCGCTTCGGTCGGCCTCACCGAGTCGCAGGCGAAGGAGAAATACGGCTCCGACGTCACCACCTTCACCTACGACCTCGGCGGCAACGGCAAGAGCCAGATCCTCAAGACCTCCGGTGGGGTCAAACTGATCAAGGCTCCGGAAGGGCCGGTCGTCGGCGTGCACATGGTGGGCGACCGCGTCGGCGAGCTGATCGGCGAAGCGCAGCTGATCTACAGCTGGGAGGCGTTCCCCGAGGACGTGGCTCCCCTCATCCACGCGCACCCCACCCAGACCGAGGCCCTCGGTGAAGCGTTCCTCGCCCTCGCGGGCAAGCCGCTGCACGTCCACAGCTGACGTCTCACCGTCGAAGAACCAGACCACGCAAGACATATCAAGGGAGTCAGCGAACGATGGCCTACTCCGTCACGTTGCCGGAGCTCGGTGAGAGCGTCACCGAGGGCACCGTCACCCGGTGGTTGAAGCAGGAGGGCGACACCGTCGAGGTCGACGAGCCGTTGCTCGAGATCTCCACGGACAAGGTCGACACCGAGGTCCCGTCCCCGGTCGCCGGCAAGGTCGTGAAGATCAGCGCGCAGGAAGACGAGACCGTCGAGGTCGGCGGCGAGCTCGCCGTCATCGACGACGGGACCGGCGGGGTGCCGGAGTCCTCCGGTTCCGCCGAGCCCGCCGCCGAAGAGGCGCAGCCCGAGCCCGAGCCGGAGTCCGAGCCGGAGCCCGCGCAGGAGGAGGCCTCCACGCCGTCCCGGCCGGACACCGCGCCGGCTTCGGGTGGGGAAGGCACCGAGGTGAAGCTGCCCGAGCTGGGCGAGAGCGTCACCGAGGGCACCGTCACCCGGTGGCTCAAGCAGGTCGGCGAGAGTGTCGAGGTCGACGAGCCGTTGCTCGAGATCTCCACGGACAAGGTCGACACCGAGGTCCCGTCCCCGGTCGCCGGCACCGTGCTGGAGATTCGCACCGGTGAGGACGAGACCGTCGAGGTCGGCGGTGTGCTCGCGGTGATCGGTGCCGCCGGTTCCGCCCCGGCGCCGAAGGCCGAGGAGAAGCCGGAACCCAAGCCCGAGCCGAAGCCGGAACCCAAACCGGAACCGAAGCCCGAGCCGAAGCCGGAACCGAAGCCCGAGCCCAAGGCGGAGGCCGCCCCCGCGCCGAAGCCCGCCGAGCAGCCGAAGCCGGCCCAGGCGAGCAGCGACAACGGTTCGGACAGTGGGCCGTACGTGACGCCGCTGGTCCGCAAGCTCGCGTCGGAGCACGGCATCGACCTGTCGTCGTTGAGCGGCAGCGGTGTCGGTGGCCGCATCCGCAAGCAGGACGTGCTCGCGGCCGCCGAGGCCAAGCAGAAGGCCGCCTCGGCTCCCGCCGCGCAGCCCGCTGCCGCCGCCCCGGCCCCCGCAGCCGCCGCTCCGTCGGCTCCGCGCAAGGCCGCGGTTTCGCCGGAGCTCGCGGCACTGCGCGGCACCGTGCAGAAAGCCAGCCGGATCCGCCAGATCACCGCCACGAAGACCCGCGAGTCGCTGCAGATCTCCGCGCAGCTCACGCAGGTCCACGAGGTGGACGTCACGAAGATCGCCAAGCTGCGTCAGCGGGCGAAGGCGGCCTTCAAGGAGCGCGAGGGCGTCAACCTGACGTTCCTGCCGTTCTTCGCGAAGGCCACCGTCGAGGCGCTCAAGCAGCACCCGAACGTCAACGCGTCCTACAACGAGGACACGAAGGAGATCACCTACCACGGTGCGGTGCACCTGGGAATCGCGGTGGACACCGAAAAGGGTCTGCTGTCGGTGGTCATCCACGACGCGGGTGAGCTCAGCCTCGCCGGTCTCGCGCACCGCATCGCCGACCTGGCAGGCCGCGCGCGTTCGGGCCAGATCAAGCCGGACGAGCTGTCGGGCGGCACCTTCACGATCACGAACATCGGCTCCAACGGTGCCCTGTTCGACACGCCGATCATCGTGCAGCCGCAGTCCGGCATGCTCGGCACCGGCGCGGTCGTGAAGCGTCCGGTCGTGATCGCGGACGCCGACGGCAACGACACGATCGCCGTCCGGTCGATGGCGTTCCTGCCGCTGACCTACGACCACCGCCTGGTGGACGGGGCCGACGCGGGCCGCTTCGTCACGACGATCAAGCAGCGTCTGGAAGAGGGCAACTTCGAGGACGAGCTCGGTCTCTAATCCTCCTGTGGCCCGTGAAGGCCCTCACTCCGCTTCGGCGGGGCGAGGGCCTTCCTCTTTCTCCCCGCGTTTAGTCCTCTGGATGCGGGGAGAAAGAGGAAGGCCGTGAAGCCTCCTTACCTACCCTGAAGGTAGTGAAGGGGCCCCTACTACGCCGCCGACGCGGTCGTGACGGGATGCACGGCGCGCGTAACGAACGACGTCGGTCCGGTTGGTGGGTGGGGGGGGGGGGGGGGGGGGGGGGGGAAAACAAACACCACCAACACCCAAAAAAGCCCACCCCCCCCCCCCCCCCCCCCC
>NZ_JBVJCE010000012.1:0-7709 GCF_055588925.1 Amycolatopsis sp. NPDC041971 | reverse complement strand
GGGTGTGCGGGGCGGGCGGGGTGGTGTTTGTTGTTCGTTTCTTCCCCCCCCCCTTCCCCCCCCCCCCCCCCCCCCCCCCCCCCCCACCCCCAACCGGAGCACCTCCCCACCGCCGCCCCGCCTCGCCACCGCCGGGGGTTCGGCGTAAGTGGATGCGGGAGTTTGACAGCCAACCCACATTCTAGTATTCCGTAATTACGGAATACTAGAGGGAGGACGTCACTCATGCTGACCAGACGCCATCTGCTGGCCGGTGCCGCCGCGGGATCGGCGGCATTGCTGCTGCCGCGAACCGCGAACGCGGCCGAGCCGGACACGACGACCGAACAAGGTTGGCTCGACTGGATCGCCGCCCACCGGAGCGACGTCTCCGTGCTGATCGACGACGGCGCGGGTCGCCGCGCCGCGCGCGACGCCGACGTCCGGCGCGTGCTGGCCTCGTCCATCAAGGTCGTGCATCTCAGCGCGTACGCCGTCGCGGTCACCGAGGGCAGGCTCGACCCGAAGGAACAGATCCGGATGGGCGACTGGGACGCCCACCACCCCTTCGTCGCCGACGGCCGCGCGCATTTCCAGGCGCTCAACTGGCTGGGCGTCCCCTGCGACGAGTACGGCATCGCCAAGGACCCCGACCAGCGAGTCCCCCTGGCCAGGCTCGCCGAAGCGATGATCTTCTTCAGCGACAACGCCGCCACGGACTATCTCCGCACCCGCCTCGGCGATCCCGCCCTCCAGCGGGCGGCGGCGCGGGGCGGCTGGCCGAGGCCGGACACCCGCTCGCTCGGCGGCGAGGTCCTGATGCTGATGATGCCGGAGTACGCGCCCCCGCCCGGCAGCCCGGTCGCCGTCCGGCGGGCGATGGGCGACGCGGTCGCACGCCGGTTCGTCCGCGATCCGCGGTTCCGCGCCGAAGCCTTCGAACGCTGGCCGCATATGCCGGGGACCTCCGACGCCCAATGGCCGTGGATCAAGGGGCACGGCCAGGGCTCGGCGGCGGATCTGTTCTCGCTTCACCGCAGTATCGCGAAGGGCCTCTACACACCCGCGCGCGAGATCCTCGCGAAACCGCTCGCGGACCGCGTACCGCCCGGAGCGAGCGAAGTGCTCTTCAAGGGTGGAAGCCTGCCGCGCTCACTGACCATCGGGCTTTCCGTCCGCTGGCCGGGCGGCCGTTCGGGTACGGCCGCCGTCCTGCTCACCGGCGTGAGCGACCAGGACATGCGGAACGCCCTGCCGCTCATCGATCTCGTGCTCGCGGCGCTGGCCGACCCGGCGCGATTCACCGCCCTGGAACGAGCGCTCCGCTGAGGCGACGGTATAGATAGCCGGTATGGACGCTGAGTTCGCCGACCGGATCGCCGCGCTCGAAGCACGGGTCGCCGCGCTCGAGAATCAGCACGGTCAGCGCGGTCAGCACCGGGCCGAGTCCGCGGCGAGCCCCGGCGGCCTGATCGGCTACCACGGCGAGCTGACCGAGCCCCTCGAACTGACCTGGGCGATCGATGTCACGCCCGGCCCGGTGTTGGCGTTCTCGGACGGGCCGCGGGTCGAGGTGCTCGCGGCCCTGTCCAGCACCGCGCGGGTGGCGCTCGTGCGGACACTGGCCGAGAAGGGCGCGCAGACCGCACCAGCCCTTCAGGAAGCCGCCGAACTCGGGTCTCCCGGCCAGCTGTACCACCATCTCAAGGCGCTGACCGGCGCCGGGATCGTCGAGCAGGACAAACGCGGCAGTTACCGGCTCCGCCCCGCCGCGACGATCCCGGTGCTGGTGCTGCTCACCGCCGCCTCCGACGTCGCCGGGCAACTGAAGAACTTGAGCGTGCGACCGGATCGCGGATAGGACACGATCGGATCATGCGAGTTCTGATCGCGGGCGCGAGCGGACTGATCGGTTCCTCCCTGACGACCCGGTTACGCCGTTCCGGGCACGAAGTGGTCCGCCTTGTCCGCCGGGAGGAGCGGGCGGCCGACGAGCGCCGCTGGGATCCCCCGGCCGGGGAAATCGCCGACGGCGCGCTCGACGGTGTCGACGCCGTGGTGAATCTCGCGGGCGCGCCGCTGCTGCCGGGGCGCTGGAGCGCGGCCCGCAAACAGGTCCTCCTCGACAGCCGGGTCGAGCCGACCGAGGTACTCGCGGAAGCCGTCGCCGAGCACGGGATCCCCGTGCTGGTCAACGCCTCCGCCGTCGGCTACTACGGCGACCCCGGTCCGTCCCTTGTGGACGAATCGAGTCCGGTGGGACATGGTTTCCTCGCCGGGCTCTGCACCGCGTGGGAAGGCGCCACCGAGGCCGCGACCACCGCGGGTGCCCGTGTCGTCCGCGTCCGCACCGGGCTGGTGCTCGCGCGCGAAGGCGGGCTACTGGACGTCCTGCGCCCGTTGTTCCGCTTGGGGCTCGGCGGGAAGCTCGGCGACGGCAAGCAGTACATGCCCTGGATCTCGCTCGAAGACGAGGTCGGCGCGATCGTTTTCGCACTGGAGAACGAAAAGCTGTCCGGCCCGGTGAACCTCTGCGGACCGCAGCCCGCCACGAACGCCGCCTTTACGAAGGCCTTGGGGCGCGCCGTGCACCGGCCGGCGATCTGGCAGATGCCGGGCTTCGCCATGAAGATCGCCCTCGGTCAGGCGGCCGAGGAGATGGCGTTGTTCGGGCAGCGCGCCCTGCCCCGGGTACTGGAGGAGGCGGGTTACGCGTTCCGCCAGCCGACCCTCGAAGACGCGCTGGCCGCCGCGACATGACCGTGCGGCGCGGCCTGTACACCCTCGCCGGAACGCTGCTGCTGATCGGCTTCGTCGCACTCGGTCTGCTTGTCGACGAGCGGCCGCCGCCGGTGGACGTCGCCCTCGCCGACGCGTTCCGCGGCCAGTACACCCAGGCCGCGGGGCAGGTGGCGGGCCTGGTCACGAACGTCCTCGGCCCGGTCCTC
The DNA here is from genome assembly GCF_055588925.1 of Amycolatopsis sp. NPDC041971. Lineage (NCBI taxonomy): Bacteria > Bacillati > Actinomycetota > Actinomycetes > Pseudonocardiales > Pseudonocardiaceae > Amycolatopsis > Amycolatopsis sp. NPDC041971. Next base: position 4,782 of record NZ_JBVJCE010000012.1, on the reverse strand, counting down.
CCGTTCGCGCTGGGGGCGGTGCTGGCGGTGATCGCCTGGCGCCGCCGGGACCTGACCGGGTTGTGCGTCAAACTGGCCGTCGTCCTGTTGTTGTGCCGCATGACCAGCTTGATCGCGAAGCCGGTCTTCTACCGGGAACGGCCCCGCGAATTCCCTGATCTGAGCTATCCGAGCGGACATGTGGTCGCCGTCGCGTGCACCGGGTTCGTCGCGGTGCTGTTGTGCGCGTGGACCCGCCCGCGTCTGGCGCGGCTGGCGATCACGATCGCCGCCGCGGCGACGGTGCTCGGCGCCCTCTGCCGCATCGTGCTGGGCGTGCATTGGCTGACCGACGCGGCGGGATCCGTACTCGCCGTGGGCGGCGTCGGCCTGATTTCGGCGGCCGGACTGGGCCTGCTCCCCCTGCCGGAAGACCCGGCGTAGTGTCGCTGACGTGAGCTCTTCGACCACGTCATGCCGCGCCTCCACCGAGCCTGTCGACGTCCGCGAGATCGGGACGATCGACTACACCGAAGCCTGGGAACTCCAGCGAAAGCACGTGACAGCGCGTGCCGACGGTGATGGCCCGGACACCATGCTTCTGCTGGAGCACCCGTCGGTGTACACCGCGGGCAAGCGCACCGAAGCCGAGGACAGGCCGACGGACGGCACCCCGGTGATCGACGTCGACCGCGGCGGCAAGATCACCTGGCACGGGCCCGGCCAGCTGGTCGGCTACCCCATCGTCAAACTCGCCGACCCGATCGACGTCGTGCACTACGTCCGGCGTCTCGAAGAGGCCCTGATCACCGTCTGCGACCAGCTCGGCGTGCACACCGGCCGGGTCGAGGGCCGCAGCGGCGTCTGGATCCCGGCCGACGACCGCGGCGTCGAGCGGAAGATCGCCGCGATCGGCATCCGCGTCCAGCGCGGCGTGACCATGCACGGTTTCGAGCTGAACTGCGACGCCGACCTGGCCGCCTTCGACAAGATCGTCCCGTGCGGCATCCGGGACGCGGGCGTCACGTCGCTTTCCTACGAGCTCGACCGCGAGGTCACCGTGGCGTCTGTGCTGCCGATGGCGCGCGAAGCCGTACTCGCCGCGCTGGAAGGCGACCTCCCGGTGAACGACGAACGCCGGCTGCCGCGCCCCGAAGCGCCCGCCGCCCCCGGCGTCACTTTCGCCCTGCGGAACTGAGAAGCGCGTGAAGGCCCTTTCCCTCGGTTCAGCCAAGGGAAAGGGCCTTCACGCGCAAAGCGTCAGTCCAGCCGAGGAGCGACCTCGGAAGCGATCAGCTCGATCTGGTCCAGATCCGAGAGGTCCAGCAGCTGCAGGTAGAGCCGGGTGATCCCGGTCTTCTCCCGCCACCGCCCGATCTTCTCGACGACCTCCGCCGCCGACCCCGCGAGCCCGTTCTCCCGCAGCTCGGCCACCTCGCGCCCGAGCACCGAAGCGCGCTTGGCGACCTCGGCGTCGTCACGGCCCACGGCGACGACGAGCGCGGCCGAGCGGATGATCTCCTTGGGGTCGCGGCCGATCTCGCGTGCGGCGTCGTCGACGCGGCCGAACTGCTCGACCGCGAACTCCGGCCCCACGAACGGCAGGTTGAACTCGTCGGCGTAGCGCGCGGCGAGCGCAGGGGTCCGCTTCTTGCCGCCCCCGCCGATGATCACCGGAGGCCTCGGCCGCTGAGCCGGCTTCGGCAGTCCAGGCGAGTCGACGAGCTTGTAGTGCTCGCCGTCGAAGGAGAACGTCTCGCCTTCCGGCGTCTCCCACAGCCCAGTGACCACCGCGAGCTGCTCGGCGTAGCGGTCGAAGCGCTCCTTGATCGGCGGGAGGTCGAGGCCGTAGGCGGTGTGCTCGTCGTCGTACCAGCCGGATCCGAGGCCGAGTTCGACGCGGCCGCCGGACATCTGGTCCACCTGCGCGACCGAGATCGCGAGCACCGACGGATGCCGGAAGGTGGCGGCGGTGACGAGAGTGCCCAGCCGCACACGGCTGGTCTCACGGGCGAGACCCGCGAGGGTGATCCACGCGTCGGTCGGCCCCGGCAGGCCGGTCGCCGAACCCATCTTCAGATAGTGATCGCTGCGGAAGAAGGCGTCGTAACCCGCGTCCTCGGTGGCCTTGGCCACCCGGAGCAGGTCTTCGTAGCTGGCCCCCTGCTGGGGCTCGGTAAAGATCCTGAGGTCCACGCCGCCACCCTAGCCAGGGCGCGGTCAGCTCGCCTTCCCGTGCTCGGCGGGCGGAACCCGGCGGAATCCGACGAGCAGCCGCACCAGGACCTCCTCGACCTGGGCGCTGACCTTCTTCGGCTCCGGCGAACTCGCGATTTCGATGGCGGCGCTCGACAGCGCGCCGAACAGCAGCCGCGCGGTGACGTCCACCGGGACGTCGTCGACCTCGCCGACCTCGATGAGCGCCTGGATCCCGGTGCGGACCAGGCCGAAACTGCACCGTTCCTCCGCCTCGCGCCAGCGCTCCCAGCCCATCACCACCGGCGCCTCATGGATCGCGATGCGCTGGTACGCCGGGTCGAGGCAGCTCTGCAGAAAGCCGCGCAGCCCCGACAGCGCCCGCTCCCACGGCGAGGCCGGACCGTTCATGATCTTTTCGAGCCGGTCGAAGACCTGGCTCTCGACCGTGTCGAAGGCAGCCTCGAACAGCGCCTGCTTTCCACTGAAATGGTGGTAAAGCGCGCCCTTCGTCACCCTGGCCCGCTTGGCGATCTCGTCGAGAGACGTGCCGGCGTATCCGCGTTCGGTGAACAGCTCCACGGCACTCTCGACGAGTGCCGACCGGGTGGACTCGGAATAGTCCAGCCGCCTTGACCTCATTGTCGCCACCTTCACAACTTTACGCCGCCGGTTCCGATCCATACCCATGGTATGTTGACTCCTGTCAAGTCCGTACCGGGAGTATGCCGCAAACCGGCGGTACGAATCGGGTCACGGAGGGGAGCCCCCATCATGAGCTGGAACGACTTCTACCAGCGGCGCGACATCCTCGAAGCCGCGCTGCGCCATGCGGGTCACCACCCGTCCGACGCGATCTCACTCGAAGAAATCCCTGGCGCCACCGAGTACTTCGACACCGAGGACGAGCTTCTGCTCGCGCTTCGGTACAAGTGGAACCAGGTGTTCGCCGGTCGCCTCCGCGCCGAGATGACCGATCCGGACTACGCCGACCAGGACCTCGCGCTCGACAGGGTCGAAGCCGTCACCCGCGCCTGGAACAGCGCCATCGCCGAGCACGAGACCCTCCGGGCCGTTCTCGACGCGGCCCTCGAACGGTGCCCCGCGCTGATCCCGTCGCACGAAGCCGAACTGCGCACTCTCGCGCTGACGGCGGGGCTGGCCGAGGGCAAGGAACCGGTCGAAGAGATCATTAAGGTCGGCAGCGCGTTCGCCACCCTGCTCCGGCACGGACGGCACGCGAAGCCCGCCCGCCGCCGCAGCCCCATGGGTCACCTGCTCCGGTTGCTCGCACCGAGCGCCTGATCCGGCGTGGCGGCGTGGGCGCCGATGTAGTTAGGTACCGACATGGCTGCTCACGCGCGCTGGACCGAGGCCGACATCCCGGATCAGACCGGCCGGACCGTGTTCGTCACGGGGGCGAATTCGGGGCTCGGGTTGCGGATGTCCGAGGTGCTCGCGGGCAAGGGAGCCCGCGTGCTGCTCGGCTGCCGGTCGCCGGAGCGCGGCGCCAAGGCGCTGGAGCAAGTGCGCGCGGCCGCGACCGGGGAAGCCCCCGGACTCGTCCGGCTGGACCTCGCCGACCTCGAGTCGGTTCGCGAAGCCGTGAAGAAGGTCCAGGAACTGACGGACGGCAAGCTCGACGTCCTGGTCAACAACGCGGGCGTGATGGCGACCCCGCGTGGTCACACCAAGGACGGCTTCGAGACCCAGTTCGGCACGAACCACCTCGGGCACGCGGTGCTGACCTGGTTGCTGATGCCGTCACTGCGCGACGGTTCGGGAGCGCGTGTCGTGACCCTGTCGAGTGTCGCGGCGACAGGTGCGCGCATCGACGTCGCCGACCCGAACTTCGAACGCCGGATGTACAACCCGGGTTCGGCCTACGGCCAGTCGAAACTCGCCAATCAGGTGTTCGCGCTCGAACTCGACCGCAGGCTGCGCGCCGCGGGCGAGGACGTCATCAGCGTGGCGGCACACCCCGGCTACACGTGGACCGGACTCGGTTCGGGGATGGCCCGCTCCTACCGCAATCCGGTGGTGCGCGCACTCGTCGGCGCGGGCAACCGGATCGGCGAGATCTTCATCGCGCAGAACGCCCGCCAGGGCACGCTCCCGCAACTGTTCGCGGCGACCTCCCCCGAGGTCGAGGGCGGCGACTACATCGGCCCGCGCGGGCTCGGCGGACTTCGCGGCGCCCCGGTCGAAGTGCGCCCCCTGACGGCCGCGAGGAGCGAATCGCTCGGCGCCGCGTTATGGGACGTGACCACCAAGTTGACGGGTGTCACCCCCGACCCCGCGTGAGCGGCGACCACTGCTCCGGCGGGCGTAGGGTGACGGAGTGAGTGCTGCCCCAGATGGCCGCAAGTTGTTGCGGCTCGAGGTCCGGAATTCCCAGACTCCGATCGAGAAGAAGCCGTCGTGGATCAAGACGCGCGCGCGGATGGGTCCGGAGTTCACCGAACTCAAAGGTCTGGTGCGCCGTGAAGGCTTGCATACCGTGTGTGAGGAAGCGGGTTGTCCCAACATCTATGAGTGCTGGGAGGATCGTGAGGCGACGTTCTTGATCGGTGGGGACCAGTGCACCCGTCGGTGTGATTTCTGTCA
>NZ_JBVJCE010000011.1:259379-283112 GCF_055588925.1 Amycolatopsis sp. NPDC041971 | reverse complement strand
TACGCCGGGATCCTCGGCACCCCGTGGTCGTACTCCCCCCCCCCCTCCCCCCCCATCCCCCCCCCCCCCCCCCCCCCCCCCCCCCCCCCCGACCCTCCGTCTGAGCGCTCCGGCGGACAGCGTGTCACGAAAGCCGATCCGAACCCGCGACCCGCGAGGCGGCCTCAGACGGCAGGCGGCTCGACCTGCAGTGACCAGATCGCCGTCGTGACCGCCTCGGCGTCCTCCGGGCGTCCGGTCTGGCTGATCACCGAAGCCTGCGCGACCTCGACGACGAGGATCTGGTCGTCGGGCCGGGGTGTGGTCACGGTGTAGGCGAACCGGTCCAGCGACGTGATGATGTCCTGCTTGAGTTCCTGCGGCTCGCCCTTGCCGTTCACGTACTGCACCGTGACCTTCCACGGCGTTTCCGCGATCGCGCTCGGCACGGAGATCTGCACCGGCTTCCCCGGCCGGATGCGCAGTTTGCCGGCGGCGTCGGGCCTGGTGGTGCACTGGGCGCTCTTGATGTCGCAAGAAGCCAGCGGGGCGACGTTCACCGTCTTGCCGTCGGCGAAGAAGGTCACCTCTTCGGGGCCCGGGGCCGAACAACCGGCCACCACGAAACCACCCGCCGCGAGCAGGGCCAAACTACGAAGTCGCCGCATACGGTGAAGATTACGAGCCCGGGCGCCACCGGGAGTCACCGGGCTGCGAGGGGATCGGCGATTCGCTGGTCGGCTCCGGACGCAGCGGCCGGTCGCCGCCGAGTCCCGGGATCAGCGAAGTGCCGCGCCGGACCATGAACGTCTGCGTGAACCCGACGGCCAGCAGGATCGAAAGCACCAGGAAGCCGATCCAGTACGTCGGCGGCAGCAGCAGGCCGACGGCCCCGCCGAAGCACCAGGACATCTGCAGCACGGTCTCCGACCGGCCGAACGCCGACGCGCGCGACTCTTCCGGCAGGTCCTCCTGGATGACGGCGTCGAGGCTGATCTTCGCCAGCGCGCTCGCGGTCGCGCCGACGAGCGCGACGATCGCCGCCGTCGCCAGCCCGGCCGCCACGGTGGCGATGACCGCGATGCCAAGACAGGCTCCGACACAGGCCAGGATCACCTGATCCGGTTTGCCGAAGTGCAGCCGGGAGCCGAGCGCGTTCCCCAGGAAACCACCGGCACCGGCCGCGGCGCCGATGATGCCGAGCAGCAGCAACTGGTCGAACGGGCTCTGCCCGCTGCCCTCGGCCTGCGCCTTCACCGCGAACGCGGAGAACATCATCAGGAACCCGGTCAGCACGCGGACGGTGCCGTTGCCCCACAACGAGACGACGATCTGCCGCCCCATCGGCTGCCGCTGCTTCTTGACCCGCCGTTCGGGGTGCGCGGACAGCGAAGCCGGCACCTCGCCCTCGGTCCTCTCGACCCAGGACGGGATCCGCATCGACTGCACCGCGGCCGCGACGCAGATCAGCATGGTGAACCACAGTGCGCCCTGCGAGCCCCAGATCGCGTTGACCCCGCTCGCCAGCGCGCCGAACACACCCGCGGCGATCAGGCCGAACACGGTGAGCCGCGCGTTGGTCTTCGAAAGGGTGATCTCTGGTGGCAGCACCCGTGGTGTCATGGCGGCTTTGAGCACGGTGAACGACTTCGAGAGCACCATCATGCCCAGCGCCGCCGGGTACAGGAGCCAGTCGTCGAAATGCAGCGCCATCACGATGGCCATCAGCGCCTGGCCTGCCGAAGACACGCACATGGCGAGACGGCGGCCGCGCTGGATCTTGTCCAGCGCCGGGCCGATCACCGGCGCGACCAGCGCGAACGGGGCGATCGTGATGAGCAGGTAGAGCGCGACCTTGCCCTTGCTCTCTCCGCTGGTGGCGGCGAAGAACAAGGTGTTGGCCAGCGCGATCGCCATCGCCGCGTCGCTGGCGTAGTTCAGCATCACCGCGTACGTCAGCGAAGTCAGGCCCGATTTGTCGGCGCCGTCCGCCTTCGTGGCGCGCTGGAACGCGCCGACGGCCTGCCCGGTGAGCTGACGGCTGCGCATCGCCGCGACCCGGGTGACCGTGATCTTCTTCGGCATCTTCGGCAGGGGGCCCGCCCGCGGCGGGACCGCGGTCGTCGGGTGTTCCTGCGGCAGCTCCTCGGCGTAGCGAGGCTCACCCGCGTAACCGCCGGTGTCGTAGTGCTCGTACTCGCCGCTGCCCGGCGGGTGCTCGTCGTAGAACCCGCCTGGACGACGCCGGACGGGTTCGGTCTGCCGCTGCGAGGGATCCGGATACGGGCGCGCGCCGCGGGGAGGTGTCCGCGGGGGTGGCGGTGGCTGGTGGTGTCCCATCGGGATCGCGCTGGTGCGCGCCTCGTCCGCGGTCGGCCCGGCCGGATGCGGCTGGTGATGGGGCTGGTGCTGCGGTTGGGGGCGGGCCGCGCGCGGCGGGGCGGGCGGGACCGGCTGCTGGTCGACCCTGGTCGGCGGCGGCGCGGACCAGTTGCGTGCCTGGGCGGCGCCGGGCTCCGGCGTCCACTTCCGCTTGCTCTTGCGGCCGCGCTCCTTGCCCGACCGGCCGGAACGCTTGCCGTCGGGTCCGGAGTTCGAGCCGAAGATTCCCACCCTGCAATCCTGCCTTACGCGGGACCCGCTTCGCGCGTTCACCACTGCTTTCTAGGCGGCGGGGACGAATTTCACGCGGAACATCCTGGGCCAGAGCTTGCCGGTGAGCACGAATTCGTCGGTCCCCGGCACCGCCGCGATGCCGTTGAGGACGTCGGCGGAACCCCGTTCGGCCTGGTCGAGCAGCCCCGAGGCGTCGATTTCGCCGGTGACCCGCCCGGTCGCGGCGTCGATCCGCAGGATCCGGTCCGTCTGCCAGACGTTGGCGTACACCGAGTCCCCGACGCATTCGAGTTCGTTCAGCTGGTCGCGCCCGACGTCGACGCCGCCCGTCGGCGCGAAGGACACGGGGTCGCGGAAGGTCAGCTTCGACGAGCCGTCGCTCATCACCAGTTGCCCGGCGCCCTCGCGATGGCACAGGCCCCAGCCCTCACCGGTGTAATTCACCCGCCTCAGCTCGGCCAGCGTCTTGGCGTCGCGTTCGATCGCGACACCGTCCTGCCAGGTGATCTGCCAGGCCGTCGGCCCGAGCACGGTGATCCCCTCACCGAACAGGCCGGGCAGTTCCCGCCGGACCGTCGGCGCCGCGCCCGCGGGCCCGGCCCGCATCGACGACTTCCCGACCAGGCCGGTCCCCTCGTACAGCGTCTCGCCGGAGAACTCGAGGCCCTGGGTGAAGGCGGCCGGATCGTGGGGCAAGGACGAGAGCACCCGCACCTTGAGTTTCGCGGGCGCGGGCGGGGTGGCGTCACTCACCGGCGCGGCGGCGCAAGCACCGAGGACGGCGGCCAGCAGGAGCGACATGGTCATCAGCGAGCGCACGCGGACAGCCTGACACGGACCGCGATCTCGCGTGCGGCAGAATGGGGGCATGACCCTGCTGTTGACTCTGGACGACGGCTCCATCCAGCGCAAACTCGCCGAGGCGGTCGATCTCGCCCGCGCGGCGGTGCTGGAGGACGCCGGTGCCGAACAGGTCGGCGCGCACGTCGGCGTGGACTCCGAGGACGCGGTTTCCGCGAGCCATCTGTTCGAGGCGACCGTGTCGGGTTATCGAGGTTGGCGCTGGTCGGTCACGGTCGCGCTGGCCGGCGAGGAAGAGCCGATCACGGTCAGCGAGGTCGTGCTGATCCCCGGTCCGGAAGCACGCGTCGCCCCGGCGTGGGTGCCGTGGGATCGCCGAGTCCAGGCGGGCGACCTCGGCGTCGGCGACATCTTCCCGGTGGAGAAGGACGACCCGCGGCTCGCCCCGGCGTACCTGCAGTCCGACGACCCCGCGGTCGAAGCGGTCGCCAAGGAGGCGGGTCTCGGCCGGGTCCACGTGCTGTCGCGGCACGGCAGGCTCGACGCCGCCGCCCGCTGGCACAGCGGCGAGTTCGGCCCGCGGTCGGACATGGCGCGCAGCGCGCCGGACGTCTGCGGGAGCTGTGGCTTCTTCGTGCCGCTCGCGGGGTCGCTCAGCGCGGCCTTCGGCGCCTGCACCAACGACATCTCCCCGGCGGACGGCCACGTCGTCGACGTCGAGTACGGCTGCGGCGCGCACTCCGAGATCGAGGTCGAGGTGACCTCGTCGGTGCCGGTGGCGGAACTGGTCTACGACGACTCGCTGATGGACTTCGAGCCCATGCCGGAAGCGCCCGCCGAGTCCGAAGCCGCCGAGTTCGAAGCCACCGAGCCTGATGCCGCTGAGCCCGAGCCCGCCGAGGCCACGGTCGTCGACGAATCCGAGGCTCCGATCGCCGAGGTGCCCGAGACCGCCGAGGTCCAGCCGGAGGTCGAACCGGAGGCCGCCGAGCAGGACACCGCCGACGAAGCGCAGGTCGAAGCCGAAAGCGCCAGTGAGCACTGACCCGTTCGGCACCGAGCGGTTACGCGCCGCCGTCCTGCGTGCCTGGGCCGATTCGCCGACGCGGTTCACCGAGGACACGAACACCGAGAACGACCTGCGGGTCGGCGGCTACCGTGACCGGCTGTTCGTCGAGCTGGCGCAGAACGCCGCCGACGCCGCCTTGGCCGCCGGTACCCGCGGCACACTCCGGGTGTCCGTTGTGGACGGTGAGCTGAGGTTCGCCAACACGGGTGCGCCGCTGGACGCGCGCGGGGTCGAGTCCCTTGCCTCCCTTCGTGCTTCCGGCAAGGGGGAGGAGACCGTCGGCCGTTTCGGCGTCGGGTTCGCCGCTGTGCTCACGGTTTCCGCCGAGCCGAGGATCGTTTCGGTGACCGGCGGGGTCGCGTTCTCGGCGGAACGCACGCGGGCCGAAGCCGGCCGCACCGGTGACGTTCCCGTGCTCCGGCTTCCGTGGCCCGTCGCGGACGACGAACCTCCCGTGCCCGGAGGTTTCGCCACCGAGGTCCGGCTGCCACTGCGCGAGGGCGTCGACAGCCAGGCCCTGCTGGCGGAGCTGAAGAACGACATCTGCGATCTCCTGCTCACCTTGTCCTGGCTGGAGAGCATCGAGGTCGAAGGCGGTGCCTGGCGCCGCACCGAACTCGGTGACGGCGTCGTCGAACTCTCGTCGCCGGACGGTTCCGCCGAACACTGGCAGGTCCATCGCGGCGACGTCGTCTGGGCCGTCCCGCTGGACGGGGCCGGTTCGCCGCGGCCGCTCGGCGAAGACGTCCTGCACGCGCCGACACCCACCGACGACGAGCTTTCCCTGCCCGCGAGGCTGATCGCGACGCTGCCGATCGAGCCGTCACGCCGTCGCGCGCTGCCGGGGCCGGAGCTGACCGCGGCGCTGAAGAACGCCGCGCGGGAGTACGTCGCGCTCGTCTGTTCCTTGCCCGCCAAGGAACGCCTGCCCCTCGTACCCGGTGGGGGCTTCCCGCGTTCCACTGTGGACGGAACGCTGCGGGAGTCCATTCTGGAGAACCTCGCCGATCTGCCGTGGCTCCCGGCGCAGGAGGGCGAAGACCTGCCTGGCCGCCGGGCGCGGGTGCTTTCGGTCGACGTGCCGGGCCTCGCGCCACTGCTGGCCGATCTCGTGCCCGGACTGATTTCTTTGTCCGGTGTGGACCTTCGCGCCGTCGGCGCGCAGTCGCTTTCGCCGTCCGAGGCCATCGAGCTGCTGACCGGGATCCAGCGCGAGCCCTCGTGGTGGCGCTCGCTCTACGACGTCCTGCTCCCGGCCCTCGAAGCACACGACCTCACCAAGGAAGACCTGGGCGCCTTGCCGGTGCCGATGTCGGACGGCCGCACTTTGCCCGGCGTGCGCGACGCGTTGCTCGTCGGCGGCTCGGCGGAGCTTCTCGAACTTCTGTCCGATGTGGACATCCTCGGGCTGCGGCTCGTGCATCCGGCCGCCGCGCATCCGTTGCTGGAACGCTTGGGCGCCAAGCACGCAGAGGCGAGTGACCTGCTCGAAGCCGATGCGTTGAGCGCCGCCGTCGAGCGCAGCGTCGAAGACGTCCGGTCCGGTTTGGACGGTACGGCGCTCGCCGGCGCGGTGCTCCGCCTGATCGCCGAAGTCGGCGACGAAGCCCCCGAATGGGCGGGCGCGCTGGCGTTGCCGAGCGAGGACGGCTGGCGGCGCGCGGACGAACTCGTCCTGCCCACCTCGCCGCTGGGCGACATCTTCGACCCCGAGGTGTTCGAGGAAGACGGCGCCTTGTCCGTACTGGACGAGGAATTCGCCGAGGACTGGCCGACGGCCACGCTCGTCGCGGTCGGTGTACTCGATTCCTTCGCGATCATCACCGACGACGAACCGCTGGAACCCGAACACGGCCTGCCCGAGGAGCACGAGTGGTGGGACGCGCGGGAGCGCCCGCCGGCGCGCGTGCTCGCCGTGCGCGATCTCGACCTCGTCGGCGACGACGCCTGGCCGGAGGCGCTGCGGTTGCTCGCGTCCCGCCCCGAAACCTGGCGTGCCCTCACCGAACCCGGTGGGCACACCGGCTGGTGGCTCGCGCGGTACGCGCTGCTGGGCGGGCACGCGCCGCTCGATTGGCGGATGCCGGCGGCCACCGCGCTGGCCGGGCTCTACGACGTCGTCCCGGATTCGGGGCTGAGCGAGGAAATTCTGCTCGCCGCCGGGGTGCGGACAGAGCTCGGAACGGACGCCGAAGACGTCGAAGATCTCCTGGAGCGGTTGGGCGATCCCGAGCGCGAGGTGAGCCCCGGACTGGCTTCCCGGGCGCACGCGGCACTCGCCGAGTACACAGTGGACGTCGCGGCGCCGGATCGTGTCCGGGCGGCGGACGGTTCGGCCGTCGACGCTCGCGACGCCGTCGTACTCGACGTGCCGTGGTTCGCCGCCGTGCTGGCGCCGGAACGGATGGTCGTCTCGGCGAGCGGCGCCGCCGCGCTGGCGGAACTGCTGGACCTGCCGGTGGCGAGCGGTTTCGACGCCAAGGTCACCGAAGACGGCGAGTACGTGCCGTGGACGGAGCTTTCCGCGCTCCGGCTGGCCGCCGATCAGCTGGGCGTCGAACTTCCCGACGGCGGCGTGCTGCTGCACGAGTCGCTGACGGTGACCTTCGAGGACGCGGAGCACGAAGTCGCTTGGTGGTCCGACGGCACCTTGCACGCCGCCGACACCCCCGAAGGCCTCGGCCGCGCCTTCGCCTGGGCCACCGGCCGGTGGGCCGACCGCCACGTCCTCACGGCCCTGCTCGACGACCCTTCGCCGTCGGCCCTGCTCAACTGACGCGTTTCGTCCTCTGAACGCGGTCCTTGCGTGTGCAACTACCGCATTCAGAGGACGAAACGCGGGGGGAAGACTAGAAGCGTTGGGCGCTCTTCGAGCCCCGGCGGGCGGCGGCGCGCTGCCAGGCGATGATCGCGAGCCCGACGAAGCCGAGCACGAGGCCGCAGAATGCCGTCCGCACCCAGATGCCGTCGGTCACAAAGAACAGGACCACGGTCGCGACCGCCCAGAGCGAGGTACCTACGATCACGACCGGCGTCAGGTCGGTCAGCCGCTTCGGCAGCTCCGGCGTTGGCCGCAATGAACCGTTTACTTCCCCGGAATTGATCGATTCGCCCACGTGGGGAAGGGTACCGGCAACGGGCGAAGGGGTGGTAGGCGATGGCGGAGCGGCGCACCCGGTCCACACTGGACCGGTTCTTCAAGATCAGCGAGCGCGGCTCGACGCCGGGGCGTGAGATCCGCGGCGGGATCGTCACCTTCTTCACGATGGCCTACATCGTCGTCCTCAACCCGCTGATCCTCGGCAGCTTCTCCGCCGAAGACGCGGGCGCGCACAAGGACGTCCTTGGCAACATCCTCCCCGTGCCGCAGGTCGCCGCGGTGACCGCGCTGGTCGCCGGGGTGCTGACCATCATCATGGGCCTGGTCGCGAACTACCCGTTCGCCATCGCGACCGGCCTCGGCATCAACAGCCTGATCGCGGTCACCTTCGCCTCCCAGATGACCTGGCCCGAGGCGATGGGCCTGGTGGTGATCGAAGGCCTGATCATCGTCCTGCTGGTCTTCGCCGGCATCCGGACGGCGGTGTTCAACGCCGTGCCGCCACCGCTGAAATCCGCGATCGCCGTCGGCATCGGCCTGTTCATCTGCCTGATCGGCCTGGTCGACGCCGGCTTCGTCCGCCGCGTCCCGGACGACGCGAAGACCACCGTGCCGGTGGGGCTGGGCATCAACGGTTCGATCGCTTCGTGGCCGACGCTGGTGTTCGTCGTCGGCCTGCTGGTCACCGGCATCCTGGTGGCGAAGCGGGTCAAGGGCGCGATCCTGATCGGTGTCCTCGCCTCGACCGTGCTGGCGATCGTCGTCGAGGCGATCACCAAGGTCGGCCCGTCGAAGGGCGTCAACCCGCTGGGCTGGAACCTCGGCTACCCGGCGCTGCCGGATCAGGTCCTGGGCATGCCGGACCTCTCACTGGTCGGCGACATCTCCTTCGGTGCCTGGACGCGGCTGCCGATCATCACCGTCGTGCTGCTGGTGTTCACCCTGGTGCTGGCGGACTTCTTCGACACCATGGGCTCGATGACCGGGCTGGCGAAGGAAGGCGGCCTGCTCCCGCCGGACGGCAAGCTCCCGAACGTCGGCAAGGCCCTGTTCGTCGACGGCACCGCCGCGGTGGCGGGTGGCTTCGCGTCGTCGAGTTCGAACACCGTCTTCGTCGAATCCGCGTCCGGCATCGCCGAGGGCGCCCGGACCGGGCTCGCGAACGTCGTCACCGGCGTGCTTTTCATCGCGGCCATGTTCCTGACGCCGCTCTACCAGGTCGTCCCGGTCGAGGCCGCCGCTCCGGCGCTGGTCGTCGTCGGCGCGCTGATGATGAGCCAGGTCAAGGAGATCGACTTCGCCGACTTCACCGTCGCGCTGCCCGCGTTCCTGACCATCGTGGTCATGCCGTTCACCTACTCGATCGCGAACGGCATCGGCGCCGGCTTCGTCAGCTACGTCGTCATCCGCGCGGTCACCGGGAGGGCGAAGGGCGTGCACCCGCTGATGTGGGGCATCGCGGTGATGTTCGTGGCCTATTTCGCGGTCGGGCCGATCCAGGCCGCGTTCGGCTGACCAGCGGTTTTGCCAGCCGTGGGCGATCTCACGGACCGATGATCCGATCGTGAGGTAGGCTAACTATATGTCCGGAGACACGCACGAGCGCTCATTGGCGAGCCGCCTGCGTCTCGCGGTGGTGCGGCTCAATCGACGGCTGCGGGCCCAGCGGGCCGGTGACGGCATCTCGCTGACCCAGGTTTCCGCGTTGTCGACGCTGCACAAATGCGGTGCGCTGACCCCTGGCCAGCTCGCCGCGAAGGAAGGCGTCCAGCCTCCCTCGATGACGAGGGTGATCGCCGCGCTCGAGGAGATGGGTTACGTCGAGCGCAGGCCGCATCCGACCGACGGCCGCCAGGCCATCGTCGAGTTGTCCGATCGTGGCCGGGCCTACGTGATCGAGCAGATCACCGCGCGGGAGATCTGGCTGGACAAGCAACTGGCGGAGTTGAGCGCCGAAGAACGTGAAGTGCTCTCTCGCGCCGCCGAGATCATCGACAGGATGGCGGGGAACTAACAGCGGTGACGACCACGGGTAGCGAAACACAGTGTCCTTCGAAGACCACCGCTACCCGCGAACCCGCTCCACCGCCCGCGCGCGAGAAGCCACGCGCGAGTATGTTCTCCTCGCTGAAGGTCCGTAACTACCGGCTTTTCTTCACCGGCCAGGTCATCTCGAACATCGGCACCTGGATGCAGCGCATCGCGCAGGACTGGCTGGTGTTCACCCTCAGCGGCAACGACCCGGTCGCGCTCGGCATCGCGGTCGCGCTGCAGTTCACGCCGACGCTGTTCCTCTCGTTGTGGGCCGGGGTGCTCGCCGACCGCGTCGACAAACGGCGGCTGCTGATCGGCATCCAGATCGCCGTGCTGGCGCAGGCGATCATTCTCGGGGCACTCGATCTGAGCGGGATCGCGGCGCTCTGGCACGTCTATCTCCTCTGCTTCACGCTGGGCGTGACGGCATCGCTGGAAGTGCCGGCGCGGCAGTCGTTCGTCGCCGAGATGGTCGGCAGGGACAAGGTCACCAACGCCGTCGCGCTCAACTCGTCGATCTTCAACATGGCCCGCATCGTCGGCCCGGCGATCGCGGGTTTCGCGATCACCTGGGTCGGCACCGGCTGGCTGTTCATGGCGAACGCGGTGAGCACGGGTGCCGTCATCGCCGCGCTGGTGATGATGAACCCGGACAAGCTCTTCCGCGGCCCGGTCATCCCGCGCGAGAAGGGGCAACTCGTCGAGGGGCTGCGCTATGTCCGGCGGCGCAGTGACCTGATGACCGTGATGGTGCTGGTGTTCTTCGTGAGCACGTTCGGCATCACGTACTTCACCTCGCTGCCGATCGTGGCCGCGAACGTCTTCCACACCAACGCCGACGGCTACGGCCTGCTGTCGACTTTGGTCGCCGTCGGCACCTTCACCGGCGCGCTGATGTCGGCCCGCCGCAACACCCGCGGCGGCCCCCGCGTGGGGATGCTGCTGATCTCGGCGTTCCTGCTCGGCGCGTTCGAGGTGATCACCGCGTTCATGCCGACGTACCTGACCTTCGGTCTCGCGCTGATCCCGCTCGGCTTCGCCACGATCACCTTCCTGAACACGGCGAACGCGCTCGTGCAGACCGCGGTCAGCCCGGAGATGCGCGGCCGCGTGATGGGCCTGTACGTGCTGGTGCTGATCGGCGGCAACCCCATCGGCGGCCCGTTGACCGGCTGGATGGCCGACGCCTTCGGTGGCCGCTCGCCGTTCTACATCGGCGGCGCGGTCTCGGCGGTCGCCGCGGTGGTCTGCGCCGTCGTGCTGATCCGGCGCGGCGGGGTGAGGCTGCCGGTGCGGCGGTTCGGGAACGGGCTGCGCGTGCTGAAGCGGGAACGGGGGTGAACAGGCTGCGCACGAGACCTTCGTTGTCGAACTACCGGGCTTAACGGCCGAGCAGCGGCGGCACCATCTTTTCGGCGAGTGCCGGGAGGTCGCCGGTGCCCTTGAACTTCAGCGTCTGCCCGTCGGGATCGTCGGTGAGCTGCACGACGACGCCCCGCCCGTCGACCTGGGCGGGCAGCCCGGCGATGGTCGTGGTCGGGACGACGGCCGAGGACAGCGCGCTGAAATCCGCGGTCACGCCGTTCAGCTCACACGCGGCGAAGAAGGTCGGCTTCGCTTTGTCGGCGGGCACGCCGAGCGCGCGGCCGAGTTCTCCGCACAACAGCCAGGAGATCACCGGAAGTGGCCGGTCCTTGATCGGGCCCGGCTCGGTCTTCTCCAGTGGGATCTCGCCGTCTTCGCCGATTTTCGGCAACTTAGGCCCGGGTGGCGTCGCACCGGCTGTCAACGCCTCGGCGAGCGCCTTCGCCTTCCCTTCCGTTTCAGGGCTTTCGGCGGTCCTGCTGCGGACAGAGACGTGCAGCACCGGCGAGGCACCGTGGTGCGGCGCGACCTCGACGAGCTCGACGCTCAGACTGGTGCCGTTCTTGTCGGTGGCGATGACCGCGAGTTTGCCGGCGACGGTGGACCTGGTGGGCATGCCCCGGCTCGTGTCCTCGGGCAGCGTGGTGATCATCTGCGCGCTGACGTCGAGCTTCTCGGTGACCACGTGACAGGCCCCGCCCGCCTCCCGGAGCGTCGGGCCGCCGAGGATCTCCTCCCAGCGCTGCTCCGGGATCGCCTGGCACAGTACCTGCGCGCCGGTCTCGTCCGTCAGCGCGGCCACCATCTCACCCGTCGGCATCGGGACCGGGCGGAGCGCCTGCCCGGACTTCGACGGCCAGACCTCGGGGAGCGAGGCCTTGGGCTCTTCGTCTCGGCTCAGCACGGTGATGGCGACGGTGATCCCCACCCCGAACAGCAGCAGGACACTGGTCAGCGCACAACCCGCCCAGATCCACATCGGACGGTCGGTTTTGCGCGCGATGGCGCGGTAGTCGTTCGGGGTGGCCACGGAGTGAAGCTAGCCCGTCGGACGGCCGCTGTCCGGCGAAACGCCAACCCGATGGGTGAATACGGAGGGTGGGCCTTCGGGAAGGGGTGCGGTAGGGCTTTGAGCAGCGCTGGTTAGTAAACCGGCGAAGTGGACCCGGCAGCCTTCCGGACGGTGGGTGGGCCGGGTTTCGCGTATCCGGAGCTCATACGGTTCTGACCTCTTCCACCATCTCTCGCGCACGTGCCTTCCAATGGCCCCCGCGCTGCCAGCCGCCTTCCTTACTCTCGTCGACGAACACGTGGCTTGTCATCCGGTCATTGTCCCGGGAGGCCCGACAAAAGATCATCGGCCGAGGGTGATGCCCTTGCGCGTACGCAAGGACCGTGCTCCACCGCACCCCAGCACTCACGAAGCGGGGCCAGGAGCGTCAGCCCAGCAGCGGAGGTAAGACTTTCCCCGCCAGTTCGCGCAGCTCCGCCTCCGGGCGATCCCGCCAGGAGAACCGCAGTCCCTGCCCAGAACCGTTGTCCGTCAACAGAACACTCAACTGTCCACCGCTCTCCGAAGCCGGGCGGCCCGCCACCGGCTCATCTCGAAGCTCCGTCTTGAGGACGGCGTGCTCGATCCGGATGGGCGAGTCATCCGCCGCGGTCGCCGTGCATTTCCCGTCGGAGTACGGCTCCGTGGCCGTGACGGGGAGGCCCAGCGCGCGCTGGAGCTGCGTGCACAGTTTCCAAGAGATCTCGGGCAGTGGAGCGTCGAGGATGCCCGCGCCCGGCTCGACGGTCTTCCGTTCGATGACGTCTCGTTCGTCCGCGGCGGGCAGTTTCGGGCCGGGGCCGAAGGCGCCGCCGAGTACCGACTCGGCCAGTCCGAGCAACAGGCCTTCGCTCTGGTCGTTCCGCGGCGGGACGCGCGTCCAGCCGGTCTCGAGCCGGAGCACCCGCACATCGGTGTCGGAGAGCTTGACCTCCACAAAGGACGGTGAGCCGCCCAGAACGACCGTCGCCGGGCGTC
This sequence comes from Amycolatopsis sp. NPDC041971, assembly GCF_055588925.1. Lineage (NCBI taxonomy): Bacteria > Bacillati > Actinomycetota > Actinomycetes > Pseudonocardiales > Pseudonocardiaceae > Amycolatopsis > Amycolatopsis sp. NPDC041971. The sequence goes on along the minus strand of NZ_JBVJCE010000011.1, from coordinate 270,119 downwards.
CGGCGACGGTCGCCTTCTTGCGTGTGCCCAGCCCGGTCGAGTCGGCGACGGCGGTCCGGTTCAAGGAGATCCGCACCCAGCTGTCCAGGCCGACGGCGTGGCACGACTCGCCGTGCTCCACCTCGCGCGCGACGTCGCCGCTCATCAGCTCCTTCCAGCGGTCCGCCGGGATCGCCTGGCACAGCACCTGGGCCGCGGTCTCCTGCGGCAGCGCCAGCAGGAATTCGCCGGACGGCATCGGCACCGGGCGCAGCGGGCGGCCGTTCGAAGACGGCCACTCCTTGGGAAGTTCCTTCGGTCCGAGCCCTTCTTCGTAGGTGTCGACCTTCGACAGACACCCCGCGCAGAGTCCGGCGATCACGATCGCCAGGAAACTCTTGACACCCCATGTGGTCACGTGCGCACGCTAGCGGATCGGCGCCGGTCAGCGACCCGGAACGGTCACTTCCACCTGGCCGAGGGAGGCGGCTCCGACGCCTTCCGCAGATCGCCGGTCACCAGCGGTGCCACTCGTTCCGGAGCCCACGTTCACGAGCACGCCGCCGCCCTGGTCGTGCGGCACTTTCGCGGCGGCGGTCCCGCGGAAGAGCGGGCCCAGCACGTTGACTTCGACCACTTCGCGCATCCGGGCCGGGTCGTCCGACCGGGGGTCGGCCCGGTAGTTGTCGTCCAGGCCGTCGAGCCCGCCGAATTCGGCGACGCACTGGTCGATCAGCCCGGCGGCCTGCTCGGCGTCGGCGACCGAGCCGCCGTTGGACACGGCGCGCCCGCCCAGCGCGCTGATCTCCCTCGCGACCTCGTCCGCGAGCCCCGCTTCGACGTCGTTACCACGATCGCCGCGCCCTGTGACGCCGCGTGGTGCGCGAAGGGCCCTGCCCAGACCCTGCCCGGCGCCGGTGACCACGGCCTTACCGCGCAGAAGACCCATGGGATCAGTCTGCCGTCACTCGGAAGGGTGAGACCGGCGTCTCTCGAACGCACCCCTTGCCGGGGTAGATGAGGTTAGGCTAACCTCATGCACGTCCGCTTCGTGGTGGGAGCGGCAGTCAGTTCGGGAACGGACGAAGCCCCGCGACCGGGTCACCCCCGGAGGCGGGGCTTCGTTCATTCCGGAGGTCCATGGTCGGTTACCTCATCGATCCGGTCAAGGCCGTCCCGGCACCCGGGCGAGTTCGATCCCGAACTCCTTCCGGTAGGCATCGAGGATCTCCTGGTCACTCGAAAGCCTCGACTCCTCCCGCACCCCGTGGGTCGTGACGATCAGCTTGTCACCCGCCAGTGTGACCCGGCCGTGCTTGCCCGGCAGCGAACAGGTCGGCCCCCGCGTGAAGTGCGAGTCCGGTGACGTCGCGTGCCAGAACGCCATCGGGACGAACTCGTCCAGCGCCCGCGGCCGCCGCTCGATCCGGTACTGGGGCTTGCCGTCCAGGAGGACGTCGATGTCGCCGTGGGGCGCGTCGAGGACCAGGAACTCGCCTTCCGGGTCGGCCTGCGCCTCGGTGGCGGACAGCCGCAGCGGGAACCGGCTGAACCGGCCGAAACCGACGTCGGCCAGCCACGGCTCGTCCAGTTCGACGCTGACGACGGTGTGGTCGAACGGCGGCCCGAGGGTGCCGTCCGGCCGGAAGACCTTCGCCGGCCTCAGGTCGGCATCGAAGCCCAGTTCCCGCAGCAAGACGGCGAAAAGCCCGTTCAGCTCATAGCAGAAGCCGCCGCGGCGCCGTCGCACGATCTTGTCGAACAGCGCCTCGGTGTCCAGGACGATCGGCTCGCCGAGGTGGATGCTCAAGTTCTCGAACGGCACCGCCGCCAGATGACGCTCCTGCAGCGTCCGCAGCGCCGCGACGTCCGCCGTGGCGGGGCGGTCGAGTCCGAGTCGATCGAGGTATACGGCGACATCCATGCGTTCACCTTGGCACCTCGACCGCGCTGGAGGTCAAGACGACGAAAACGGGACCCTCCCGGATGGGAGAGCCCCGTGTCGTGGCGAGAAACGAGAAGTCAGCCGAGCAGCAGGCCGTTGCCACCGGCGACGGCGTTGTCGAACCGCTTGGAGATCTCGGCCCAGTTGAAGATGTTCCACAGGGCCTCGACGTACTTCGGCTTCACGTTCTTGTAGTCCAGGTAGAACGCGTGCTCCCAGACGTCGACCAGCAGGATCGGCGTGGTCGGCAGGACCAGGTTGTTGTGGTGGTCGCGCAGCTGCTGGGTGATCAGCGTCTTGCCGATCGGGTCCCAGGAGAGCGCGGCCCAGCCGTTGCCCTGGATCGTGGTGGCGACCGCGGTGAACTGCGCCTTGAACTTGTCGAAGGAGCCGAACGCCTCGTCGATCGCGGAGGCCAGCTCGCCGGTCGGCTTGTCGCCGCCTTCCGGGGAGAGGATCTTCCACCACACGACGTGGTTGGCGTGCCCGGCGAGGTGGAACGCCAGCGTGGTCTGCAGGCCGACGATGTCGCCGAAGTTGCCGGCGTCACGGGCCTCGGCGATCTTGTCGAGCGTGTCGTTCGCGCCCTTGACGTAGGTCGCGTGGTGCTTGCTGTGGTGCAGCTCGTTGATCTCGCCGGAGATGTGCGGCGCCAGAGCGCTGTAGTCATAGTCGAGATCGGGGAGCACGTAGCGGGCCATCGGCCCTCCTTCTGTCTTCGACACAAGCTTCCAAGGACGAACTTAGTCGTCTTCACCCGCTTGCGGCGACCGGGGGCGCCGCGTTCTCCCCAGGTGGAACGACCCGTTCGTAGCGGCTGTACCCGTTGGCACCGCCGCATGGAGCCCACCCTGCTAGCTCCAGTTAGCTGGAGGTCAAGGCGATGTGACGGCGGTCATCAAGCCGGTTGGGGCAGCCTGACCGGATTATAAGGGCCGATCGCCCCGAGGAAGGCCATCAAAGGCCACGGAACCGACGGAGTCGATCAGGAACCCGGTGCGCTCTTGGTCCACCTTGGGCTGAGTGTCCATTGAGGACACTCCATGACCGCCGAGAACACCGTCTTGCCGCTGGGTGGCGGGGCCGCGATCCGGTGGTCTCGCGTGACTGGCCGGACGACACGCGAAACACGAGGTCAAGCGGCCCGGTACGAGTCCAGTTCGCTCGCCAGCTCGTCGAACACCGCGATGTTGCACTCGAAGGCCACGATCGCCTCCTCGATCAGCCGCGCGCGTTCGTCCTCGCTCCACGGCGCCGAGTTCAGCTGTTCGCGGTAGTTGTCCCGGAACTTGGGCGCGCTGCCCAGCAGGTCGAAGTGGTAGAACAGCGAACCCGCCTCGCTGAGCTCGTACTTGCGCTCCAGCAGCCGCCGGATGACCTGGCCGCCGGCGATGTCGCCGAGGTAGCGCGTGTAGTGGTGGGCGACGAATCCGCCGGACCAGTCCGACGCCTCGGCCACGCGCCGCGCGTACCGCTCGGTCGAGGGCAGCGGGCGGACGGTCTCGCGCCAGTCCGGGCCGACGAGGTGTTCGAGGTCGCGTTCGAGGCTGGGCAGCCGTCGCAGTTCCTCGAAGACGAACTTGCCCGCGACCGGGTCGCTCGCCAGCTTGTCACCGGCCTGCTCGATGGCCTGGTAGATGAAGTAGTACTGGATCGCCAGCCGGGTGTACCCCTCGAGCGACAGTTCGCCGCCGAGCAGCGCGTTCATGTACTCGGAGTGGTTGGCCCGTTCGTGGGCGGGCAAGGTGGAGGCGCGCAGGGTCGCGGAGAACGGCCCGGATTCGACGTCGGTGGTCACCGGCATGGACAGAGCCTCCAAGCATCGATCTGACATGCTGTCAGAAAGAGCGTAAGGCACGATCGTGAGTCAGGCCACGCTAATTTTTCGGATCTTCCGTCATCCCGACCGCTCGGAGCACGAATCGGACGGCTCCCTCGATCGCGTCGTCCAGCCGTTCGGGTGGCACGTCGACGACCTGGCGGCTGCCCAGCGCGGCGGTGATCATCGGGATCAGCACGTCGGGATCCTCCTCCGGCACCCCCGCGGCGAGGATCTCGCGCAGCTGTCCGGTGATGGGGTCGGCGTGTGCGCTGATCCGCCGGTACGCGGCGGGTGCCAGCGCCGACGCGAGCGCCGTCCCGGGCGGCAGGTGGTACTCGGCCAGCACCCGCAGCTGGAGCCGGACGAACGTCGAAAGCTTCTCGACCGGGGTGTTCGCGGTCGCGACGGCCGCCGTCAACCGTTCGACGTACCGTGTCGCCTCATCCTCGACGAAGGCGACCAGCAGGCTTTCCTTGTCGGGAAAGTGGTTGTACATCGCCGTCCGGCCGAGGCCCGCTTGGGCGGCGACACCCGCGAGCGTGATCGCGTCGAACCCGCGCTCGTACAGCTGCCCGCGCAGGACGTCGAACACCCTGCTGCGGACCTCGCGCCGGTGCTCTTCCAGCGACCGGCCGATGATCTTGGGCACGAGCCACCTCCCTGAGAGATGACTCTAAGCCTCGAGCGACCACGTGTGCACCGGCGTCTCCGTGGCCGACAGCTCCAGGTACCGGCCCAGCATCCGGTTCAGCGCGGTCTCCCGCTCGGCGCCACGCTCCTCCGCGCGCAGGACGTACTCCCGCTGCCATGCCGCGCCGGTCCGCCTGGTGAGGCATCGCTGCTCGATGATGCCCAGATAACGCTCTCTCGCCGCGTCCGAAACGTCCGATCGGCGTAGTCCCTCGTGCGCCAGCGGCAGCAGGACCCGCAGCACCAGCTCGTCCGGCGGGATCCAGCCGATACCCGGCCAGTACAGCTGCGCGTCGAAACCCCGGCGCGCCCCCGCGTACATGTTCTCCTCGGCCGCCTGGAACGACATCTGTGTCCACACTGGACGGTCGGCCTCGGCGAGGGCCCGTTGCGCGCCGTAGAAGAAGGCGGCGTTCGCGACCATGTCGACGACGGTCGGGCCCGCGGGCAGCACGCGGTTCTCCACCCGCAGATGCGGCAGGCCGTCGACGACGTCGTAGACCGGCCGGTTCCAGCGCCAGACGGTGCCGTTGTGCAACCGCAGTTCGGTGAGTTTCGGGGCCTGCCCGGAGTCGAGCGCCTCGATCGGGTCCTCGCGGTCGGTCTCGGGCAGCAAACCGGGGAAGTACCGGACGTTCTCCTCGAACAGGTCGAAGATCGAGGTGATCCACCGCTCGCCGAACCACACCCTCGGCCGCACGCCCTGGTTCTTCAGCTCCTCCGGCCGGGTGTCGGTGGCCTGCTGGAACAGCGGGATCCGCGTCTCGTGCCAGAGCGCCTTGCCGAGCAGGAACGGCGAGTTCGCGCCCACCGCGATCTGGACGCCCGCGAGTGCCTGTGCCGCGTTCCAGTGCGCCGCGAACTCCTCCGGCGCCACCTGCAGATGCAGCTGGACGGAGGTGCAGGCGGCTTCGGGCAGGATCGATTCGGAGTAACTGCGCAGCCGCTCGGGCTGCCTGCCGGGCAGCGGCGCCCCCTCCATCGAGAGCACGGTGCGCTCGCCGCGTGCGGCGAAGATCCGGTCGTTGAGCAGCGAATACCGGGCGTTGTTGGTGAGCCACTTCTGATCGAAATGCTCGTGCCGCAGCGTCGGGAGGATGCCGATCATCGCCAGCGAGGCGCCGGATTCCTCGGCCTTGCGGGAGGCGGCGCCCAGATACGCGTGGAGGTCGTCCTCCAGTTGCAGCGCGGACTCGCCGGCCAGCGGCCGCGGCGGCACGTTGAGCTCCAGGTTGTGCTGACCGAGTTCGGTGGTGAACGACGGGTCGTTCAGCGCTTCGAGCACCGTCGTGTTCGTCATCGACGGGCGTAGCTCCGCGTCGACGAGGTTGAGTTCCACCTCGAGCCCGATGTTCTTGCGCGGGAAGGAGAAACTGCCATCGGTGAGCATCCGGGCCAAGGTGTCGAGACAGCGCTGGACCTTCCGGCGGTAACGTCCGCGATCCTGCGGCTCGCAGGGGTCCGCCGAGAGATTCTTACCCATGTTCGTCGAGCTCCTCATTGGCCACGCTCCGCGGGATCCAGGCGGGACTGCCAGGCGGCCCAACGGTTTCACGCCTCGCTGTCGCCCGGCTAGCGGCCAAACTGGTGCTCTCTGTCACTAGGGGTTAACTGACAGCAAAATACGTCCGTTCGTACCACCTACCCGTTGACGATCGGACGCAAACGGCGCGCGGCGGGAGGATGACACACTCTCCCGGTGGCCGAACTGATCACCATCGACGACTCCGGCGACCCGCGGCTCGACGATTTCCGCGACTTGTCCACCGCCGACCGGCGGCCCGACCGGCCGGGTGGGCGCGGCTTCGTGATCGCCGAAGGCACCGTCGTGGTCGAACGCCTGCTCAACTCCCGCTATCCGGTCCGCGCCCTGCTCGGCGTGGACCGGCGGTTCCGGGAACTGGGCGAAGACCTGGACCGCGTCGACGTCCCCGGGTACGTGACGTCGGCTGAGACGATGGCCGACGTGGTCGGCTTTCATCTCAATCGCGGGATACTGGCCGTCGCGGACCGGCCGGTCCCGTCGCCGACGGTCGAAGGCGTCATCGACGGCGCACGCGTGCTCGCTGTCCTCGAAGGCGTAGGTGACCACGAGAATCTCGGTTCGCTGTTCCGCAACGCGGCCGCGCTCGGGGTCGACGGCATCCTGCTCGGCGCCGGTTGTTCGGACCCGCTGTACCGGCGCAGCGTCCGCGTTTCGATGGGGCACGTCCTGCGCGTGCCGTTCGCGACCTTCGGGTCTTGGCCCGGTGACCTGGAACTGCTGCGGGAACGCGGTTTCCGTATCGCGGCCCTCACTCCCCGTGCGGATTCCGTTTCGCTGCGCCGGTTACGCGACCAGACACCGGAGAAGGTGGCGCTGATGCTGGGCGCGGAGGGCCCCGGCCTGACCGAAGAGGCCATCGCCGCCGCCGACGTCGCGGTGCGGATCCCGATGCCCGAAGGCGTCGATTCGCTGAATGTCGCCACGGCGGGCGCGATCGCGTTCTACGAGACGCGTCCACCGCTATCGTGAGCACCCGAGCCGATCACGAGGAGAACCCATGGAATTGCGGATCCGTGAGGGACGTGCGGTGCTGGCCGGGCGGGGCGGCGACAGCGCGCGCGAGGTGGACCCGCATTCGCTCGCGATCGGTTCGGATCTCGCGCAGGCGTTGCACGAATGGGCCCGCGTCGCGTCCGCCGTCGGTTCCTCCGGCACCGAGGCCACGTCCGTGGTCTCCCAGCGAGGTCGCCAGCTCGCCCAGCGGGTCGCCGCCACGATGGGCACCTCGGTGCGGTACGTCGATCCCGTCTCCGGCGACGGCGTCATCGTCGACCCGCCCGCCCCCACGCCCCGCAGCGAACTCGCGCGGCGGCTTTTCGGCGCGCCGGATCCCGCCGGGGAACCGACGCCGTGGCTGACCGGGCTGACCGTTTCCGCGTTCGTCGCGGCCGTGGTCGTCGTGGCGATGCTGGCATTGGCGAACACCCTCGCGCGAGAGACCAGCGGCTGGCTCACACTGCTCGCGTCCGTCGTCGTCACCGCCGGGATCACGCCTTCGCTGTGGCTCGCGCGGCGGGTGCCGATCGTGCGGTGGGCGTCCTTCGGCGCGGCCGCGGGCATCGTGATCGCGTGGATCGGCGTGCTGATCGTCGTCTTCTAGGGCCGGAAGCCACCTCGGTCACATCGGAGGTAGTCCGGCGATCACGCCGAAATCCCTGATCGAGCAGGTCCCCGGACGCACGTAATGGCCCCTCCGCCGGAAGGGGCCACCACGTGCGAATTCAACCTCGTTGTGATCTGACGCCCAAGAGGACGTCTTCCCAGGACGGAACGATGGGGTGGTTCTTCTTCCCCTTCGCCCGTGGAGCGGGCTCGGCCACTTCCTCCGGCTCGTCAGCCGGAAGTGGTGGCTCGACATCTTCTTCGGGCCCCGCGATCGGCGCGTCGATCACCTTCGCGACCGGCTCGTCGGGTGCCGAATCAAGGGTGGGCTGGACGACCGCTTCCCTGCCGGGATCCAGCGCCCGGACCGTGCGAGGGGCGCGGTAGGCGTTGGGGTTGAGCAGGACTTCGGCGTTCTCGTCGAGGGCCTGTACGGTGCCGCCGTGCGCGCCGGGCGAGAACGACCAGTGCGCGCGGTTGTCCGAACGGCCTGCCTTCCAGCTCAGCACGACGACCCATTTGCCGTCGTCGCCTCGCCAGGAGTCCCAGGTCGCCTGGCTGTAGTCGTGTCCGCGCTGGCCGAAGGAGTGCGCCACGACCTCGCCGAGCGTCTGCACGTCGGGGCCGTCCTCGCGGACCGGATGCGCCCGCTGGGCCAGTTCGGCGGTGCGGGATCGCTCGAGCAGGACGGGGTATGCGAACCGCTCGACGCGCTGCACGGTGACGCCGGCGCCGCTCGCGACCTGCTCCACGGACTCCCCGGCCCGGATTCGTGCCTGGATCTCGCGTGGCCGCATTTGGCTCTCCAACTCGATCTCGATCTGGCCGAGGCGGGTGATGTCACCCCTCGCCGCCGCTCGCAGCCTCTCATCCGCGGGGAGCAGGAAACGCGTGCGGCTCGCCGGGTCCTCACACACGATGGACTTACCGTCCTCGTGCAGCCCGACCACCCGTAGCGCTCGCATTCTCGCCTCCCCGATTCTTCACCTTTGTGGGTGTCCACGTTAAAACGGCGCGTCGCCTTGACGTGTGAGGCGCGCCGATGTCATGTGTCCTGCTCACTATTTTGCTCAGGACGGCAAGTGCATTCTGTAACAGCGACACGAAGTCCGCCGCGTGACGCGCTGGACACGCACAGTCACGATCGGGGGAATCTACGGAAGCCGCACCCGGACGACCAGCCCGCCGCCGCGTCCGCCCGGTTCCGCGCCCGCGGTCCCGCCGTGCGCCTTCGCGATGGACCGGACGATCGACAGGCCGAGCCCGGCGTTGCGGGAGTCGCCGGTCCGGTCGCCGGAAAGCCGTCGGAACGGCTCGAACAGCGCTGGTACGGCGTCCAGCGGCACTTGCGGGCCGGTGTTGCGCACCACGAGCGCCGGGTCTCCACCGAGGTCGACGTGGATCCAGCCGCCCTTGCGGTTGTAGGTGATCGCGTTGTGCACGAGGTTCGTGACCAGCCGCTCCAGCAGTACGGGATCGCCGGACACCGTCCGCGGCCGCAGCCGCGATTCCACCGTGACGCCCGCTTCCTCGGCCATGGCCGCCGCCGACCGGATCACCGTCGCCGCGACCTCGTCCAGCCGGACGGGGCCGCGTGCCGCCAGGCCGCGGTCGCTGCGGGCGAGCACCAGCAGGCCCTCGATCATCCGTTCGCTGCGTTCGTTGGTGTAGATCAGGTGCTCGCCGAGTTTCCGGACCTCGGGGCGCACGTCGGGATCGGCCATCGCCACCTCGACCAGCGTGCGCTGCACCGCGAGCGGGGTCCGCAGTTCGTGGGAGGCGTTGGCGACGAAGCGTCTCTGGCTGTCGAACGACACGGCGAGCCGGTCGAGCATGCCGTCGAAGGTGTCGGCGAGTTCCTTGAGTTCGTCGTCGGGGCCGTCGAGATCGATGCGCCGGTCGAGGTTTTCGGCCTCGAGTTTCCGCGCGGTCGAAGTGATCGCGTGCAGCGGCCGCAGCACCCGGCTCGCCATCAGCCAGCCGAGCAGCACCGCGAGCGCGCCGGCGATCGCCAGCGCCACCAGCGATTGCCACAGCAGCGTAGAAAGGACGTCCGAGCGGTACTCGGTGATCGAGGTCGCCACCAGTTGCGTGGCTTGAGCGCGCTCCACGGGCAGGATGGTCGTCGTGTCCAAGGGATACGCGCGCTGGACCGCGATACCCGCGGCGTCGCTCGCGAACGCCGCCGTATCCGGCAGGGTCGAGCTCACCAGCAGGTAGTTGACGACCAGCAACGCGAGCCCGACGAGCAGGAACGCCCCGCCGTAGAGCGCCGTCAGCTTGGTGCGGACGGAGAGCCGGAGCGGTTTCACGACCCGAACCGGTATCCGGCGCCTGGCACGGTCTCGATCAGCGGCGGTTCACCGAGTTTGCGCCGCAACGTCATCATCGCCACCCGGACGGCGTTCGTGAACGGGTCGGCGTGTTCGTCCCACGCCTTCTCCAGCAGTTCCTCCGCGCTGACCACGGTCCCTTCGGCGCGCATGAGCACCTCCAGTACCGCGAATTCCTTGGGGGACAAGGGAAGGAACCGGCCGTCACGGGACGCCTGGTGACGGGGCAGGTCAAGGACGACACCACCGCGTTCCAGCACCGGCGGCAACGCGGGCCGCGCGCGCCGCGACAACGCCTGCACCCGCGCGACGAGTTCGGCGAACGCGAACGGTTTCGTCAGGTAGTCGTCGGCGCCGAGGCCCAGTCCGGCGACCCGGTCGTCGACGTCGGCCGCGGCGGTCAGCATGAGGACCCGTGCCTCGCCGCCGGTCCTGATCACCGCGGCGCAGACCTCGTCGCCGTGCACGACGGGGAGATCCCTGTCGAGCACGACGACGTCGTAGCCGTGCACCCCCACCCGGTCCAGGGCCTGCGCGCCGTCGTAGCAGACGTCGACGGCCATGGCGAACCGTCGCAGGCCCTCGGCGATCGTGTCCGCCAGGAGCCGCTCGTCTTCCACCACCAGCACTCTCACCTGGCCAGTCTGCCCCGGCTGGGGGTAAGCGCGGGATAAGCGCCGGGTTGCGTGGGTCGGGGGGGGGGGGGGGGGGGGGGGGGGGGGGGGGGGGGGAGTGGGGTGGGGGGGGGGGGGGGGGGGGGGGTGAGGGGGGGGGGGGGGGGGGGAGGGGTGCCGGGGGTCAGTAGAAATTCCACATGGACGGC